>PKTT01000009.1 GCA_002869015.1 Deltaproteobacteria bacterium
AATGCCTCTGGTGCTCTCTGATTTTATCAGCGCATTTCTTACTGTCTCAAAGCCCCCGGTTGAGCTCTTTAGGACCACCGCCAATGGGGATGCCAGAATTAAAAGCGAGAGTAGCAATGCAACTGCCCGGCGTGGCTCGGGGGGCGGCGCGCTCATTGAATATCTAACAGAATATAGCAAAGCAACCGCTAGGGTTACCCCCAGAAGCGCATCGCCGCCAAGGAAGGCTGCGATGGGCAGGAGCGCACAAGCTGCGATTATAAACAACTTCGCATTCTTGCCCAGGAGTGAGCCAAGGCGCCCGAGAATAAACCCGAGAACCCCAACCCCTGCGCCGAGGGCAAGGGCGAAGAACAGTCCACCCGCCAGCGCCGGCTTTATCGACTGCATGGTGCCCCAGTGGCCTGCGCCTGGAAGGGGGACGAACCCCGCAACTTTAAGCGCCAGGTTTTTTGCCAGAAGCTCCTCGGTGGAGGTCATCGTGCGCGCCGCGCCCATGGCGAACGCCGCAACCATTCCCGTCAGTATTGACCAGGGCAGCGGCGGAACTTTCACGCCCTCGAACTTCACTTGCTCTTCCTCAAGGTGGCGGAGAGCTCTTCGCCAAAAGCGTCAAGCTCGCTTAGCAGCTCTTGGCGCTCGGTAAACTCGCCGGGGCCCTGCAAACCTGCGCCGATAATTGTCTTTGTCTCAAAGCCGTAGGCAGAGAAGATGGTGGACATTGAATTGAGGGTGTTTTGATAACCCTCGGGGTCTGGGTGGCCCTGCGACATTAAAAAGGCGAGGGGCCGCCCGGCGGGGAGGCGCAACTTTCGCTCCGCGTCCCTGAGTGAGTACCACCTGTCCAGGAAGGCTTTGAAGGTGCCGGAGACGTAACCGTAGTAATTAGGCGACGCCAACACTACAGCGTCGCAACGCTTCAAGGACGCTAGGAGGGGGGAGAGGTCGTCACGGATGACGCAGGAGTCGGTGGTGCTCCGGCAGCTTCCGCAGCCCGTGCACCCCTTGAAGTCCATCTTCGCAAGGTCGTAGCGCTCAATCGCGCCGCCGGCTTTGACCGCTGCGGCGGCCAAGCGGTTCGCCATGCCGGATGAGTTTGAATTTTTTCGCCCGCTTGATAGGACCACTGTTATCATATATTCGCTCACGTATGCCTCTCTGGGTTTGTTGGTGTGCCGCCTCATATTGGGAGGCCATAGTTAAATTACCATAAGTTAATCGGGGGTTACAGAACTCCCGGCGGAGAATAATAATGAATAGAATCGATTTGAATTCAGCCCCCTGGCGGGAGTTCGACTACCCACGCCTCCTTGAGACCGGGTTGGCGGGGGAGTGGCCCGCCGGAAGCGGATATTTCACGGTGGAGGAAATACCTCTCTATCCCTTTTCCGGCGATGGTGAGCACGCCGCCCTGAGTGTTGAGAAGGTTGATATGACGACACGTGACCTTGCCCTTGCGGTTGCCGATGCCCTCGGCGTGGGTGGCGCGGCAGTCGGCTACGCCGGGATGAAGGACAGGGACGCAGTTACACTCCAAGCCTTCACCATTACAGGGGTCGACGAGGAGAAAGCCGCCCGCGCGTTCACCGAGGCGGGGGCTAAAGTTATCTCGGCCACGCGCCATAGAAACAAGCTGAGGCTGGGGCATCTTGCGGGCAACCGCTTTTTAGTGAGGCTTAGGGGCGGGGATATTGAGAGCGCATCGAAAGCTTTAGAAGAGCTTACTAGACTGGGGCTACCCAACTACTTTGGGCCGCAGCGCTTTGGGGCGAGGGGCGACAACGCCCGCGAGGGATACCGTTTCCTCGCCGGGGAAGTGAGACGCAAAAAGGTGGGGCGCTGGAAGCGCGACCTTATAATCTCCGCGCTGCAATCACTGCTCTTCAATGAGGTGCTGGCGAGGCGCATTGAGGCGGGAGACTTTAGGAGGGTAATTTCCGGCGACCTCCTTAAAAAGCATGACTCCGGGGGCATCTTCATCTCGGAGGAGGTGGAGGTGGACCAGCCCCGCCTCGACTCCTTTGAGGTGAGCCCGACAGGACCTATCTTCGGCAAGAAGATGAAGAGCCCGGAGGGCGCGATTGCAGAGGCCGAGCGCGGGGTGCTTGATGATTTCGGCCTTGCTGAGGAGCTATTTGGCAGGGAGACGGGAAGCAGAAAGGAATTAAGGGCTCCAGTTGCAGGGGCCTCGGCGAGTGAGTGGGATGAGGGGGTTGAGCTCACCTTTACCCTTATGCCAGGGGTTTATGCCACATCGCTGGTTAGGGAGATAGCAAAGAGCGGCGTATTCAGGGTTTGAGGCTCTTTAACCCGTAGGGGCACGCTGCTCCGCAGATGTTGCAGTTGTGCCCGGCGTTGAATTGTTTAAAGCGGCGCTTCTTGAAATGGTCGCATTTTGACGGATCGAGGAGGGCCTCCCGTTCAACCCCGGCCTTCCAGCTCTCCCCGGTGATTGCCCCGGCGGGGCATGCCTTAACGCACTCGGAGCAGCTACCGCAAAAGGAGGTTGTGACCGGCTTTCCCGTGGGCAGGGGGGCGTCGGTGAAGACGCTCCCAAGCCTCACCCAGGGGCCGTCGGTGCGCGTCACAAGCTGGCAGCACTTTCCTATCCATCCGAGCCCTGCGAGCGTTGCAACGGTCTTATGGGGGAACTCCCCGGCGATCTTCTCCAGGTCGGTTCGCTTTGATGCTGCAAGGTGAATAGCGTTATACCCTATGGCTCTAATATCCCTTGAGAGCTCCGCGCCCAGCTGGTCGATGATCAGATTTACCCTATTATATTCATCTGCATAGCTGCGGTTGGGGCCAGCCTTGATGGAGGCCATTATCTCCTTATCCATAGCCACACTGAAGGCTACGCCGCGTGGATATGGAGGTGAGGGGCTCTCTCCCATAAGCACGGATAAATCTGCGATACCCCAAAGTGATATCCCCCGCGCCTCAAACCAGCGGCTCAACCATTGATGGTTTATAGCCGCCATCAGTGGAGTTCAGCCGGTAGCGGTTCTATATCTTTTGTTTCAGCGCCCGTTTGGCTGAGTATGACTCCAAAGAGTACGAGCGCCGAGGCGAGATATTGCACCGTCGAAAAGCGCTCCCCCAGGATTAGCCAGCCAAGCAACAGGGTGAAGACAGGTATCAGGTTGATAAAGGCGGTTGCTTTGGCTGCCGGGATCATGGAGACGCCGACGTTGTAGAGGCCATAGGCCCCAACCGTGACGAAGGAGCCCAGATAGAGCACGGCGAGTGAATCGGAAATGGGCGGGTTGGCGGGAAACGAACTTCCGGGCAGCAGGAGGAAGGGGAAGAAAAAGAGCGCCCCCGCGAAAGCCTGAATGCCTGTCATCACAAGGGGAGAGTAACGGGTGGAGAGGCGCTTTAGGGTAATGATGTACCCCGTTGCGCAGACCATCGCCATGAACTCGTAGAAATTGCCGAGGAGGGGGTTGGGGGCGTATTCACTCACCTCCGCGCCAAAGCTGAGGAGCCCGGCGCCACCTATGGCGAGTATAAATCCCGCAGCAGTCCTTATCGTCAGCCGCTCTCCGAGAAAAAGCGCCGCGACCAATGCGACCATAAGGGGGAGCATGGCGCAGATCATCCCCGCTTGCGACGCGGTGGTGTTCTGGAGGGCTTTGGCCTCAAAGATGAAATAGAGGCAGGGTTCGCAAAAAGCCATGAAGAGGATCGCCGGGATGTCGCTCCTACGCCATGGGGCGCTTATGAATTTCCTTATAAAAATGAGAAATATCACAGAGGCCACAAACATTCGCGAGAAGATTACGAACATCGGGTCGAAGGAGCGGAAGGCCATTTTAAGCGCGACGAAGGAGCTTCCCCACAGCAAAGTAGCCGTTACGAGGCATAGGAACGCCGCGAATCTTGGAGCTGAATTAGACAAGTTTTATTTCTTTTAAGTTGCGCGTTTCAAGGTCGCCGTCATAACCCCCGCGCCTAAAAGCGCAGTCCCGCCGCATCTTGCGAAGAACCTTTGCGAGCGGGGGGTTGATATGCCCTTCACTTTGGCGGCGAAGATAGCGTAGAGCGCGGCGTTTATGGTCGCCATAACAAGGAAGGTGGCTCCAAGTATTATGAACTGTAAAAGCGGTGGCTTAGACGTATCGACAAAGTGGGGGAGAAAGGCGACAAAAAAGGCTATCGACTTGGGGTTTAGCGTGGTGACAAGCCAAGCGTCCCTTATGTGCGGCATACGCTTGCCGCTCGCTGTGGCGGCTTGAGCCTTCGTTGAGGGGGCCGTCCGCCACATCTTTACGCCAAGGTAGATGAGGTATGCCGACCCCAGAAGCTTGAAGATGGAGAAAAGCGCCGCAGAGGTGCTAAGGACAGCCCCAAGGCCGATAAGCGAGAGCGTCATCGCCGTGAAGTCGCCAAGGAGTACCCCAATCGTCAACGGTACAACGGAGCGCCGCCCGTGGGCCATCGCCTGACCTACGACCAACAATATAGTAGGGCCGGGGATTACAAGAATCACGGCGGAGGCCAGAAGGAAGGCGATGTAGTGGTCTATGCTTATCATTGACGCACTTTACTCCTGGGGTTTATGGCACATGTAGCACTTTTGGTGGTCCAGGACCAGCGCGCCCTCTTTATTCAAATGGTCCGCCTGTACTTCCGGGGCATCGCCCCCCGGGAGGTGGCAGGAGGGGCACCTTGAGTACTCTTTCGGGTTGACGTGTATCTCGTCCTTCGGGGTTTTTGGCGTCGTCTCCGGCGGTGCGTTAAGGAGCACGACAAGAACGGTTCCGCACACTGCCACGAAGGCTAAGTTCTGCCAGATTTTCATTTGAAGCCTCTCAACTTGAATTGATCAAATAAACTTAATCAGAGTGTACCTGTTTCCAACTTTGGACGATACGCTCCATCTTTGCGATTACCATGCCATTTACGGAATCGCTGGGATACTCGCCTACGGAGCTTCTCTCCCCGGCGGGAATGCCGGTCAACAGCTCCAGCCCCTCGTCGATGGTGGAGATTGGATAGATATTGAAATTACCCGCCTTCACCGCCTCTACCACCTCTCTGCTAAGCATGAGGTTTTTGACGTTTGAGGCGGGGATCATCACGCCCTGTGTGCCGGTGAGGCCCTTTGCCTTACAGGTTTTATAGAACCCTTCAATCTTGAGGTTGACGCCGCCGATAGCCTGGACCTCGCCCATCTGATTTACCGAGCCCGTGACGGCGATATCCTGCCGGAGAGGTAGGTTTGTCAGGGCTGAGATCAGCGCGTAAAGCTCGGTGGAGGAAGCGGAGTCTCCGTCAACCCCTCCGTAAGATTGCTCGAAGCAGAGGGTCGCCCCAAAGGCGAGGGGGTGCTTCTGGGCATATCTGGAGCCGAAGAAGCCCTGAAGGATTAGGACGCCCTTGTTGTGGGTCGGCCCGCCTAGCTCAGATTCGCGCTCGATGTTCGTAACGCCCTCCTTGCCGAGGAAGACGCGCGCAGTCACGCGGGTCGGCTTGCCGAAGGCATAGTCGCCCATATCGTAAACTGAGAGGCCATTTATCTGCCCAACCTTTGCGCCCTCGGTGTCTATAAGGATCGTGCCCTCCTCGACCATCTCACCGATGCGCTCTTCAAGGTAGTCGCTGCGAAATATTTTCTCATCTATGGAGCGCTCTACGTGGCGCTCCTCAACCATCTGGGTGCCCTCTTTGATCGCCCAGTGGTTGGCCTCGCGGACGAGGTCGGTTATCGCAAGAAAGGAGGTTGAAAGTTTGGAGGTCTTATCGGCCTCCCGAAGTCCGAATTCAACGAGCTCCGCCAGGGCTCCGTTTGAGAAGGGCAAGAGCCCCTCCTCTTTAGAGAGGCTTGAGACGAGGTAGGCGTAGCTCATCCTGTTGTCCTCGTTATCCTCCATGGAGTGCTCAAACTCGCCCTTCACTTTAAAGAGCTTGTGGAAGTCCTCATCGTGCATTCCGAGGAGGTAATATAGCCAGGGGGTACCTAGGAGGACGACCTTAACCTTGGAGGGGATTGGCTCCGGCGCAAGGGAGGTTACAGAGATAAGGCGGTACTGCTCGCCGGGGTCCTCCATGCGAATCTCTTCATCTTTAAGAACGCGCTTTAACGCCTCATAGGAGAAGGGGTTCAGGAGCACTTCGCGGGCGTTTAATATCAGGTAGCCGCCGTTGGCTCTGTGGAAGGCCACCGCCTTGATCATCGTATAGTCGGTTATAAAAGCGCCGTACTGTGCCCGGTGCTCAAGGCGCCCGATGAGGTTGTGATGGCTTGGGTTGGACTCAAAGACAACCGGCGAGTGTGTAAGTTCGCTATTGTCAACGAGGAGGTTGACACGGTAGCGCTTTATTACCTCCTCCACCCCCTCCGGTTGAGGCATAAAGGGCAGGGGCACCGGCGGCCCTGAGGAGCCGTCGTTGCGAAATTTATCAATATTGTCGAGCACGTCGGCCTCTATCGCCGCCAGATAATCCAGAACCTTTGAATATGCCCGGTATTCAGCTTTAAGCTCCTCGAACTCATGGCCGACTGCCGCGAGGGCGACCCTTGAATCGAGCTTTCTTAACTCACCTTGCGTCGATTTTTCAAGCTCCTTCACCTCGTTTATTGTCTGTGCGAGGGTCTCCTGCACCTCTTCACGCGCGGTGTTGATCTCCTCCTGCTTATCCTCCGGCAGCTTGGTGAAATCCTCCCCTGAGAGGGGCTTGCCGTCGATGGTGTAGGTGAGGGTGAGACCCTCGGCGGAGCGCTGGACAATAAAGTTGTGTTGGTTGGCGTTCTCCTCTAAAGCCTGAAAGATGTTGGATTTTTTCTCTGCCAGATTCTTTAGTATATCAGCCTTTTCCTTGCCGTACTCATCACCGGCGAAGGCCTTGGGTATCTCCTCCGTAAGACGCTTTACGAGCCTTGCTACATCATCGCGAAAGGTGCCGCCCATCCCTGCCGGGAGTGATATGGCTAAGGGCTTTTCACCATCTTTAAAGTTGTATACGTAGAGCCAGTCATTCGGCACCTCGCCTGATTTTGACGCCTCTTCGATGATGGTTGTTGCGGTGGTCTGTTTACCCGCGCCTGGGGGGCCCAAAAGGAAGATGTTGTAGCCGTGGCTCTCAATTTCAAGGCCAAAGGTCAGGGCGCTCATCACGCGCTCCTGCCCCAGTGGCATCTTTAAGGCGGGGACATCGGCGGTTGAGGTGAAGGGAAATGAGGCAGGGTCAACCTCTTTTCTCAGTTTATCTATCGGCAAGGGCTTTATCATCTTTTGCTCCGAAAACAGTTTGACTATTTATTTTACTCTGCTGAGTGGGATATTCAAGAACTCTAAGGTGTCTGGTTATTTGCAAATAGCTTTGGATACGGCGATATCGATATTTTATCTGCCCAAAAGAGACTACCACTTGAGCTGGCCCAACGATTGATGAAAATACCTTATTTGTGAATTTTGCGCATTATAAAGGGAGAGGGCGAGTTCCTTAGGAATGCTAATTCTGCTAATCTCAAGGCCTCTGAAGGGAGTTGGATAAATTAAAGTGTCTGAATTCAGGAAGATAAAGATCGCGGGGCTTAACCTAGCCCCCGGAGCGCCGGAAAAGGAGCTCATCGCCGAGGCTGCGGCCCGCCTTTGCTTGGCGTATGGCGATATAGCGGGCGCCAAGGTGCTTAAGCGCTCCCTCGATGCCAGAGGACGCCGCGCCCCAAGGTATGAGTACACCCTTGGGGTTCTCCTCCCCGAAAATATTGAAATTCCAGCAATAAATAATGTGAGCCCCTGGAGAGAGTTTGAGCGGGTGCCCATACCGCCCCGGGGAGCGGCTGAACTTCGAGCGGTGGTCGTGGGCGCGGGGCCAGCCGGGCTCTTCGCGGCGTTAAGGCTCACAGAATATGGAGTCAGGGTAAGGGTGCTTGAGCAGGGCAAGCCCCTCCATGAGCGCACCAAAGACGTGGCCGAGTATTGGCGAAGGGCGAACCTTACGCCATCCTCCAACGTCCAATTCGGCGAGGGAGGCGCAGGGGCATACTCTGATGGCAAGTTGACCACGAGGGTTAAGGATTACCGTAAAGGCTGGGTGCTCTCCAATATAGCGGCGGCTGGTGGCGGCGAGAGTGTTCTGGTAGATTCGAAGCCGCACCTTGGCACCGGGCGGCTACGCACCGTGGTAAAGAGGCTCCGGGAGCGCTTGCTTTCGAGAGGGGTGGAGTTTTATTACAATACCTACGTTGACGATCTATACATGGTCAACGGCGAGGTGCGTGGAGTAACTACAGCTGCTGGGCCTGTGGAGGCGGACGCGGTCTTTTTGGCCGTGGGGCACTCTTCCCGTGGACTCGCTGTCAACTTGGTGAGGGCGGGGGTGCTGCTGGAGGCTAAGGGCTTTGCCATGGGTGTGCGCCTTGAGCTCCCTCAGAGCGCGGTTAACCTGGCGCAGTATGGTGATTATTGCCAGATGCCCGCTCTTCCGCCTGCTGAATTTGTCCTTAAGGAGCGCGGTATAGAGGGGCGTGGTGTATACTCCTTCTGTATGTGTCCGGGGGGAACCATAGTCCCCGCAGGTACCGAGGCAAATGGTGTCGTAGTAAATGGGATGAGCGGCACCAACCGCTCCGGGCGTTTCGCCAACTCTGCGATTGTCGTGGAGGTGCGGCCGGAGGATTTCGGAATGGACCCGCTGGGGGGAATAAACTTCCAGAGAAGGTGGGAGCGCGCGGCTTTTGAATCTGCCGGCAGGGGATACCTCCCGGCCCAGCGCGTCTCGACTTTCCTTGGCGCGGGGGATGAGAGGGTTAAGGAGCGGTGCAGCGCCCCCTGGCCGCTGGTGGAGAGACAGCTCGCTTCGCTCTTGCCGGAGTTTGTAAGGGAATCTTTGAAAAGCGCGCTGCCTAAGATGGAGGGAAAAATCTCTGCGGTGCGAGAGGGGACGCTGGTAGGTGTAGAGACGCGTACCTCCAGCCCCTTTAGAATAACTCGTACCGAGGAGATGTGCTCCCTTAGCCACCCGAGGCTCTATCCCGTGGGCGAGGGAGCTGGCTACGCAGGGGGTATAGTTAGCGCCGCTGTGGATGGCGCGCGCGCCGTGGATGAGTGGTGTCGCCTTATGGGTGGCGGGCTTCAGGAGCGGGAGCTTGATATCGAGGTGAAAAGTTGAAGAGTTTGATGTCGGTGTTTTTTTCACCGATCGTTATTTTTTTTATCGTTACTTCAGCCATTGGCGCAGAGCTTGAGGTGTTGGCTCCCGTTGAAGGGTACTCACCCGATTGCGAGACCATTTGGAGTGTGGTCCGCGCCGACGGCGAGCCCGGCTACACCGTCAACGGCAAGCCCGTAGAGTACAGCGGCTTTGAGGAGGATGGGGTCTACCACCAGCGGATAACCCTTGGTGGGGAGATCGTTGTATCTCGGGGGGAGCGTTCGGAGACTCTTAAGCTCAAACCATGCCTTGCCGGAGATGGGGCGAAGTTCCACAAGGTGGGCGAGGCACTTTGTAAAAGTTGCCATGAATTTGCCCCCAATGATTGTAAGGGGTGTCATCAGGACCACGGCCTGGGTAAGCATGAGAAGCAGGAGTTCTTTGACCTTTGCTCGGTTTGCCATAAAGGGGTTGGCCTTCCGGCGAATGAGGAGATGGCCGCCGTTTGCGGGCGCTGTCACAAGAAGCACTCTTTGAAAAAGCACCCGAAGCTGCGCCACGCCGTCACCTCCGCCAACGACCCCCTCCGGCCCGGCCACATGATGGATTGCGCCTCCTGCCACAACCCCCATGACCCGATGAGCCCCGGCAACCTCAGTCGCCCTGAAAAGCGCGCTTGGTGCCGCACCTGCCATAAGACTCCGTGATGGCATAAAACCTTGAAATGTAATAAGATTGCTGTGTTTTAAAGCGATGACCGCGAGACGGGGCGATGGTAAAGAATAAAGAAGATATAGATAAGCACCTGGATGTCGGCGATGAAGAGAGCGAGCTTGAAGAGGATGAGGTCGTAGAGCCGGTCCCTGTTGATGGCGATGATGGTGATGATGACCCGGCTGAGGGGCTCGAATCCTTCTCCATTGAATCGGATTCAAACTCAATCATTTCAGCCGACCCCTTACAGCGCTACCTCGCAGAGGTCAGCCGCCACCCCCTCCTCAGCCGAGAGGAGGAGATTCTCTACGCAAAGAAGTACCGCGATGAGGGTGATGTAGACTCCGCATATACAATGGTCGTCTCCAACCTCAGATTGGTAGTGAAGATCGCCTACGAATTTCGGCGCAATATGACCAACCTCCTCGACCTGATACAGGAGGGGAACATCGGCCTTATGCGCGCGGTAGAGAAATTCGACCCCGAAAGGGGGGTGCGCCTCAGCTCATACGCGGCTTGGTGGATTCGCGCCTACATGATCCGCTATATCCTCAACAATTGGTCGCTGGTGAAGATTGGAACCACGCAGAATCAGCGCCGCCTCTTCTTTAACCTGAAAAAGGAGAAGGAGGCCCTTGAGGCCGCCGGCTTTAAGCCTGAGCACAAGCTCATAGCCTCCCGCCTCGGGGTCAAAGAGCAGGAGGTCAAGGAGATGGAGATGCGCCTCGCGGGGCAGGATCTATCCCTTGATGTGCCCCTTGGGGAAGATAATGACGCTACGCGCATTGATTTTCTCGAGGATGAGGAACCGACCTCGGCTGAAAATGTAGAAATGAAAGAAATACAGCAAGTTATACATGAAAAGCTAATGGCGTTTCGAGATACCCTTGAGGAGCGGGAGGCGGAGATATTCGACCAGCGCCTCATCGCGGAGGACCCCGTGACCCTGCGTGAGTTGGGTGAAAGCTTCGGGGTCTCCAGGGAGCGCGTACGCCAGCTTGAAGGCGAGCTTAAAACGCGCCTTAAAGAATTCCTCACCCAGTTCCCGGAGCTGGAAGATGTCTTCCTCTCCCTTGACTGATACTAGCTGGACCCCCGCGCCCGGTGAGGTCTTAACCGTCTCGGACCTTGCCGCACGCGTTCGTGAGATGACGGAGCGCACCTTCACCGATATCTGGGTAGAGGGGGAGATATCCAGCCTGCGCGTTCCCGCCTCAGGGCACGCATATTTTACCCTTACAGATGATTCGGCGCAGTTAAGGTGCGTTTGTTTTCGTACGGCTAGGAGGCTTTTGGCCTTCTCTCCCGAGAATGGGGACGAGGTCCTAGCCCGTGGACGGCTTTCCCTCTACGAGCAGCGCGGAGACCTACAGCTTATCGTGGATTTCATGGAGCCGCAGGGTGAGGGGGCCGCCCTCATCGCCTTTGAACTCCTAAAGAAGAAGCTCTCCGCCGAAGGGCTCTTTGATGAGGCGCGAAAGAGAGAGCTGCCGAAGATGGTGCGCAAAGTCGCGGTGGTAACATCGCCAACCGGGGCGGCGGTCAGGGACATCATCGAAGTCTTCGGCAGGCGGGCACCATGGGTGTCGATCACTGTGGTGCCTACTCGCGTACAGGGTGTGGAGGCGCCGGCAGAGATAGTAAAGGCAGTTAGAGACGCTCAGTTGATTGAGGGGGCGGAGCTTCTCATCGTAGGCAGGGGAGGTGGTTCCGGGGAGGACCTCTCTGCGTTCAACGATGAAAGTGTTGTACGGGCCCTAGCTGACTCCCGGCTGCCGGTAATTTCAGCAGTTGGGCATGAAATTGACTTCACCCTTACTGATTTTGTAGCGGACAAGCGTGCACCGACCCCCTCCGCAGCCGCAGAGATGGCAGTAAAGGAAGGTATCCATTTTAAGGCGCTCCTTGAGCGGGCAGAGCTCTCTCTCGCCAACTCGATGGTTGCGTTGATATCTGATTTAAGAAGGCGGCTTATAAGCCTGGACCCCGCGCGCTATGAGCCCGGACGCAAACTTGAGATGGCGAGGATTCACGCGGACAGGCTCCTTGAACGAGGGTTATCCGCGCTTATGGAGAAAGTCTGGGAGGCCCGTTCAAGTTACCGGGAAGCGGCCAAGCGGCTGGGGCTCTCCAGCCCCGAGCTTAGAGTCTCACGCGCAGAGCGCCGCCTGGACTCGCTGGATTCGAGGTTGCTGCCCACCATAAACTCACTGATCGCGCAGCGGGGCAGGACGCTTATGGTTGCCGATGAGGGGCTTAAGAGCCTGGACCCCAAGGGGGTTCTTAAGAGAGGCTACTCCATACTCACCGACGACGAGGGCAAGATACTTCGTGACGCCAAAGGTGTGAAAGCCGGGGAGCAGCTTACCGCAACCCTCGCCAGGGGCTCTTTGAACCTCACCGTAAACAAATAACAGGAAAAATGTCTGCGGCATTTCCCGGCGGCTTAAATTAATCGGTTTTGCCCGTCATTGCAGTAGCTTGACCGGGTATTCCCCCGCTGCTAGGATTTGGGAAATATACCCTTAAAGGACCGGATTTGAGATGATACCCTTTCAAGAAGCTCTAGATAAAATACTCTCCGAAATAAAGCCCCTTCCCGGCGAGATGGTCGCGCTGCCGGACTCACTTGGCAGAGTCATCGCCGAGTCCATATGCGCGCCGAGAAATCTTCCCCCCACCGATAACTCGGCGATGGACGGCTACGCCTTCAAACATGGTGGGCCGGGTGCAGAGGGCGGCACCCTCAAGATGATTGGCGATATAGCGGCGGGGTACAAGCCTTCACGGGCACTCAGCCCCGGAGAGACCTTCAAGATAATGACCGGCGCGCCGATGCCCGAGGGGGCGGATACCGTGGTTCCGGTGGAGGATACATCCATTGAGGACGATATCGTCACCATCAAAAACACTCCCTCTCAGGGGGCTAACGTAAGGAAAGAGGGTGAGGACGTATTGAAGGGTGACGAGGTTATCCCAGCCGGTACGCGGGTAAGGCCCGCCGAGGTGGGGATGATAGCCTCGATGGGGCGCACCTTCATAAGGGTAAGGCAGCGCCCACGCGTTGCCATCCTCTCCACCGGTGATGAGATCGTGGAGGTGGACGCCCACGACCCTGGCGACAAGATTATTAACTCAAACTCCCATGGCCTTGCGGCGCAGGTGGCGGATGCGGGGGCTATCCCCGTTAGGATAGGAATTGGAAGGGATGACCCCGAGGGGCTCATGGAGGTGCTCTCAGAGGCGCTTTTGTGCGATGTTGTCATAACGACGGGCGGCGTCTCTATGGGAGATTATGACTTCGTGCGCGATGTGCTCGCCCAGTGGGGGATGGAGCCCCGTTTCTGGAAGGTGGCGATAAAGCCGGGCAAGCCTGTCCTCTTCGGGATGAAGGGCAGCGTTCCGGTATTCGGCCTCCCCGGCAACCCGGTCTCCGCGCTGGTATCCTTCGAGCAGTTCGTCCGCCCCGCGCTTAGAAAACTTATGGGGGCAAAGCGCCTCTTTCGCCCTGTCTTCAAAGCGCTCCTCACCGAGGAGGCGGGTGCCCTTGAAACACGCGGAGGCCGCACAGAGTTCATCAGGTGCATCGTCAAGCGCCACGAGGGCACCTTCAAGGTGACTTTCCTTGGCCGGAGGGGCTCCGGGATGCTCTCCACCCTCGTTGAAGCCAACGCCTTGTTGATATTGCCCACGGACCGCTCTAAGGTCGTGCCGGGCGAGCTGGTCGATGTGCAGATTTTCGATTACGACTTCTTTGAGGGGAGCGAGCCGGGGTGGTAACGACGCGCCCGCCCATCCTCCTTCTGGCGGGGTACTCCTCTTCCGGGAAGACGACCCTGCTGGAGCAGATACTTTCTGGCCTCACAGCGCGCGGCTACCGCGTGGCGACGGTAAAGCACACCTCAAAAGCGGTGAGGATGGATGAGGAGGGGAAAGACTCTTGGCGTCACCGCGAGGCGGGCGCAGTAGCGACCTTTCTCGTCGCGGCAAATGGCGTGGCAGCGTATATGGAGAAGGATGAAAAGACCGGCCCGGATACCCTTTCCCCTCTCTGCCCGGAGGGCACTGACCTGCTGCTCGTCGAGGGCTTTAAAGGGATAAGCGGACATCCGAGGATAGAGGTGTTCGGTGAGGGCGCGGAGGTAACCGCCCCGGGGCCGGAGACAATCCTCAGGGTCACCGCGCATGATGACCTCGCCGACCATGGCAATGGCATTTACTCTCGCGACGAGGTTGACGGGGTGGTTGAAGCGATAGCCGAAAAGCTTCTCGGAGGGTGAGATGGATAGCCTCCTAAGGGTCACATCGCTAGAAGAGTTGGAGGGCGCGGTGCTTGAGGGCTACTCCGGGGTGCTCTTTGGCGTGGAGTTTTGCCCCCATCTGCTCCCGCATCCCGATGACGTAGCCATTGCCCGTAAAAAGCTCCGCTCACTTGATATGACCCTCACCCTCGTAACCCCACTTGTCAGAGAGGCGCACTTCGACTTCGTCTGTGAGTGGCTGCGCCGCTCCATCGCCGAGGGAGAGGAGTGGGTGGCTAACGATTGGGGGCTTATGAAGAGGATGCGAGAAGAGGGGCTGAGAAATCCCGTAACAGCGGGGCGCCTCCTCTCCAGACAGCGCCGTGGCCCCAGAGTGCTCGACATGATAGAGGCGGCCGATATCAATCAAAAGCGCGCGCTAAGGGCCAATATCTGGGGAGATCCCGCTATCTTGGAGCTTGGCGCGAGGCTTGGCATGCGCGGCGTGGAGGTTGACGCGACCCTGCAGGGGGTCGAACCCTTTACCATGCCAAAGGATTTCATCCTTACCGTATGCGGCCCCTACATTCCTGTTACCCTGGCTATCGCGTGCCCATGGAACATTGAGGGCGCCACTAACCCTAAGCGCTGCCATCGCCCATGCCGCCGCCATTCACCGGTTATCATGGAAAATCAGGAGAACCCCTCAAGGATATATGCAGGCTCCAACGCCCAGTTCATAAAGGTTGAAGCCGCATACGTTTACCGCCTCGCCGAGGCGCTTGGCGCGGGGTGGATCGCCTGGTCGGAGTCGATGCCGCTATAGCGCCACGAAAGCCGGTTTTAATCCAGAATAATTCAGCGCGATCACTCTTCTCCGTAGAAGGTGTAATCGAACTGGGCGAAGAGGTTTAGCCTGGAGATCGTCCAGTGGTTTGGAAAGTATGGCATCTGCGCGCGGCGCACAGTAGCCAGCGCCTCATTGTCGAGAATCCTCGAGCCGGAGGACTCGGCGATGGTAGCGTCGGCGTGCCCCGAGGGTGTAAGGGATATTCTTAGCGTTACCGAGCCGGGCCGTTCGGCGGCAAGGAGCGCCTCGCGCCAGTTCCAGCTCCTGTCTATGGCGGAGCGGACCGCCTCAAGGAAGCCTCTGTAGCGAAGGTCTCTGTCCCTGATGTCAATGGTAACCTCGCCGGGAGATTTGGTGGGGTCGGGATTCTCCGGCGTTATCCGCGAGAGGTCTTCAGGGGATACCGAGAGGTCAAGAGGCTCCTCCTCGGCGATTTCGGGTGACGCTTCGGCACCTTGCGAGTCCTCGGCCTGTATTTTAACCTCTTCCTCAGCTTGTGCCTCCGCTATGTTTGGAGCTGCGGCGGGTTTAGAAGTTTTCTTGGTTTCAGTCACGGGAGGGGGAGGCTCAGCTACAGTAGGCGCTCTCGGCTCTTTGGGTTTTTCCTGCGCAGGCAGGGCTTTCACAGCTTTTTTTTGCGCGGCGGTAGAAGCGGTGGGCGGCGCCTCGATCTCAGGCTCAACCAACGCTATAGAGACCAACTGCTCCGGGGGGCGCTCGGCGGGCACGAAGATGCCCAGATCAAGGGCGGCCAGCGCACCGTGGAGGAGGAGGGAGACAGCTATCGCCAAAAGGGGTGGGATAATATCCCGGCGTACTTCCATGAGCTGAGAATCGTTCTCCTTTCCTTGCCGCGGGTGTATCTGAGTTGTTAAGATTGTACCATTATACGGAGTCTTCATTCGGGAGGAAACATGGTTCGCGACAACGTCTCCAAGCGGACTAGAAATATGCCCAGCTTCATAGCCATGGACGTCCTTGAAACGGCCAAGGAGCTTGAGCGAGAGGGCAGGCACATAATACATCTGGAGGTGGGCGAACCCGACTTCGACACACCTCCGGCGGTGCATGAAGCGGCGCTAAAGGCGATGGCCGCGAGCGAGACGCACTATACACACTCGCTCGGCATCCACGAGCTGCGCAGCGCGATATCAGTTCACTACCAAAAGAAGTATGGTGTGGATGTTGACCCGGCGCGGGTAATCATAACCTCAGGCTGCTCGCCTGGGCTTTATATGACCTTTGCGGCGCTCCTTGACCCCGGTGACGAGGTTATCCTGACCAACCCTCACTACGCCTCCTATCCTCCGATGATAGAGTTCTCGGGGGGGGCGCCGGTTTATGTGCCGGTGCGCGAAGAGGAGTGCTTTCAGTATGTTCCCGAGGAGGTGCGCCCCTTTATCTCCCCGCGCACCAAGGCGCTCCTCATAAACTCCCCGGCCAACCCGACGGGGACGGTGATAAGCCCCGACAGGCTGGAAGAGGTGGCCCGCATAGCGGAGGAGGCGGGGAGCTTCGTCGTAAGCGACGAGATATATCACGGCCTGGTCTACGCCGGGGAGAGTGAACACTCCATCCTCGAATTTACAGATAAGGCTTTCGCTATCAACGGCTTTTCAAAGCTCTACGCGATGACAGGGTGGCGGCTTGGCTATGTAATCGCCCCTGAGGAGTTCGTGCGTCCAATTCAAAAGATGGCGCAGAACTTCTATATTTGCGCCAACTCCTTCGTTCAGCATGCCGGGATTGCGGCGCTAACCTCTACGGAGGCAGAGGTGAAGGAGATGGTGGCGACCTATGCGGCGCGGCGCTCCTATATGGTGGATCGCCTGGAAAAAATGGGCTTTAAATTTAAATGCCACCCAACGGGGGCTTTCTATGTTTTTGTAAACATGAGCCACCTGAACCCCGACTGTTACGAGCTGGCCTTCGACATATTGCGGGAGGCCGGCGTCGGCTGCACGCCGGGGATTGATTTCGGCAGCGGCGGCGAGGGGTATATCCGCTTCACCTACGCCAACTCCCTTGAGAACATCAAGGAGGGGATGGACAGGCTTGAGCGTTATGTAATGAAATTGACGGAGAAGAATAGATGATTACCTATGATCTCTCGTGTAAAGAGGGTCACCGCTTTGAGGGGTGGTTCCAGAACCGCGAGGATTTTGATAGACAGCTTGGCGAGGGGCTTATCCACTGCCCGCTTTGCGATTCGACGGAGATAAAAAAGCTCCTCTCCGCAGTCGCGGTGCATACGGATAAGGGGTCTCAGCCAGCTGCGCCCGCCCGTGGGGCGGATTCCAGGAAGGTGGAGTCATACTTTCGCGCGCTGGGAGATTTCGTCGAGAAAAATTTTGAGGACGTAGGCGAGCGCTTTGCCGAGGAGGCGCGAAAAATTCATTCCGGTCAGAGCGAGGCCCGCTCAATAAGGGGCGAGACAACCCCCGATGAGGAGGAGGCGCTGACGGAGGAGGGGATCGGTTTCTTAAAAATGGCCCTCCCCAAATATGATGGTTGAGCTCTCCTCACCCCTTCGGGTCACCTGGGACCTCCCCGCCAATGAGGAGCTTGCCCGCCTTCTGTGGCGAAAGCTGGTTGAGGGGAGGGTTCTATTTGTAGACGCTCTGGTGAGCCGCGAAAGCATAGGAGCTCTTGGCGCCATCGGCGAGGAATTTGCCCTCCCCGGAGGGCCACGGGTAACCCTCTCAATCCCCGGCGACCTGATTGATGAACTTTCAGGATTCGGGGCCTGGATCTCCAGCTTATCCCTTAACATCCTGCCGCCATATGGTGATAGCTACGCTGAGTTGTCTGGACGTGTAGGCGAAGTCTCCATTGCGCTCTGGTCGACGCCAGAGGGCCTTCAAGATTTTAAAGAAGCCATTTATGTTGCAAAGCGCTCAAATGGCTCAATCGCTATAATGAACCCCCATGCTAAAGCTCAGGCCCTTAGCGCCGCTCACCGTGCATACGCATTGGCCGCATGGAGTGAAGCCGGGGAGCCCTCCCGGGTGCCGTTGAGAGTACATGACCTCTTTCTCTCGGAGGCCCTTGGCCTTGAACCATTTAAAGCTTACGCGGGGTGCGCGGCCGCTTCATCCTTGGCGCACCTGACCCATGCAGGTAAACTCGTAGCGTGCAGAACGCTTCCCCTTGAGCTTGGTGACCTTGTTGACACCTCGCTTAAGGATATCTGGAAGTTGGCTTCAAGAAGCCAACTTGCAAAGAACCTCTCGGCGCTGCCCGAGGAGTGCGAGCCCTGCTCCCTCTCCGTGCGTTGCGGTGGAGGATGCCCCGGGCTTGCGCCCGAAGCGGGATTAAGGGACACCTCCTGTGAGGGTGTGAGAGATTGAGGAGAAGATGATATATCTGGACAACGCCGCAAGCTCACACCCAAAGCCGCAGACCGTCTACGATGCGGTCCAAGAGGCGCTCAAGACGGGAGCGAACCCGGGTCGCTCAGGGCACACCCTTGCCCTCAACGCATCAAGATATATCCTCTCCTCCAGAGAGGGGGTGGCGAGGCTCATCGGGGCTACCAGCGCTTCGCGGGTCATCTTTACTTCAAATGCAACCCACGCGATAAATCAGACTCTGCAAGGCTTTTTAAGGGAGGGGGACCATGTGGTTTCCTCCGCCATGGAGCATAACTCGGTCCTGCGCCCACTTCACGCCCTTGAAGCGCAAGGGATCAGCCACACCCTTGTAGAAGCCGATGGTGCTGGAGTGATCGACATCGATAAGGTGGCTGATGCCATCACCCCGAGAACCCGCCTTGTAGCCCTTACCCACGCATCCAACGTTACGGGAGCGCTCCTCGATATAGAGCGTGCGGGAGAGCTTTGCAGGGCTAGGGGGGTTAAGTTCCTCCTGGACGCCTCCCAGAGTTTGGGCGCCATCCCAATCGATGTAGTGGCTTCGGGGGTGGATATGCTCGCGGCGCCGGGGCACAAGGGGCTCCTCGGACCGCAGGGCACGGGGATTCTCTATGTGGGCGAGGGGGTGGAGCTCAAACCGCTCATCACAGGTGGCACCGGCTTCGCCAGCGAGTCTCGGGAGATGCCCGATGAGCTGCCTGAGGCCCTTGAAGCGGGTACCCTGAACACCCCGGGGATAGCAGGCCTTGGCGCCGGTGTTGAGTATCTGCTCTCCAGAACCGTTGAGGATATCCGCGCAGATGAGCTGGAGATCATCGAATACCTGATTGAGGAGCTGCCCAAAGTTCCAGACTTGACTCTCTACGGCCCACGTGACCCCTCAAAGCGCCTCGCGGTCTTCGCCTTCAATATCAAGGGGGTTGACGGCGCACATGTGGGATACACTCTGGACGAGGTCTACGGTATCGCCGTACGGGTGGGGCTCCACTGCGCCCCCGACGCCCACAAGGCTATTGATGCCTTTCCAGTGGGCACCGTGCGCGCCTCCTTCGGACCCTTCAATACTATCCATGACGCCAAGAAGCTTGTTGAAGCACTGACGATGATCGCTTCGCTCTAAAGAAAGGCAAAAAGAGGAATAAATGGATAAAAATTTCGTTCTCGATACAAATGTCCTCCTCCACGATCCTCAGGCTATCAACGCCTTTGACGAGCACACCGTAAATATCCCGATTACGGTCATAGAGGAGATCGACCGCTTCAAGAAGGGGCTGGATGAGACGGGACGAAACGCACGTCAGATATCGCGTTTTTTGGATAGCCTGCGTGAATCCGGCGACCTGAAAGAGGGAATACCAATAGGTGAGAAGGGCGGAAAGATAAGAGTTGTCTTCGGCTCGGAGTTTGTTGACCTCCTGCCAAAGGAGCTAGTCGGTGAGAAGGCTGACAACCGCATCCTGGCCGTTTGCCTTGGCCTTCAGGAGAAGGAGAAGCCGCCGGTAATCTTTGTCACCAAGGACACCAACCTTCGCATCAAGGCCAATGTGCTTGGCATAACGGCGGAGGACTATGAGCGCGGACATGTAGTCTCTATAGATGAGCTCTATTCAGGGAACACAAAGCGCTTTGTCTCAGCTGAATCGATAGAGTCCTTTTTCAAGGTTGGCGCCGCACACGTTGAGGAGGTTGTAGATAGGGTGGTGGAGGAGGGCGAGGAGCCATCTGTGCAGGATGAGCTTAAGCCAAATGAATATGTACACCTTGTAAGCGAGGTGGACCCACAGCAAAACGCCCTTGGCCGCCACACAAAAGATGGGGAAGTAGTCGCCCTTCAGATACCGAAGGATATTTGGGGCATCCACCCCCGCAACCGCGAGCAGCGTTTCGCCATGGATGCCCTTTTAAATCCCGAGATCAGCCTGGTAACCCTAGTGGGGCAGGCCGGAACGGGTAAGACCCTCCTCGCCATCGCCGCCGGGCTACAGATGTCGGTTGAGGAGCAGGTCTATAAACGCCTCCTCGTCAGCCGCCCGATCTTCCCGATGGGCAGGGATATAGGCTTCCTCCCCGGCGATGTGCAGGAGAAGCTGCGCCCCTGGATGCAGCCGGTATTCGATAACGTAGAGTTCCTCTTTTCAGGCGTTGAGGGGCGCGACGGCAAAAAGCATAGGGGCTACGAGGAGCTTATAGAGATGGATATGCTAGCCCTCGAACCGCTCACCTACATAAGGGGCCGCTCGATTCCCTACCAATACATCATCGTGGACGAGGCGCAGAATCTGACTCCACATGAGGTCAAGACGATTATCACCCGCGCGGGCGAGGGGGCCAAGATCGTCATCACCGGTGACCCCTACCAGATAGACAACCCATACATAGACTCAACCTAAAATGGACTGAGCTACTGTGTGGAACGATTCAAGGGCCAGGAGGTGGCTGCACACGTTACCCTCATAAGGGGCGAACGCTCAAACCTCGCGGAGCTTGCTGCGGAACTGCTATAATATAAAGTAGTTATAGAAATTAGTTAAGGTAAATACTATATGAGTGAGACCCTGATTTTGGCAATCGAATCCTCCTGCGATGAGACCGCGGCCGCTGTGCTTCGCGGCCAGCGGGAGGTGCTCTCCGACGTTGTGGCGAGCCAGGTAGACCTCCACGCCGAGTATGGAGGTGTAGTTCCTGAGCTTGCCTGCCGCGCCCATGTTGAGTCGATTGACCCGGTGGTCAAGGAGGCGCTCGCTAAAGCGGGGGTCACCCTTAATGATATAACAGCGATCGCCGCGACGCAGGGGCCGGGGCTCGTGGGGGCGCTCCTAGTAGGGCTCTCCTACGCCAAGGCCTTGGCTTGGTCCACGGGGCTTCCCCTTGTGCCTGTAAACCACCTTGAAGCCCATATCTCAGCGGCTTTCGTCGAAGACCCTGCGCCGGGAGATAATGAACGCCCCTTCGTCGGGCTCGTAGTCTCAGGGGGGCACACCTCCCTCTATCTTTGTGAGGAGCGCTCAAAATACAAGCTCCTTGGGCAGACCCTTGACGATGCGGCGGGGGAGGCGTTCGACAAGGTCGCCAAAATAATGGGCCTTGGCTATCCCGGCGGGGTGGTTATCGACCAGCTCGCGAAGGAGGGAAATAGGGAGAGCTTTGAGTTCCCGCGGCCAATGATGAAGAAATCCCGCTATGATTTTTCCTTCTCAGGGTTAAAGACTGCGCTTAGAACCCACGTCGAAAGGTATCCCGAGGGGCTATCGGGTGAAGAATTAAAGGATACTTGCGCATCATTTCAGGAAGCAGTCGTCGAGGTTTTAGTCGTGAAGGCAATGCGCGCGGTCAAGGACTCCGGCGTGCGGGATATGGTCGTCTGCGGCGGCGTAGCTTGTAACTCAAGGCTTCGGGAGATGATGGCGGAGGCTTGCGAAAAGCGGGGTATAAAGTTAGTTATACCGCGTCCACGCTACTGTACCGACAACGCCGTAATGGTGGCCGCCGCAGGGCTCCACCGCTTTGAAGCGGGGGTACGCGGAACCATGGATATACAGGCTGTACCTACCTGGCCGCTGGAGGGGTTGGGTGGCGAGTGATGGTTAGGGGAGCGCCGGCACCCGACAAGGCCTTGGGCCAGCATTTTCTAAGCGATCCAAACATTCTCGCCAAAATCGTAAATGCCTCGGGGGTGCAGCCGGGGGAGGCTGTGCTGGAGATTGGCCCCGGACCAGGCGCTCTTACTAAGGCGCTCATAGGGGCGGGGGCCCATTTGACCGCCATAGAGGCGGACCCTAGGATGGTTGCCCATCTAAATGAAGAGCTAGGGGGTACATTGGAGCTGATCGAAGGCGATGCCCTCAGGACAGATTACTTGGCCCTCGCCGAAAAAGCAGGCGGCCCTATGCGTCTCGTCGCAAACCTTCCCTACAATATATCCGGACCGCTTATGGCGCTCCTTTTAAAGGAGCGTAGCGCCTTTAAGTCGATGACGCTCATGTTCCAACGGGAGGTCGCCGAGCGAATCGCTGCACCGCCGGGAGGAAAGGAGCGGGGAAAGCTCTCCGTCATGGCGCAGGCCTTTTGCAAGGTTAAGCGGGTCATGCGCGTTCCCCCGGGTGCTTTCATCCCGCCTCCAAAGGTTGAATCGGCGGTAATACACCTGGACATACTCCCGGAGCCGGTCGCCCCGCTGGAGGACGAAGGGATGCTATGGCGAGCCGTTGCGGCGGGTTTCGGGCAGCGCAGAAAGATGCTTCGTAACACCTTAAAGCCCCTGCTAGCCGGCCTTCCCGGCGAAGAGCTCTTCCTTGAGGCCGGGCTAAAGGGTACGGAGCGTGCTGAGACCCTCTCCGTGGCTGAATGGATCCAACTTGCAAATGTAATCGCTGCGAGGGAGTTGGATTGAGCGTCTATACCAACCTCTCGGAGGAAGAGATAGGCCGCTACGCAGAGAGTGCCGGTTTGGGGAAGGTGTTAAGCGCAGCGCCGGTTTCAGATGGAATTGAGAACACAATTTACAGGGTGGAGACAGAGCGCGGCACCTTTATCCTCACGCTATTTGAAAGCGCCGATGATGAGCGGGTGCGGGATATTGGCCGCATCCTCTCCGCCCTTGCCGCTAGGGGAGTAAAAGTCGTCGCGCCCCTTGGCGATATAATCATCCACAGGGGAAAGCCGCTCCTCTTCTTCCCCTTTGTGAAGGGGTTGCAGCCAGCCAAGCCTACTAAGGAAAATCTCCGTTCACTGGGCCGAGAAGTGGCAACTTTGCACCTTGGCGGCGTTGGCCTTGAGGAAAAGGTGTCACCAAGGAAGCTAAGCGGCCGCCACCTCGCCGAAAAGCTACTGCCGGAGGTCTCTAAAGAGGCAAATATATACCCGGAATATACCGATTTCCTGCTCACCGAGGCCCTTTACCAGTCGAGGGTGCCGGAGGAGTCATTGCCGGGTGGGTTGATCCACGCCGACCTCTTCCCAGACAACCTGATCTTCGGCGCTCAGAAGGGAGAGGTCAAAGCAATACTCGACTTCGCCCTAGCGGGCTACGGCCCCTATCTCTTTGACGTATGCGTAGCGCTCCTTGCTTGCGTCTACCTTGTGACGAGCGATAGCGAGGAGCGCGAGGTGATGAGCAAAATCCTTTTGGAGGGGTATGAGAGCGTTAGAGCTCTTGAGGCCGGGGAGCGTGAGCTTATAGTGCCTTATATCAGGCGCGCCGCACTGCGCTACCTCTGCATGAGGCTGGAGCGTGGACGCAGGCCCTCTGAATCGGGGGTAGTCAAGGACCCCGAGGAGCTACTCAGGGTCATCGAATCCTTTAAGTAACTACTTATTGCCGCCACCGGAGGAATTAGACCCTCCGCGCCGCCTTCTGGAGGAGCCCCCGCCGCCTCGCCGTTCACCGGATTTGTTAGAGCTGTTGCCTGCCCTCTTGTCGCCGCTCCTGCCGCTGGGACCTCTCCCTCTGCTGCCGCTTATTTTTTTAATGGCTCGAGGCCTTCTTGGGGGTTTTTTGAAGTCTATAAAGTAATCGCTGTTCAGCTCACCCACAGGTATTGAGTGGCCTATGTATTCCTCAATCTCGGGGAGGGTGAAGACATAGTCCTCACAGGCGAGGGTGATTGCCTTGCCCGATTTGCCCGCGCGCGCCGTGCGCCCTATGCGGTGTACGTAATCCTGAGGGTCCTGCGGCACATCGTAGTTTATTACATGGCTTATATTCTCTATGTGGAGGCCGCGCGAGGCGACATCGGTAGCGACCAGCACCTTAACGTCGCCCGAGGAGAAGCGCTTTATGACTTTCAGGCGGTTTACCTGAGTGACGTCGCCCGAGAGGAGCACTGTAGGGTGCCCATTGGCGTTAAGCGTATCGCGCACCTTTATCGCCGCCCGCTTGGTGTTTACGAAGACGAGCGCCTTCGTCCACTCCTCCTTTTCGAGAAAACCCAGCATGTAGCTCATCTTCTCGTCGGAGCCGAGGTGGTAGAGGGTTTGCTCAACCTTGTCGGCCACCAGATTGTCCGGCGTTACCTCAACCAGCTCCGGGATGTTCATATACTCGTAGGAGAGCTCCATTACACGCTCGGAGAGGGTGGCGGAGAAGAGCATCGACTGGCGCTCGTTGTAGGGTGACATGCGCCTCAAGAGAAAGCGGATGTCTGAGACAAAGCCCATATCGAACATGCGGTCTGCTTCGTCAATGACCGCCATCTCAACATGGCGGAGGTTGTAAACCCGCTGCTTCAGGTAGTCTATGAGCCTGCCGGGGGTCCCCACGAGGAGGTCCACGCCCTGGCTGATCTCTTCTCGCTGCTTCTGATAGTCAACCCCTCCGTAGGCGAGCAGAATCCGTATGGGAAGGTCGCCGCCCTTTACTATCTCCTCGGCGTCCTTCGCTACCTGGACTGCCAGTTCACGGGTGGGAGTTATTACTATGGCGCGGGGGCAAACGCCACGCACCCCTTTGGGAGGCTCCGTGCGGAGGAGTTTTTCAAATATGGTGATGAGAAAAGCGGCGGTCTTGCCCGAACCGGTCTGCGCCTGAACAGCCACATCCTTGCCGGAGAGTGAGGTTGGCAGAGAGAGGGCCTGAACTTCGGCCAAATACTCAAAGCCGCTTGCCGTAACCCCCTTTAAAAGTTGTTCCGGGAGTTCAAGGTCTGAAAATTTTACATCTGAAAGTTTCATAAATGGTAGTTGGCTCCTTATAATGGTTGCCTAATGTGTTAAACCGATAGAGAATCTAGGCTCTATTAGGTGATTAGTCAACCGGAGCATACAAGTAATGCCGATAAATAACCGTCTATTGTCGACTTTTTTGCAGATATTCTTCGCTCTGCTCATGATGATCGTCGTCGGGGCGGTTGCCTTTCACCTCCTGGAGGGTTATTCCGCCATCGACAGTGTCTACATGGCGGTTATAACGCTCTCCACGGTCGGCTACGGCGAGCCGGCACCGATGTCACAGGCGGGGAGGCTCTTTTCCATCGTCTACATTATCGGCGGAGTAACAATGGCGACCTATTTTTTAGGCTCGCTCTCCCGTCTGCTCATAGAGGGGCAGATACAGTGGGCAATGGGGAGGAGAAGAACGATGTCCAAGATTAACAGGATGAAGGACCACTACATAATCTGCGGCTACGGGCGGATTGGGAGCCTTGTGGCCGGAGAGTTCGCGGCAAAACCGATACCCTTCGTTATTATTGAGCGCGATGAGGATATCGTCAAAAGGATACCCGACGATATACCCGTCATCTATGGCGACGCCACCGAGGAGGAGATATTAAAGGATGCGGGCATCGAGAGGGCAAAAGGGCTCGTTACGGTCCTTAGAACCGACGCAGACAACCTCTTCGTGACGCTCTCCGCCAGGGAGCTGAACCCCAGCCTCTTTATAATCTCACGCTATGAGGAGGAGCGGAGCGAATCCAAGCTGCGCCGCGCCGGAGCGGACAAGGTCGTCTCTCCCTACATAATCGGCGGCACCAGGATGGCAAGCGCTGCCTTGAGGCCTGCGGTGATAGACTTTATTGAGCTAGCCACACAATCGGAGAACCTGGGCCTTCAGATAGAGGAGGCCGTTGTGCCGCCGGGTTCACCCATCGCCGGAGTCTCCGTAGTAGACTCGAATATACGCTCAAGGCTCGATATTATTATCGTGGCGGTGAAGAAAAAGAGCGGCCACATGAACTTCAACCCCGGCGCTTCAACGATCATTGAAGAGGGCGACCGGCTCATTGCGATAGGCGAGCGAGCACATTTAAATGAGCTTGACGTGCTCCTTGGCGCCGAGCCGGAAAAAGATGGATAGATAAGTTGCTTCTGGCAGTTTTCCTGCTCTTTTTGGGTGCGTTTCTTCTCTATTTCGGCGCCAACTGGCTTGTCGTGGGAGCCTCGGCGCTTGCGGGCAACTTCGGTGTCGCTCCGGCGGTGGTGGGGCTTACGGTTGTAGCCTTTGGCACCAGCCTGCCAGAGCTGGTGGTTACAGTCACAGCCGCCGCGCGTGGTTCCTCATCCATGGCGCTGGGCAACGTGGTCGGCTCAAATATCGCAAACATAGCCCTGATATTGGGAGCGGCTTCATCAATCAGAGCCTTAAAGGTCGAGCTCACTATGTTGAAGCGCGAGGCCCCAATGGGGCTCGTGGCGCTGGGGTTGGTGGTGCTTTTGACCCTCGACGGAGTCCTCTCCAGAATTGACGGAGTGCTCCTCCTCACAGCTTTTCTAATCTTTCTCTGGTGGTCAGTTACAGCAGAGCGAAAGATGGGGGATAGCGAACAGCAGGCATTTGATTCGCCGGTGCTCTTCAGCAGGGGCAAATCGCTCCTCATGGTCGCGGTGGGCCTGGGCGCCGTACTGGGGGGCGGTCAGGCGCTGGTGGAGGGCGGCGTCATGATTGCCACCGCTCTTGGCGTATCCTCTGTGGTAATAGGCCTTACTATTTTGGCGGTGGGCACCAGCCTGCCGGAGCTGGCTACTTCTATGATGGCGGTCGCCAAGGGCGAAGATGATATAGGCGTCGGGGGAGTGCTCGGCTCAAACCTCTTCAACCTTCTGCTGATACTGGGGATTGCGGCGCTCTTGACGCCCATTGAGGTGCCGCGCACATTCTTTACATTTCAATACCCGATCCTTGGCGCCTTCACCCTTGGGCTTTTACCGATGGCCGCCAGCGGAGGGATGATCAAACGAGGTGAGGGGGTATTGCTGCTGGTTGGGTATATCCTTTACGTGGCGGCGCTTTATCTCTATCCCGTAGCAGGTTGACCCTGGGAGGGGCAGGTGCTATAAATTCCCACTTTGAATGGCTATAGGCATCAGCCTAGATTTACTTAAATTGGAAGGTCCAATGAAAAAGAGAGCAGGCAAGGGAAAGTTCATTATTGGGGCGCTATTTCTGGCCGCTGTAGTTGTGGTGCTGGTAGCGGTAGACTTCCTCTCCATTGTGAGAGCCCCAAAGGCCGAAGCGGCTGCCCTATCGGAATCAATCTCCTCACGCTGGATAGAGCTAAACATCGAAGATCTCAATAAAAAGTTCAAATCCGAGCTCATGGGTACAGGTGTTTGGCTAGGCAAACTGGAGGTTTCCAACCTTTCCTACACCGGCGAGGTGGATGGCGGCGCTGATATCATCGCTGAGTATGATATCGTTGAGCATAAGAAGATTACAGGTTCCCTCGATATCCTGATATCCCTGGAAACATCCGAGCTGGTCGGCGTCACTGAGCCGGCGGTTTCAAAGGTGACGATCAGGGAGATCTTACCGGCGGGCGGTGATAAAGCGGTCGTCGAAAATGAAGATATCTTCTCATACGACGCCCTTGGAAAAGAGCGCGTGAGATATTACATCACAGCCTCCTCAGCTATAATCTGGACGCTCCTCGTCGCCGGAATTACCTATGGCGGTTTTCGCTTTTTGTTCTCACTCATCATGGGGGCGGGGCGCGGCACGGGCGCTGTTTCCCTTACCACCCTGATCTTCTCTGCCGGCGCGGTACTTCTGGCTGCGTCATTTGAGCCCGCCTTTGTGGTAGGCGTGGCGATATCGTCAGTCCTATTCCTGCTTTGGTGGTTTGCCTTCGCCAGAGGCGGGGAGCTTTCGCACGCCTGATAAGGGGTTACTCCCAAACACCGTGGAGGTGTGACGATGGGCGATGATGGTAAGCGTGTAAACGAGGGTGATAAAGACAAAGTTCGCAGCCATGTGCGTGTAGAGCTGGCGATGCCGGTGGGAATAGTCTCAGGCGCTCTGGGGCAGGCTGCGGGTAAAGTTTACACCACAACGGATATCTCTCCATCGGGCTTCTATATAAAGACCGACTTAAAAGTAGATAACGGAACGAGGCTATTCGCCAAGTATGTGCTCCCCTCCGGCAGGAGGGGCATGAGGAGCGGCAGCGTCGTCAGGTGTGACGGCAAGGGAATCGCTGTGTGCTTTGACAGCGTTGACCCCCTCATTATGGAGGAGTTCGGCTATAGCGATAAAAATCGCTAGAAGTTTTAAGAGTCCTCTTCCTCTTACTTATCGAAGACCAGCTTGACGGTGTAAGCTTCCTCAGTCCTGTCGTATGTTGCGGTGAAGCCAAGGGCCAGGTAGAGGTGTAGCATTCTCCTGTTCTGCGGGAGGATAAAGCCGGTAGCGCCGTTCAAGCCCCTCCTCCTCGCCGCCTCGACCACCAACGACAGTAGCCGCTTGCCGATTCCCTTCTCCTGCCATTCATCCCTGATTACAACGGAGGTCTCCGCCATATTTGTGGAGGGGTCAAGGCCATATTCTCCGAGCCCTATAACCTCCTCAGCGCCCTTGTTGATTCTGGTCGCAGCGATGGAGAGCTTGGTCTCATAGTCGAGGTCGAGGTTTTCCTGCAAGCGGGCGTGCGGCATGAGGTGCACCAGCGCAAAGTAGCGCAGATAGACGGTTTCCTCTGAGAGGGAGTAAAAGAAGTCCTTCATGAGGCTCTCGTCCACCGGGAGTACCGGGCGGAAGCGTACCTTGACGCCGTTGTGCGTGCCTGTGGACTCCAGATCCTCCGGGTACTCGCGCAGCGTAGGCAGTATCTGGTCCGGGTAGACGTATTTCAGCTCCTTCGCCTCCTCTAGGAGCTTCTCGCGGTGGTCTGGGTGCGCGATCGATATCAACGCCATCGCCCGCTCGCGTATCGATTTGCCGTGAAGGTCTGCGTAGCCCCACTCCGTTACTATATAACGGACCGTTCCGCGCGTAGTCACTACGCCCGCCCCCTCCGAGAGGGATGCTACTATCGTCGATTCGCCGGTCTTCTTTGTTGTGGATGCGAGGCAGATTATCGCCTTGCCGCCATCGCTTCTCGAAGCGCCCCTTACGAAATCAACCTGCCCGCCTATGCCGCTGTAAAAGTGGTGCCCGATTGAATCCGAGCATACCTGCCCTGTAAGGTCCACCTGTAGCGCGGTGTTCACAGAGACCATCTTGCGGTTCTGAGAGATTATGTAGGGGTCGTTGATATATTCGCTGGTATGGAAGGCGACTGCCGGATTGTTGTCTATATATTCGTAGAGCTTGTTTGAGCCCATACAGAAAGAGGCGACCGTTTTACCTATGTTAATGGACTTGTGCTTGTTGTTTATTACGCCCTTCTCGGTCAGCTGTATAAGCCAATCCGAGAACATCTCGGTGTGAACGCCAAGGTCGTTTTTCTCCGCCAGGGCAGGGACAACCGCGCTTGGTAAAAGGCCGATGCCGATTTGGATGGTGGAGCCGTCCTCCACCAGCTTGGCGACTATCTTGCCCATGCGCTGCGCGGTGTCATCCGGTTCGGGAGACTCGTAGGTGATCATGGGGGAGGTGTGGTCCACCAGGATGTCAATCTCGGAGACGTGGACAAAGGAGTAGCCGTGGGTGCGCGGCATATTCTCGTTTACCTCGGCTATGACCAACTGCGCCGCGCTCACTGCGACCCTGGTCACGTCGATGCTTACCCCAAGGCTAACGAAGCCGTGCTTATCCGGCGGCGATACCTGAACTAGGGCGACGTCGATGCGTATTTTCTTTGATTTTATAAGCCAGGGTAGCTCTGAGAGGTAGACCGGGGTGTAGTCGGCGCGCCCCTCCGCTACAGCGGCGCGGGTGTTGTCGGCGATAAAGAAGGCGTTATGTCTAAAGCGGGATGAGAAGCGCTCCTCAGTGTAAGGCGCTGCGCCCAGGGTGAGAATGTGGACTATCTCGCTGTCAGTCGCCGTCCTTGATTTTGCCAGCCCCTCGACGAGGTGCTGCGGCTCGCCGCAGGCGGAGCCTATGAAGATGCGCGAACCTCGCTGGATCTTCTCCAGCGCTCTCTCGCGGGTGCGAACCTTATCCTTGTACTTCTTCTTCCAATCCGGATCCAGTAAAGCTCTTTCAATCATAATATTTACTCTCCGGTGCAATTACCCGGAGGTCTCCACTTTCTCCGAAGAAACTTCGGGCATATCTATTCTTCCGGCAACTACCAGGTCACGAAAGAGCATCGTTGCGCCTGTGACACAGGCGGGGAGAAGAAGTAGCCCGGCTAGGGGTATCATAAGGAGGAGGGTTGTACCCGCTCCGAAGCCGAGGAAAGCCCAGAGGTTTGAAAAGGCGCCGCGCCGCTTGTCGGCGAAGTGAAAGCGGTGGCGGTCCATCGGGTAGTCGAAGAACTCCCACGCAAAAAAGAAGAAGGTCACCGGCGGCCCGACAATAGCCGCGAAGGTTGTGCCAAAGGGGGGGATGAGCCCTATGACGACAACTATGCCGAAGACCACGAGGTATAGAATTATCCTCTTTAGCGCTGCCATAAATGCTATTAAAGCGCCAGAGAGTGTTCGCGAGATGGAGAAGGGCTCAGTAAGCTCGACGCCTGAGTATAGTTTTTCCACCTTCTCGCTAATGACGTCGTTGAAGGGGGAGAAGAGGAGGCTCCCTACCATGGTGAAGGTGTAGCCGACGACAACAAGGAAAACCACCGCCAGAAGCGACGCCAGCAGATAGTAGAGAAGCTTTGACCAGAAGCCGTCGGCGGTGTTTATGAAGTTATCCAGCCATTTTTCCAGGTTGTTTTTGTAGATCCAGGCAAAACCTGCGTAAAGAAGGGTGTTCAAAATTATCGGGATCGCAACCCAAGGCCATAGGCTGGGCGATTTCGCCATCATCTTCATACCCCTGAATGGGGTGAAGAAGCCCTTGGCGAGCGAGGTGAAGGAACCAATCATAAACTAACTCTCCATCAATTCTTTGAAGTAATCTGCCATTCCCGCGCCCTCGCGGATTATATCCACATTGTCGCCGACCAAAGAGACGACTGTTGAGGGGGTCTGCGCCAGAACGCCAGAGTCGAGGATTATATCGACCCGCGGCCCCAATATCTTGGCTAGATCATCGGGGTTGCCGATGGGCTCGTCATTGGAGAGGTTGGCGCTCGTGGAGATAATGGGGTTCCCCAGTGCGGAGACCAGCTCAAGCGAGACTTTGTTGTCGGGGATTCTGATCCCCACGGTTTTCTGCTTGGTGAGGAGTATCTTGGGGGTCTCCCTGGTAGCCTCTAGGACGAAGGTGTAGGGCCCCGGCAGGAAGCGTTTGAGTATCCTGTACGCGAAATTTGAGACCAGCGCATAGCGGGAGATATGTTGAAGGTCCGAGCAGACGAAGCTCATCGGCTTTTTCGGGTCGCGCCCCTTTATCGCCGTGATCTTCTCTATAGCCTTTTTATTGGTGATGTCACAGCCAAGCCCGTAGACGGTGTCGGTGGGATAAACCACCACGCCGCCGCGAGAAAGGACCTCCGCCGCCCTCTTGATGTGACGGCCCTGAGGATTATCGGGGTGTACGCTAAGTCTTACTGCCATTTGGTATTTTGCTCCTTCCTCACAGGAAATAAAGATAACCCGACCGGCAATACGCGTCAATCTTCACAAGTATTTACTTTGGGTTGAAAGTTGGCCCAAATTGCGTGTATTCTTTCAAATTCGTGAAAACATAGGGAATGACGCTACTTTTAACCTTACGCCGCAGTAATCAACCCGCCCGCCGAAGGGAGCGAATGCGGCACACGCTCACCGGCCCATGAGGAAGCAGTGATGGAAGAAAACAAGACCTTGGAAGAGACTGAAGTTAAAGAGACCATTGAAGTGGAGGAAACCGCTGTTGAGGAGACCGCCGGAGGCGCTGATGCGCCAGCGGATAATACCTCTGCTCCAGAGAACGAAGCGCCTTCCGAGGATGCGGCCATAGCGGCCGATGAAGAGGAAGAGACAACCGGAGACTTTGCAAAGCTACTTGAAGAAAGCGGCGCGGGCCAGGTTGAGAGGCCTCCGAAGATGGGGGCGAAGATCTACTGCAAGGTGGTCTCCGTTTCCGGGGATTGGGTATTCGTCAACTACGGCGGTAAATCAGAGGGCTCCATAGCGAGAGGTGAGTTCGCCCCCGATGGCGAGGCGGAGGACAACAAGCGCGATGAGGCTGGACGAGCCCCTCTGCCGAAGGAGGGCGATGTGATTGAAGCTTATCTGCTCTCGAATCGCGACGGCGAGACCAGACTAACAACGCGCCTTTCAAGCAGGGACCTTTCCAAGCAGGCGATACAGGACGCCTTTGTGGCTGGGGTGCCCGTAGAGGGCCGCGTATCAAAGGCTATAAAGGGTGGCTTCGAGGTTCGTGTCTCAGGGCTCAGGGCCTTCTGCCCCCTCTCACAGATAGACATACGATGGCCCCGCGACCCAGAGGTGCATGTCGGCAAGATATACTCCTTCAAGGTCTCAGAGTACAAGGAGAAGGGCCGCAATATAATCGTCTCCCGCCGTGCCTTGATGGAGGAGGAGCAGGTTACCATCAAGGAGGAGCTTAAAAAGCGCATCATCGTAGGCCAGATAGTCACCGGCCACGTAAGAAACGTCCAGCCCTTCGGCGCCTTCGTCGAGCTGGGTGGCGTAGATGGGCTCATCCCGGTCTCCGAGATGGCTTGGGACCGTGTCGAGGACCCCAAAGAGGTTTTATCCGAAGGCCAGGAGGTGTCGGCCAAGGTTATAAGCGCAGATTGGGATAAGGAGCGCATCAGCCTTTCTCTGAAAGCTCTCCAGGAGGACCCGTGGGTTATCGCGGCTGGTGAGTTCAATGTCGGTGAGAAGGTCAAGGGCCAGGTCGTTAGGCTAACGAATTTTGGCGCCTTTGTAAGCCTCGCCCCGGGCGTCGACGGCATGATACATGTCTCCGCGTTGCCCACAGACAAGCGAGTCAAGCACCCAGGCGATGTACTCTCGGTAGGTGAGGAGGTCGAAGCGGAGGTGCTTTCAGTTGACCTTGAAAAGCGCCGCATCTCCCTTTCGATGGAGTATAAGCTCTTCGAGGGGATGGGGGCGCTGCCTTCAAACGGCGCAGTTCTGATTGGCACCGTCGAAAAGGTCGCCGACTTCGGCGTCTTCCTAAAGCTGCCCTCAGGCCATGTCGGCCTCATTCCCAACGCAGAGATGAACACCAGAAGGGGCGCGAACCACTCCCAGATGTTCAAGCCCGGCGATGAGCTTGAGGTTAAAGTGCTCGGCATTGAGGAGAGGGGTAGAAAGATACGTCTCTCCATCAAAGCCCTTGTACGCGCACAGGAGCGGGAGCTTCAGAAGGAGTACGAGACCTACAAAGATTCCGGCGAGGGGTCTATGGGGACGATGGCGGACCTCTTCAAGGCCGCTCAGCAAAAGGAAGATTAGCAAGCGGTTAAGCTTAAATTAAAATAAGAGGGCGGCCTTAATGGGCCGCCCTTTTTTTATGGTATACCCGCAGGCCCGCCGCCCTTATTGTTCAGCTCCTCTAGCTCTTTAAAGTATTTCTTCTTAGCGGAGGAGATTTTTTCCTCAATCTCCGTCTCCTCCTTTTCCTTTCGCTGAATATGATCCTTTAGGCTCAGTACCTCTTCTTCTTTGTCTTCAAGCTGAGCCGCATAGACGCTTTTATCATCGTTGAGCTGGTGTATCCTCTCCCTGACATCCATTATCGCCGCTTCAAGCTGGCATTTAGTGGCTATCGTATTCTTGAAGACGCCCTCCTCCTTTATATCCCCGCTGGAGAGCTGCTTGTCGATAACCTCCATTGAGCGGCCCTGGGCGGTCAGGTCTTGATTCAGCCGCTCAAGGTCGGCGACTGAACGCCTCAAGGAATGCTCAAGCTGACGCTTCTTTTCATAGGCTTTCTTCAGGTCTTCTTTTAATGGGCCTATAGATTCGCGTATGAGGGTGCGCTCATTTTTAAGGATGAAAATGGAGTTCTCGTATGAAGCCCGGATTTCACCGGAACGCCTGTTCTTATCATCCTCCCGGACAAATATCTGGTAATTGTTGAGGCACCACTCTTCAAACCTCAAGGGCTCGATGAAGCCCGCTTTGTTAGGCTCTCCATCCCTTCCGGCTCTCTCCGACTCATGCAGCCATGTATCGAATAGGCCACGCTGGTACTGTTTAAATAGGTCCTGGAGGCAGTCGTTGTAATATACCCTTACTGCCTTTGGCTGAAAGAGCTTGAGGATGAAGAGTCCTCCGATTAGGAGGAAGAGGAAGGTGCGTATCGCCTGCTTGGCAAGGCCATACTTTTCATCTTACATCAACTCCGTAAGTACGCGGGATTCAGTCTCTATGCCGGGTTTTAGAAATTCAACCTTGTATTTTCTCGCTATGCCGTCGAGATCGAGGGCGTCAAAATCATTTAATTCGTCCTCCTTTTCAGCTGTTGCCTTGTCGAGCTGACTCTCGACTGCTGATATATTCTCCCTGATTGAGCGGGCGACTACGCCATCGCCGTGAATTCCTGATGGCCCGGTCCCGGCGGTCTCCTCGATGAGCGAAGCCCTGAGCTCATCGAGCTTTTTTTCAAAATTGTCTATCTTGTTATCGTGGCTGGTAACTATACCGGTCCTTGTTTCAGCGACCTTAGCCATATTAAGGGTCTCTATGCGGCCATCGATGTCGTAGGAGAAGACAAGCTGCGCAAGAAAGGGCGCGCTGACCATGTAAGAGCCGAGGACTATTGCAACGCGGCCGCCGACTCCGCCGAAGCCTTTCGCGATGTACTTCACTTTGTCTAGAGTTGAGAATACATTCCCCTTGATTGTGCGCTCGTAGAAAGCAAGAGAGGTGTCGAGGGTCATGAAGGTCGCGTCAACCAGCCAGATAACCGAGAAGATGAACAAACCGCATAGGAGCGCCGCAAATACCGGGCTGACGTTGCGCCCGATGGACCAGCCCATATAGCCCCAGCTGATCCCCTCGGCCGTCGCCATAATGGTTATCATTATACGCACAACAAAGATCCACCATGCGGCGCTGGGCGTTAACAGATCATCGCGGTTTGGCTTTAGTGAAACCCAATCTTTGATGGAGAACTTGATCTTCATGCCGCACCTCCAATGCAGTTTAGATGCCGGGGGACACCTTTAACTCCAAGGTAGGGGAGGCGCCTTAATTTCTCATCACTCCAAAGAGTGAAAATAAATAAAAAGAGGGCGACCCTTTTGGGCCGCCCTCCTGGCTTTTGCTTTTTGTCCCGCTTAGAGGGGGACTACTGAAGTGGCCTGGGGACCCTTCTGGCCCATGCCCTCCTCATACTCGACCGCCTGACCCTCTGCGAGGGTTTTGAAGCCGTCGCCCTGAATCGCGCTGTAGTGCACGAAGAGGTCGGAGCCGCCGTCGTCGGGAGTGATGAAGCCATAACCCTTCTGATCGTTGAACCACTTGACAGTACCGTTAGCCATTTTCTTTCCTCCACTTTTTCCGGGTGTTCTCAACCCAATCTTTCGCAACTTACTGGGCGGAGAGCCAGAGTCGGGAGGTCCCCCCCCGAACTGCTGCATATCCATCCAACTTGCTGCCTTTGCGTCTTTGACGCGTAAAAAAAGGAGAGGCGACTGTCGCCTCTCCCTAAAGATTTCTAACAGTTCCACGCGCTGGAACACTCCGTCTGAACCAGCTTTCAACGCAAAATTACAGTAGAATTACAATCGTTGCAAGAAAAAAAACACCATTTGCTGGAGGCGTGGAGCGTTGGAAAGTGCCAGCCCGTGGGCATTTCCGGCGGTATTCATGGATGAATTTAAAGTCTGGTAAAGCCTTACGCCATAGAAATATTGTCACATCAACCATTGTTTTTTAGATGCTCTGATATCTCCATCGCGAGTGTAGGGCCTATCCCTTCGACAGAGGATAGCTCCTCAACGGAGGCCTCACGAACCCTCTTTAAGGAGCCGAAGCGGGTGATCAGGGCCTTTCGCTTCGCCGGTCCTACGCCCGGTATTTTTTCAAGCGCCGAGGAGATAGTCTCCTTCCTGTGCCTCTTTCTGTAGAACTCAATGGCGAAGCGGTGGGCTTCGTCCCGAATGCGCTGTAAGAGGAAAATGGCGGAGGAGTTCTTGGAGGGGGTGAGGGGGTTCATCCGGCCCGGCAGGAATATGCGCTCAGGTGATTTCGCTCCCTCTGCGCCGGGGATGGGACGGGACTTTGCCAGGCCGATAACGGGGACGTGGCCCGCGCCTCGCTCCTCCATCGCAGCGAGCGCCGCCGCAAGCTGGCCTTTGCCGCCGTCGATGACCACGAGATCGGGGTACTCCCAACCGCCTGAGTTTCGGGCGAAGCGCCTGAGGAGGACCTCGCGCATCATGGCGAAATCATCAGCCCCCTCGACAGTTTTGACCTTGAAGCGCCTGTAATGGTCCTTGTCGGGGAATCCGTCTAGAAAGGTCACCATCGAGCCTACCGGATTCGTGCCCTGTATGTTGGAGATGTCGTAGCACTCCATCCTCCTTGGCGGGGAGGGGAGGGAGAGGCGCTGGCGCAGCTCTTCAAGGGCGGTCTCATAGCCCACCTTTGACCTGCGCCGCTCGGCAAGGAGCTTTTCCCCATTCTCACGGGCCATTTGAAGCAGCTCAAGGCGTTCGCCTCGCTTTGGTATGATGATGCTGACCTTTTTGCCCCGCTTCTCGCCGAGCCACTGCTCCATAACCTCACGGTCATCCTCGCTGGGGTCGCTTCCGACAACTATTTCGGCGGGCACTATGCGGTTTTCGCGGTAATAGCGGCGGATGAATTCGCCTACCACCTCACCATCATCCTCATCGAGATTTTTAAAGTAGTAGGCGCGTGAGTCGATTAGGACACCCGAGCGGATCACTATTACTACGAACTGCGCCTCCGCGCCCTCGCGGACGACGCCAATGGCATCCCGGTCAACGGGCTTATGGGTAACCGCTTTCTGCCGTAAGAGGGTTGTCTCGACCGCCGCCAGGCGGTCCCTTAAAACCGCCGCCTCCTCAAAGCGTTCATCACCGGCGGCCTCTTTCATCTCTTCCGTCAATCTATCGATGAGCTTTTGCTTTCGCCCCCTTAAGAAGAGGAGTATCTCCTCTACCAGCGCGCCATACCCCTCCTCATCCACCAGCCCCATGCAGGGAGCGGGGCAGCCCCTAGTGGTGTGGTAAAGGCATGGCCTTGTGCGAGAGGAAAATTCCCTTTCAGAGCATTGCCTTAGGGGGAATAACTTGTGCAGCAGGTTAACTGTTTCGCGCAGCTTTCCAGCGGAGGAGTAGGGGCCGAAGTATTCAGCGCCGTCATTTTTTATCCTCCTGACAAGGGTGAGCTTGGGGAACTTCTCCCTCGTCGAGAGCCTGAGGGAGAGATAGGTTTTGTCGTCCCTAAGCTCTACGTTGTAGCGGGGATGGTGCTTTTTTATGAGGCTGTTCTCAAGGATGAGCGCCTCTTTTTCGCTGGCCGTAATTATGTAGTCGATATCGCGGGCGCGCGCCATGAGAAGGCGGATATGGGGCCTCCCGTCGCCGCCGTCGCGCAGGTAGGAGCGCACACGGGTGCGGAGGCTCTTCGCCTTGCCGACGTAGAGCACTTCTCCCTCGCCGTCCTTTATTAGATAGACGCCGGGGCGCTTTGGGAACGATGCAACCTTTTCCTTGAGGTCCATGACCTGTATATTACGCCATTACAGATTAGAAACCAACGCAGCCGGAGGGTAGCTTTAGTGAATGAAGATGGGACGATAGCGCTGGGCCCCATAATCGCGCTTGAGGGAGCTGTGGGGAGGGTCCTGGCGATGGTACGGGCCGCGACTTACGGCCACCGCGCGGGCTCTAAGCGCCTTGGCGACCTGACCCTCAAGGGCGGGAATCTCATCAACGCGGCGAGGTCATCAAAGGATGAGCTGCGAAAGCTCCTTGCCTCCTTTGAAAATGTGGAGGAGGACCTGACCGAAACCTCCGTGCTGGCAATCAGCGCCCACTTCGCCGAGTTCCTGAGGCTTACCCTGAAGCTCGAAGGCGCAGCAACCCTCCCCGATTCCGTAGCCGGGTTGGAGGGGCTTATCGGGGTAGCGGGGGCGCTTAAAAAGGTTCGGGAGGAGTTCCCCCTCTTTTTGCTTATAGCCGCTTCGTCCTTGAGGGGGGGAGGGCTTGAGCGAAAGGCCCTTGAGGGCTATGGCAGCGATGAGGTTGAGCTCACCTTCAAAAGTGGAAAGACCCTCCTATACCGTGAGGGCGATAGAATTGCAATGACCGGCGACCAGCTGGAGCACCTTGGCAAAGCTGTTGTAGAGGCTGCAAAGATTATTGTGAATGCTTTAAGCGCACGCTAAAGGGCGTGGAAAGGAGATTTATATGCCTATAGTAAATATCGATTGGGTTGAACGGAGCGTAGAGGTTAAGCGTGAACTCTCAAAGAAGATCACCGACGCGGTCGTAGAGGTCGCGGGGTGTCCAGCCGAGGCGGTGACGATTATCTACACGGATCACCCCAAATCAGATGTGGCGAAAGCCGGCAAACTCCTCTGCGACTAAAAAGTGAGCAGAAAGGGCCGCAAGAGCGGCTTTTGCATACATAGCAGCCTCTGTCCCGGCTGCCCTCAGGGGGAGTCCCCATACCCGGAGCAGCTTGCCTGGAAGCGCGGCCTCGTTAAAGACGCTTTCCTAAGGGCGGGGATGGAGGTCGATGTAGAGGAGATAGCCCCGGCTATAAAGAGGGAGGGCTACCGCACCTCCTCCAAGCTGCCCCTTGCCAGAGGGAGGAAAGGGGTAGCGGTTGGGGTTTATAAGCGTTCGACCCACTCCGTGGTCGATATCCCAAGGTGCGTCGTCCACCATCCCCTTATAAACCGCGCAGCCAACGCGCTGCGCTATACCCTTGCCCTTGCGCCCGGCATGGTATCGCAGGGGCGCGGAGGCGAGGGGTGGATGCGCTACGCGGTCTTTCAGGTGAGCGCAGCTGAGGAGGCCCTCCTCCTGACCCTCGTCACCCGCTCCGGCGACCTCGATGGAACCCTCCTCTCTCTTGTGGCGAGGCTTAGGGAGGTTGTCCCGGAGATAAGCGGCGTTGTCAGAAACATCAATGACAGCGAGGGAAATGAAATCCTTGGCGAGGAGTATAAAACCCTCTGGGGCGAAGGGCACATAAGTGAAACCTTTGGAGAGGTGACCCTTCTGGCTTCCACCGGGGTATTCCTACAGGCTAACAGAGCGGAGGCCGCGCGGGTTTACGCCGCCGGTGTGGAGCTGCTTACTCCGATGCCGGAGGAGCGGGCTCTTGACCTCTACTGCGGGGCAGGGGGATTCGCCTTCCACCTCGCGCCTAAAGTCGCCGAAGTGGTAGGCATCGAGGTCAACCCTCGCTCAATAAAGGACGCAGAGGCGACCGCCGAGGATGGGGGGATAACCAACAGCCGCTTTTACGCCGACGTGGTCGAAGAGCGGTTGCCGGAGCTAATCGCCGAAGGGTACTTCGCCGAGATAGTAACCATGAATCCCGCCAGAAAGGGCGCTGAACCCGAAGCAATCGCCGCCCTCAGGCAGATGGCGCCGCGCGCAATCCTCTACCTGTCCTGCAACCCCGAAACCCTTGCCAGAGACGCCGCGCTCCTAACCGCAGACGGCCTCTACAAAATCGACCTCGTTCGCCCCTACGACTTCTTCCCCCACACAGACCACATCGAAACGCTGGCGCTCTTCACACGAAAGTGAGTTTGAAGGGTGGGCGTGGCCCGCCAATTTATGTTATTGCGGGGGCTTCGCGCCCCCTGCACCCCCGCCGGCACTTTTTTCAAAAAAGTGCCCAAAAACTTTGCCTACTTTCTTAGATAAGAAAGTAGGTCGTCCGGGCCGCTGAAAGCGGCAGACGAAACGCCTTTAAATTGAGCGAAGCTCACCATCTGATCATTCCTTTGTAACCAATCCTCCCCATTAGCGTCAAAGTTAGTAGTAAACCCATTAGAAGGATTTTTATGAAGCAGTCAGATTTTGCCGAGGTGGAGAGGTTGTGCGCTCTCCACGATACGGCGTCTTGCGATTACGCTCACTGCGAGCGCTTCTATAAGGAGCTAGCCGAATTCCTCGATAATATGGAGGATGCTAAGGAGTGGAAGGTGGCAGACGTGGTTATGGAGGCGCTGGTTAACTGCGTCCCAAACCCCTCCGGCACATGTAAGACCGCCGACCGCGTTAAGGCGACCATGCGCAAGCTCCGCAATCTCGCTGAGAAGCGGGCCGCCTGACCTCCTTCTATTTATCCCTTTCGCCGAAGAGCGCCAAGTAATTCGCGGGCATAGCCGGTTCACTCATCAGCCCCATGTTTAGAATGGGGTACCTGAAAGCGCCCTTCGAGCGGACGTAGTCCAGCCCTTCCGCCACCCTTTTGAATTCTGACTTGGGTATGATGAAGCTCATCTCATGGTCCTGCGTACCCGCGAACATCCTTTCGCCGGGGCCGGGCACCAGGTAGGTGCATTCCCCTGACTTAAGCACGCCCGCCAGCCAGGCGGAGCAGCCGAAGCGGCCTGTGGATTGGGATTTTACACCACTCCCTACGCCGAAGTTGGCTCCGTGGGTCAGGGTGACTATCTGCGTCGGGGTTCCGTAGACGGCGACCAGATCGGGGGTAAAGTCGCAGCGGGTGAGGGGGGCCAGCCAAACCTGGTCATATTCGCCCTCAGAATGGCGGGGGTAGGTTGACTCCATCAGCTTGCCCACCTCAGGGTCCTCCTGATAGTAGTCGGAGACAGACCCGGCGAGGAGCCCCTCGGGGGTTATGTGGCCCATGAAGATTGAGCCGAAGGGGCAGGCGTGGTCATCAGCCGTGAAGACCATCGTCCACTCAAAGGTCCGCGCCAGGGTCATGCCCTGGCAGACCGCGAAGCGCTTGCCGAAGGTGGCGCGAGGCGATTTCGCCTTTTTGGGAGGTGCTTCCCCGCTCTTCGCCAGCTTTACACCGACGGGTTTGGTGGCGGGCCTTACGTTCCTCTCAAGGGACTCAATCAGGGCATTCAGCGCTTCCATAGGCGTGCTCCTTTCCTTACGCTTCGGCTTTTATTTAAAGAATGCTCATCTCCAGCTTCTCAAGCTCTTTGATCTCGTCACGGCAGAGCGCGGCGCGCTCGAATTCAAGGTTCTCGGCGGCTATGCGCATCTCTTCTCGTAGCCGCTTGATCTCTTTTTCAATGTCCGTGGGGATGAGCACCTCTTCGGTCTCTTCGCCCTTGTCCACTGTAACATAGTCCATTTCGTAGATGGAGCTAAGCACTTCGCCGATATTGCGTTTAACCGACTCTGGCGTGATTCCGTGCTCTTCGTTGTAGGCGACCTGCGTTTCGCGGCGGCGCGAACACTCCGCGATGGCCCTTTCAATGGAGCCTGTGACCACATCGGCGTAGAGGATTACCCTGCCGTCGACGTTACGCGCGGCGCGGCCGGAGGTTTGTATTAGGCTGGTCTCGGAGCGCAGAAAGCCCTCCTTGTCGGCGTCCAGCACGGCGACGAGGGAGACCTCCGGGATATCAAGCCCCTCCCTTAAGAGGTTGATGCCGATGAGGACGTCGTGTACGCCCTTCCTGAGTTCGCGGATTATCTTGACCCTGTCGATGGTGGTGATGTCGGAGTGCAGGTAGCAGGTTTTTACGCCCATCTCGGCGTAGTAGCGGGTTAGGTCCTCCGCCATCCGCTTGGTGAGGGTGGTGACGAGCACTCGATCGCCGCGCTCCGTTACGGTGCGAATCTCCTCAAGGAGGTCATCGACCTGCCCCGTCGCCGGGCGTATAATCATCTCAGGGTCAACGAGGCCGGTGGGGCGGATTATCTGCTCGACTATGTGACCCTCGCCCCGCTTGCGCTCATAGGGCGCGGGTGTCGCGGAGACGTAAACCGCCTGCTTGACCTTCTCCTCAAACTCAGCGAACTTCAGCGGCCTGTTGTCGAGGGCGGAGGGAAGGCGGAAGCCGAACTCCACCAGCGTCTCCTTGCGAGAGCGGTCACCTTTGTACATCGCCCCAACCTGGGGAATTGAGATATGGCTCTCATCGGCGACGAGCAGAAAATCCTTGGGAAAGTAGTCGATGAGGGTGGGGGGCGCTTCGCCGGGGGCGCGGCCCGTAAGGTGGCGCGAGTAGTTCTCGATGCCGGTGCAGTAGCCCATCTCCTCGATCATCTCCAGATCGAACATCGTCCGCTGCTCTAGGCGCTGTGCCTCCACCAGCTTGTTCGCCGCCTTAAGCTTTGGCAGCTCCTCCTCAAGCTCTGCGCGGATGCTCTGGATGGCACGCTCGATTACCTCCTTTGGCGTCGCGTAGTGGGAGGCGGGGGGGATGATTACCGATTTCATCTTCCCAAGGCGCTTGCCCCTAAGGGGGTCGACGAGGTGTATCCCCTCTATCTCATCGCCGAAGAACTCAAGCCTTATTGCGTGCTCATCCTCGTAGGGCGGGAATATCTCGACGAGGTCGCCGCGAACGCGGAAGGTGCCGCGGTGAAAGTCAATGTCGTTGCGCTCATATTGCAGCTCGACGAGCCTCCTTAAGACCGCGTCGCGCTCCACCTCAATGCCCTCCTCTAGGTAGAGGATCATCTCCTCGTAGGATTCAGGGTCGCCGAGGCCGTAGATGCAGGAGACGGAGGATACGATCAGAACATCGCGCCGAGAGAGGAGGGCGTGGGTCGCCGCGTGGCGCAGCATGTCGATGCGCTCGTTTATGGAGGAGTCTTTCTCTATGTAGAGGTCCTGCTGCGGCAGGTAGGCTTCCGGCTGGTAGTAATCATAGTAGCTTACGAAATACTCCACCGCGTTGTCAGGGAAGAGCCCCTTGAACTCCTCGTAGAGCTGGGCGGCGAGGGTCTTGTTGTGGGCGAGAACCAAAGTTGGGCGCTGGATGCGCTCCACCAGATTTGCGATGGTGAAGGTCTTGCCGGAGCCGGTTACGCCGAGGAGCACCTGCGCAGGCTCTCCCGCCTCGACCCCGGCCGCGAGGGCATCAACTGCTGCGGCCTGAGCCTCGCTGGGGGTGTACTCTGTGACGAGTTTGAAGCGTTCGCCGCTCACCCCGCCACCGTCAATCCGCCTGGATCTTCCAGGTGGTCCCCTCCGGCCCGTCCTCAAGGACGATCTTCTTCTCGGTGAGGAGGGCTCGAATCTCGTCGGCGCGGCCCCAATCCTTGTTGGCGCGGGCCTCCTTGCGCTCTGCTATCAAATTTTCCACCCACGCCGGGTCAACATCGAGGGAGCCGAGGGCCTCCTCTTTTAATTCGGCGAAATATTCCCCAGCGGGCTCCTCGAAGAGCCCAAAGACCGAGCCTACCTTGTGGTATCCGTCGAGTATTGCACCAAGGAGGGCGATGGTGTCTTTGCTCTCCTCGAATCCCTCGTGGAGATAGTTGCCCGCCTGACGGGTGAATTTATGCAAGTGCCCAAGGGCGCCGGCGGTGTTGAAGTCGTCATCCATCGCCGCATCGAAGTTCAAAAACATCTCAAGGAGCCCCTTGTATAGCTCTTTGTCACGGCCGATGAGATGGTCGGGGTCCAGCGCGGTTACCTCCTTGCCCTCAAGCGCCTCCTCGATGCGCCCTATAAGAGTATAGAAGCGGTCAAGCCCCGCTCTCGCCTCCCTGAGTGAGGAGTCGGAGTAGTCGATGGGGGAGCGATAGTGGTGAGAGAGGAGGAAAAAGCGCATGACCTGATGGTTTACGCTCTCAAGGACGTCGCGGATGGTGAAGAAGTTGCCGAGTGACTTAGACATCTTCTCCTTGTCGATATTTACAAAGCCGTTGTGCATCCAGTATTTGACGAAGGGCTTGCCCGTTGCCGCCTCAGCCTGCGCCGCCTCGTTCTCATGGTGGGGGAAGACGAGGTCTTTTCCGCCGCCGTGGATGTCGAAGGTTTCGCCGAGGTATTTTTGCCCCATAACTGTGCACTCGATGTGCCAACCCGGGCGACCCTTACCCCAGGGGCTCTCCCAGAAAGGCTCGCCGGGCTTTGTGGCCTTCCAGAGGGCGAAGTCGAGGGGGTTCTTCTTCCTGTCGTCCACCTCTATGCGGGCGCCGGAGAGGAGGTCTTCCAGGTTCCTGCCGGAGAGGTGCCCGTATTCGTTGAAGGAGTCCACCGCGAAGTATACGTCGCCCTCCACCTCGTAAGCGTTTCCAGCGGCTATGAGCCTCTCGATGTGGGCGATCATCTCCGGTATGTGGCCCGTTGCCCGTGGCTCCACATCTGGGTGGAGGATGCCGAGCGCGTCCATATCTTCGTAAAAGGCGTCTATATACTTTTGCGCGAGCTCGGCGGAGGTTATGCCCTGCTCATTGGCGCGGTTAATAATTTTGTCGTCAACGTCGGTAAAGTTCCTGACGTAGGTTACGTCGTACCCCGCGTACTTCAAGTACCTGTAGATAACGTCGAAGACCACCTGTGAGCGTGCATGACCTATGTGGCAGAGGTCGTAGACCGTGACCCCGCAGACATACATTCCCACCTTGCCTGGGGTTATGGGGGTGAACGGCTCTTTGTTGCCCGTCTGGGTGTTGTATATGCGTAATGACATCTCTTACTCCGGTTAAATGAAAACTCCCACGTCAAAGCGCCTTAACCGTGGGGTAGACCGAGAGCGGAAAGTATCAGAAAGAGTGAAAAAAGTAAAGTTCGCGCTACCCCTTGCGGGTCTCCTCCTCAAGGCTCTTTACATCCTTTTTGAGTCCCTCAATCTCCCGCTCGACCCTATCTTTAAGTTCCCCGGAAGGTAGAGTTTCAAGGGCTTTCTTCGCATAATCAAAGGATTGGCGAGGGTTAATGTATCTCAAGTAAAGCGCCAGATAGGCGAACCCTTCAGCCTTCCTGCCAATGCCTCCATAAGCCATCCCCCTGTAGTAATCAAGCTTGCGCCATATGGAGTTTGATGCGGAAAGCTCATCCAACACTTCAACTGCCGTATCGGGCTTGCCCCTCTCCACTGCGAGGAGGGCCAGGGTGCGCTTCAAGGCTTCATCGGCCTCGCCCCGCTCCCATATACCTCTCAACTCATCTATAAGCCCTTCGGCGCGGCCTGTGGAGACTCGCACCATTGCATCCTCATAGAGGTGCTCTTTTCGCCCGGGGGCTATACTTTTGGCGTCCTTAATCGCTCTCTCGGCTTCCGCGTATTTGCCTATGGAGGAGAGTATCCGGGCCGCACCAATCTGCGCCTCGTAGCTAGTGGGGTTCCTTGCGGCCCTGTCAAGGACCTCTGCGGGGCCCCAGCTGCGCTTGTCGATTGTAAGGACGCGCGCTTGCAGGAGGAGAAATTTCGGGGACGGCGGAGAGGCTATCTCCGTTACCCCCGCCAGCTCCGCGGCCATATAATCGGCGCGGGAGTCGGGGATTGGATGGGTCAGCAGGTAGGCGGGGAAATTCTCCGGCAAAGCCGACCCTGCGCCCAGCTTCTCCATCATTGTTACAAGCCCCCAGGGGCTGTAGCGTGATGCCTTTATTGCGCGCATCGCTAGCCTGTCGGCCTCCTCCTCATGTGCGCGAGAATAGGAGAGCGCCTGTGTCTGCGCCGCGGCGGAGCCGAAGGTCATCGCCGCAGCGCCCATGTTGGGGCTGCCGGCCATTGAGATGAGCACACCGGCGAGCATCGCCGCCGCCGCCTGAATCTGCAAGCGTTCGCTGGACTCGAACCTTCTTGAGATGTGCTTGCCGTAAATGTGCGCCATCTCGTGGGCGAGGACCCCGGCCAACTCATGCTCATTTGTCATAGTCAGGATTATGCCGGAGGTAAAGTAGATGTAGCCGCCCGGCAGGGCGAAAGCGTTTATGGAGGTGTCTGCTATCACCCGGACCTTGATGGGGTAGGGGGGCTCTCCCATCGTAGCCATCAATTCATCTGCAATGGAGTTTATATAGAGGTCAAGATATGGGTCCTCGGAGAGCTTGAAGGAGGCTTCTACCTGCGCCGCCGCGCGGTCGCCGAGTTGTCGCTCCGTGGTCTTTGTAAGCGCCAGCGCCGGTGATGGCATGAGGAGCGCCGACGCGGCAAAGAGGAAGAGCGTGGCAAGCGAGATTGTTTTTCGTAATTTTTCCATACCCTTGAGATTACCTTATTTTTAGCTCTTTCGGAAGCTCTCGCCCTTCCACGGCGGGTCATGGCGTGGTACCATTTCACCGCTTTATCAATCTGAAAAGACTTTGGCAAAGGCTTAGACGCATTGGACCATTCAGGAGTATTCCCTTTTTCTGCGCTCGTCGGACAGGAGAAGATGAAGTTGGGGCTTATCCTCAACGTAATCGACCCCACCATAGACGGCGTCCTGATACGCGGTGAGCGTGGAACGGCAAAATCAACCGCCGTGCGTGCCCTCGCGAGGCTCCTCCCCGAGCGGATGGTGGTTGAGAGCTGCCAGGTGGGGTGCGCCCCTGCGCCGACTTCATTGCTTTGCCCGGAGTGTGTGAAGCGCCTTAAGGCAGAGGGAGCGTTGCCCACCGTATCGCGGAAAATGCGGGTAGTCGACCTGCCGGTAGGGTCGACAGAGGACCGCGTGGTCGGCGCACTGGATATAGAGGCTGCGTTAAAGACAGGAACGATGGAGTTTATCCCCGGCATTCTGGGAAAGGCCAATGGGGGCTTCCTCTACGTTGACGAGGTTAACCTGCTGGAGGACCACATAGTTGACGTGCTGCTTGACTCCGCGGCCATGGGGGTCAATCGAATCGAGCGCGAGGGGGTAAGCTACTCACACCCTGCGCGCTTCGTCCTCGTGGGCACGATGAACCCCGAGGAGGGTGACCTGAGGCCTCAGCTCCTTGACCGCTTCGGCCTCTGCGTTGAGGTGAGGGGAATCGCCGACCCTGAAAAGCGTGTTGAAGTCATGCGCCGCCGCAGGGCTTTTGAACGCGATCCGCAGCGCTTCATGGAGGAGTGGGAGCAAAGAGACCTTGAGCTGGGTGAGAGAATCGCCAAAGCGGAGAAGCTCCTTAAAGAGATTAGCGTTGATGATGAAACCCTGGAGGTGATAGCGTCCCTCAGCATCGACCTCGGGGCAGATGGGCATCGCGCTGATATGGCGATGGTCAAGACAGTCTCGGCCCTCGCCGCCTTCAAGGGGCGGGTTTACGTCAGCGATGAGGATATCCGCGAAGCTGCTGAGCTCGTCTACCCCCACAGGATGAAGAAGGGCCCCTTGGAGGAGCGTATCCTCTCGGAGGAGGAGGTCGTCCACTCCATTAAGAACTCCCGCGATAAGCTAAAAGAGCGCAAGTCATCACCCCATAGTAAAAAAAAAGCCATTTAAGCCCGGAGAAGAAGTCCTCTGACAGGGTGGTTGTAGACGACAAGGTCTATGGAGCCCTCGAACGCCGCTATCTGGTTAAAAACCTCCGCAAAACATTGAAATTTAGAGGGCCCGCCTCCCGGGGACGGCGCATACGTAGAAACGGGGTTACGGGCTCCGGCCGCTATGTCAAGGCGCGGCTTCCCGGCAAAGACCCCGCGCCCGTAGCGCTGGACGCAACCTTGAGGGCGGCTGCCCCCAAGCAGAGCCGACGCCGCGAGCTAGGCCTCGCCGCAGAGGGGGGCGTCTCCATTCGCCCCGATGACCTGAGGCACAAGGTGCTATCGCGCCTCACCGGGGCCTCAATCCTCTTTACCGTCGACGGCTCGGGCTCAATGGGCTCCGAGGAGGTTATAAGCCACGCTAAGAGCGTGGTTCTCTCCCTCCTTACCGACGCTTACCAAAAGCGCGACCGCGTCGGCCTCATAACATTTAGGGGGACGGAAGCGAAGGTTGCGCTGCCCTTTACCACCTCCGTTGAGCTGGCGCAAAAAAAGCTTGAAACCCTGCCCACGGGAGGTAAGTCACCGGTGGCGCTGGCGCTCGCAAAGTCTATGGAGGAGCTTGCACGCGAGATAAGAAAAAATCCGGGCAGGATACCCTTTTTCATTATCCTTACGGATGGCAGGGCCAATATTTCAATGGCGGGGCTGGACCCCTTCGAGGAGGCGCTCAAGGAGGCGCGGAGGGTGAGGGGACTCGGTATAAGAACTCTTGTTGTCGATACTGACTTTACCTGGATTGATTCATTTCCCTACGCGCGCGTCTTGGCAGAGGAGATGGGGGCAAAGTGCCTCCGGCTCGCTGACCTTAAAGCTGAGTCGGTGCTTGACTTCGTCACGGGCTGAAGAACTTTTTAATGGCGGAAAATATCGCTGAAGGTTTTCATAAAGGCAGCGCGGACATCTCCCATCCTCTGTGTGACGCCGGTAATGGAGGTTAGCGAAGAGGGGGGAATTTCGCGGTCTCCGCAGGGGACTATAAGCTCAAAGAGTGAGAGGTCGGGAGAGATGTTTAAAGCTGCGCCGTGGTAGCTGACTCCTCTTGATAATGCAACACCCAGAGCGCCTATCTTTCCGGCTGTGGAATAGACGCCGGGTTTGCCCCCTATCCGATATCCTTTAACCCCGAAGCTCTCAGCCACTTTTATCATGGTCTCCTCAAGGGCGGTTATGTACCCCCTGATGCCGAGCCTTCGTTCACGCACACTGAGGATTGGATAGGCCACCAGCTGTCCGGGGAGGTGGAGGGTAGCTTCGCCGCCGCGCTCCACACGGAAGAGCTCCACGCCGCGCGCTCTTAGGGTGCTCTCGTCCACGAGAAGGCCCTCAGAAGAGGCGTTCCTCCCCAACGTGACCACAGGGTGGTGCTCGCAGAGAATGAGCGTCTCTGGACGCTCTTTAGCGACCACGCCCTCAAGGAGTTTTCGCTGTAGCGACCACGCCTCTTTATAAGGGGTGAGGCCGGGCAGGGTTATTATCTCAACTTTTGCCAAGGATTTTTGCCTTTGCGTAACCTTCGGCGGCCCTGTAGGAGGTCCGGGCGAAGGGGGCGCTTGCAACAAATGAGAAGCCGATCTCCTCTCCAACTTTGCCAAGCTCCTCGAACTCCTCCGGCGGAAGGTAACGCGCTACCGGTTGGTTGGCGGGGCCGGGGCGAAGATATTGCCCCAGAACCAGTATCTCGACCCCTGCCTCCCTAAGCTCTCCCATTGTTTCGACTACCTCATCGCGCTCCTCCCCCATCCCAAGCAGGATTGAGGACTTCAGGATAATGCCGGGGGCAAGGCGCTTCGTCTCCTCCAAAACCTTTAATGAGCGCTCATGGGAGAAAAAAGGGTGTCGCAGGAGAGGCGAGAGCCGCTTTACGGTCTCTACGTTATGGGCCAGAAGGTCGGGACCTGCGGCGAGGATGTTTTTCAGGGGGTCACCCAGATAGTCAGGAATCAAGACCTCGACAAGGGGAGGTGGTGCTAGGGCTTTTATAGCCGTTACGGCTTCACCGTACTTTCCGGCGCCGCCATCTGGCAGGTCGTCTCTCGTAACTGAGGTTATTACTACATACTCAAGGGCGAGCTCTTTGGCCGCCGCAGCCAGCCGGAGGGGTTCACCCTCCGGGGTCTCTCCCTTACTCGACCTTTTTACCGCGCAGAAGGAGCAGCCACGGGTGCAAAATTCACCCAGGATTATGAAGGTCGCCGTTCCTTGGGACCAGCATTCACCCCTGTTGGGGCATTGCGCCTCCTGACATACAGTGTTGAGTCCGTTGGAGGTAAGCGCGTGCTTTACCTTTACGAAGCTTGGTGAAGATGAGAAGGGGCGCTTTAGCCAACGGGGCTTTTGTTTTTCTAGTGCGTTTTTTTTCATCGGGAAATTATCTTACTGTGCGCCCTTTATGGCAAAGGGATTCCCCCGGTAAATTAAAAGAGGGGAGCCAATCGGCTCCCCTCGTTAATTCATTGGGAATAAAGCTCAGGTGATTTTGGGCCGCTCCATACCCTCTTCCTCGAAGGCGATACGTATCTTATCCAGCGCTTCAATCTGAATCTGCCTTATACGCTCACGCGTTACGCCAAACTCTACGCCGATCTTCTCAAGGGTCATCGGTTCCTCGGTCCCAAGGCCAAAGCGAAGGGAGATTATTTTCCTCTCACGCTCGGAGAGGGTGGAGAAGAGCGAGTGCATATGACCCACCAGCTTGTCGGTGTGAATGCTCTCAATCGGGTCGTCGAGGCTTGTGTCCTCAAGTTTGTCCTGTAGGGTGAATTCTCCCTCGGTGTTAAGGGTCTGGTCTATTGAGAACACTTTGCGGCGTATGGCTAGGAGCCGCTTTATATAGGCTGTCTTAAAGCCGGTAACTTCGGAGAGGTCGTCTATTGTGGGGGCGGCGATGCCATCCCTGCGCATACGCTCCTTTAGCCTGCGTAGACGCTCGATATCGTCGGAGACGTGGACGGGGAGGCGTATTGTGTGCACCTGGTTGGTCAGCGCACGCTCGATGGACTGCCTTATCCACCATGTAGCGTAGGTGGAGAAGCGGCAATCTTTCTCAGCCTTGAAGCGTTCAACCGCTTTGATGAGGCCGACGTTGCCCTCTTCGATGAGGTCTGTGAAGGGGAGGCCACGGTTGACGTAGCGCTTTGCGATTTTGACGACGAGGCGAAGGTTTGACTCTATCATCCTCGACCTTGCCGCCGAGTCACCCTTTGCGATCTTGCGGGCGAGCATCTTCTCCTCGTCCGCGGTTAATAGAGTGGTTTTTCGTATCTCCTTTAGGTAGAGCCCTATTGCGCTGACTGATGCGGGTACTTTCTTTCCTGTCGTCTTTGAAGAGTACGGATTCAGTTTTCTGCCCATGATATCCCCTTTCTCATGAACATTACGGGTGGAGGAATTTTCCACCACGTGTTTTGACTCTAGTACAAATCAAGACAATTGCAATGGATATAAGCAAAAAAAAGCTAATAAAAATGGTTAATATTCATTAACAAAAAGGAGGCCGCTTTAAAGGCGGCCTCCTCAGGTTAACTGTAGATAAAGCGTAACTGGTTGTGTTTATTAAAACTCAGCCGCTTCAGGGAGATCCTTGATAGCGTTCCACGCCCGTTCAATCTCCGCTTCGGGGAGGTCGTACTCCACGAGGTTGTTTGAGAGGTAGGCGTCATAGGCGGACATATCAAAGTGCCCGTGGCCGGAGAGGAGGAAGAGGATGGATTTTTCCTTGCCCTCCTCCTTGGCTTTTAGCGCCTCATTTATGGCGCCGCGAATCGCGTGTGAGGACTCGGGGGCGGGGACTATGCCCTCGCAACGGGCAAAGAGGAGCGCGGCCTTGAAGCAGTCGACCTGGTCAAAAGCCTCGGCACGCATCAGCCCCTCCCGTAGGATCTCCGAAACCAGGGGAGCCATGCCATGATAGCGCAGCCCGCCGGCATGTATTGATGGCGGCATGAAGGTATGCCCGAGGGTGTGCATCGGAAGAAGCGGGGTCATCCCAATGGAATCGCCGAAATCATAGTGGAAGTGTCCGCGTGTCATGGTTGGGCAAGCTGCGGGCTCGCAGCCGAGGATGTCTACATTTTCGCCATTTATCTTGTCCAGCACGTAGGGCGCCGCGATGCCGAAGAAGTTGGACCCGCCGCCGCAGCAGCCTATGACGACATCGGGCTTGTCGTTCGCCAGCGCGAACTGCTTCTTTGTCTCCAGCCCAATTATGGTCTGATGAAGGAGAACGTGGTTCAAGACGGAGCCGAGGGCGTACTTTGTATCCTCGCGTCCAGCGGCGTCCTCCACCGCTTCCGAGATTGCTATGCCCAGTGAGCCGTTGGAGTCGGGGTTTTCAGCGAGTATCTTCCTTCCCGCTTCCGTCTCGTTGGAGGGGCTTGGGGTAACCGAGCCTCCCCAGGTCTCCATGAGGATCTTCCGATAGGGCTTTTGCTCATAGGAGATCTTAACCATGTAAACCTTCGCCTCAATGCCGAAGTAGTTACAGGCAAGAGAGAGGGCGCTGCCCCATTGGCCCGCGCCGGTCTCGGTGGCGATTCGCTTCACCCCCTCCTTCATATTGAAATACGCTTGCGGGATGGAGGTGTTGGGCTTGTGGCTGCCAGCCGGGCTTACGCCTTCATATTTAAAATAAATCTTGGCAGGCGTTCCAAGCGCCTTTTCAAGCGATGTGGCGCGGATGAGGGGGGAAGGGCGCCACTTGACAAGTATGTCTAGCACCTCTTCCGGGATGTCAATCCAGCGGTCCTGGGAAACCTCCTGCTCTATAAGCGCCATCGGAAAGAGCGGTGCAAGGTCGTCTGGACCAGCGGGCTGACCGGTAGCCGGGTGCAGCGGAGGCAGTAGCCCCTTGGGCAGGTCCGGCATTATGTTGTACCACTGGCGAGGGATTTCAATATCGTTTAGCGGGTATTTAATTTGCTTCATGATGTTGAGCTCCTTGCTTAGTATTTAATAGAAAGAAGTGACAATATTCATTATTTCATACTCGAAAATAAAATTACTGTCCAGTCAAAGAACTTAAATATGAAATCGTTGTTTTAAAACGAACTTTCTATGGGGAAAACACAATATATGGGAGCATCCAGCACTTGCAATACAAAATATGGCTTTTCACTCAATCCGATAGAATGCCAAAACAACATCTTTAGGAGTACAGTTCCCATATAAATACAAGAAATAACAGTAGATAATAGATATTTTAATAGAAAAAAAGTTGCAACATACTAATTGTTTGGGTATAGATGTTTTTAACGTAGATATATTTAACCTCTTGATCAGTGGAGGCAAAAAATGGACAAGAGAACTTTACTACAGATGACCGCCGATATCGTTGCATCACATGCTTCGATGAATGAACTTGCTAAAGACGATTTGCTTAAAGAGATAGATCAGGTATTTGCCAAGCTGGCTTCTTTAAGTGACAACGTGGAAATCAATATTGAATTACCTGACGCCAGCGAAGTTGAAGAGGGCGCAGAGGGCAAACCAGCCGTTCCGCTTGAAGCGGCCTTCGGCGCAGACAAGGTCTTCTGCATGGTTTGCGGAAAGGGCATGAAGACATTGAAGCGCCACCTTTCCACGGCACACGACCTAAAGCCCGGCCAGTACCGTAAACAGTACAACATCCCCGCAGGTACGCCCCTCGTTGCGAAAAACTACTCCGAGAAGCGTAAAGAGATGGCGCAATCCTTGAACCTCGCCGAGCGCCTTGTTAAAGCAAGGGCCGCCAGAGGTAAGAAGAAAAAGAAATAAGCCTATTAGCTTATAATAGAAAAGGCTGCCTTTAAGGCAGCCTTTTTTTGTTGTAGTGATAGGAGAGCTAGATAATCTTGTTGAGGGGATATTCAATAATACCAGTTGCGCCAAGCTCCATGAGCGCGGGTACTACCTCCCTTACTACGGACTCCGGCACCACTGTCTCAACGGAGAGCCAGTCTGAGCGAAAGAGATTCGCCACCGTCGGCGCCTGCACGCTGGGGAGAAGCTCAACGACCTCCTCAAGCACCTTGTCCGCGACGTTCATCTTTAGCCCCACCATATCCTCGGCGCGGAGCGCAGCCTGCAACAGGAGGGCAATCTGGTCTATTTTGCGACGCTTCTCAGGGTCAGCATAGGCAGCCTTTGAGGCGATGAATTTGGTGTTGGTGACCAGGAGCGTCTCTATAATCTTCAAGCCATGGGCTTTAATGGTCGACCCGGTCTCGGTAACTTCAACTATTGCGTCGCAGAGACCCTCCACCACCTTCGCCTCGGTCGCGCCCCAGGAGAACTCGACCTCAACGTTTATGCCCCGCTCCTCAAAGAAGCGCTTAGTGAAGCCGACCATCTCAGTCGCTATCTTCTTGCCCTCAAGGTCTTCGGGCTTGTTGCAAGGGGAGTCGCCCGGCACCACAAGGACCCAGCGCGCCGGGTTTGTAGAGACCTTCGAGTAGACGAGGTCGCAAACCTCCACCACGTCGGAGTCATTTTCTAGGATCCAGTCCTTGCCGGTGAGCCCTGCGTCCAGCACCCCGCCCTCGACGTAGCGGCTCATCTCCTGCGCGCGCACGAGGGATAGTCTCAGATCGCTGTCATCCACTGAGGGGAAGTAGTTGCGCGAGGAGGAGCGTATCTTCCAACCGGCGCGGCCGAAGAGCTCTATCGTTGATTTCTCAAGGCTTCCTTTGGGGATGCCGACTTTGAGGATGCTCATTTTTTGTAGACCTCCTCGGGGTCGAAGAGAAGCTCTCCCTCCTCAACCCAGCCACCGCAATCCCAGCGGCGGTAAAAGCATGTGCGGTGTCCGGTATGGCAGGCCGCGCCGCCAATCTGGTTGATCTTTACTATGATGGCATCGGCGTCGCAGTCGAGGAGCACCTCTTTGACCTCTTGCACGTTGCCGCTAGACTCTCCCTTCATCCAGAACTTGTCGCGAGAGCGGCTGTAGTACCAGGCCTTTTTGGTTTCGAGGGTGCGGTTGAACGCTTCCTCATTCATATATGCGAGCATTAGGACTTCGCCGGTCTCGGCATCCTGTGCGATTGCGGGCAAGAGTCCACCGCCTTTTTCAAAGTCGGGTTTTACCATTTAAAATCTCCTGAATATTTTTAAGTGAATGGCTATCTGCTGCGGGGCCTTAGAGAGGTGAGGGGGCCTTTCAGTTGTATGCCATAGCTGCCGTCGGGTAATTTAAACTGAGACAACATGGCGAATACCAAGGGGACTTTTCTCTCTGCCGCGCTGTTTGACGAATTTACAGTAAGGTCCAGGTCAACGACTGAGCGGCTGAGTATCCTGTTAACATTGCCGTTGCCCTGAAGGTTCAGCTCTATCTCGCCGCCTGTGAGGTCGCAATTTTCAATTTCGACCCGCCTGCCGCTGCTCTTTACTCTTATCCGCCCGGTGCCGAGGTCCATGGAGGGCAGATCGAGTATGAAGGCTTTGCCTGGCCCTACGTTAAGAGCGCTAAGGTCAACCAGAAGCTCTCCATCGAGGCCGTTGGCGCTCTCCTTCACCGTGGCCCGGCCGCTTGCCGAGCCGGCCATGGGCGGAACTCCCTCCAGCTCAACTGCGCCGGAAGCTCTGGAGAGTTGAATATCTCTGAAGGTAACCTCGCCAGCTTTGGAGTAGGGGTTCGCCTTGACCTCAAGCGCCCCGCCAAATATGCTCCCGTCAACCGTGAAGGTCGGCTCTCCTGATAATAGTGTTGTTAGGATTGGCCGCGCGGTGAGCTCTCTTAGAGTAACTTTTACGGGGAACTTATTTACCTCGGTTATCTCAACGCGCTCAGCGTAAAGGCCCAGAATGCCGCCCGGACCCAAACCGACTATGCGCGCCTTAACCCCCTCCGTGGAGAGGCGGTCCTCAACCATGCGCGATATTCTCTCGTAAGGGAACTGGCGGTATAAAGAGAAGATGAAAACCGACGCTCCCAGTGCGGCAAGCGCGATTATCTTAATAAATTTCGCTCTCCTCGATTTCATAAATACTCTCTATCTACTCAAAGTCACGGGAGGGCGGCTGGTAGGATGATATCTCAATCTGCGCGTCGATGAGATCTTTGTCATCGAAGCGGGGCTTTATTCTTAGCTTCTTTATCCTGAGGAGTGCGGCGTTGGGGCCGGTCGGATTTTCTACGCCATGCAAAAAGCGCACTAGAACCGGCAGCGTCACCTTATCGAGCTTCATCTCGGAGATAGCCTCACGGTAGTGGCGAGTGTTCTCCCCGGGTTTGGGCTTCATCTGTGTAATGTTGTTTTTGATGCCGAAATTCGACGCAATGGTCTCAAGGTGCGAGAGGGGAGAGAAGTTGCTGTCAGCGGTTATCTTGCCCTCTGTCTCTTTTAGCCTGTCGACAAGCTCCAGATAGCGGCCTGAGAGGTCCTCGACCTTGGAGAGCCGCTCGCTTTCATACTGTATTTTCTTATCCACCAGCTCAAGGTTGGAGTTTACCGGGTCTATTATAAGCGCCCAGACAATCCCCACGAATAAAAGCACGCCGCCGATGGTTATTATCAATATCTCTCTGCGTGAGAGTCTCATTTTGCCCCCCCCTCGTAGAGAATGGTCATCTTGAAGATAACCACATCGGCTGTGACCCCCGCCTTTGCGTCGGTAACAGCGACTGAGGCAAAGCGCTCATAACCCTCAAGCTGGGCCTTCACCTTGTCAATCGAATCGAAGGAGTCAGTGCTGCCCTCAAGGCGGAGCCTGCCCGGCTCAGCCTGAAAATCCCTTAGCTCAACCTTTATATCCTGAGGAATTCTATCCGAAAGCTCTTTTAAGAGGGAGAGGGGAGAGAGCTCCCGGTCCAGAATGGAGCCAAGCGCAGTGGCGCGCTCCTCCAACTCCTTTACGCGGGTCGAAAGCTGGTTTACCTCGTCGACGATATTAGTAACCTCAGGCAGCGCCTCAACGAAGGCGCTCTTGACCCGTCCCCGGAGGATATTTAACTCGCTCTCTTTGGCGGAGGTCTCCATCCACACCGTAGCGCCCCATAGAATCGCCAAAATGGCGGCGTATACTCCCGCGGTTATCAGGTTGCGCTTGATGGGCATTGCGCTGCCGGCCGGTGCCATATCCCCCGTAAGGAGATTTATATGGCTTGCATGTTTAATCCCCGTCTCCCGCAGGGCCAAGCCGAGGGGGATGGACCAGGTGGGCCAACCGGAACGGAACTCCGCCCTGTCAATCTCTACATTTGAAGGGAGGGGAAGGAGGGAAACAGCGCACTCAACATCATTAGAAATTGAATTAATATCCAGCGATAAGCTGCCGGGACCACAAAGGAATATCTCCTCAGGCATAAACCCTGAAGAGGCCCAGAGGGTGAGCGCCCTTGATAGCTCGCCGATAAACTCGGAGGGGTCTTCTTTGACGCCCGGTAGCACAAGCTGCTCCTTGAAGCCCTCCTCTTTAGTGAGCGCAAGGCCCTGTGAGAGCTCTTCATCAACCTCTATCAGCAGGTGGTTGCCGCCCTCGGGAAAGAGGGAGGCGTGCAGCGTCATAAGCGCTGTGGGGTCGCTCTCGATAATGGCGGGGGCTGCACCCTTGAGGGTGAGGCGGTCCTTTAGGGCCGCTACTTTATCATCGCGCGTAGCCGCGACAAGCACCTTTGCGCCCTTTGGGGTCTTGGCTAGATACTGTGAGGCCGTAAGGAGGTTCTCAAGGGTAAGGGGCAGCGTATCCTCGGCTTCGAGGGGCGCTGTCTGGATTGCCCTGCGCTTGTCGGAGAAGGGAACCTCTACCACCCGAAGAAAGATGGCGTCGGCTCCAAGGGAGGTGACTATAGTATCGCAGGCGGGTGGCGTCCACCCCTCCAGCAAATCTTCCGTAGGGGAAGCGGTGAGCGTGTCCACAACATCTACAACGGTGGACCTAAAGCCCCCCTTAAGCCTCACCACGGTGGCGCGTGAGGAGTTTATCCTGATTCCCACGCTAGTTTTCGGCATCGCTCCCCCTGAAAGGAGAAGCTCTCCACGGATGGAGAGCGGTTACTTACGAAATATACCCTAAAAAAAGTATCACCCCTCCCGGACGGGGAGGGGTGAAGGTGGGTTAGTAGCCGAGTTTGCGCATCTGGCGGCGGCGCCTGCGGGCGGCCTTACGCTCTTTGATGCGGCGCATCTCGCTCTTCGATACGTAGAACGAGTGACGCTTAACGGCCGGCAGCACGTTCTTCTGGAAGTCCTTCTTTAGCTTACGGACTTCACGCTCGAAGTCACGGCGCGGGTCGCTTGGACGACCTTCGCGTTTGCGGTCTTCGTATGCCAAGACTAATCCACCTCCTCTCGTTTGGATTTTTGTGCCCTCCACAAGCGGAGGGAAATGGCTTTTTAACACCTCAAACCCAATTATGTCAATGGTTTGTGGTAAGCCAAACGCCGCCTTACGGAGCTTTGACGCCCCATAAGGCCGGCAGTATTACTTGGTTGAAAGCAAAAGCGTCTTGGGGTCCAAGGTGACGCTCACCTCTTCACCCTCTTTTGCAGAGGGATTTTTGTAAGCGCTAAGGCTAAGGCCGTTGGAGTTTGGTTCTATCCCAACGATAACGTCAAAGAGGTCCTCAATGGGGGAGACCATCTCTTTTAGCTCCCCGTCCTCGCGGTGGGTTCGGGTAGCGACCCAGGTTTTCAGCCCCGACTCACGGGTGTAGGCGCGAAGGCTGTCGAGAAGCTCGCGGGACTGCTTGTGGAGGTCAACGCCATCAATTAGGACAACTCTGGGGGAGAAGATGTTCTGCTCGACGAGGTCGCTAAGGCGCTCTTTCAGGGTCTCCACGGAGAATACATTGTTGCGGAAGGTCAGGATAAGGCGGTTGGTGACAGCCTCTTCCCATACATTGCGAGCCATCTCAAGGTCATAGCCAAGCGCGAGGTCGCGGTATATCTCCTCATACCAGGCCTGAACGTGGCTCACTGTCTCGCCAATGGAGACGTGCAGGACTGTGTTGCCGCGAAAGAGGTTGTCAAGGGCGATCTGGATAAGCATCGCGGTCTTGCCGGTGCCCGCGCGCGCGGCGATGAGGCCAGTCTGCCCCGGCGCTAGGCCGCCGTCGTGGTTCTGGTCGAAGGCCCTGAGGGGGTTTTTGGAAACGAGTTCACTTTTAAGCATAATATAGCTCCTGTCACACAGTCGTATGACTTGTCCGGTTGACCGCATACGCCGTTAAGCGGCGCTCTGTTTTTTGAGCTCTTCCTGATACTTCTTGATGAGCTCTTCGGAGACCGACTTCGGTACGGGGCGGTAACGCGCAAACTCCATCGTGAACTCCGCCTTGCCCTGGGTGGAGGAGCGGAGAATCGTGGAGTAGCCGAACATCTCGGAGAGCGGAACCTCTGACTCGATGACCGAGTAGTTCCCATCCTCGCTTGTGCCCGCGATGATGCCGCGGCGCTGGTTTATAGTGGCAAGGACAGAGCCCTGGAACTCTGAGGGGGTCTCTACGACGACCTTCATTATGGGCTCCAGAATCTGCGGGTCTGCTTTGGGGTAGGCCTGGCGGAAAGCGCCGATGGCCGCCTGCTGGAACGCCATGTCGGAGGAGTCGACGGAGTGTGAATTACCGTCGTTTATCTCAACCTTGACGCCGGTTACGGGGGCGCCGATCAGGGAGCCCTTCTTGAGGCAGGCCTGGAAGCCCTTGTCACAGGAGGAGATAAACTCGCGGGGTATGACGCCGCCGACGATGGAGTCGACGAACTCGTACTCACCCTCCTCAAGGGGGGAGAGAAAGCCCATGACGCGGCCGTACTGGCCGGAGCCGCCGGTCTGCTTCTTGTGTATGTAATCGAAGTGGGTCTCTTTTGTGACTGTTTCACGGTAGGCGACCTGCGGCTGACCGACGGTGACCTCTGCGGAGTATTCGCGCTTCATGCGCTCGACATAGACGTCGAGGTGCAGCTCGCCCATACCCTGAATAATCGTCTCGCCGCTCTCGGCGTCGATAAAGGTGCGGAAGGTCGGGTCTTCCTTGGTGAAGCGGCCAAGCGCCTTGGACATGTTGACCTGGGCCTTGTTGTCCTTGGGGGTGATCGAGAGGCTGATGACTGGCTCCGGAACGTGCATGGAGGTCATCGTAAGCCTGGCGTCGCCGCCGCAGAAGGTGTCGCCGGAGGCGCAGTCGATACCGAACATGGCGACGATGTCGCCGGAGTATGACTTGTCGATCTCCTCCATTTCGGCGGAGTGCATCCTCACGAGGCGGCCGACCTTGTGCTTCTTGCCCGTGCGCGAGTTTACGATGGTGTCACCCTTTGAGAGCGTACCCTGATATACCCTGACGTAGGAGAGCTGTCCGTAGCGGCCATCCTCCAGCTTGAAGGCGAGGGCCACAAGCTCCTTCTCCGGGTCGGGAGAAACAATAACCTCAGCCTCATCCTTATCAAGGTCAAGGGCGCGGTTCTCGACGTCCTTGGGGCAGGGGAGGTAGTTCACGACCGCGTCAAGGAGGGGCTGTACGCCTTTGTTTTTGTAAGCGGAGCCCATGAAAACAGGCGTCATGCCGAGGGTGAGGGTGCCCTTCCTGATAGCTGCGATGAGGGTCTGCTCTGTTACCGCCTCCTCAAGGATCTGCTCCATCAGCTCATCGGAGAACATGGATGCCGCGTCAAGCAGCTCCTCGCGGCGGGTCGCGGCCTCATCTGCCAACTCGGCGGGTATCTCCTCTATGCGAACTTTCTCGCCGCTATCGCCATCGAAGTAGATGGCCTTCATGGCGACGAGGTCTACGACACCCTTGAGCTCAGCTTCAAGGCCGATGGGTATCTGCATAAGCACAGCGTTCTGCTGGAGCTTGTCGCGCAGCTGCTCGGTTACCCTGAAGGGGTTGGCGCCTGTGCGGTCACACTTATTGATAAAAGCTATGCGGGGAACCTTGTATCGGTTCATCTGCCTGTCAACAGTGATGGACTGTGACTGGACGCCGCCGACGGAGCAGAGCACCAGAACCGCGCCGTCAAGAACCCTCAGCGCGCGCTCAACCTCAATGGTGAAGTCGACGTGTCCGGGGGTGTCGATGATATTTACGAAGTGGTTGTCCCATTCGCAGTGGGTCGCGGCCGAGGTGATGGTGATGCCGCGCTCCTTTTCGAGCTCCATGTGGTCCATCGTCGCCCCTGCGCCGTCCTTGCCGCGAACTTCATGAATGGCATGGATGCGGGCGGTGTAAAACAAGATGCGCTCGGAGAGCGTAGTCTTGCCTGAGTCGATGTGAGCCGAAATGCCGATGTTCCTGATCCTGGAGATGTCTTCAATCATTTTTCCATACCTGTTCGCCCCCTACCCGGGAGCGTCCTCTATTTACATTTCCCTAAGTTATCTCTTAACTTTCAGAGTTTTTCAGCCTCTGGCTGGAAAGGGCGCGAATTCTATGGAGAAAGCCTCTATATGTCAATAAAAAAAACAAGAAATGGGATATTTATAATAATGTCGTAACGTCAAGGGCGTCTGGACAAAAACCCGCCAATTTAGTTAACTGTTTTAACTGTACCTCAAAATTTCAAAAACGGGAGTTAATGAGGCCCGCTAATGACACCAACAGAAGCTCTTAAATACATAGCTGAGCTGGATAAGTTCGGTATTAACCTTGGCCTTGAACGTATGTGGTGCATCCTTGAGCAGTTGGGTAACCCCCAGCGTGCGTACCCAGCGGTGCACGTCGCGGGTACAAATGGAAAAGGGTCCACCTCTGCGATAGTGGCCTCCATCTTTAAGGAGGCCGGGGTCCGCACCGGCTTTTATACATCGCCGCCCCTTGAGTTCTTCGGGGAGAGGATGCGCATCGACGGTGAGCTGATGCCCGACGAGAGCCTTCCGCCTCTACTGGAGAGGGTGCTCGCCTCCTCAGAGCGCTTCCCCATCTTAAAGGAGATGACCCAGTTCGAGGTGATAACCGCAATCGCCTTCCTCTACTTCAAGGAGGTTGAGGTCGATGCGGCGGTTATCGAGGTCGGCCTTGGCGGCCGCCTCGACTCGACAAACGTAATCGACCCCATCGCCACCGCGATAACAAATATCGCCGGTGAGCACATGGCGCATCTCGGTGGAACGCTCTACCGGGTGGGCGTGGAGAAGGCGGGTATCGCAAAGCCCGGCGTGCCCCTCGTCACCGGCGCTGTGGGCGCGGGGCTTGAGGCGATAAAGAACCGCGCCACTGAAACCGGAGCGCCGCTACTGGTTAAAGGCGTAGACTTTGATGCTGAAATGGGGGCGGATGGTTACACGTACCATGGTGTTAAAGGCGATATAGAGGGAATACACCTTGCCCTGGCCGGGGGATTTCAAAGGGATAATCTGGCTGTCGCCCTTGCCCTCATAGAGTGTTGCCGCGCCAAATTCGATATTGATGACGATGCGGTCAGGGCAGGTTGCCGCAGCGTTAGCTGGCCCGGAAGGATGGAGGTTTTCGGGCGGGGTCCGAAGATCATGCTGGATGGCGCGCACAATCCACATGCCGCGAAAGCCCTCGCCGAAGCTCTCAAAGTTAGCGCCGGCGAAAGAGCGCGCCTCATACTGGTCCTCGGGGTTTTAGATGATAAAGATGCTCAATCAATTGTCGATGAGTTGGCGCCCTTGGCGGATGAGGTAATTTATACCCGCTCCGACTCAAGCCGATCTCTCTCGCCCGAGGAGTTTGAAGCGCTTTGCGCAGGGAGGGCTAGGCACTCCATCGTCAAGGCGGGGCTCAAGGAGTCGCTCGCTGAGGCAAGGGCTCTCGCCGGACCGGAGGACCTCATTGTAATAACCGGCTCTTTGACCATGGCTGGGCAGGCCCGCTCCATCCTGAGAAGCGAGGGGCTCCTCCCTTGACCCGAAGATTACTCCTCTTAACTGCGCTATATCTTTTGACGCAGCTTTTCGCTGCTCAGCACAGCTGCGCCGAAACGCTGGCCCTGAGGGAGAGCCCACGGCGTCTCACCTTCAATGCCGATTCACTCGACGTAGCAGGGGAGAACATCGTCGCCGAGGGTAACGTGACGATAGCCTGGGATGGAAAGGTGCTTACCGCAGACCATGCGCGCTATGAGCGTGACAAGGGAACGGTAGTCGCCGAAGGCGATGTGCTGCTCGTGGATATGGAGGGCAACCGCGTCGAGTGCGAATCTGTATCCCTCAATATGGAGACGCTGGAGGGAGAGATTCGCCAGGGCAACCTCTACCTCGCCGACTCGGGCTATAAAATCAGCGCTAAATCATTGAGGCGTACAGGCGAGCTTACCTATGAAGCAACAGACGCCAGCTTCACAGCCTGCGACGGCTCCTCCCCATCCTGGCGCTTTGACGCCGATTGGCTGAAGGTGCGCATCGAAGAATTCTTAACCGGCGGCAACGCAGTTTTTCGCGTTGAGGAGGTGCCGGTTCTCTATACCCCATGGCTGATCTATCCGGCGAAGACGCAGCGCACAACAGGGTTCCTTCCGCCCAAGGCGGGGTGGACGACAAGAGGCGGTACGGAGCTAAAAATCCCCTTTTACTGGGCCTTTGCCGATAACGCCGATATCACCATGACCACAGACTATAAATCCCGCCTTGGAGTCGGCGAGACCTTTGATCTTCGCTATATCCTGGCGGAGGGCCATGACGGCAACTTCAAGGTTAAGCTCCTTCACGATAAGGAGGAGGATGACAATGAAGCCGAGGTCAAGGGAGAGCACCTGTCACGCTTTAGCCGTGATGACCTCCTCGACCTCAAGGTTGATTACGTCTCCGACGCGAGCGATTACCGGGAAGACTCGGAGACCCTCGAATTAAGGGGGATTGTACGAAAGGAGAGCCGCGTCTACGGAGCCCATACGATGGAGCCCGGCACTCTCTTTTTGCTTGGCCGCTGGACACAGGCGCTTCTCGAACCGCAGGGAGACACTCTGCAACAGCTTCCTCGAATGGGCTTTTATGGAGTTGAAACACCCCTAGTCTACGGAATCAACTCATTTACTGAGGCCGAAGCCACACGCTTTAAGCGCGATGAGGGAGTTGATGGAGATCGCTTCAGGGTCAATCATGGGCTGACAAAGGGCTTTGGGGATAACTCCGGTTGGCTGCGACTTGGCGCCGGTTACCGCTACAACTATTATGACCTTAACTCAGAGACCTACGAAAAGAGCGGCCCTTGGGTAGAGGCGGATGGGCGGGTGGCGCTGGGGCGCCAGTGGGGGAGCGCCCTTCATGTGGTGGAGCCCAATATCAACTGGCGCTGGGAAGAGCGAAACAGGGATGATGAGGTGGAGTATTTCGACGAGGAGGATATCTTTAAGGACTCTTCGACGATTTTTTTGGGGCTCACCAACCGACTCCTCGATACGGAGAGTTTAAGGGAGCTCTTTTTGTTGGAGTTTGGCCGCGAGGTGGGGGTCAGACACCTTACGAGGGATGGGTTCGCATCGGTAAATTGGGAGAACTACCGCGCCGTGATGGAGCTCTCCCCCTTTGTAAATACAAAGCTTCGCCTTGATGGAGAGTACGCCGACGACGAGGGCGGACGCTTTAATCGTTGGGCGGGTCTTTTGACGGCCAAAGACAGACGCGGAGATGAAATCCGCTTCGAGCGCAACTTTATACGCGGCGAGGCGGACTATCTGGACGGCGGCCTTATAATACCCTTTAACGAGAGCGTCTCCGCTTCATATAGAAACCGCTTCTCCCTGAGAGACGATATAAGGCTTGAGGATGAGACGGGGCTAAAATTCAGCCACCCCTGCTGGGAGGTCACCTTGACCTACTCACGCGTCTATATGGCTGATGAGGACAGGATAGATTACAGGTATTACGCCACGGTCACGCTGGCCGGGCTAAACAGACTCGGCAAATTTAGATGGTAAAGGGAAAATTAATTCTGCTGATGCTAATAGCGGCCGCGCTCTTTGCGGCGCTGCCGGCGTCGGCTGATTATGAGCGCGGCAGAAACGCCTATTATGAGCTTAGAGCGGATGCGGGGCGCAACACCAACCCCATAGAATGGCGGGCGGTTGCCGGACTCTTCGCGGGGGCGGAGCTACAGGGTGACAGGCCCGCCGATGCGCTATACATGTCTGCCTTCTGTTATGAGCGCGCTTACGCCATAGCGAGAAATGAAGCGGACTTCACCCGCTCGACGCAGTATTACATTAAGCTGGCCGACACATATCCCAAATCAAACCTCGCGGATGATGGCCTCTTTCGCGCGGGAGCTATGTTCGAGGGGGTGGGGGATGTTGAGCTCGCCAAAGCCCTCTTTAGACGCATAGTAAAGGAGATGCCCGATGGAGACATGGCGGGCACCGCGAAGAAAAGTCTCAAAAAACGCCCGCAGCGAGTGTATCTGAAAGAGGCTCGCTACTTCTCCGCGCCGACCTACACGCGAGTTGTCATCGAGCTAAGCGGGCGCGCGGAGTACACCTCCCAATCGCTGCCGCCCAATGAGACCGTAGGGCGTCCCAGCAGGATATTCATCGACCTGGACGGGGTGGCGATGCGCGGCGTAAGCGGCGATGAACTCTCAGTTCTCGACGGATTGGTCACCAGGGTCAGGTTGGGGCAGCATAGTCCCACCAAGATGCGCGCCGTACTGGACCTCAACGCTGCCTCGGAATATCGGGTATTCCCCCTCCTTGAGCCCTACAGGATAGTTGTCGATGTCTTCAGGAGCGAGGGGGGAGGGACGGGCAAGCTCGGCTCCACCGGCGAGGAGGACATCGTCCCCCGCCTCATCACAGAATCAAAGGAGCCGGCAAGGAGCGCTGAATCAAAGACCCCGCCCAGCGCCGCCGCTACAACAACAACCGGGAAACGCTACCGCATAGTCATTGACCCCGGCCACGGAGGAACAGACCCCGGCGCTGTGGGGAGGGGCGGGCTCTATGAGAAGACGGTTACCCTTAGGATGGCGAAGGCTCTTAGGGATAGCCTCAAAAAAAGGCTGGATTGTGATATAAAGTTGACTAGAAACGGGGACACCACCCTCTCGCTCTCCGAGCGAACGGCAATCGCCAACGGATTCGGGGCGGATCTCTTCATTTCGCTCCACGCCAACGCAGCGCGCTCAAGGAAGGCCAGGGGCATCGAAACATATTACCTTGACCGCTCCTCCGACCGCTCCGCGAGGCAGGTCGCCGCGATGGAGAATAAGAACACCGTGGACTCGGTTGCAGAGACAGAGCATATATTGGCCGACGTCCTCCTCGGCATGAAGACGCCGGAGTCAAAGCGCCTCGCTGAAGCAGTGCAGAGTGAGCTAATAAATTACGTTACGTTAAATCACGGAAATGTGCGGGACCTCGGCGTAAAAAGAGCGCCTTTTTATGTGCTGACAGGGGCGGTTATGCCCTCGATCCTCGTTGAAACGGCCTTTATATCCAACCCGACCGAGGAAAAGTGGTTATCTTCTTCAAAGTATGGAGGAACCATAGCCCAAGCTATTACAGAAGCGGTGGACAAGTATTTTGCACAGTAAAATTGAAAATTTATATGAGAGAAAAGCCGCCCAATGAGCACAGACTCCTTTGATATAAAGTCAATCGACGAGAAGACCCCCTTGCCGTATGGGACGCTGGTCGAATACTTCCGAGACCCCCAGACACGCTCCGCGAGGGTGCGCGAGGTCGCCACGGCGATGAGGGCGAGGGTGCGCGAGCTAAATGAGGTTACCTCAAAGGGCCGCAAAGTCACTGCGCTCCTGACTGCAATCACCGACCAGATAGTTTCCTCCCTCTTTAAAGCACTTGTGGAGGGCGGCCTCCTTGAAAAGGAGCCTATATGCCTCATGGCGATGGGCGGCTACGGCAGGCGCGAACTCTCGCCTTACTCCGACCTTGATCTGCTCCTCCTTCACGGGGACAGGGTAAAGCTTGGCACCTTCTCCGAGGATTTTCTCTATCCGCTGTGGGACGCAGGTTTTGATGTTCAATCGGTAACCCGCACCGTTAAGGAGAATATCGCGGTGAGCAGGGAGGACATAAGGAGCCGCTCCAGCCTCCTCGAATCACGGCTGATCTTTGGAGATCAGGGCCTTGCAGACGATTTCTTTCACCGCGTTGTAGAGGGGGAGATATTCGGTAAAGGTGTAAAGCGTTTTTTGCGCGCCAAGCTCGACGAGATGGATGCGCGGCACGCACGCTTTGGCGACACGCTCTACATCACGCAGCCGAACCTCAAAGATGGGCAGGGCGGCCTTCGGGATATCCAGATGGCGTTCTGGGCTGCAAAGCTGCGCCTCAAAGTATCCACGGTGGATGAGATGTTCGGCTCCGGCGAGCTAATCCCGCCGGAGGAGATAAGGGCGCTAGAGGAGTCGAGGGACTTTCTCATCCGCGTCAGGAACTTTCTCCACTTCTCCTCCAGCAGAAGAGAGGACCGCCTTGGCGAGGAGAGCCAGGAGGATGCCGCCCGCTTCTTCGGCTATGAGGACTCCAAGAGGCAGCCCGCCGCCGCAAAGTTCATGATGGATTTTTACAGACATACGTCGAGAGTCAAGCACTTTGCCGATGTGGTGATCCGCCGCTCCTGCCACGGGATTATCAACCTCAGGCCGGGCAAGCCCAAGGGGGTCCGCCGCCTGGGGTATGGGATAACCTTCAAGGGCGGCGAGCTTATGCTCTCCGAGGAGATGGTAAAGGAGAATCCCTACTGCCTCATAAAGGTCTTTGAAGAGGCGCAGAGCCTTGACGCGCCTCTTGCCCCGCAAGCGCTAGAGGTAGTGCGTGCAAACAGGGGCCTCGTCGATGAGCGCTTTCGCCGCGACAACCGCGTCGTTGATTCATTTTTGAAGATACTAAAGCATCCGCGCCGCGTCGCGACCACGCTTCTATGGATGCATGACGTCCGCTTTCTGGATGCCCTGATACCGGAGTTCGCGCCGCTCTTTTGCCGGGTTACCCATGAGCTTAACCACGTATATACGGTGGACGTTCACTCTCTCTTTACCGTTACGTATCTCAGGAGGCTTGCCAGGGGCGAGTACCGGCAGAGCTTTCCGCTCGTTACGAGCGTCATGGAGAAGGTCAAGCGCCACGATATACTTTACCTCGCGGCGCTCTTGCATGACGTGGGCAAAGACGGCTCCGGCAACCACCCGGAGCGCGGCGCGCAGATAGCCTTGACCGTTGGCGGAAGGATGGGCTTTGCCGGTGAAGAGCTTGAAATTCTCGTCTTCCTTATAAGAAACCACCTTCTCATCTCCTCTACGGCGCAGGGCAGGGACCTCGCGGACGACGAGCTCATCGGGCGCGTCTCCGAATTCATCGGCTCAGAGGAGATGCTTGACCTCCTCTTCTTACTGACCTTCGCCGACATCTCGGCGGTGGGCGAGGGGGTCTTGAATGATTGGAAGATGAGCCTCATCGCGGAGCTATATCAAAAGGTCCGAGGCAACATTCTGCGTGAATCGGTAAAGCCGCCGAGCATAGAGAAGCGCGCTGGCGTGGTGCAGGAGCGGCTGATCCAAACGGCCAGGGATGAGGGGCTTGGAGGCGTAGTCGAAGAGTTTGTCGCGGGCGTTGACCACCCCCGCTATCTTCTGGCTTACCCCGTCACAGAGCTTATGGAGCATCTGGCGCTCTTTTCGAGAAAAGATGCGGCGCCCCTTATGCAGGTGCGCAGAGTTGAGGGCGAGAACCACTCCATCGCCATGATCCTCTCAAAGGACCACCCCGGCCTCTTCGCGGAGATAGCGGGTGTCACCGCCGCCTCCGGGGTGAACATAATATCCGCCAACCTGACGACGCGGCGTGACGGCTGGGCGCTCGATATCCTGCACGTAACGGGCCCCGCCGGGGAGCGCCTTGAGGATGAGCGCAAGGTGGCAAGGTGGCGAAAGAATCTCTTAGCCTACCTAGACGATGAGCGGGAGGATGAGCTTTCGCCGAGCCGGCAGATGCAGAAGATACACCGTGGCAAGAAGCCGCACCGTATACCGCCGCCCAAGATACGCTTCGACAATGAGGCCTCTACCCGCTTCACGGTTGTAGACATAGAGGCGCGTGACAGGCTAGGCCTCCTTTACGATATCGCCCGAGGCTTCTCCAGCGCCGGTCTAACAATACGCCTGGCACGGATTGCAACTACCCTTGTGCGCGCCGACGACTCCTTTTACGTCGAGCGGGTAACGGGCGGCAAGGTCTTGCAGATAGGGGAGATAGCCTTTGTAAGGCAAATTCTCCAGAAGTATATAAAGGAAGGTTACAAGGATTAACGTATGAGATATTTTAAAGGCTTGCTTCTCTTTGTGGCGCTTATTTTTGCGGCGGCCGCAGCATTTGGGGCTGTTACTATTCGGACAACGGGGGTCAGGGTAGGGGATATCTTCTCAGTCGAAGAGAGCTTCCCCGCCGGGACAAAGTCGGCCTCTATCTCCTTTAAGGGGGTGACCCTTCCCCTTATGCCGGATGGCAGCGGAAGGTGGAGCGCTCTCGCCGGGGTGGATTTGGAGTCCGTCGAGGGGCCCGCGCCCCTTACAATTACACATACCCTCTCAGGCGGGGAGACATATTCGGAAGAGGTGCCCTTGAACATCCTGCCGAGGGTCTTCAGAGAGCAGCATATAACAGTCGACGACTCAAAGGTCTTCCTCTCCGAGGAGGACAGGGCCCGCGCCAATAAAGAGAACCGGGAGATCAGAGCCGCCCTCGCCAAGACGACCGAGGAGCGGCTATGGAAGAGCCCCTTTGCGCTTCCCATAGAGGGTCGCCACTCAAGCCCCTTCGGCTTACAGCGATACTATAACGGGGAGAAGGGCAGCTACCACAGCGGCCTTGATATAGCAGCGGCAAAGGACTCCGAGATCTATGCCTCCTCCGAGGGTCGCGTGGCGCTTGTCGGAGATTATTTCTACACGGGCAACACAGTCTTCTTGGACCACGGCCTTGGGCTCTATACAGCATATTTTCACATGGAGACGGTGGCGGTTAAGGCGGGTGATCTGCTAAAGGCTGGCGACCTGATCGGCGGGGTCGGCTCCACAGGGCGCTCCACGGGTCCGCATCTTCACTGGGGGGTCTATGTGGGCGGCGTCAAGGTGGACCCTTTGAGCCTCGTTGCAGTGACCAAAAGCCTTGACTAATGGCGCTTACGGTATCAGTCTGTGCCCTCTGGGAGAATTAGATGACCAAGAAAAAAGAAGTAGAAAAAAAATTTGAGGCGCTCCTTGATGACCTGGAGGGGGTTGTCTCAGCGCTTGAGGGTGGAGAGCTTGACCTTGAGGAGGCGATGGAGGCCTTCAAAAAGGGAGTTACCCTCTCCAAGGAGTGCCACAAAAGGCTGGACGAAGCAGAACGCAAGGTGAAAATCCTAAGGCGCGAACTCTCCGGCGAGCTCTATGAGGAGGATTTCGACGCCGATGAGTGATTTCGACGTTAATGGCTATCTGTCAAAGTGCGCGGCGCTTTCAGAAAGTTTTGCCGAAGAGGTCCTTAGGCCGGAGGGGCACCTTCCCTCGGAGCTCTACTAGGCGATGCGCTACTCCTTCTTCGCGGGAGGTAAGAGGATACGCCCGGCCCTGGCCTTTGCGGCTGCGGAGGCGATCTCCGGTGACGGTTCTACCTCAATACCCTTTGGCGTCGCCATTGAGATGGTCCACACCTACTCTCTAATCCACGACGACCTCCCCTCGATGGATGATGATGATTTACGCCGGGGTAAGCCAACTTGCCACGTAAAGTTCGGCGAAGCGATTGCTATCCTCGCCGGTGACGCCCTCCTGGCCGACGCTTTTGCCATGCTAACGGGTGAGTGGGTGACTGGACGCTTTCCTGCGGATATAATCGTTAAGTGTATAAAGGAGATATCCCTTGCGGCGGGCGGCGCTGGGATGGTGGCGGGACAAGCGGTGGATATTCTCAGCGAGGGCAAAACGTTAGACCTCCCCGCCCTGGAATTCCTCCATACCCATAAGACAGGGGCGCTTATCAGAGCATCCGTGCTTACAGGCGGGCTCTCGGCGGGCGCAACAGGCAAGGAGCTTAATGCGCTGGAGCGCTATGCAGACCGCGTCGGCCTGGCTTTTCAGATTGCCGACGATATATTAGATGTAGAAGGCGACACAGAGACATTGGGCAAGCCGGTTGGTAGCGACGAGGGGCTCTCAAAGGCAACATATCCCTCGGTGGTCGGGCTTGGCGAGGCAAAGAGACGCCTTGCCGAGTTGATAGAGGAGGCCAACGAATTCACCGCCCTCTTTGGAGAGCGGGGCGAACCGCTACGCCAAATCGCCACCTTTGTCGGCAGCAGGAATAATTAAGAGATGGGAAAAAGCTACAAAATTCTAGACCGCATAGACAACCCGAAGGCGCTGAAAACGCTCTCCGTTCCCGAGATGGAGATCCTTGCTGGAGAGGTGCGTGAATTTATCCTGGAAAAGCTCTCTCCGATAGGTGGGCATCTCGCTTCAAGCCTCGGCGTTGTGGAGCTTACCATTGCCCTCCATGCGACCTTCAACGCTCCCGAGGACAGGATAATCTGGGACGTTGGGCACCAGTCCTACGGGCACAAGATTTTGACTGGTAGGCGTGAAGAATTCGCCAGAATACGCCAGCGCGGGGGCATCAGCGGCTTCCCCAAGAGGAGCGAGTCTGAGTACGACTGCTTCGGTACGGGGCACGCCTCCACCTCGATCTCGGCGGGTGTTGGGATGGCGGCGGGCCAAGACCTCGCGGGGCGCGACAACAAGGTAATCGCAGTCATTGGCGACGGCTCAATGACCTCCGGCATGGCCTTCGAGGGGCTCAACCACGGCGGTCATATAAAGGGAGACCTCATAGTCGTCCTAAACGACAACGAGATGTCTATCTCCCCAAACGTAGGGGCGTTGGCCTCGTACCTCTCCAGGGTGCTCTCCGGCAACCTCTACTCAAAGATGCGTTCCGACGTTCAGGAGATATTAAAAGCACTCCCCGGCGGCGAGCCCGTGGCGAAGTTCGCCAAGAAGCTTGAGGAGCACGCGAAGGGGTTCATATCGCCCGGGATGCTCTTCGAGGAGATGGGCTTCACCTACTTCGGCCCCATAAACGGCCACAACATCTCCCATCTTCTTACAGCTTTTAAGAACGTCTCAAAGTTCAAGAAGCCAATCCTTGTCCATGTGGTGACGACGAAGGGCAAGGGATATGTGCCCGCTGAGAAGAAGCCATCCTCCTACCACGGTGTAGGTCCCTTCGACCTTGAAAACGGCAACGCGAAAAAGAGCGGCGGCCTTCCTCCTTCATACACCTCTGTCTTTGGGAGCACGCTGGTTGAGCTCGCCGCCTCGGACAACCGCATAGTTGCGATAACCGCCGCAATGACGGAGGGGACCGGACTAAAGGAGTTCTCCGAGCGCTATCCAACTCGCTTCTTTGACGTGGGTATCGCCGAGGAGCACGCGGTTACCTTCGCTGCGGGGCTCGCGACCGAGGGGCAAAAGCCCGTGGTCGCCATATACTCGACCTTTTTGCAGCGCGCCTACGACCAGATCATCCACGATGTCGCACTGCAAAACCTCGATGTGGTCTTCGCCCTCGACAGGGCGGGCTTCGTCGGCTCCGACGGCGCAACGCACCACGGCAGCTTCGACCTCTCATATCTCCGTCACATACCCGGCATGACCGTAATAGCACCCTCCGACGAGAATGAGCTGAGGCATGCCATGGCGACTGCGCTCTCAATCGATGGGCCGGTAGCCCTTAGGTATCCGCGCGGTGCAGGCGTCGGCGTCGAGCTTGACGAGCTACCCTCGCCCTTTGAGGTTGGACGCGGGAGGTTGATTGTCGAAGGTGGTGATGACGCGGTCCTTCTGATAAATATCGGCGCGAACCTGCCAAACGCCCTCGCTGCGGTTGAGCTTGCCAAGGACGCAGGCGTCAATGTGACACTATTTGATGCACGCTTCGTCAAACCCATGGATAAAGCGGGTATACTTTCATTGGCTAAGGGCGCGAGAAGCATCGTAACCCTTGAGGAGAATGTCCTCCAGGGCGGCTTTGGTTCGGCTGTGCTGGAGCTGCTCTCAGATGAGGGTATATCCACACCCGTCAAGCGGCTTGGAATCCCCGACGCCTTTATCTCCCACGGCACCCAGGAGGAGCTGCGAGAGGAGGCCGGTATAGATACAGAAGCAATCGCCAAGGCCATTATAGGAAGTGATGGCTAAAAAGCTCCGTCTTGATAATCTCATGGTAGAGCGAGGGCTGGCTGAGAGCAGGTCCAAAGCGCAGGCGCTTATCATGGGCGGTCAAGTGGTGGTGGGGGACCATGCGGTGACGAAGGCTGGAGCTCAGGTTGCCTGCGACGCCTCGGTAAGGCTGAAAGGGGACCTTAATCCCTACGTTTCCCGTGGTGGCCTTAAGCTCGAAGGGGCGCTAAAGGGGTTCGCTTATGACCCGTCGGGGCTTACCTGCGTGGATGTTGGCGCTTCCACCGGGGGCTTTACCGACTGCCTCTTAAAGCATGGCGCAGCTAAGGTTTACGCTGTCGACGTTGGCTATGGTCAGCTTGCCTGGCAGCTTCGGGAAGACCCGAGGGTCATCAATATCGAGCGGCAAAATGTCCGCCACTTGACCTGGGAGACCCTTGGCGAGCTGGTCGACCTGGCGGTTATAGATGCTTCATTTATATCCCTTGAGTTGGTTTTGCCTCACGTAGTGGGCCTTTTAAAGCAAAGCGGTGATATAATTGCACTTGTGAAACCGCAATTTGAGGTCGATAAGGGTGAGGTGGGGAAAGGCGGGGTAGTGCGCGACCCTATCCTTAGAAAAAAAGCTCTTGAGAAGGTCCGTGAAAGTGCGCGATTATCAGGGCTTGATGTTATCGGTGAGATGGAGTCTCCAATAAAGGGGGCGAAAAAGGGAAATGTAGAGTTTCTCTTGTATCTTAAGCGTAATTGAAAGGACTCCAAATATGGCGATTATAAATTATGCGGCGAGAGAGATGACGGCCAAGATCGTATACTATGGCCCCGGCCTCTCCGGCAAGACCACCAGCATCCAGTACATCCACTCAAAGATAAACCCTGACAATAAGGGCAAGCTGGTAAGCCTTGCAACCGAGACGGACCGCACCCTCTTCTTCGACTTTTTCCCGGTGGACTTCGGCAAGATTGGCGGCTTCAGGGTGAAGTTCAACTTCTACACCGTGCCGGGGCAGGTTTTTTACAACACCACGAGAAAGCTTGTCTTAAAGGGCGCTGACGGCGTCGTCTTCGTTGCGGATTCGCAAAACGGCATGCAGGAGCAGAACAAGGAATCTCTTGAGAACCTCCATGAGAACCTCCGTCTCCACGGCTTTGACCCCGAGACAATGCCCTTCGTCATACAGTACAACAAACGCGATATGCCCAACCTGATGGAGCTGGATGATATGCGCAGCGAGCTCAACCTGCGCGGCGTTCCGGAGTTCGAGACCAGCGCTACTGTCGGCACCGGCGTTATGGAGGCGATGCGCACCATCTGCAAGATGGTTTTGGAAGACCTTAAAGCGAAGCAGCAAAAGGGGTCAGGGGCAATATCCAGACCCGCCGCCGCAAAGCAGCCCGCTGCAAAGGTAGGTTCAGCGGCCGCAGCCCAAGCGGCTAAGCCGGCTGGCGTAAGCGAGGAGCTTCGCACCCTTGATATTACTGTGGATAAGCCCAAGAAGGGTGGCAACGACAGCCGCTCTGTCGTCGTTCCTCTAAATGTTGAGGTGGGCGAGGGTGTTGACGCGGCAAATGTCAAGGTAGAGGTCAAGGTCACCTACAAGGAGGGCGAGGCTAAAGTCACTCTGGGGCAGATTGTCCAGGATATACCCAAAAAGGGCTTCCTCGCGCGGCTCTTCGGTGGCTGACCATCCTCTATACTTTATCTCTTGCGGCCCCGGCGACCCTGATCTGATAACCGTTGGCGGCCTAAGGGCTATCGAGCAATCTATCGCCCTCCTCGCGCCCAAGGTATATGAGGAGGGCTTTTCCGCTTATCTCTCTGGCAAAGAGGTTGAGAGCCCCTTCACAATGGACCACCAAACCGTTGTGGATTGGGTTGATTCACGCTTAAAGAGGGGGCCCGTCGCTTTCCTTCTGCCTGGAGACTTCTCGACCTTCTCTCCCTTTCACTCCTTTGTAGAGCATTTCTTCGACAGGGCGGTGGTTATCCCCGGCGTCAGCGCCCACGCGGCCGCTGCGGCGCTTTTAAAGCGCAGCTGGGACATCGCCGGTGTCGCGCACACCGCGATAATAACCAGCCCACGGGCAATAACCCGTGATGGGCGGGTAAGCCTCCGGGAGTATGGAGGGGAGGGGAACACCCTGATCCTCTATATGCTAAACCTCCCAATCGGCGAGCTTGTAACCGAGCTTCTTCACGCCTATACCCCGGAAACTCCAATCGCCATACTGGAAAACATCGCTTGCCCTGGCGAACGCGTCACCCTTGGCACCCTCGATGATATAGAGGCGCGGCTGGATGGGAGGGACCCCTTTGGCGTCGGGTCGACCTCCTCAGAGCCTACACTTGCCCTTGTTGTGGTAGGCGGGGCTCTGGTCAGCGGGGAGAAACCCGATATGTGGGATTACCGCTATGAAAAGCTCTGGAAGCCGAGGGAGATGAAGTAGGTGGGCGTGAAGATTCTCTCCCCTTTCGATAATTTGTCTGAGACCGCCGCGCTCATCGAAGCGGGCGCGGATGAGCTTTACGGGGGCGTTGAGCCGCCAAACTGGAAGGCCGGAATCGTCTCCTCAAGTCAGCGCACCTTCGATTCGGCACACTTCTCAAGCGAGGATGAGTTCGCCAGCGCCGTAAAACTTGCCTCAAGCGTGGGCGCCAGAGTTTCAATCACCCTCAATGCACCTATGTATGAAAAGAGGATGCAGCCAGCGCTGGTTGCTCTGGCAAAGCGCGCTGAAGAATGGGGCGTAAAGGGTGTTGTGGTTGCCGATCCATCCCTCATTTTGGCGCTTAAGGATGGTGGCGTCGCCCTTGAGCTGACCCTCTCCACCATGGCAGGGGCTCTCAATGCAGCCGATTTTGCCTTTTACAATGCCCTTGGGATAGCGAGGGCGGTCCTGCCTCGCCACCTTACAATTTCAGAAGTTAAGAAAATCGTCGATGCTTCTCCGGGTATAACCTTCGAGAGCTTTATACTCGTGGGCAAATGTCCCAATGAGGAGGCGCACTGCTCTTTCCAGCATACCAGCGCGGACAAAAGATGGCCCTGCGAGATAGATTATAATGTAAAAAACTATAACAATCAGCTATTTGAGGGTCATCCGTTCATAGATTACTTGAACTCATGGCGAGGCTGCGATCGCCGCTTCGCCTGCGGCCTCTGCGCAATACATCCTCTAATTGATGCCGGAGTCGGGGTGCTTAAGCTGGTGGGCCGAGGCGGCCCCAGCGCAGGAAAAGTTGAAAATGTCAGGCTAGTAAAGCGCTTCCTAGAAGATAGGGAGCTGACGCAAGCTGACGCGCTTTCCGCCTACAATGAACGCTTCGGCCGTTCCTGCTCGCCGCTCATCTGCTACTACCCGGAATTTCACCCCTCGCGCAGGTAGGTCATTACCTCAGCGCGACCCTAAGCGCTACCACCACCAAAAGCACCGAAAGGGCTATTATCAGCTTGTCGCGGCTTACTTTGCGCGCCCAGGAGACCCCAAGCTGCACGCCAATTAGAGAGCCCGCAAAGCCCAGCGCCCCGATTCCATAGTGGAGATACCCAAATGAAAAGGGCACATCCTGCGGGTCAGAGAGTCCAGAGAGGGCGCAGGTTGTAGTCGCGACGGAGGAGGTTATCAAGATTATCGCCGAGCTTGTCGCCATGGCGTCGTGCACCTTAAGGTTGCAGTACCTCAAGAGGTAGGGCACACCGAGCACCCCGCCGCCTGCGCCGAAAAATCCAGCAAAAGCTCCTATAAAAACCCCTGCAAGGGATTGCTTCAAAGGTGTGTGGGGGTTGGAGCGCTCTATCTCAACGTGGCGGTATAAAAATGTTTTCAGGGCAACAAGAATAATCAGCCCGACAAAGAGGAACCGCAGCGAGTTGCCATCTATGACGGTATTTGAATACCCGCCAATAATTGCTCCGAAAATGCCGCCCACTCCAACCCTCATCGCGGTTTTGTACTGAATGCCCCCATACTTCCTGTGCTTTCTTACCGCGAGGAGCATCGTGCAGAAGATAGTCGCCTGCGAGGTAGCGACGGCCATCTGCATAGGGGCGTGAACTCCGGGAAAGGTTGAGAGAATCTCCAGGTAGGTCGGCACAAAGACAATACCGCCGCCGATTCCGAAAAAGCCCGCTACCAACCCGGCGGCAAGGCCGAAGATTAAGGTAAGGGGAGCCCAGATCATCGTTTTTTATCTGGGCGGTCAAGGCCGCGCCAATCGATTATCGCCTCTATCAGGCCAACTGTTTCGCGGCGGTGATTTTTTATGGAAACTCTCCTGAAGCGGGAAAGGGGCGCTGCCTCCTCCTCGGAGATTGTCCCCATTCTAAGCATAAGCTCCACCACGATGGGCTCCAGCGCCCGCATGTTGCCGTCTTCAACCTTGAATGCCACCCCAACGCCCGCATCGATAAAGGCGATCCCATAGGAAGCCTCGGCGCCCGTCTTCGCTATAACTCGGCCAGGGGCGGCACGCATAGCCTCGGTGCATATCCGCTCATCTCCGGCGACCATCTCCGGGTTGTCCAAGCAGCTGCGCATCAAGGTGCGGATGGCGCTTATGCGCTCCCGTGAGAGGGCTGGGTTTCCCTCGGGCCATGCGAAGGAAGCAAAGCCTCGGGCTACGCTACGTAGCGGGGCGCGAAAAACAGGCACTCCGCAGCCGTCAACCCCTATGCCGAGCTCATCGGGCGTAGTACCGCAGCACTCCGCTACATATCGACGGATTAGTAGCTGCACGGGATTTCCGGGCTCTATATAGCCCTCGACAGGCCAGCCTTTATGCGCGCAGAGTGCAAGCATCGCGGCATGTTTGCCGGAGCAGTTGTTGTGGAGCGGTGAGGGAGCCTCGCCGCGGTCGGCGAGCGCTTTTGCGGTCGGGCGGTGGCTCGGCCGGTGGACGCCGCACTCCAGAGCCTCGACGCCGACCCCCGCCTTGGTCAGTATTGAACGCACCGCTTCTACATGGAAATCCTGTCCCGAGTGGGAGCCGCACATGACCGCAAGCTCAGGTTCCGTGAAGCCGAAGTGTGCGGCGGCGCCCTCCTCAACGACCGGTACCGTTTGAAAGGGTTTAGCCGCGGAGCGCAAGAAGGTCGGGAAGTCGGGGTCGCCCAGGGAGTCCAGCAGCGCTCCATCGGGGCGCACCACGGCAAAATGACCTCTGTGTATCGATTCTGTCAGCCCTCCACGGGTGACCTTTGCGAGGGGCGCTGGAATTTTCATTCTTTAAATCGCCTTACCTTAGTGAAATTATGGAAACGTGGCATTTACGGCTTCGCGGGCCGTCAAATTCGGCGAAGTAAATGCCCTGCCAGGTGCCGAGCGCGAGGCGCCCTCCCGTTACTGGTATTTGTGTGGAAAAGCCCATCATAGAAGCCTTGATGTGCGCGTCCGAGTTGCCCTCAATGTGACGAAAACCCCACTCCCGGGGGACGAGCTTCTCCATGAACGCTATGATATCCCGCTTGACGTCTGGGTCGGCGTTTTCATTTATCGTCACACCCGCCGTGGTGTGGGGAATGTAAATCGTGGCGACCCCCTCTGATACTCCCGCTTCGGTTACAATCCTGGCGACCTCGCCGGTTATATCCACCAGCTCCGAGCGGCTCTTTGTTCTCACCTGAAAAGTTTTCATACACTACCTCCGGGATTGTTAAACATTAGCACAGGGGAGGGGGCTTTTAAACGTTCAATAAGAGCGCTTAGACTTGACTTAACCTCCACGCTCAAGTAGAAAAATAGCCCTCTACAGCAAACGTACGCAATATATATTCCGGGAGGCACCCAATATGTACACGATCACCGACATCGTCGCGAGAGAGATACTCGACTCGCGTGGCAACCCCACAGTGGAGACCGACGTCTACCTCACCAATGGCGCCATGGGCCGGGCGGCAGTGCCCTCGGGAGCATCTACCGGCGAGCATGAGGCTGTTGAGCTTCGCGACGGCGACGCCTCCCGTTACATGGGCAAGGGAGTACAAAAAGCGGTCGAAAATGTAAATACCATCATCGCCCCCGAGCTTATCGGCGCAGATGCCCGCGAGCAGCTGGAGATAGATATGCTCCTATGCGAACTCGACGGCACCGCCAACAAGGCAAAGCTGGGCGCCAACGCCATCCTCGGCGTCTCCCTGGCGTGCGCAAAAGCCGCCGCAACAAGCTGCGAGCTGCCGCTCTACCGCTACATTGGCGGCGCTAACGCCTCGCTCCTCCCCGTTCCGATGATGAACATCCTAAATGGTGGCGCCCACGCCGACAACAATGTCGATATTCAGGAGTTTATGGTTGCCCCTGTTGGCGCAACGACCTTTGTCGAGGGGCTCAGGATGGGCGTCGAGGTCTACCACGCCCTCAAGAAAACCCTGTCAGAGAAGGGACACCGGACCGCAGTTGGCGACGAGGGCGGCTTCGCGCCCGACCTTGGCTCCAACGAGGAGGCCCTTGAGATCATCATCGAGGCGATTGACCGCGCAGGTTATAAGCCCGGCGAGGATATCCTCATCTCGTTGGACGCCGCTTCCAGCGAATTTTACAAGAACGGCCTCTACACCCTCGCAGCGGAGGGCTCCGAGATGAAGGCCGCGGAGCTGGTCAAATACTACGACCGCCTCGCGGGCAAGTACCCCATCTACTCCATTGAGGATGGCTTTGACGAGAACGATTGGGATGGCTGGGAAGCGATGACCGACTCCATGGGGGACCAGATACAGATAGTAGGCGATGACCTCTTCGTCACCAACACAAAGCGCCTCGCCTCCGGTATTGAGCGCGGCATAGCAAACTCCATCCTGATAAAGGTAAATCAGATCGGCACCCTCACCGAGACGATGCAGGCCATTGAGATGGCGCACCGCGCGGGCTACACCGCGGTCATCTCCCACAGAAGCGGCGAGACAAGCGACCACACCATCGCGGACATCGCGGTCGCCACAAACGCCGGACAGATAAAGACCGGGGCGCCCTGCCGCTCGGACCGAGTCGCAAAGTACAACCAGCTAATCCGTATCGAGGAGGAGCTGGCGGGAACGTGCACTTACAACGGAGAAGCGCTGCGCAAAATGCGCGGCTAATATAAATATACGATAATGGGGAGCGCCTTAAGAGTTCCCCTCAAGGAGCAGAGACAAATGGCAATTGAACAGACCCTTGCAATGATAAAGCCCGACGCCACCGCACGCGACCTCACCGGCAAGATCCTCGCCCGCATTGAAGAGGAGGGGTTCAAGATAGTGGCGATGAAGCGCCTTCGCCTCTCCAAACTCCAGGCCGAAGCGTTCTACGCCGTTCACAGGGAGCGTCCCTTCTTCGGTGACCTCACCGAGTTCATGTCCAGCGGACCCATCGTCGCTATCTGCATGGAGCGGGAAGAGGCAATCGTAAAGTGGCGCGAGGTTATGGGCGCGACCAACCCCGAGAACGCCGCCGAGGGCACCCTGAGAAAGCTCTACGCCCTCGACGTAGAGAAGAACTCCTGCCATGGCTCCGACGCCCCCGAGACGGCAGCGGTGGAGAAGGCTTTCTTCTTTAGCGGCATCGAGATGCTCTAGTTTTTAGATTAAATAAAAAAAGCCTCGCCAAATCGGCGGGGCTTTTTTCGTTTGGGGATTAATCCTTAAAGCCAGCCGGTGCCGCCGACCTCATCGGCTATCGTTGAGGTGGAGAAGAGGATGAGTTTGTCGCCCTTCTCTATAATATCAGCGGGCTTTGCTGCGAACTGCTTGACCTCTCCATTCTCCTCACGTTCAACCGCCACGAGGGCGATGCCGCGCTTTGAGCGCAGATTGCTTTGCGCGATGGATACCCCCCAGAGCTTTGGCGGGCTCTTGACCTTGAAGAGGGCATACCCCTCGAAGAAGGGAATCTCTTCAACTATATTCGGGCTCCTGAGCTGCAAGGCCAACTTGCTGGCCATATCACGCTCGGGGTGCACTATCTCCGTTGCCCCTACCTTAGATAGGACCCTTGCGTGGTCGGGGGTTACCGCTTTGGCTATGACCTTCTCAACGCCCAACTCCCTAAGGTGAAGGGTGGCGAGGGTGGAGGCGTCTATTGGCGTGCCGAGGCCGACGACGGCAACCTCAACTCCCTTGGCGCCCGCTGCGATGAGGCTCTCCTTGTCGCTGGCGTCGGCTACGACGGCGCGGGAGACCTTTGAGTTCACCGACTCAACGACCTCAGGGTCTATATCAAGGGCCAGGACGTCGTGTCCAAAGGATGCCAGAGAGATGGCTACCTGGCTGCCGAAGCTGCCCAGCCCCAGTACTGCGCATTTTTTCGTAATCATCTAAAGCTTCCTGAGTTTTGTGATGTCGCGCTCGTCACCTGTAATTATAAGAATGTCGCTGTCTTTCAGGCGCATATCCGGTTTCGGGATCAAATGCGTCTTGTCCAATAGCACATCTTTGACCGCCAGTATCTGAACGCCGAACTTCTGGCCCAGCTCAGCCTCAAGGAGGGTCTTGCCGATGAGGTTTCGCGGCACCGCAAGCTCCGCCATAGTTACCCCGGAGCCGAGGGTGAGGATATCAATCGCGTTGTCTATCCCAATCCTCATGGAGACGCGCTCCGCCATCTCCTTCTCGGGGTGAACAACCCTTGAGGCTCCGACGAGGGAGGCGATCTGCCCATGCTCCTTGTTCATCACTTTGACTATAATCTCCGGGATGCCCATGTTTTTAAGGCTTATTATGGTCTGTAGGGAGCCGTAGAGCTCGCTCCCAAGGCATACTATCGCCGCGTCAACCTTGCCGAAGTTAAGCCCCTGAACACGGGAAAGGTTCCTCGCGTCCGCTATGATCGCCGTATCGACAAAGCTTTGCGCCTGCTTTGAGAGGGACTCGTCAAGGTCTACTGTAAGAACCCGCTGTCCATCGTTGGCAAGGTTGCGCGCAAGGTCCATCCCGAAGCTGCTGAGCCCAACCACAAGGAAAGTTCTCATAATCTAGCCCACCGTTATATTTTCTTCAGCATAGCTGAATTCGCCCTTAGCGCGATTCTTTCCAAGCGCCAGCGCAAGGGTGAGGGGCCCCAACCGGCCCGTAAACATTACGAATGTGAGGATTAGCTTGCCGAGCGAGGTGAGCTCCGGCGTGATCCCCGTGGAGAGGCCGACGGTGCCGAAGGCTGAGACGACCTCGAACATAAGCTCCAAAAACCACTCTTGACGTTCCAGATTATGGGGCACTAGATGCGACTCAAAGAGCAGCAGGAGAAAGGTCATCGACACAGTGAATACGAAGCTGAGCACCAGGATCGCTACGGCCCGGTTGACTACGACATCGGGTATGCTGCGCTTGAAGAGGCTGACCTTGTTAAAGCCCTTTATCCTTGCCCAGAAAAGGGCTAGCACAACCGCAACCGTGGATGTCTTTACTCCCCCCGCGCAGGAGCCGGGGCCAGCGCCTATGAACATGAGGATTATGCAAAGAAACAGGGTCGCGTCGGTCAGCGAGCCGATATCAACAGTGTTGAAGCCTGCGGTGCGGGTCGTAACGGATTGAAAGAGTGAAGCCGTCATCCGCTCGCCTACGCCCATGCCGTGAAAGCCATTCTTCCACTCCAGGAGCGCTATTAGGGCTGCGCCACCGAAGATTAGGATAACGGTCATGAAGAGGACGGTTTTTGTGTGGAGGCTGAGCTTTAGAGAACCTCTTTTTCTGCGCCAGCGGTAAAAGGAGTTCCAAATATCCGCAAAGACAACGAAGCCGGTGCCGCCGAGTATGATCAGCGTCATTATGACCCCGTTTAGCCACAAGTTGTTTCTGTAGGCGACGAGGCTATCGGAGAAGATTGAAAAGCCTGCGTTGCAAAAGGCGGAGATGCTATGGAAGAGAGCTGTGTAGATCGCCTGCGCCGCTCCCATGTCGTTTAAAAAGACCGGAAAGAGCGCCAAGGCGCCCAGAAACTCCACCACCAGAACGAAGAGAAAGAGCCGTGATACTATGACTTTGGCCGCAAGCCCGCTCATGTCGCCAAAGCTCTCTGTGAGCACCTCCTCGTCTTTGAAGGAGAAGCGCCTGCCGGCAAAGAGAAGGAGGAGGCTTGTGAAGGTCATGATCCCCAGGCCGCCGAGCTGTATCAGCGCCAGAACGACACCCTGCCCAAAGCTCGTCAAGTCAACGGCTGTATCAACGACTATAAGGCCCGTTACACATGTGGCGGAAGTCGCCGTAAAGAGGGCATCCACCACCTTCATGGGCGCACCGGCGCTAGACGCGGGGAGGGCCAGAAGGGTTGTCCCAACCACGATGGCGCAAAGAAAGCTGATGACCAGAATCTGGCCGGGGTGAAGGTTGCCTCTCATAGAGTAAAATTCCCGTAATAGTTGAAATTCGGGCACATTCTACTATTCTCCATGGCTGCGATCACAAAAAGAAGGGGCAGGGGAGGGCGGCACCGCCCTCCCTTTGATGCGGAGATATATTTTGGCTTTAAGGAGGGGTTACTCCTTCATCATGCCGGGTGGGGTGCCGCGCGGCATATCGGGCATCCCCGGAGGCATCTGCATAACCCCCGCCTCCTCGGTTATTAGGCTTTTAGCGTCAGTGCCGTTTGCCATCAGCTTCATGACAGCCTCTTTGGAGTCGGAGACGATTATGCCGAAGGGCAGCACCTTATCGTAAGTGACGAAAGTGGCTAGGATATCTCCCTCCTCATCCACGAGCTGCTTTTGATCTCCCGTAAAGGTGCCCCCCGGAACAGTTACCTCCAGTTTACCAAGCTCCTTAACTTTTATGCCGCTGATATCGGCGGGGACGCCGCTCCTTTGGGAGAAGGTCTGCTTCGCCATCCTCCTGCCCATCTTGACAAAGTCCATCGGCATCTCCTGCGCCGGATTGTCTCCGCTCTTCATTATGAGGCGCTGGATGTTCTCTGAATCATTGGGGTCGCCCTTTACGAGCATTTTTATTATGTTTACGGCGTTTCCCTCGCGGTTGACTACTTCGTACCAGAACTTGTCGCCCATTACTTCGAGGACGGACATGCGCATGGTTAGGCTCTTGCCGGTATCCTTTTCTAGAACTTCATACTCCGACCATGCCCCCGCAACGGGGGTGAAGGTGCCGAAGATACGTGGTATTGAGCCCATATCATCAGCAAAAATATAAGTGGCCGAGAGAAGGGTTAGAAGGGCCGCTATGGTGACTGTGAGGGCTCGGCGCATCTTGACTACCTCCATGTGAATGTGTTGGTGTATCTTCTCTTTATATCATGTATTTTGTCGCTAACAAGTCTCTAAGTGTCCCTACGGAAAAGGTTGATGATGGGTGAGATTAGACTGGTTTCTGGAACATTGCGCGGGAGGAAGCTCCTCGCGCCGGAGGGGGGCAACACGCGGCCGCTGCTTACTAGGCTTAGAAAGTCGCTGGTGGATATTTTGCGGCCAAGGCTACGCGGGGCAAAGGTGCTGGACCTCTTCGGCGGTAGCGGAGCGATAACCTTCGAGCTGCTCTCAGGTGGAGCGAAAAAGGCGGTTGTCGTAGAGCTTGACAGGGACGCTGCCGACCTTATTAATAAAAATGCCGACAACCTTGGAGTCACCATAAGGGTTATTCCGGGGGACGCGCTAAAAGTAGCGGTCCGACTGGACAAGGCAAGCGAGCGCTTTGATATCATCATCGTTGCCCCGCCATACAATATGGATTTACAGGAGGCCGCGATGGAGGTCCTCTCAGAGAGTGAGCTCCTTGCGGATGAGGGGTTGATTGTCGTCCAGCGCGATAAGCGTGAGCGCTTCTGGGAGCCACGCGCACCCTTTGTCCATTACGAAACCAGAAGCTACGGCAGGACAGTCTTTGATTTCTATGAGCGGGGTGAGGATAGTTGAAGGATTTTCTCCTCAGCGCCGCCGCCGGTATAGATGGGGATGGCCCCTTTAAGGATCGCTGGTATCTCCTGAAGGGAGGGGTGGTTGTTGAAAAGGGCTCTATCTCTTCACCGCCAACGCTCCCTGCCGGCTTCCCCGAGGTAAAGCTCCCATTCATCACGCCGCCGCTATTTGATGCCCACGTTCACCTCTCGCTCAGCGGCTCCTATGAAGCTTCAGAGCGGGAGAGAGTCTCTTCGCTCAACCGGGAGGAGGGCTTGCTACGGATAATGGAGCTCCTTGAGCGCTACCGCTCAATGGGGATTATGACTCTGCGCGATGGTGGAGACCCTGCGGGGCTAGCCCTTGAAGCGTCCAAGGTGGCTGAAAGAGAGCCCGGACGCTACGCTAAGGTGCTGCCTTCGGCCCGTCCGCTTGTGATGAAGGGGCGTTATGGAGGTTTTCTGGGTGAAGCGGTAGCGTCCCTGAAAGAGGCGCTTGGGGTAGTCGATGAGAATCTTCTGGGTGGCGCGGCCCAGATAAAAGTTATCGCCACCGGCATAAACAGCCTTACCCGCGCAGGAGATTGCGGTGACCTCTTATTTTTCCCCGATGAGGTTGCGGGGATAATTTCCAGATGCGACCAGGAAAACGTTCCAGTGATGGTTCATTTAAATGGGCCGCTCTCCCGTGTCTTTCTCTCAAAGCATAAGCTCCCCGCTTCAATTGAGCATGGCTTTTACCTTGAGGGTGAAGATATCGCCAGACTCGCAGCTAGCGGCTCCTTTTGGACTCCGACCCTTACGGCATGGTCGACCCTGCTGGAACATCCCGGGTTAACCGAGGACAAGCTGGAGGTGGTCGCGCTCACCGATGTGGAGCATTCCTTCGAGGTGGGTGAGGGGGTTGGCGCCGGATGCAGACTCCTTGCGGGAAGTGATGCGGGAACCCCTGGCGCGCTACATGGAGAGGGGCTCTTTGCCGAGGCCAATGCCCTGATTAAGTGTGGCGCTCCGATTGAGTCGATCTTTTCCGCAGCTTACGCATATCTCAAAGGTTGGACTCAAAATTATCGTTCACCCCTAGGTGAGGGTGTGAGCGCATCCTTTCTAGGCTGGAATGAACCACTCTCAAATGAACTGAAACCACCGGATTATATCTACTCCAATTCATCTTGGAGTAGCGCTCCTCCAGCCACTAACGCCTCCGCTTAAACTTTACAATTTTCTCTGTTATCATAGGGCTTTGGAGCCTATTGAATGAACTTTGAGAAGTAATATTTCCACCTAACGTAATTTGTGAGCTATTATGTGTTATATATCTGTTTTCTTTAGCATTTTAGTTGTGGTGCACTGATGTTGTGCGAAGAGCCTTTCATTAAGCCTTGGTGGGGCAATCTTAGGGAAGAAATACCCAATACCCGCTATGCAGAAAAGATATTTGAAAGAGCCTTCAAACTGGAGAGGTTGCTAGTTGAGAGCGCCTCAAGGCCCCTCGACCTGGCTCTTTCGGAGCATCAGCGTGCATTAAGAATGGGGAAGAACGACAGGAACCTTCTTGGCACGGCTCTTTATTCGGCAGCGCGAAACCGAGAAGCCCTAATATCCTCGGTAGGGGTTAACTACGAGGCTGGATTACTGCTTAAAATTGGCTTTCTGGATGCGCTAGGCAGCGTTAATAGCGAAATTCTGGGAACTTTTAGCAACCCGGATGAGTTGCTTGAGATATTGGATGAGGTCCGTGGTAAAAGGGAGGTTTGGCTGCAAAAGATATATGATGAGTGGGAGGAATCCATTGCATTATGCAGCTCCGAAACCATAGATGCGTTGTGCTCTTTATTTTCAATACCTAAAGTTTTTATTGAAGCTGGACCTTGGAGAAGTCTTTATGAAGCTGCAAAGGAGCTTGCGAGGGGGAAGGAGCGGCAAGCCCTTCATCTGAGGGTAAAGCGTGACGAGGATCTCTCCAAAAAAGGTATTGAAGAGCTTTCACGCGCTGGAATTGATATCAAATTCTCGACCTACACAACATACTGCCTAATTATTGATAATCCCAAGAATATAAGGGGATTACAGACCTTTAGGAATGGTGTAATTGAAATTCAGGATGAGGGCAGCCAGCTGCTCGTTGAGGCGGCATCAAGCTTCATAAAGGGTAAAGTTCTTGATTTATGCGCTGGCGGTGGCGGTAAAGCATTGGCCATGAGCGATATAGCCCCTGAGGCTGACATATATGCCTTCGATATCGATCTTAGACGTCTTAATGGAATACACCCCAGGATAAGGCGCGGTGGTATAAAAAACATCAAAACGCTTGGCAGTTTGGATGAAGTTTCTGCAAACGCTCCCTATGACTTTGTGCTGATAGATGCTCCCTGCACCTCTACAGGCACAATAAGGAGAAACCCTGATATAGCATGGCGCTGGGATGCTGAATCAGTAGAGCAGATAGTCAATACACAACGTGATTTATTATGTAATTCCGTAAGCTTGGTAAAGAGGGGCGGGGTTTTGGCATATGCAACATGTAGCCTTCTTTCCGTTGAAAATAACCTGCAATTTGAGAGCTTCTTAAAGGAATATGAAGATGTCTTTGAGGAGGTTGTCCTTAAGCCCACCAGCGCTAATCCCTTTGCAGAAAAAGAAAACAGGCTCTCCTTTGGAGCAAGGCTCCCTTTGGATCTAGGGGAATACAATGGTGATTCTTTCTACCTCGCAATAGCAAGGCGTCGCTAGTCAGCAACTCCATTTCATAATTCTTCAACTCGTTTCAAGGTGGGGGAGACGAATTATAGTAAAGAATCACAAACTAAAACATGACAAGAAAAGATGACAACTAAATATATGTACACATAAATAAAGCGGTCTACATGTTAACATAATATATCTTATCAGACGTTAGGTGTCGGGGAGAGATTTTGATGAGGAGCTATGAATCGAGATATTCGGAAGTCTTTGAAATCAGGTGCTAAAAGCTACCTATACACTTAAGATGAACCCTCTGGTAATATATTCAGTGTAAACCCTACCCCTCAGAGAACCCCAAAGTCTCAAGGAGCGGCAAATATGAGAGCCCTTTTTCTAGCGTCCATATTATCAATGGTTATCGCCTTTACATCTGTAGAGGCTCTAGCCGTTGGCACTACCTCTTCGGATTCGAGTGATTGTATTGAGTGCCATCAGGACTTCACCCCCGGTATTGTGGTCGAATGGGAAAGAAGCCTTCACTCACAGCGTACGCCAAAGCGCGCTAGAGAGGTCGCTGATGAATTGGAGCGACGCATATCGGCTGAGAGTACACCTGAAGAGACTGAGAAGTTTGTCGTCGGCTGCGCGGAGTGCCATCTCCTAAATCCCGAGAAGCATGAAGACACCTTCGAGCACAACGGTTTTCAGGTACACGTGGTTGTGACTCCCGATGACTGCGCTGTTTGCCACCCCGTTGAGCGTGACCAATACGCAGAAAATTTAATGGCAAACGCCTACCACAACCTAATGTCAAACCCGCTCTATAAGGATATGGCTAACGCTATAAACGGAACACGAGTCCATTCTGATGGAGATATAACCATTAAGGAACCATCCGACCTCACAGAAGCCGATTCCTGCCTTATGTGCCACGGGACTATCGTAACTGTCGATGGTATGGAGACAAAGAACACCCTTATGGGTGAAATGGACTTCCCTAAGTTAATTGGTTGGCCCAACCAGGGTGTTGGACGGATAAATCCAGACGGCTCAAAGGGAGCTTGTACCGCTTGTCACACAAGGCATGAGTTTTCGATAGCGATGGCGCGCAAACCTGAAACATGCGGACAGTGCCACAAAGGCCCGGACGTACCAGCCTATTCAGTGTATAAGGTAAGTAAACACGGTAACTTATACTCTTCCGCAAGCTCCAAGTGGGATTTCGAAGCCGTACCATGGAAGCTGGGTGAAGATTTCACCGCGCCAACATGCGCGTCCTGTCATATTAGCCTCCTAACCTTCTCGGGAGAAGTTATCGCAGAGCGTACTCACAGGATGAATGATCGCCTCTCCTGGCGCATATTCGGCCTCCCCTACGCCCATGCAAGGCCAATATCCCCCGATACAACTATAATTAAAAACAAAGCCGGCCTTCCCTTACCCACAGAGCTGAGCGGCGAGCCCGTCTCTGAATATCTCTTGAGCGATGAAGAGATGGCTCAGTCACGGGAGACCATTCAGACAATTTGCCTGGCATGTCACTCAACGCAGTGGAAGGATGGCTTCTTTACAAAGCTTGACAGCACCATTGAAGTTACAAATGAGATTACCAAAGCCGCCACCGCGCTGGTCGCCCAAGCGTGGGAGAAGGGCTACGCAAATGGCCCGGCAACCGGAGGAAGCCCCTTTGACGAGGCTATAGAGATGAAATGGGTCAAGAGCTGGCTTTTTTATGCTAACTCAACCCGTTTTGCAGCCGCTATGGGCGGCGCTGATTACGGCGTATTCCAGAACGGTCGTTTCCAGCTTTCAGAGACCATTGAAGAGATGAAGGATTGGCTTAAAATAATGGAAATGATGACACCGCCGTCTGATGAAAAATAGGGCTAAACATTAACGTAAATCGAAGCAGCATATTTCTTTGGGCAGTCGTAGCCGCCTTTGTCGCGGCTACGCTCCCCTGCCCTGCATTCTCCTCTTCTAGCCCCTCACCCGATTACACCAAAAGCGAACTTAACGAGCGTTATTTAAAATTAAACATCGCCGCGAATGGGGCGCTGCTTACATGGGGCCTCTTCATGTGGGATTACGGTGAAAACGATCCACACGCGACCTCCGAAAGCTGGTTCGGCCTCGATACAAAACATGGCGGCGCGGATAAGACTGGCCACATATACGCTGCCTACCTCTTTGGTCGTGGCAGCGCCGAGCTCTACATGAACTGGGGGTTTGAGCGGAGTGAAGCAGCGGCAAGGGGACTACTGACCTCCCTCGCCCTCACTACTGTAATGGAGATTGGAGACTCCTTCAGCGACTATGGCCTCTCTCCCCAGGACCTTGTGGCAAATGCAGTAGGAATGGGGTTGGGGTACATTCTATCCGCCTATCCCAAAGCAGGAAAATTCATAGACCTTAGAGTTGAGTATCTGCCCTCCGCATTAGATGGAGACCCCACTACCGACTATGAACACATGAAGCATCTCGCGGCGTTCAAACTCTCCGGTTTCGACGCCCTCGGGAGTTCGTGGCTGAGGTTTTTTGAGATTCACCTCGGCTACTACACCAGGAACTTCTCCGGCCCCTCCGAGGGTGATGAAGAGCGGAATCTCTATGCAGGAGTCGGCCTCAATCTCTCCGAGCTCCTAGCTACGACCAGGTACGGAGGTGTTTTCAGGTATTTACAGCTCCCCTACACTTATCTAGCAGCCGATGATTGCCGATAGTAATAAGGATTAACCTTTCTTTTGGCCGCATCAACCGCAGCCTCTTTTTAACGTTTCAATTATTTTATGAGGGACAAGCGATGATCGAACTGACTTCGATACAGTACCTACCAGGCAAGAGGATAGTGGAGCACTACGGGCTGGTGCAGGGCTCTACAATTAGGGCCAAGCACCTTGGCCGTGATTTGATGGCAAGCCTGAAAAACCTGGTCGGTGGAGAGCTTAAGGGCTACACGGAGCTATTGAGCGAAGCTCGCGCAGAGGCTACCAGCAGGATGGTAAAACAGGCGGAGCGCTTCGGCGCAAACGCAGTGATCAACGTGCGCTACGCAACCTCCTCTGTGGCGCAGGGCGCGGCTGAGTTGTTCGCATATGGCACGGCGGTCAAGGTAGAGCCGGAGTAGAAAAATGAACCTGGACTTTATAATATTCATATCGCTAATGGTGCTTGGCTATACGGCAGGCTCCCTTGCCGAGCGGGGTCATTTCAAATCGCTAATCCGGCGGGAGGATGCAACCATGAAGCAGCCGGTAGTGACATTTGAGGATGGCTATGAACTGCCCGCCGGGGCTAAGTTCAGGAAGTCCACGCTGGTAAGCGGTTCAGTTGTAATCTCAATAGACTACTTCAAGAGATTCCTCGCCTCCCTGCGCTTTTTAGTGGGAGGGCGCGTTGGAGCATATGAGTCGCTGCTCGACAGGGCCAGGCGCGAGGCTATTCTCCGCATGAAATATCAAGCGGGCGGCGCAGATATAATTCTGGGGATGCGCGTTGAAACATCCACCATCGGGGGCAGAAGGAAGAACAACAAGGGGCTGGGCTCTGTGGAAGCTGTAGCTTACGGCACGGCGGTATGGGTAGATGAAATTTCGCCCCAAATCACTTAACGACACCCGCGACCCGCTCAAGGGCAATGTAAACATCAGCCCGGAGCATCCGCTTAAAGAGCTCCTCCTCCTCACGTCGGGGATAGCCGCGACCATCTTCATCATTTACCTCCTTCTGGGGGTGGCTGTTGACCTTGTGGTACCCCATATCTCAAAGGAGCTGGAGCAATCGATTGCAGCCAGGATGGAGTTCCCTGTGGTGGAGGACAAACGCACTCCCTACCTTGAGGAGCTGACGGATGAGCTAAGACGGAGTGCGCCCTTGGACCCCGGCCCCATTGTCGTGGGCGTTTACCCAAGCGCCATGGCAAACGCCTTTGCCCTCCCCGGTGGGCGGATGCTCATCACAGAGGGGTTCCTCGACGAGGTTGAGAGCGAAAACGAACTCGCCATGGTGATCTCCCACGAGCTGGGCCACATAGCCCATCGCGACCCGCTGCGGGTCATGGGCCGCTCACTGGTCCTCGCATTCATATCATCGCTCTTCGTGAACACAGATGATTCCGCCGGCGCTTTCATAAACTCCTCGATGACTTTAACGCAGCTGGGTTATTCGCGTAATATAGAGGAGCGTTGCGACCACTTTGCCCTTGAGACAATCTCCAGACACTATGGGCACGGCGGGGGCGCCGTGGATTTTTTTAAACGCATGAAGGATTCGCACACAGGCGGCAGTGTGCCTCAATTTCTCTCAACCCACCCTGGCGATGAACGACGCATTTCCTATCTGGAAAGGCAGATCGATGAGGAGCGCCTGGGCTGGGGGGAGCTGACCCCTCTTCCCGAAGGATGGGTAAACCAAGATGACGAGTAATATCTTTGACAAGGTAGACCTAAGAGAGAAACTATCTCTCTTTGATGAGCTTTGGAGCCCTAAAGTAGTAGGAGAGCTTAACGGACAGCTGGTCAAATTGGCTAAGCTTAAGGGGGAATTTATCTGGCACAACCACAAGGATGAGGATGAGCTCTTCCTCATCTTGAAAGGCTCCCTCACGATCAAACTAAGGGAGCGTGACGTTAAGCTGAGCGAGGGGCAGTTCTTCATAATCCCTCGCGGGGTGGAGCACCTCCCATTTGCCGATGAAGAGTGCCATGTGCTCCTATTTGAGCCCATGAGCGTGCTGAACACCGGCGACAAGGTTACGGAAAAAACCTTGGAGACCCTAGATCGAATTTGACCTAATTCAATAGGCATAAAAGAGGGCCACCCCTGTTGAGTGGCCCTCTTTTTATTTGTTTGGGCAGTGCTTCCCTAGAGAAGGGTCCAGCCGAGGAAGAAGCCGAGGTGGGTTCCACCTGCGTCGGCTTCGTAGCCGTTTATGTCTACATCTGCGCTGGAATAGCCGAGCCTTAGGCCGATGTTGAAGGTCTCCGTCACTGAGAATGAGAAGCCGCCGTCCAGCCATACGCCGAGCGCCGTATCGGACTCGTCGCCGCCATAGCCGTACTGGCTTTCGGTATCTATCTCAACGGTCATAAGTCCGATGCCGCCGCCGACAAAGGGGCGGAAACGCTGGTCTTCGGCAAAGTGCTTCCGCACGCCGAAGTTTAGCTCGCTGGTAGTAACGGAGACGTCGAAGTAACCAACGGAAGAATCGTAGAAGGTCTTTTCGTCGCTTGCGGATACATAGAGGTCAATCGCCATCGAAAGCGGCCAGCCTGTGCCCTTATAGTCGGTCATCAAGCCGAATTCACCATGGGACTCAAGTGGTTCCCAATCGGACTCATCCATCTCTTTTGAGCCGAGAAGGATGCTGACATTCCAATAGTCGTCAAGCGCGTAGGAGGCCTTCGGCGCTGCGAAAAAGGACACCGCTATTATCATGGACAGTAATAAGGCTTTAATCTTCATGTTCCCCTCATTCCCAGTAAAAGATTTAACTGTATTTTATCCCGATAGCTTCTCTTGTAAAAGCTAAATCACGCACCCTTTAAAGCGCAAGGGCCGCTACAGATACATTTGCCGCAAGCGTCGGCCCCGCTCCACTCTTCATTTGACAAGAGACGCGGGTAGCACTTGCCGTGTTTATCTATATCGGCGCATCTCCCCTCCCCCTCAATCGTTAAAGCGCCTACGGGGCAGCTATTTACACATATTTTACAGCTGCCATCACGCAAATACAGGCAGCGCTCTTTATTTTCACGTGGCGTCGGCTCTAGTTCAGCGTCGATTACAAAGCTGCCGCAGCGGCCCGCGCACCCTGAATCGGTGATTAGCAGCCTGTTGAGACCGAAGGAGCCAAGCCCGCATATGTATGCTATCGAACGGTGCGACCAGCGCGAAACGAGGGTCTCGGAATTCCAGTTGTGTGTGGAGGGTTGCGCGGCGGAGTTGACGCCCAGTGCTTTGAGCTTCTCCGCAACCTCGGCTGTTATGGAGTTTATCAGGTTATTTAGCTCAATGTAGCCTTTGCCCCAGGAGGGCGCCATAGCCTCTCCCTCCCTGTTGGCTCTTACGATCTCCTTTGAGAATGGGATAAAAAAGGCAACCGCGCTTTTGGCGCCGGGGAGCAGCTCCTCCGGCATCAGGTGGGTCGGCTCCACCTCCAACCGGAGACGTTTCCAGATCGGGTCCTGAGATCTGGCAAAGCCGACGAGGGGTTTCCTGTAGGTCGTCTCATCCGGGGAGGACTCAACCGCCCCCTCTATGGTGGAAATTATGAGCTCCCTTACCTTTGAGCCTTCAGACATCACGAAGCTCAACCGCCGCCGAGGTAGGCGTTCTGCACCTTGGGATTGGCTAATAGCGTCTCCGCGGAATCCTCCAGGACGATTTTACCGACCTCAAGCACATAGCCACGGTGGGCAAGCTTCAACGCCGCGCGGGCGTTTTGCTCTACGAGGACAACCGTTACACCGGTCTCATTGATCTCGCGTATTGTCTCAAAGATCGTCTTTACGAGTATCGGCGCGAGCCCGAGGCTTGGCTCATCGAGGAGAAGTATTTTCGGTCTAGCCATAAGCGCACGGGCAATTGCAAGCATCTGCTGCTCGCCGCCGGAGAGGGTGCCCGCAAGCTGCGTGGCGCGCTCCTTAAGGATGGGGAAAAGGTGATAAATCCACTCACGCGTCTTGGCTTTATGGTTGGCATCAAAGTTGGTGAAGCCGCCTAGCAGCAGGTTTTCATCAACTGTAAGCGTACCAAAGACGCGCCGCCCCTCAGGGGATTGCGCTACCCCACGCTCCACTATCTTGTGGGACTTGAGCTTCGTTATATCTTCGCCTCCAAAGATTATTTTGCCGGAGGAGGGCTTGACGAGGCCGGAGATAGACATCAGGGTTGTGGACTTCCCCGCGCCGTTTGCCCCTAATATAGTAACTATCTCTCCCTCCTCGACGGTGAGGTTGACGCCGTGGAGGACTCCGACGTTCCCATACTTTACGTGGAGGTCTTTTATCTCTAATCGCATGCTGCTAATCCGTTCCTAGATACGCTTCAATGACGCGTGGGTCGGTTTTTACAGCGTCGGGCTTTCCTTCGGCGATCTTTATTCCATATTCGAGGACCACAAGCTTCTCACAGGCGCGCATAACCAGGCTCATGTCATGCTCTATTAAAAGGACCGTGATTCCGCGCTCCTTTAATTTAGCTATGAGCGCGACAAGCTGGTCGGTCTCCTGGGGGTTCATGCCTCCTGCGGGTTCGTCGAGGATGATAAGCTTGGGCCCCGTTGCAAGCGCCCGGGCTATCTCAAGGAGGCGTTGGTTGCCGTATGAGAGGTTTGCGGCGAGATTCTCAGCCTGGTGGGCGAGCCCTACAAAGGCTAGCTCACGCATAGCCAGCTCCAGCGCCGCTAGCTCCTCACGGCGCTGTGACGGAGTCCTCAGCATCGCCGAGAAGATGCCCGACTTCATCCGGCAGTGGCAACCGGCCAAAACGTTTTCCACCACGCTCATCTTCTGGAAGAGGCGAATTGTCTGGAAGGTCCTAGCTATGCCGGAGGAGACGATCTTGTTTGTCGCCATCCCTGATAGTTCGCGCCCCTCGAATAGTATGGAGCCCGAGTTGGGGACGTAATTGCCGGTGATGAGGTTGAAGACGGTGGTCTTGCCCGCGCCGTTAGGACCTATGAGCCCGACAACGCTCCCCTCCTCCACAGTGAAGGATACATCCCCCACCGCTGTGAGGCCGCCAAAGGTCTTGGTTACGCCATTGAGATCGAGGAGCGCCATCATTCACCCTCCTCGGCGAGTTTGGGGAGATTGAACTTCCTAGGCTTCGGCGGGAGGAGACCCTGGGTTCTGAAGACCATCATCACCATCATGGCAAGACCGAATATAAGCATACGGGCGCTGGCAAAATCCCTGAATACCTCAGGTAATGCTATAACTATAAAGGTGCCTAAAATTACCCCTGCCATGTTGCCGGAGCCGCCGAGGATAACGATCATGAAGATGACCACAGATTCCCAGAAGGAGAAGGACTCCGGGCTTATGATTGTCATCTTGGCGGCAAAGAGAGAGCCTGTCATCCCCGCCCATGTTGCGCCAAGGAGGAAGGCGAGAAGGCGGTAGCGGTCGGTATTTATGCCGCTGCCCTCGGCGGCCACCGCATCCTCACGGAGGTAATCGAGCGCCCGTCCGAAGCGGCTCTGCTTCAAGCGGTTGAAGAGAAATAGCGTCAACGCCGCAAAACCCCAGATGAGATAGAAGAAGTGGTCGGGCCGCTTGATCTTAAAGCCGAAGAACTCCGGCCTCGCTATGCCGAAGATTCCATTGGGGCCGCCCGTAATCCCGAAGACGTCGTTTATAAGGGCTATCCTCAGTATCTCCCCTACCCCGACGGTTACGATTAGGAGGTAATCGCCGCGAAGGTGGATAACGGGTCTGGCTATTATTGCGGAGAATATCCCCGCCGTAATGCCCGCTACGGGAAGCGCCAGCAGGATTGGAACCCCCAGCTGGGTGTTTAATATCGCTCCGGTGTATGCGCCGACTGCGTAAAAAGCCGCGTGGCCCATGTTGTACATGCCAGCGTCGCCGAGTATCACGTTTAGCGAGAGCGCCAGGATCGCATAGAGGCCTACATTGTTGATTACGTCTACCCAGTAGCGGACATCGTCTGGCCTTACATACTTCATCCAAAGGGGAAAGGTGGCGAAAATTAAAACGCCGATGGCGGCCAAGCCTTTCTTTTTCGTCATCATATCTTCTCCGCCACGCGCTCGCCGAGGATGCCCTTGGGGCGCACAATGAGGATAAGAATGAGGACCATGAAGGCGATGGCGTCCTTCCAGGCTATCGAGATGTACGCCGCGCCGAGCGCCTCCATTACACCGAGGAGGAGCCCTCCCAGCATCGCGCCTGGGATATTGCCGATGCCCCCCAATATCGCGGCGGTGAAGGCTTTGAGGCCGTAAACCCAACCCATAGTGAAGTTTATCTGCCCGTAGTAGAGCCCCACCATTAGGCCCGCGGCGCCGCCGAGTGCCGGGCCGACCATAAAGACGATGAGGATGACGCGGTCAACGTTGATGCCCATGAGCCTAGCCGCGCCCTGGTCAATCGCGGCGGCGCGTATCGCCGTGCCTATCCTCGTCTTCTGAATGAAGGTATAGAGCGCGACCATCATCGCCAAGGATACGAGGAGGATGAGAATCCGCATAAGCGGTATAGGCATCCCGAAAAAGTCAATCACCGTCCGGGGAAGGATGTCCTGAGGGTAGACGCGAAAGCGCGCACCGTAGATTAGCATCACCGTATTCTGGAGAAATATCGAAGCGCCAAGCGCGGAGACCACAGCGGAGAGGCGCGGCGAATCACGAAGCGGCTTATACGCAACACGGTCGAGGAGCGCGCCGATCAGCGCTACCAACCCCATCACCATTATGGCAAGGAGGCCGACCGCAGCCAGCGGCCCCATCTTATCCTGTAGGGAGAAGGAGGTAAGCAGGGTCAGGCCGAGGTAAGCGCCGAGGGTAAAGAGGTCGCCGTGGGCGAAGTTGATTAGCTTTAGCACCCCGTAGACCATCGTATAGCCGAGGGCGATGAGCGCGTAGATGCTCCCCACGGCGAGGCCATTGGTCAGCTGTTGGACAAATTCTTCCATCTGGTGAGAGAGACCTTCCTTGAAGCGGTAGGGCAAAAAGGGGCGGCCCGCGATGAGCCGCCCCCAGCCTTATGACTTTACTGCATTATGAATTTGCCGGCGCCGTCGACCTTGTAAACCTTGTAGAGATCGCCGATGCGGTCGCCCTTATTGTCGAAGTTGATTGACCCTGTGAGCGCGGGGAAGTCTTTCATGCCTGCCTTAAGGTACTCCGCAACCTTGGTAGTGTCGGTGGAACCGGCGCCGTTAACGCCCTCAGCGGCGACGAGGAAAGCGTCACCGGCGAGAACCGCCCAGATGGAGCCTGGCTCGGAGTTGTACTTGGCCTTGTAGGCGTTGATGAAGGATGTCGCGGCCTCGGTTGTAAGGTCCTGGGGGACCGGCGGGGAGAGGAACATGTAGCCCTCGGCCGCCTTCTCACCTGCGATCTTCACGAGGTCGGGGTTATTTGTGGCGTCGCCGCCGAGGAAGGGCACGTTCCAGCCCATATCCATCTTTTGACGGAGGATGAGGCCCGCCTCTGGGTAGTAGCCGGTGAAGAAAACGCCGTCGGGCCCTGCGGACTTGATCTTGGTGATTATCGCTGCGTAGTCACGCTCGCCGGGGGTAAGCGCATCGAAGAAGACTACCTCGACGCCCTCTTTTTTAAGGAGCCCCTCAGCCTCTTCGGCGAGCCCTTTTGCATAGCTTGTGTTGTCGTGGAGGATGGCTACCTTCTTCCAGCCGTTTGACATGATGGTTTTGGCTGCGACGCGGCCCTGCTCATCGTCGCGGGGGCAGGTTCTAAAGAAGAAGTTGAGCCCCTTTTCGGTAAGGCGGACTGCCGTTGAGCCCGTTGCAATCTGGATAATCTCAGACTCATCGTAGATAGACTGGCTCGCCTCGGTGATGGAGGAGCCGTAGGTGCCTACTACCGCGACTACATTCTTGGTGGAGAGGCGCTGCGCAGCGAGGCTCGCGGTGCGCGGGTCACCGGCGTCATCCTCGGCGACTATCTCAAACTGGGTGCCGCCCTTGGCGTTTAGCTGGTCGGCCAAAAGCTCTACGATCTGCTTCATCTCCTGGCCCTCGCTGGCCCAGGGGCCGGTGAGCGGGGCCATCAGGCCGATACGGACGGTATCCGCGGCGAATGCAGCGGAGGCTATCGACAGAGCGAGTAAAACTCCCAGAATTTTATTCATGGACAGGCTCCTTTCAAAAGAAGCGGGTTAAGTGGTTTGACATAACCAAACATGGAGCAAAGGCTGGAAATTACCAGAGAAACAGCTTGCCGTCAATCACCGGGGTTGGCAAATAAGGGGGGCTTGGCGCTATAATTAAAGCTCGCTAAAACCCTTATGGAAAGATGCTGTTAGATGAACGCAAATAAAGCTTCAAAGGGAGAAAGCACACTGGTTAGCCGCCTCGCCCTTATCATCGGCATCTGCGCAATCTCGACAGCCGCCATATTGATAAGAAAGTGTGAAGCGCCATCAATAGCAATCGCCGCATACAGGCTCGCCATAGCCGCCCTCATCCTTCTGCCGGTGGAGCTCATTAAGCAGAGGGCAGTACCATCGAGGAGAGAGGTTGGCTGGGCGCTCCTCTCCGGTTTCTTTTTGGCGATGCACTTCTCGCTATGGATAACGAGCCTGGCCTACACCTCCGTTGCCTCCTCGGTGTTGCTCGTAACGATGAATCCGCTTTTCGTAATGGTCATCTCTTGGCTCGTGCTCGGAGAGCGCACCCCTAAGAGCACCACCGCCGCTGTGGCGTTGGGTCTCATAGGCACGGTTACGATCAGCTGGGGAGATTTTACCTCAGGCACCGACCCCCTCCTCGGAGACGCCCTCGCCCTCGGCGGTGCGCTTGCCGCCTCCGCCTACCTCATCACCGGCCGGGTAGCCCGTCGCATTATGCCGACCAACACCTACGTCGCATGGTGTTATAGCGCGAGCGCGCTCTTTCTCATCGCGGCGATGCTCCTAATGGGCCACCCAATAAAGATATACCCGGCTGAAACGATGACCTACATGATACTTTTGGCGCTGGTTCCGCAGCTTATCGGTCACACGGTAATAAACTGGTCGCTGGCGCACCTCCCCGCTCCCACCGTCGCCGTAGCGATACTGGGTGAAGCCGTTGGCGCGACCCTCCTTGCCTGGGCGGTGCTCGGCGAAGCGCCCCCGGCTATGACGATTATCGGCGCAGCCTTCATCATCGCCGCAATAGTGATAGTCTTCAGGGAGAACCCTAAAAAGAGCGAGCCCGAGGAGAACCAACCGGAGCTGAATCCCCTCTGACGAAAGGCGAAGAAGATGATCACCGCCAAATTAAGCGAAGGCTACAAGGTCGAGATAACAAATGGCGTACTGGATTGGGTATCCGATGAACCCGCCCCAGTCGGCGGAGGCGCCGGGCCCGACCCCTATGAGATGCTCCTCTCGGCGCTCGCCTCATGCAAAGCCATGACAGTGAAGATGTACGCGAAAAGGAAGGGCTGGCCCCTTGAGAGCGTCGAGGTAAGGCTATCCCAGTCTCACGTGCACGCCGACGACTGCGCCGACTGCGAAAACAACGACGACGCAAGGATAAACCTAATTGAAGGGGAGATCATACTTAACGGTTCGCTGGATGAAGAGCAGCGAAAACGGCTAATACAAGTATCCAATCGCTGCCCCGTACACAAAACACTCATGATGGACACAGTGATCAAAGTTGAGGGAAGGTAGATTAACAAATAGCTACTGCTTTGTTCTCCTCTTTCTCTTCAAAATCGCTCAGTAGTGAGGCGGCGGCGGTTCGGGGGTGGTTTCATCCTCTATTCCGCCTATAGCGCCAACTAAGTTCTTCATCTGGGCCCTTATAACCTCCACTTCCCGGGTAAGCGCTAAAACCTGTTTGTCCTGTTCCAATAGCCCATCCTGGAGCTTTTCTATTACTGCTTCCTGAAAGGCGATTTTCATCTCAAGCTCTTCCAATAGCTTCTTCATTCTTCTGTTCCTTCAGATTGGGTATTTTTCGGGTATTCCCGATGTGTTGGGTTGAAAATATTTTGATTTTAATGTTCTAGGGTGTAACTTGTATAAACAAGTTTTTATGTAGTATGCAGCTTTTTTAAAATAGTAATTGCAGCCGGTTTGTCCCGGTCTTTTTATATCTCCAGCTTGGAGATGATTATACCCCTTTGGGGAAAGGAGATGGTGGTTATGAGAAAGATTTTTTTACTGGCAGCACTGGTAGTTCCTCTCGCCCTTATAGGGTGCTCCGACAGTAGCGATGACGGAGTATCCACCAACTACACTGGAACGGCGTCAAAAGCCTCCCTCTCCACCGGCAGCAACGCTCAAGACCTCGGCGCGGCGACAGTTACCGGCATGACCCTGGCACAGGACCCCTTCGATTATGAATTCATGCCCGGATTTCTCTATTACTTGGATGATTACGTCTTTGACCGCGGCAAGAAGCTTAATACCATTAGCGAATCTGCATCAATATCCGTTTCGGGTGGATGTGGTGGCACCGCTGAAGGCTCGATGTCCATGAAATCAATGTGGGACGATGAAACGAAGGAATATGGCGACTATTTAACTCTGACGATTACTTTCACCGATTACTCGGATTGGGGTGATTGCTACGAGTACATGTTACCTTCAACAAGTGGCGCCATAGTTAACGGTACATACTCCGTTTACCATAAAATCAACGAAGATATGAGCAGCTTCACTGGAAGCAGAAAATACGTTTTAAACAACATGACCTTTTTCTATCCCGAAGATTGGGGCTACCCGACTCGCGTAGCGCCAGCACCCTATCCTATATCAATGACCCACTCCGATACCGGTGATCTAATTAATTACAGCGGCATGATCTACGCCAATGCAAATGGGGAGAATGAGTCCAGCTATTTTGTGAAGAGTACAATAGACCTCTCCTACTCCGAGAAGATCATCGTAGCTGGGGAAACTCCCGACACCCTCGAGACTCAGGACATTTACAGCGTTCTTTGGGCGGGCCTAACCCTTACAGAGGATTATCCAGCCTACGAAGGGCTCAAGGTTTCAGGCAAGGTTTGTGTTGACGGCGTAGGCTGCGCGACAGTTGGGAACAATGAGTTTGAAGGCTCTATTTATGATTTGGATTATACCTACTACTACCAGCCATGGGAGGGCTCCGTAATTCTCTCCGGAGAGGGTATGGACATGCTTGAGGTAGCGCTTACCTCCGGCGACGAAGTCTCCTGCCCCTTTGAGCTCTACTATTCCGACGATGCGGGAACGACATGGAGCTATGTTGATATCTTCTACGGTTATCCCGTAGACCTTGAGTGGGAATACTGCGAATAAAGTAGTATTTCTTAAATTATCTAAAGAAAGTTGGGGCGGAGCCGTTTGGCTTCGCCCCTTCTTTTTTATCAGCCAAAATAGCCGTTAGATAGTATCCTGAAGATAACCACCTACGATTGAAAGGGCCTTAATGATGAGCGATGAACGCGAGGCGCGCATTAATAAGATAAGGGATACCATCAGCGGCAACTTCACCAGAGGCGCAAAGAGTTACGCAGCCTTCGAGGAGGAGAACAGCTTTTTTAAGGGTCTCTTAAAGAAGCTTCTCTCACTCTCGCCGCCGCCAGTCGGCGGTCGGGTGCTGGATGTAGGTTGCGGAACCGGGGCCTCCCTTGAGGGGCTCGCTGAGGCTGTCGGGGTTGGCGGAGAGGTTGTAGGTCTCGATATATCAGCGGGTATGCTTGAGGAGGCAAAGCAGCGATACGGAGATAAATATAATCTTATTTGCGCAGACGGCTGCGACTTCGACGCCAATAAAATGGGAGGGCAATTTGACGCTGTGGTTTATAACGCGGTGCTCTTCATGCTCCCCGATGCAAGAGCATCCCTCTCCTGCGCGAAAGCTGCCTTAAAGCCAGGCGGCGCAATCTATATAGCGAGCCTTGAGGGGGTAGAGGTTGATGGAGCGCCCTTGCCGGACCTTCTATCAAAGGAGGGGCTTAAGGCAGGGCGCCATGCTCTCTCCCCCTGGAGCAAAGTCGCGCCGCTGCTTGAGGAGTTCTTTAACGGCACTATTACGAGTGAATTTACAGTCAACCTTACCCCAAAGCTATTCAGGGGGTTTTACACCCTTGAGCCGATGAGCGCCGGACTTTTGCCTACCCTGCCCTACCCCGAGAGAAAACGTACAATTGAGGAGTACGCCAACCGTTTTGCGGATGAGGGTGTTGTCCCCGTGCAGCGCTGGGTGCTCTCCGCCTCGAAGCAGTGAGAATGATATCTTGAGCGTCAGCACAGCGGGATTGGGCGCATAGCAATTAAAAAATTGCTCCATTTGAAAGCTGCCGAAGATCTTTCCCTTAATAAAAAGTATGAATTGCGCTATCTTGCGCTGAGGTATTATTTCAGCGGTGAAGGACTACCGCTTTTTATTTCTCAAAGGAGGAACCAGATGAAACGCCTTGTCATCTCCATCTCCATACTCGCTATGGCTATGGCGACCTCTGTAACCGCAGCCTTCGGCGCGACCACCCTCACCTACGCCAACTTCCCCCCGGCGCCGACCTTCCCCTGCGTGCAGATGGAGGAGTGGAAGAAGAAGGTTGAGGCAGCTACCGAGGGCAAGGTGAAGGTGGACACCTTCCCCGGCTCCACCCTCCTAGGCGCCAAGAATATGATGGATGGCGTCATCGACGGTATCGCCGATATCGGCTGTCTGGCCTTTCCCTACCAGCCGGGCCGCTTCCCCCTCTTGGAGGGTGTCGACCTGCCAATCGGCTTCACCAACTCCAAGGTCGCCAACGCAGTGCTCTGGGACCTCTTCGTCAAGTACAACCCCGAATCCCTGAAGAAGGTCAAGGTATTGGCGCTCTTCACCGCGCCTCCGGCTGACATAATGTCCAAGGACCCCATTAGGAAAATTGAGGACCTTAAGGGCTATGAGCTGAGGGCCACAGGCGCCGGAGTCAAGCCCCTTGAGCTGCTCGGCGCGATCCCCGTCGCTATGCCGATGAGCGAAACCCCCGACGCGCTCCAAAAGGGCGTAGTCAAGGGCGTCCTCTCCTCAACCGATATCCTTAAGGACTTCAAATTCGCCGAGACCTGCAAGTTCGTCACCGACACCAACTTTCAGACCACCGCCTTTGGCGTAGTGATGAATATGGACAAGTGGAACGCGCTCCCCGAAGACGTAAAGAAGGTCTTCGACGGCTTCGCCAAGGAGCACTCGATGTGGACCGGCAAATATGTCGACGACCACGGCGACGAATCCATAGCATGGTCAAAGGAGAACCACAATCTGGAGGTAATAACCCTCACAGCCGGGCAGTACAAGGAGTGGCATAATATGATGTCGCCCATAACCGACGCTTGGCTTGAGCGCACCGCCTCGAAGAACCTCCCCGCCAAGGAGTTCCTCGCTGACCTTCTGGCGCTGAAAGAGAAGTACGAAGCAGAGTATGCCAAATAGCATTGAAGATGGTCCCAATATAGCTTTGACAGCCCCACTGCGCCGCGCAGTGGGGCTTCTCAATACCATTACCCTGTGGCTGGGGGTTGGCGTTGTTATAGCGACGATGCTGGTAGTCGTCGCCAACATGCTCCTCAGGCCCTTTCAGTATCCGATTCAGGGCACCTTCGAGCTGATGGGTTTTGGCGGCGCAATTATAACGGCCTTTGCCCTCGGCTACTCCCAGGAGCGAAATAGCCATATAGCGGTAACCATTATCTTTGACCTCATGGGGCCGAAGGCCAAGCTTTTCGCCGATGCGACCGGCAAATTACTCTGCTTCGCCTTCTTCGGCTTCACCGCTTACAAATTGACCCTTTTGGGGTTGAACCTAAGGGCGACGGGCGAGGTCTCAGAGACGCTCCGCTTCGTCACCTACCCTGTGGCCTTCTGCGTGGCGCTGGGCTTTCTCTCCCTGACTTTAAGCCTCTTGCTGGACGCGCTCGACGACCTCGCCGCGCTGATTGAGGGGCGCTGATGGAGCCCTTGACCATCGGCCTCATCGGCATCGCCGCCCTAATGGCGGTTATCTTCTTTTTGCGTGTACCAGTCGGCTTCGCGATGGCCCTCGTCGGCTTCTCCGGGTTCGCCATGGTAGTGAATCCAAACGCCGCGGTATCGGTAACCGCGACCTCGATATGGTCCACCTTCACCAAGTACAGCCTCACCGTCATCCCCTTCTTCATCCTCATGGGGAACATCTGCTTCCACGCAGGGGTCTCCAACAGACTTTACCGTGCGGCGTATATGTGGATAGGGCATATCAGAGGTGGCCTCGCCATGGCCACCGTAGCCGCGTGCGCCGGCTTTGCTGCAATCTGCGGCTCCAACGCAGCGACAGCAGCAACGATGTCCGCCGTAGCGCTCCCGGAGATGAAGAAGTACGGCTACTCAAGCAAACTCTCCACCGGCTCCGTAGCGAGCGGAGCGACCCTCGGGGTCGTCATACCGCCCAGCGTGGTGCTCATCATTATCGGACTCTCCACGGGAGAATCCATAGCGGAGCTTTTTTTCGCCGCGCTCATCCCCGGCCTCATCCTCACCGGCCTCTTCATGGTCTCAATATGGGGGGTGTGCAAGCTAAATCCCGAGTTAGGTCCCAAGGGACCGGCTACCAGTTGGCGGGAAAAATTCCGTTCGCTCTCCGGCTCCATCGAGATGCTGGTGCTCTTCACTTTGATAATGACCGGGCTCTATATGGGGTGGTTCACCCCGACTGAGGCGGGCGCTGCCGGGGCGTTCTTCGCGCTACTGATAGCCATAATAGGCAGGCAGATGACGCTGGAGAAGTTTAAGGCGGCGCTGCGCGACACGATGTCAACCTCCTGCATGATCCTCGTGATAGTGACCGGCGCGGTGATCTTCGGGCGTTTTTTGACCGTTACCCGCCTGCCCTACGAGACGGCGACGTGGGCCGCCGCGCTGCCGATTCCAAAGGTGGCGGTGCTCCTTTTGATGCTCGCCATCTACGCCATCGGCGGGGCGATAATGGACGCGCTGGGGCTGCTCATGATAACGATCCCCATCTTCTTCCCCGTAGCGCTTCAGCTCGGCTACGACCCCCTCTGGTTCGCCGTCCTCATAACACTGGTTACAACCATGGGCGCGATAACCCCGCCGGTCGGCGTCAACACCTTCGTAGTCGCCGGAATGGCCCCAGACGTCCCCCTGACCACAGTCTTCAAAGGCGTCAGCTACTTCCTCATAGCGTTCGCCCTAGCCATAGCCCTCGTCATGGCGCTCCCCGCAACCGCCACCTGGCTACCCGCCTTACTGCACTAAAAAAGGGTGGACATAGTCCACCCTTCTTAAACTTGCCAAATTTACATTGTAGTTCGGCTTGAGCGGTAGGGATAATCCGACAATGCCTCGCAAGAACAGGCAAGCATTCTTGTCAGATTTTCATTCCCTTTAATCCGTCCTATATGCTCTATATGGCATAATAGTTATTGAAAAATAGCTTTTTTATAATTATTTTAAAATGTTATAAATATCTACCGTAAAATGTTTTAGATATTAATGCTCAGCTATATAGAAAGCATAATTTATTTCTTGTTGAGTAGGCAAATGAAGACAAATAATTGTGATATTAATACTAAAAATCATCCTACATCAGGAACAAATGCCGCAGAAGATTATTTTCGCGCCGCGATTTCAGAGTTAGATTTTTTTACATTTATCACAAATCTTGTAATAAGAAGTGATTATGTATCATATATTGCAAAAAATGCTTTAGATAATACAGATATTCCAGATGGTTTTTCTCCTATAGAACTAGCTAAAAAAAGCCCAGGCGTATTGACAAAAAACTTAGAGATAATAGGCAATCTCTACTAGAGATGTTTTTTTCACGTCTAGTGGATAATTTTCAATCCTATATTGTTGAATTAATTCGTTTAGTTCTTCATGCAAAACCTTCAATGTTAAGCACAAAAAAACAATCAATTACGCTTGAAGATTTATTAAAATATAAAAGCATTGATGAAATAGTCCATACCATAATTGAAAAACGTGTCAACACAGCAACATATGAGGGCTTTCTTGAGTTAAATAAATGGTGTAATTCTTGAGGCATAGAAATACAAGTTTCTGAAAACAACGTGGATACATTAATTGAAATTATTGCAACTAGAAATATCATAACGCATAACAGAGGTTTGATTGACGAAAAATACCTTAGAACTGTAAATTGTTCAGACTATAAATTCGGAGAGAGGAGAGAATTAGAGGTTGAATATTTTTTTTACGTCTTACATGTTACTGTGCAATATAGTTAAAAATACCGATAAATTAGTTAGCGAAAAATTTGAACTATTGACTCATGAATTTCTTGAAACGAATATTTTCCAATTCAAAAACAAAATTTAATCTACAAGCCGGAATTCAAGACTTTTTTCAAAAAAGTGCCGGCTGAGGTGCAGGGGGCGCGAAGCCCCCGCAATAATATGAAGGGTGGACATAGTCCACCCTTCATTAGCTTTATTTTATGGCTGACGCCGATGGCGTCCTATTTCTTTTTACTCTCAAAGAAAACCCGCTGCGCTTTGCCCTCCTGCCGGGGCAGCTCGCCGGGCTTGAAGACGTCGCCCTTCGGTGAGAAGCCAAGCGCCTCTTTAAGTTTCTTCTCCACGGTGAAGCCTGTGACGCCCTCCTCCGCTTCTACGTTTATGCGCACATCCTTTACCCCGTCATCATCCTCGATGATTATCTGGTAGTGGGGGCATACGCCGGGTATCTCCATCAGCGCTTGCTCAACCTGGCCTGGGAAGAAGTTAACGCCCTTTATGATGAGCATGTCGTCGACGCGGCCAGTGATGGTGTCGAGCCTTATGTGGGTGCGCCCGCAGGAGCACTTGTCGCGGGAGATGACGCGGGTAAGGTCGCCGGTGCGGAAGCGTATCACCGGGAGCGCTTCGCGTGTCAGGGCGGTTACTACAAGCTCTCCCTCTTCGCCGTCCGGCACCTGCTTGCCCGTTTCGCGGTCGAGCACCTCTACATAGTAGTGGTCCTCCCAGAGGTGTATTCCATCGTGCGCGGAGCAGTCCATGCCGAGGGTGCCGACGCCGCCGGTCTCCGTCATGCCGTAGATGTCGTAGACCTCGATGCCTAGCCCCTTCTTAATCTTCTCCTTCATGGAGGGCGCGAAAACCTCCGCGCCGAAGATGCCGATTTCGAGGTCGGGGAGCTCGCCGCCCTCCTCTTCGAGCACCTCCATGATGCGGGTGGCGTAGGAGACCACCGCACCCAGTACGCGGGTGCCGAAGGTGCGCGCAAGCGCTACCTGCCGGGGGGTGTTTCCGGCGCTCGCCGGGATGATGAACATTCCCATCGACCTCGCCCCGTGGTAGAAGCCGAAGCCTCCGTTAAAGAGGCCGAGGGAGGGCGTTATCTGCACCGCGTCGCCGGGGTTGGCTCCCGCCATCCGGTAGCAGCGCGCCATACATTCGCCCCACTGGGCAAGGTCCGCCTCGGTATAGGGCATAACGACCGGGGTGCCCGTGGTGCCGGAGGATTGGTGCATCTCCCTTATGTCGGCGCGAGGCGCGAGGTTGAGCCCCAGGGGGTAGTTGGTGCGAAAGTCCACCTTGGACATGGTTGGAAATGCCGCTAGGTCCTCAAGGCTTTTGAAGTCGCCGGGCTTTGCGCCTACCCTGTCGAAGCGCTCTTTATGGGCGGGATTTTTATATGCGCGTTCAAGGAGCGCCGCCATGCGCTGAGTCTGGAGTGCGCGGAGTTCATCCTGACTCATCGTCTCCTTGTCGGGGTTGAAAAATTCGCTCATGCAAGCTCCCTCCCGCGCGCGAAGGCGCGTAAATTCAGTTCTAAAAATTTGGGCTTTACGCAAGCCCCAATGGATTCCTTCCAGGCGTCGGCAGGCAGGGTCAAAGCCGTTGACATGGCGCCCAGGATGACAAGGTTGGCGGCCTGGGGATTCCCCAGACTCCTCGCCTCCTCAACCGCGTCGAAGTATACGAGGTTTGGGAATACCCGCTTTAACCTATCCTTGGCGTCGGCGGGATAGGTTGCCTGCCCGGTGGAGACGGTGGTGGGAATTATCCGCTGCGCGGAGACCACGGCAAGGCCGCCGGGCTTTAGGAGGTTGTGGTAGCGTATCGGCTCCACCTCCTCCAGCGAGCCCAGCACGCTGGCTTCGCCCATCGGCACAAGGGGGCTGAAAACCTCCTCGCCGTAGCGGACATGGGCTGTTACGGAGCCGCCACGCTGCGCCATGCCGTGCACTTCGTTGGTCTTCACCGTATAACCCACCGCAAGGGCTGCGCGGGCTGTTATCTCGCTTGCCAGGAGGACCCCCTGCCCTCCCACGCCTACTAGGAGGACGCTGGTTATTTCACTCTTCATCTTAACCCTCCTCTTTAGAGATCGCTTGTACGGGGCAAACCTGCTCGCAGAGGCGGCAGCCGATGCACAGGAGCGGGTTTATGCGCACGCGCTCCTCCGAGGACTCGATAGCCGGGCAGCCCAGCTTTACGCACTTGCCGCAGGTAATGCATACCTCCTCATCTATTAGTCGGCGCGGGCCGATTGGCTTACGCTCCTTTAGCGGACAGGGTGCGCGAGAGATGACCAGTGAGGGCTCGTCGGCGTCTATCTCTGCGGTAACCGCCTCAATGGTCTCTTTTAGATCATAGGGGTCCACTGTGACTATCCGCTTCATGCCGCAGGCGCGGCCAAAATCCTCTATGGATGCCTCTATGGTGGGCTCGCCCATGAGGGTGAGGCCGGTGCCCGGATGCTCCTGATGGCCCGTCATGGCGGTGGTGCGGTTGTCAACGACTATGGTGGTGGATTTGCCTCGGTTGTATGCCACATCGAGGAGGCCCGTAATTCCTGAATGAAAGAAGGTGGAGTCCCCTACTATGCCGACCAGCTTGCGACTCTCTCCCGCCTTGTCCATACCGTGCGCGACGGTTACCCCGCCGCCCATGCAGAGGATTGTATCCGTTCTATTAAGAGGCGGAAAGACACCGAGGCTGTAGCAGCCGATGTCACCAGTAACTATTACATCGCGCTTTCCGAGGGCGTGGAAGACGCCCCTGTGAGGACAGCCAGGGCAGAGCACCGGCGGGCGGCCCGGGAGACCATCCTCCTCGGGAAGGTGGGCTGGCTCGGGAAGCTCACGTCCCTCAAGGCGCGCGCGCGTCTCGCGGAGTCTGTCTACGGAGAGTTCACCGATTGGGGAGACCACCTCTTTGCCGATGCACTCTATGCCGAGGGCTTTAATGTGCTCCTCAAGGATATTGTCCAGCTCCTCGACGATAAGGAGCTTGTCCACCTTGGCTGCGAACTCCCTGAAGAGCTTATCCGGGAAGGGATAGCCGAAGGATATTTTAAGGACGGAGGCCTCTGGGAAGACCTCGCGGACGTATTGGTATGCTATCCCGGCGGCAACAATACCAAGGGAGGTGTCTCTTAACTCTATCCGGTTGGAGGGAGAGGTTGAAGTCGCCTCGGAGAGCGCTTTTAAGCGATCCTCCACCTCGACGCGCATCCTGCGGCCCCAAAGGGGCAGCGGCACCCAGCGGGGCGGATTTCGCTCAAAGCCGACCTCGTTTGGCTTTCGCCGCTCGCCCAGGGTCACCATTGAGCGGGAGTGGCTCACGCGCGTGGTTGAACGGAGAATAACCGGGGTGCGGTAGCGCTCCGATACCTCCATCGCCTCCGCCATCATCTTAACGGCGTCCTCTGAATCGGAGGGCTCGAAGACGGGCATCTTGCCAAGGCGCGCATACTGCCTGGTATCCTGCTCATTTTGGGAGGAGTGTTGGCCGGGGTCGTCCGCGACGCAGACGACCATCCCGCCCTCTACGCCGAGGTATGAGAGGGTCATCAGCGGGTCTGCGGCTACGTTCAGGCCGACGTGCTTCATCGTGACAATGGCGCGGGCTCCGGCCATGGCGGCGCCCGCCGCGACCTCAAGGGCAACCTTCTCGTTTGGAGACCATTCGCAGTAGATATCCTCTTTGTAACCGACCACCGCTTCAAGTATCTCGGTGGATGGCGTGCCGGGGTAACCCGTGGCGACAGTAACGCCAGCCTCCCAAGCGCCCCGCGCGATAGCTTCGTTTCCGCTAAGCAGCTCTTGCAAAACGTACTCTCCGTTCTCTTGTTGAATTTTTACCGTGGCGAACCATGCAGCGACAGGCATTATCGTGCCCGCTTTGCGTTAGGTCAACCCCGCTGTTTTATAGTGGTTTTTGTCGTTTGGTCAGCCGGAAGTTTTGGATGCGATGGTAAAGAGAAGCTGTCCCGTCTCAACCCCGTTATCCAGAAGGAGGGAGTCGTCAATTCCGAAGTCCGAAGGATTCGCTTCCTGATCGAAGGTGAGCTCACCATTCTCCCAGCTGAAAACTTCTTCGGTTATCATCACGTAGAGGGCTTCAAGCGCCCGCTGGATAGTTTTTTTCGGCACGCCGCAATCCTCGTTGAGGATCCTTCCAATCCTGCGCTTTTTGAACTCCTTTAAGTGAATCTCCATCGCCTTCGATATCAGCGCAGGTGTTACGTCACCCGCTGCAAAGAGGATGTCACTGAGGCGTAAATCAACCGATGTCGAGCTCGCCAAAAGGAGCCTCCCCTCTTTGAAGAGGAATTTTGCTATGTGCCTTCTGCTACTTACCTCAAGCACTCCCCCGGCCTTGTTTGTGTGGATATAGTTGAAGATATCCGGTACGCCGCCATCTTCCAGCTTCGCCTTAAGCATCGACGCCTCGATTTATTTCCCCGGTTGAGGTTGATCCATCTAAGTTATTTCTTAAAGTCATTGTAATACCCGAGAGGGCGAAAAAAAAGCCCACGCTTTTGGCGTGGGCCCTTTCTAGTAAGCTATCCAGGGTTATTCCTGGTCCGGTCTGGGTCTAACTGAACTTTTCTGGTAAAGGCCCCTGTCGCCCAGGAGCATCGCTTTTGTCGTGCCGTCTTTATCCTCTACGAGCCTAACCCTGTCCCCAGGGAAGAACTCTACGGATATCTCCTGAACCACCGCTACGGTCTCACCCCTGTCGAGGTCGATAATGAGTTCGACACCCTCTTTTTGGGTTATCTTTTCCTCTGCAACTGAGCCGCCCACCGCACCAGCGGTCGCACCCGCGACTGTCGCCAACTTTCTTCCCGCTCCCCCGCCGATGGTTGAGCCGACTATAGCGCCTGCTATGCCTCCTACAACCGTTCCGACAGGCGTCTTTGTGCCCTCAATCATAACGTTTCTAACATCTACGACGGTGCCGTAGATAACCTTCTGCATCCCTTGGGCCTGACCGCGCCTGTAGTAATCCGGCGACTGCTGGGAAGCGCACCCAATCGTAAAAATAAGCATCAAAAATGCCAATAAAACAACTTTAACCTTGCTCTTCATCCCTAGCGCTCCTTCAATAATTATTAGGCCTTAAAGTGAAAAGGCCACCCCCAACTACCTTAAACGATACCTCAAGGGTGTTTATTTTTAAAGTCCCTCTCTAAAGTCCATTATAATATAGACGCGTAAAGGGCGGGTATGGAAACACACCGGTTAATATTTAATCTGGACTTTGGAGCTCAATATGGGCGTTGCTGCTAGTAGGAGCATTGTAAAAACCATTTTTTTCCTCGTTGCCCTGCTCCTTATAAATTATACACCCAACTCAGCCGCCTCCCCCCTTAAAGCTGACGAAACTCTCCGCCTCTATAGAACTCAGGGCTATCTCACTGAGGATGGCGGGGAGTGGGTGATCCCACTTCATGGCTGGGTAGGCGAACTTGAGGAGGGCTCAATTCTGCGCGCAACGTTTATCAAATCTTTAGAGGAGTTTGCCGGGGAGGAGTGGAGCGAGAGTGAACGTGAGCTTTTTGAGGAACGCATAAAACCTTTTTTAGCTGATGATGAGCGCGGTAAAGAGGTTGAGGTGGTAATTGGTGGGGTATCTAAGGAAATAGGACCATCATCGCCTGACGGGCATCTCTATGGAGCGGTCAGTGTGCCGGTAGATTCAGTAGATGAGATGACTCAGCTATTTGCAAATTCAAATTCGGCCAAGGCCCGTGTCCTCTTGCTGCCACAGAAGGGCCTCTCGGTAGTCAGCGATATTGACGATACAATCAAGATTTCAAATGTATCTGACAAAGCGGCGCTTATGAAGAACACCTTTCTCCGCCCATTTCTGGCGGTTGAGGGGATGAGCGCTCTCTACCGCAGTTGGGAGGATAGAGGCGCCCACTTTCACTACCTCTCTGGAAGCCCCTGGCAACTTTACAGCGTTCTTGATGATTTTATCGCTGAGAACAGCTTTCCCGAAGGAGCCTTTTACCTTAGGAGAATCCGCTTCAACCCCCTCCACTTGGGCGCCCTCTTCGACGACCCAAAGGAGTTTAAGATCTCCGAGCTTGAAGAGCTTTTTAAGCGCTATCCGCTGCGCAAATTTGTACTTCTCGGGGACTCAGGGGAGATGGATCCCGAGGTCTACGGTGAAGCCGCAAGGAGACACCCTGAAAGGGTGAACGCTATCTTCATTAGGGATGTTACGGGTGATGGGCGTGACGGCCAGCGGTATTTAAAGGCTTTCAAGGGGGTGCCTAAGGAGCGTTGGAGGCTCTTTAAAGTTGGCGAGGAACTATTAAATGAGGATATTAACTATTGACACATAAATATTTAATTTTACTTATTATATGCTTTATAACAACTGTTCCTGCGCTAGCGGAGGAGAGCGGTGTATTATCCCTTGAGCCGGTCGAGAAAATAGCTATGGAGCGTCTGGCAAAAATTCAGGATGATGCGCTGTATCCCGAGCTCCCCTTCTCCTCTGACGGTTGCAGCGGAGGCCTCTCGGCGGGGTGGAAGACTCTGGCGGAGCAGCTCCCCGCCTTTGCCGAGGAGCTTGGAGAGACAGTTCCCTGGGAGGAGTGCTGCGTGGCCCATGACCGGCTTTACTGGGCCGGACGCGCCGATGATGGCTACCAAAGGCGGCTCTCTGCGGATAGGGAGCTTCGAAATTGCGTAAAATCTGTAGGAAGAAGAGATTCCCCTGCCCTCTCGTTACTTTACGATATATCCACAGAGCGCATTGAGGAGATATTCTCACTTGCAGCGGAGGCTATGTATGCGGCGGTCCGTGTTGGAGGCGTGCCTTGCTCAGGCCTCCCCTGGCGATGGGGTTACGCATGGCCGCAATGCATTGATTTTGATGTGGAGGATTGACTTAGCTGTCATTTTACGTTTTATTTATGGCTAAAGTGATGTAAAAGTCCTGCCGATTCAGTAAAGAATATGATGTCAACCTGCAATTTAACTGGAAAGCTTTATGGCACAGCGCAAATTTCCTAGGGTATCCACAGACTTGCAAGCAGTCGCCCTGCTAGGATTGGATGACGCGGTTACCCTTGAGGTCAAACAGCTCTCAATGGGCGGCTGCCTCCTGAGCAGCGATGACCTTTTTGATACGAGCCGCCTAAACAACCTAACTTTTTCCATACAGGGCATTTCGATAAACGCAGTCGCAAACCCAATCTATTGCACCATGCGCGGCTCAAAAGTATTTTGGGGAGTCTCCTTCGCGAAGCTCTCGCCAATTGCAAGTTACTACCTGAATAAATTCATCAACAAGCAGATAGAGCTCTTCGGAGAGCTCAAAGGCACCTCGCTCTCCCCTGTAAATCGCTGAGTATCCCTTCACCTTAAAATCTCGTAAATAATCTGGCAGAAAAAAGAAGTGTGGAGCTAGTGTTTTTCTATTATACCGATAATATAGAGTTTTTTCTAAAGCAGGTGAAGGGTGCGGTCGAAAAGTAATCAAATGAATCTCATTGTCTCACTTCAATTCGACTATTCCCGGATGATTTATGAAAGAACGTAGATACCCGAGGATAGCAACAAACCTCCCCGCTAAAACATCCTTCTCGCAGGGAGCCTCCATTGAGATGGAGGTCTGCCAGCTTTCCGTTGGAGGATGCAAACTAAAGGGCGACGACCTCTTCGACACCAGCCGCATGGAGAACATATCCATAAAGATTGGCAACCGCACCATTGAGGCAAAGCCTCAGCCACTTTACTGCAATATTAAGGGTGACGACGTCTACTTCGGCGTAGCCTTTGAAAAGCTATCCCTTTTCGACACCATAAGGCTAAAGCGCTTTATATCAACCCATATTGCCAACCATGGCGCTATCTGGCCCCCCTCTCTAGCCAGTTGAACCTCTTTAGGGCTCCATGGCGAGCCTGAATCCTACGTAGAAAGCTCTATAATTAGGTATGGTCCCGCCTCTGTAGGCTACCAATGTATTCATTGTAGAGGTGGCTATCGGTGTGGGGCAGCTATTGGAGGCATACTTCCACTGAGCCTCTCCGGGGCAAACATGCTCATCTCCGTCGTCGCAGTCGGCATTGTCTGCGAAATAAGCATCAGGCTGGGAAGTTTCGTATGTCGGTGCTCTCTCCTACGCAGCCAAATGGCTTGCTCTCTTTATAAACCGGCTCAGCTGAAGCGTCTCCGTAAAGATCCCCATCGTGGTCAACGTACCAGGGTAAATGCTCCATTCCGGGTGGCAAATTAATTAACAAAAGGGCCATAGATAACTATGGCCCTTTTGTTTCATGTGTAGGAGATCTTCAGCTACCTCCAGATAACTTCGGCTTCACCCTGGAGGTTTACGCCGCTGTGGGTCTTTGCAGTAAAGATATTTGAGGTTGTATCTATATCCTCGGTTCGGAAAGAGAGTACGAGATCGCCAAAACCATCTTTATCAAGGTCTTTGAAGAGCATGTGCGGGACGCCAGTGATACCCCTGTGGGAAAGCTCGGCACCTGCAAAGCGGATAGAAGCGGGGTCGATATCGGCTGTGTCCAAATCTTCATTGCCGAAGACCGCTACGTCGAGGAGCTTGCCCTGATTGACGACGACTTCGGGGTGCTTGTTGCCCGGCTTAACATCTACCTCTACGGCGATGAAATCGCCGGTTGAATTTGAATCCTCACCAAGGCGCAGCACATAGCCGTAAAATGAGTTTTCCGGCCAGGGGCCGAATCGCTTGCCGCCACAGCCAAGATACCCTCCGTCGGTCTCTTTTATCTGATAGAAGTAGGTATTGAAGAGCCATTCGTTGCCGTCGTCATGGATGAGAATCCACTCCTCGGCTCCGGTTGAGTCAACTTTGCGCAGATAACGCTCCGTCGCAATAATCGCCCCTCCATCTGAGAGCCTCGATACATTTCGAACGTGTTGCGTCGATGGCTCATCAATTATAGCGCTATCGATAAGCCCCTTCTTGTTGACGCTCATAAGTACGGCCTTGGTCGGGGAGCCGGTTTTAAAGTAGGTTGCGCCGATATTAAAAACGCCGCGCCCCATATCCAGCATCGATGTGATGTTTGTTGTCTGTGGACGCTCGGTCTTTGTGTACCAGGTTAATGCGCCGGTTGAGTCGAGCTTGCGAAAGGTAAAATAAGTGGGCGCAGTGTAGCCGCCGCAAATGAGGAAGCCGCCATCGCCTGCGGAGGCTACCGCCATTAGCCCCTCGCCGTAATTGCCGCTGTCGTAGATATCGTTCCACGACAGGGCTCCATCCGCATCGACCTTCGCAACGGCAGGCATGAAAGCAGCATATTCGCTGCCATCTTTTTGAGTCATCACAGCATAGGCTGAGCCGACAACGAGAACGCCTCCGTCATGAGCAAGCGCTAGCCCAGAGGTGCGCTCAAGAACGGCGGGGTTGAAGTAATAACGCCACTCTTCATCGCCAAACGCGTCGACTTTGACGAGGAAGCTGTTTCTGTAGGCGAAGGTAACCGGGCCATCGTAGGGAAGGTTCCCGCCGGAGATGGTTGCGCTGCCAAGGAGAAGCGCGCCGCCGTCGAGGGTAGCCGCTAGGCCGACTAGTTCATCGTTGTATTCGGTGCCGTAAAAGCCGACCCACTCCTCATAGCCGGCTGCATCAAGCTTTACAGCCTGGAGATCGTACCCGCTGCCCGCTGAATTGAAGGCATCCCCTGCGGATAGAGCGCCGCCGTCAGGGGTTGGCTCCACAACTTCCAGGAATCCGTGCCAAAGGTCGGGGTACTGGAGAGAATATTCCCATAGCGTAGGGGGCGGCTCAGTTGCCTCAGCTGTTAATGGAGCATAGGTGATAAAAGATGTTGCCAATAAAGGCACAATAAAGAGATAGCTAAGCCTCAAAAAGCTCATGTTCGCGCCCCCTTGAGAAACGTGCACCGCCATGGATGGATATAAAAGATAATAACATCTTTCACATATACTTTACCAACCAACTAAAAGTTATAAATAAAGAGTTAATAACCGAACTTCTCGGGTATCCCCTTTACTCAACACAGAGGTAAAGAATAACAAGGCAGTGCTTCTGCTGGTGCGCATAAATATATATATAAATTCACCTATATTAACGTTTATATCCATGATACTCTTTAGTTCATAAGTCTTTTCTGATTTTTCACTAAAGATGTATTTTGCTCTTTTTTGGAGTTGCAGTTAAATACAGGCAAAAGGGGTCTGGCGTTATTCTCTGTCCATCTCCTTTCAGGGGTAAAATATGAAGAATTTAACTGCTAGAAAAACATTATTTGAGGCCATATTCGTATTTATTTTTCTTGTAGCTTTTGTTGCTATAGCTTTTTGGCAAGTCTATTCCGCCAGAGTTGATTCTTTTACGAAAACAAAGATGTCTTTGGAAACATCACTTTTGGAGTTGCAGCAAAAATATATTGTTTCAGATATTGATACAATTATTTCAGATGTTAATTTCCTTACCAGCAACCACCACATTGTAGACTTTCTTCAAAATACCGCTCATTTAGAAAAATTTAATATCATTGACTTACAAGAAAACCTCCGAGAATTTTCAATAGCCAGAAAAGTATATGACCAGATAAGGATAATAGGGCTCGATGGCATGGAGCTGGTGCGGATCAACTATAATGATGGAAACCCTTCAGCGGTAGCGCAAGCTGACTTACAAAACAAATCCGGACGCTACTATTTTGAAGATACATTAAAGCTAAATGAGGGGGAGATTTTTATCTCTCCCCTGGATCTTAATATTGAAAAGGGTGTCATCGAATTCCCCCTAAAACCCATGATTAGGGTCGGGGCTCCTGTTTTTGACTATAAAGGCAGGAAGATGGGGATAGCGCTTGTAAATTACTTCGGCAGAGCCCTTTTGGACAAATTCATGGAGATCGGCAAACAATCAACTAGTGATTCCTATCTCCTTAATTCCGATGGTTATCTGCTTGAGGGAGGTTATGCAAACCAGCGTTGGGGGTTCATGTTCGATGAAGTGGATCGCTTCACCTTTGCAGAAAAATATCCAGATGTGTGGAGAATGGTGCTGGAGAGGGAACGAGGCCAGTTCATCACACCAGCCGGTTTGTATACTTTTGACACTGTGAAGCCATTGGCGGTTGGCGCTGTTTCCAGCACCGGCAGCACCAATGCTTACGCCAAAAGTGAAAAACAACTTTCAGAGGAGGAATACTTCTGGAAGCTAATCTCCTTTGTACCTAGCTCTCTTTTATATGCTGAGCGGGAAGATTTAAAGAAGCTCCTTCTAAATATTTTCTTAGCGATTGCTATCTTCATTGGGATTGTTGATTATAAAATATCCCTTGAACGGTACAGACGCAGACAAGTTGAAATGCAACGTGAAGAGCTGTTAAACAAGCTGCATGTAATGGCAACGACAGATGAATTGACGGGTCTCACAAATAGACACAACTTTTTTGAAAAATTGGAAACTGAATTCTCCCGCGCAATTCGCCACAAGTATCCACTCGGATGCGCGATGATCGATCTCGACCACTTTAAATCCGTGAATGATACCTATGGCCACCCCGTTGGGGACAAGCTACTTCGAGAAGTGGCTGATTGCGTGAAATCATCTATAAGGCAGTACGATCTGGCAGCCCGCTATGGCGGCGAAGAGTTCATATGCATCTTCGCGCACTCAGATGTGGAGGGCAGCAAGGCCGTTGCTGAACGCATAAGGCAAAATATCGAGAAGATGACCTGTGAGCTTGATGACGGGCGGGTTCTAAAAGCAACTGCCAGCATCGGCGTAGCATTTCTAACTGAGGGCATGGATATAGAGCAGCTTATAGATTCTTCGGACCAGGCCCTCTACAGAGTCAAAGAGAATGGCAGAAACAGGGTTGAGTTCAATTGAGGGGGGCTTGCGCGGATTTAGCTCAGCTGAACTGTGGCTTATAAAGAAGCAGTCGGGGCTTACCGAGGGAGAGTGCGGCAATATAAATACGCTACTCTCCCACGGAAAATACCCAACATCTTAAAGTAACTACTTAACTCATCTCACTATCTTGGTCATCTTGGTGCCCTCAAGGGTAAGGTTGTACATAAGCCCCTTTTGCCCAAAGATGAAAGCGATCACCGGGTCCGTAAAATTGGTTGTATCAATCGAGCCGCCGGCGCCCAGCTCGATGAGAGCCACTGAACCGTCAACGCCGACCTCCCAGCCGTCGCTATTTCTGAACTGCTCCAGCGAATCCTTGGTCATGAAGAGCATGAGCACCGACTTTGACTGTGCGCCAAACTGAAAGCCGATGGAACCAGCTGCGGTAGAGTAGTATTGAACGGTCTTTCCCCCTACCCTCAACGCGCCCTCACCATACTCGCCGCCTATGCCCAGCCCGGCCTTTATGACGCTTGGGAATATCAGGTATCCGTCAGCCTTTTCAAGGAGGGCTTTTCCAGCCGAGACAGTCTTTGTAAATTGCTCCATGGCGGCGTCGGAGCGCGCCTCAATCTCCTCAGCGGTGGCGGCGAAGGTGTATGAAGCGGTTAGTATGGCTGCAATCGATAAAAGCGAAATCAGTGCTTTTTTTGTAAAGGCTTTTGCCGGTTTCATCGTATACGCTCCTGAGGTTAAGGTTTGCCTGAAGATAGTATACACCAATTTTTATTATGGAGATTCCTGCACGTGTTGGCGTGGCGGCATTAAATATTCAATTTAAAAATGAAAAAGGCCGGGCAACTTCGCCGGGCCTATAGCTGATATATTTTTTTGGCGATTATCCCAGTTGCTGGCTCAATCGTGTTCACGACCACAGCCAGAGCAGACCTTCTCCCCCGGACGTTTTGGCTGGAAGCATCTTTTGCAGCGGTTTGTGACCTCTTTTCTAACCCCGACGTCGAGGGTCAGATGCCCCTCTCCATCCATTAACGGCGACTCTTCAACTGGAGGTTGGTCATTCTGATGCTCTTCTACAGCCTTGACCCCGCTACCCTTCTTGTAGAAATTATCGTAAACCTCATCAGACCAGCTTTCATCATTACCGAGGAAATCCTCCCCCTCGGCCTTCTCTTCGGCTTTCTGTGCGCTTCGAGGTGTCCACGGTGGCGGGCCCTCGTCGAGCTTCGACTTTATCGACTCCTTCACCTCTATCAGCTTATTCTTAAGCGCCGGGGTTCTTTGGGTGAGTTTTGAGAGGGCTATCTCAAGCTTCTCAAGGGGGGGCGCGCCCTTCTCCAGGGCCTTGGCATCCAGAGTCGCGTAAAGTGGCACCCGAATGTCAAATATCTCCCTCTTCTCCTTCTCTCTCTTTACCCGATCATACTCGGCTGAAACCTTCTCAAGCTCTTCATCGAGAAGTTCCTGACGCTTTATGAGTCTAGCGGCCTTGTCTTTAAGAGCCACCTCTTCGGCATCCACATAGCGGCGGCGCTCCTCTATAGCTTGCGCCTCCTCCTCCAAGCGTTTAGCCTCGGCCTTCAACCTGTCCAGCTTCTTTGGAAGAAGCTCCGCCTCCTTCGTGAGCTCAGCGCGCTCCTTGAGAAGAACGAGGCGCTCCTCCTCAAGGGTAGCGAGCTTGTCGCCGACCCCTTTGACCTCAACTTCGGGGGCCTCGTAGGACTTAAGCTTCTCAAGCTCCTCTGCTAAAAGCCCCCTCTTCTCCTCTAAGGAAGCCTCCTTGTTGGCTAATGACTCGGAGCGGTTTTTATGGAATATCTCATCCTGACCATAGCTGTTCCAAAGGTCGGCGTTTGCCTTATTGTCCTCAGCTAACCGCTTCTCTCTCTTCTGGAGAGCGGTGGTGTGCTCCGAGAGCTTCTCGCTTGCCTCTGAAAGGGACTCCTTCATCCGCTGAAGGGCAAAGATGTCTCCTTCGACCCTCTTCTTCTCCTCGCCAATATCGTAGAGCTGCTCATCAAGCCTGAGCCTGGCGACAACGTATTCGCTTAGAAGCTCGATTCTGGCGGAGTGCATCTCGTAAAATCTGCGGAGGTCGGCAAAGGGCCTTGCGGTAACAAATTTCCACTCTTCAACGCTCCTCTTCTTCGCCGCGCTCTCATTTGCCTCGAAATCATCCTCCCCGGCCCAGTGAAGCGAAACCTCGCTGACAAAGACACCATAGGGGTGAAGCTCCTCCACGATCGCCCGCTTGAGCTCTGAGCCCTCTCCACCTGTCGTATAGATTGCGCCACCGGTAAGGCTTCGCGAGAATGCGCTCGAAACTCGCTCCTTGACTTTTTCAACCAGGTCGTAAGTTGAAAGCACCGGTATTTCCTTCAGTATTTCAAGCAGCTCCTTGACGCGCTGGGGATTAAGGGAGAGGAGCGCCCTGACCTCGCAATAGCGGTTGTCGCCATTGAGGTCTCTTCCAGCAAGGTCGATGCTTATCTTGAATGGATTTGCAACGATGAAAACTACTGAGGGTGGAGTCCCCTTTTTTAAGAGGCTTTCAATCCAGTGGATACCGCTGCCGGTTCGCTCTGTCCCACGCGTCATAACATCGAGGGTCTCGCCTTTATGGTAGACGCAGAGCATATCCCCCTCTCCAAGCGCAAAGGTGCGCTCCATTACCCCGGGAAGCTCAACGGGGTGGAGGAGACGGGCTATTGTGCGTCCGCCATAAATTTTCCACTCTGAAATCGGCAAAGAGTTACCTCAATCGTTAAGAGAGTCCAGTCAGATAACGCGTCATAGCCGCCAAGACGAACAAACCCCTTATATACTCGGCAGATGAAGCGCAAATATTTAGCTATAAATCGCTCAGCAAATTGGTGGGCATAAAAGAGTCGCAAACAGCATGATCATAGCCGCGTGCGAATCGCATCTACACTTCAGCGTTTAGAGATATTGGATATATTCTTCCAGCTTCTAGTAGATCAAATCTCTTATGAGCAAACTTCCAGGGGAACCTACACATTCGTATTATTAAATTATGCACCCTAACTAATAATTTAATCTTAGAACGGAGTATTAGCTAAAGAAGTAGTTCTGAGAATCTAATAACCCATAATGTATTATTATTAATAGGTAATTAAGCAATAAGCGTATTGACATATATCCAACACACTGTATATTAATGATTAGTACTCACTGATTAACAGCTACCGCTCAAAGGTGCTTCTAATGTCTTTTTTTGTAAGGGGGGAAGCAAGAGAAAAGAGCCAGCGTGCCTTTGAGAGGGTCGATGTTCTTGCGCCTATAACTTTCCGCTCTTTAAGCGGCGGCATTTTACAACCGCATTCACATGGCGTCGTTATCGACATAGCGCCCGACGGCATTTTCGTACAGACTCGCACCCCTCCTACTGCCGACGAGTGGGTAGGTGTCGATATTGACCTGATTCAGCTTCATGAACACATTAAGGCCATCGGAAAGATTGTACGCCAGACAAAGAACGGCTTCGCCTTGAAATTTGGTAGCCGCTGCGTCCGACTTGCCTCTGTGCACTCCCTTTAAGGCTTTCCTCCGGTTATAACCTGAATCAGGAACCATAAAATTTTTGCAGTTGAGGAGAAGGAGCAAAAAGTGTCATTCATGAAAATCGATGAGTCCCTTTGCACCAAATGTATGCGCTGCGCATCGGTGTGCCCTAGAGGTATCATTGCGGCAAATGATGTTGGCTTGCCCTTTGTGGCAAAAGCCTTCGAAAACATGTGCCTTCTATGTGGACATTGCGTCGCCGTATGCCCCGAGAGAGCCGCTTCGCTGGCCTCGATGAGCGTGGACCTTTGCCCGGAGGTAGACCCCGCGAGCTCCTTTGATTCAGGGAGCGTCTCCCAGCTCCTGAGGTCGCGCCGCTCAATCCGCCGATATGTGGATAAACCGGTTGATAGAGATGTGCTTAAAGGCGTCATTGAAACAGCTCGCTATGCGCCGACAGCTGCGAATATGCAGCAAATAGAGTGGACAGTCACCGAGGGAGGCGAAAAACTGCGGGAGTTGAGCAGGCTCACTATCGAGTGGATGCGCCGTGTGCTCGCCGAAGAGCCCTCTTCGCCATACGCCAGTTATTTCGGTCCAATTGTCTCAGGTTGGGATAAGGGCTACGACCCAATCTTAAGGGAGGCGCCGGTTCTTGTGACTGCTTCCTCCCGGCGCGGCGACGCAAATGTGCTGGTGGACATATCCACCGCCCTGGCATATCTGGAAATTGCAGCGCTGCCGGTCGGCCTGGGCACCTGCTGGGCGGGGCTCCTGGCGGCTGCGTTGATTAATGATGCAGCAACAAAAGAAGCGCTGGGCCTCCCCAAAGGGCACCACACCCAATACCCAATGATGATTGGGTATCCCAAGCACAAATACGTCAGGCTCCCCGAGAGGAACGCGCCGGTTATACACTGGAAGTAAAGGTCTCTATTCCGAGGAGCACTGAGGAGCTACCAAAGGGAGAGATGCCAAGGGCGTCTCTCCCTTCTTTTAGCTTTAGATGAAAAGAGCTATAACCGGCATCATTAGGGGCATTATGTAAGCTGTTATCATTCCGGCAAGACCTATTGAAAGCCCTGAATATGCTGCGCCGGTAATATCCTCATCCATCATTCTTGCGGTGCCGATGCCATGGGAGGAGGTGCCTACCGCTATTCCCACGGCAAAAATATTCTTAACTCCTATAAGACGGCAAAATTCCGGCCCAACCGCCCCTCCGATACATCCGGTGAGAACTACAATCGTCGCGGTGAGGGGCGGAAGGCCGCCAATCTTCTCCGAGACACCTAAAGCAATCGGGGTTGTTACTGACTTGGGTGCAAGAGAGAGAATAACCTCTCTCGTTCCACCCAAAAGGTAAGCGATGAAGGTGGCGGATAGTATTGAGACCAAAGAGCCGGTGAGAATGGATATGATTATCGGCCGCGCCATCTTCAAGATGCGCTCCCGGCGCTCGTAAATCGGCAGCGCCAAAGCCACGACGGAGGGGCCGAGAAGGTAATGGAGGTATTGTCCGCCCTCCATGTAATCATCGTATTTTATGTCGAGGGTTAATATAAAAACGATGATGGCGGCTATCGTTACTGTAACGGGATTAAGGAGCGGATGGCGCACTCTTCTGTATAATTCTTTGGCTAGAGCATAGGTGCCTATGGAGATAAAAAGCCCAAAGGTTGGGTCAGCGGTCAGCGAGCTCATCTTCACTCCCCTTTCCCTTGAGCATTCGTTGAGCTATGAGCCCAGTAGCCCCCATTACCAAAAAAGTGCTGGCTATCATGGAGACCGTTATGGGAAGAAATTCCCGGCCTATAAGGTCAAAATGAGCGACCATCCCCACCCCTACAGGGACGAAGAAGAGCGCCATATTTTGGAGGAGAAAGTCGCAGACGGGCTTTATCGTCCGCACCTTTACAACCCCGAAGATCAGCGCGAAAAGGAGCAGCGTCATTCCGATAATATTCCCTGGAATTGGGAGGCTGAAATGTGCCGACAAGAAATTACCGGCAAGAAGCGACAAGAGGATTATTGCGGAGCCTGAGAGCAAATTGTCACCTCACTTGATGGGCACGCTAAAGATAGATGGCTTAATTCTTTTCATCATAATGCACCAAACAGCCTCTCTCTTACCAACTCCTCCTCTGAGGCTATCCGTTCTTCAGACCAGCTTGATTCAGAAGCCATAAGCTCTATGACTCTAGGCGCCACGCTTTTAGCCGCCTCAATATCAAGCAGCGCCAGAGGTATTCGTCGGCATAAAAAATCGACTGCCCGTATGACTAACTCCTCTCGCACCCCGTATACAACCTCCGCCTCTATATATGGGTGCCCCTCAGCCAGTCGCTTTCCAAGCCCTCTCCGTGAGAGGCGAAGCAGCGTGGAGGCCTTATCGCCGTATGCGCCATGCAAATGCTCCGCAATATCGAGTCCCAACCCCTCCCCGACAAGACTTTTTATAGCATCCTTATGGTAGTTTTCCGAACCCGCCAAGGTCAGCATATCAGTTTCAGAGGGACCCTCCGACGGTAGCGAAAAGCGCTTTATAGCAGTGTCGACGGCCTTTTCTGCCATGAGCCTGTAGCTAGTCCACTTCCCTCCAAAGACACTTATTAGCCCTGAGGGGGAGATATCTATCTTGTATCCGCGCACCAGACTCTGCGTGCTCTCATGCCCTGCTGCGGATATAAGTGGACGTATGCCGGACCAGGCGGACTTGACATCGTTGCGTGTCGGCGAAGGTTCAAGATAGCAGTCCATGTGACGGAGAATGTAATCGATTTCTCCCTCGCTGACCGGTGGATGGTCGACAATCTCCGCGGGCGTATCAGTGGAGCCTATGAGGAGATGGTGCTCCCATGGTATTGCAAAGAGTATTCGCCCATCCTCGGTTTTTGGTATCAGCATCCCCGTATTGCGTGGCATGAAGCGCTTGTCTATTACTATGTGAACGCCTGTGCTTGCGCTCAGCACGGGTTCATTTGCCGGTTCATCAAGGTGGCATATATTGTCAGCAAATGGTCCCGCCGCGTTAATCACGCACTTTGAGCGCACGGCAAAAATTTCACCCGTAATATTGTCCCTGACTCTGGTGCTGACGATACTCCCTTCTTTCTTGTCAAAACCTACCGCTTCCGTGTAATTGACGCAGGTCGCTCCATGCTGTGCCGCTGTCTGGACAAGTGCAACCACCATTCGGATATCGTTGAATTGCCCATCGTAGTAGAGCACCCCCGCCTTAAGTCCTCTCGCGTCAAGCTCTGGGAAAGTACGCCTCAGCCTGGCTACGCTTAAAAAGCTGCTTTTTGAGATTCCTTTTTTACCTGCCAAAAGATCATATATTTTCAACCCAAGCCATATGTAAGGTATTTGCAGCCAACGATAAAGCGGTGTGATGAGAGGAACCGTGTGGACTACGTGCGGGGCGATCTTAAGGAGCTTCGCCCGCTCGCTCAGCCCCTCCAATACCAGCTTCATCTGAGCATAATCAAAGTTGCGCAAAGCCTTCTCAAGGTAGCGCACGCCGCCATGTATGAGTTTTGTTGAACGGCCGCTCGTTCCCTCTGCGAAATCATATCTCTCTAGCTGGGCGACTTTCAGCCCACGGCTCGCCGCGTCAAGCGCAACTCCGCAACCGGTTGCGCCGCCACCTATAACGAGCAGGTCATACTCCTCCTCGCGTAGTGCCGCTAACATAACTTCCCGCTCAATCGGCATCTTACCGGCCCTCCCCTAAATGCTCTGATAAAGCATTGCAGAGTCTTCCGGGGTCATCAGTAAATATCCCTCCAACACCTTGATTGTATAATGCTATTGCATCGTCAGGGTCATTGACTGTCCACAAGAGGAGCTCACGGCGATGTTTCCTGCATAGCTCAACCATGGAGGGATCATAAATGCTGCGGTCCATGCTTATTACATCGAAGGGCTCATCTCCTGCGATAAGGGCCTTGGCTTCAAGAAAGTCCTCAACAACCGGACCTATTTGAACTCCGGCAAGCTTCTCCTTTACAGCGGCAAGGTGGCGCCAGTGGCTTGAAGTTATGAGGATATCCTTGCAATCGCGAGCTTTGAGAAATTGAACTAGCGGTTCAAAGACTTCAATCTCCTTAACCTCCAGGTTCAGGTTTATCTTGCCTGCGAATGCACACCAGAACGAATTCAGCGTAATTAGGGAGATACCCCATCGGCTTAGCCTCCACTTAAGCTCTGGCAATTCAAGTTCAGATAAAAGGGTTGGGTCTTTTGCGAGGCGTGAGAGGTTGTTGTCATGATTTAAAACGATTTTGCCGTCACGGGTAAGGCGGAGGTCCGTCTCAATGCCGTATGCACCGGCAACAAGGGCTGCTTTAAAAGCGGCGCGGGTGTTTTCAGTGAAGTTGGCGCTGTCTCCACGGTGGGCGTAAATCTTTAACAAGTTTCACCTATTGTCTGGCGATGGTTGCTAAAAATGTGACTACACATCTCCTTGAGTTTGTAGAATCATAATTTTAATGCAAGAAATTTCTATCTATTGGCACACCTTCTCAAGGCTTCCCGAA
>PKTT01000066.1 GCA_002869015.1 Deltaproteobacteria bacterium
AGCTCGCTCCAATAGTCACTTACTCGGACTATCTTGCCGCTTGGGTCGATGGAGTGGAGCATAGCGGGGGTCTGGTTGTAGAGTGTGCGAAAGCGCTCTTCATTTTGCCGCAGCGCCGCCTCGGCGTTTCTGCGCTGCAACACCTCGGTTGAGGCCCGGCGGTAGAGTATCCCGACCGAGACACAAATTAAGAGTATGAGCGGAAGCACAAGCGGGCGGTTCTCTGAATAGAGGGGCTTTAGATAATTAAGATAATCGTAATCCGACTCAAGGAGGATCTGCACGCTCCATCCGGGAAAACGCTCAACCTCCCTCCTGTAGACGAGATATTTCTTCCCCTCCCTGTCATAAGCGGTATCCGCCGCAGGAAAGGAGAAGCCGGACCACTGCCAGGGCCCTGCCCCGAATTGCCTCGAAGCTGCCAACTCACTTTGGGTTTCAGGAGACATCTTTCTATCTGATGTGAGGATATATTTAGGGGATGACGAAGCGAAGATTAGCCCACTGGGCGCGGTGAGGAATATAAGCTCCCCGCTTCCTGTCGAGAAGAGCTCTTCGAGCCGCTCCATTCTATCCTTGATTACTACAACGCCTATCGGCTCAAGCCGCTTATCGCTGTGGACCGGATAGCTGAAGTAGACACCACGCTTTAGAGAAGTAGTACCAAGCGCAAGGTATGTGCGTGGCGTCGAGCGCATAGCGAATTGGAAATAGGGCCTGAATTTGAAATTTTGCCCGACGAAGGAGTCAGCATCAAAACGGTTGGAGGATGCTATCGTCTTTCCCTTCGAGTCCATAAGGTAGCAGACATCGACGCCAAGGGATGAATTGAAGTGGTCGAGCACCTTATTGGCGGCTTTTATCTCGGCCTCCCCCTGGTCGATTAGCGCCGCCTCCAACTGCTCCATACCCGCCAGAGCGCTAACCGGTTTTAACTGCTCTGAGAGAAAAGCGGAGAGCTTTATGCGCATCGCCTCCGCCTTAGACTCCCCCTCCTCCCGCGCTTGCGACAAAAAGCTGGCCTGAAGCGAGGTATAGTGGACATACACGCCTATCAGCGAGGAGATAAAAGCAAGCAGCGCTAGAAGGAAGAGTGTCGTTTTTAATCTCATCTCTTTATTCTTTTACATGGCGTTTAGCTCTGGCATATTTAAATCTTAAGGGTCGCAACCGCTTCAAATTGGAGGGCTCCAAATGTTGCCCAGCTTCAAGAATATCCTATATTGCACGATGATAGGTCCAAACTCACCCTATATCTTCAAACACGCGCTAGCCCTTTCGGAGCTTTCGGGGGGCAAAATACATATAATTCACGTCATGGAGGCGCTTTCTCCAAGGCAGGAGGAGCTTGTTGAGCACTTCGTCTCCCGCTCTCTGATTGAACAACTTCATAAAAATGATGTTGAAGAGGCAAAGGAGCGCTTAAAAAAACGACTCATCGCCCTATGCCCCTCCGAGGATGGCGACAACATTTCCGCGATGATAGCCTCTATCTCCATAGTCTCTGGAAAGCCCACCGAGGAGATACTAAAAAAAGCCGATGAAATTGAGGCGGATTTTATTGTAATGGGTGCCACCTCCACGCACTCCATATTTCAGAAGGTTATCGGCAATACAGCACAAAATATTGTCTCCCAGGCCAAGGTTCCCGTACTCACGGTGCAGGTACCCGAGGGATTCCAGCTAAAGGGAGTCTCCGATATATGAGCGCTGAAAAAGATAATCGGGCTGAGGAGGCGGTAAGAGCGTTAAAGGGTGAGAAACGCCCGGAGGGGTATAGGGAAAAATCACTCAGGATACATGGCAACGTATGCGCCAGATGCATGAGGGAGTTTACGGGCAAAAACCTAAAACTCCTTACGGTTCACCATAAAGATGGAGACCATGACAACAACCCGCAGGATGGCTCCAACTGGGAAAACCTTTGCATCTATTGCCATGAGGAGGAGCACTCAAGGGAGCTTCTCGGTGATTACGAAGATGGCACTTCAAGCGCCAAGAAGGATGAGCATAGGGTTGTGCACTCCTCTGGCGGGGAGGAAAGTGGTTCGATGGGAGCGCTTGGGGCGCTACTTAAAGAGGCGCTAAAAAAGTAGGGGCGCTACTCAGAGGGGATACGCACTACCAGCCGAAGGCCATTATCGCTTGCGCGTGATATAGGGTCGGAGCCCTCTCTAGCAGTGGTCATCAGGGCGCCATATCCCGTCGACCATGCGCCGCCTTTAATTACCCTGTATTTACGCTCCTCGGGATATTCCGGCTCTCCCGAACTCTTTGGCGAGTAAAGGTCTTTACACCACTCCCAGACATTTCCGCTCATGTCATAAACACCAAGGCCGTTTGCGCGCTTGCTCCCTACTTTATGAGTTTTGTTCTCCGCGTTGCCAATACACCAGGAGAATTCACATATATTTTCGCTGTCATTGGTCCCCGCCCACCTCCAGTTTCTCCCCCGTGAACGGGCTGCGTACTCCCATTGGTCCTCAGTTGGCAAGGCCGCCTTCAGCGAAGTGGCTTCATTGAAGCGCCTTACAAACTCCGAAGCCTCATTCCATGAGACATTCTCTACAGGATTATCAGGAGAGGCATCGAATTTGGAGGGGTTCGTCCCCATTATCTTTGACCACTCCCCCTGGGTAACCTCGTACTTACCTATGTAGAAGGAGTCGACCCAGACCTTCTTCCTGTATCCCTTATAGTTGACGGTAAAGGACCCTCCGGGGACAAAGATAAATTTCATACCGGTAACAGTGTCGAAGATTGCCCTTTTTCGTTCCGGTATCGGGGGCATGGCGATGGCATCGGCGACAGCCATAGCGGATTTTTTGCAGGCACCTTCACCCTCCGGTATAAACGCATGCCGCCCATAAAGGGTCTGTCCCGTAACAGAGTCCAGGGCTGTAATCGTTGCAAATAAGTTCTCGCCGCTCTTCCAGTACTCCCCCTTTACCACAACGTCAGGGATAACATCATCGATGTCTCGCCTTACAACATCGCATCCTAAATTTTCAAGGGTCGTGGCAAGTACGTTCTCAACATCGCAGGGGCTTGTCAGATCCATCGAAGCGTCAAACTCTCCCACTAGTATAAGCTCGGCGTGAACACTTCCGGGAAACCAAAGGGCCAAAAAAATAAACAAGACCAAAAAGGTAGAGGTGGAAAGACGGACGATTCTCATCAAAAACCCCATTGAATTACTAGAACTTAAGGTGCTTCCTCGATTTTTTGATCCTACAGTAAAGCCTCAAAGTGACGATCCGTCAAGGGCCGATCTTCGCAAGGAGCATCCCTCCCTTGACAGAGAGAGGTTGATGGTTATCTTGCCCTAAACCTGAACCACTGAAACAAATGGAGAGATGAGAGATGGCAGCAAAGAAATCGACTAGAAAATTTCGCACAGAGGTGGCTGAGCTACTTGACCTAATCATCCATTCCCTTTACTCTAACAAGGATATTTTTCTTCGTGAGCTTATATCCAACGCCTCCGATGCGCTGGATAAACTTACCTTCGAGGCGCAGACAAGGCCGGAGCTTTTTGCCGAGGGAGAAACTCTCAAAGACTTAGAGATTGAGCTCATCCCCGATGAAGAGGCCGGCACCCTTGAGGTCAGGGACAACGGTATTGGCATGAGCTTTGAGGAAGTCGTAGAAAATATCGGCACCATAGCAAAGAGCGGAACCGCGAGCTTTGCCGCTGCCATAAAGGAAGCCAAGGAGAAATCAGCCCTTGCGCCGGAGCTCATCGGTCAGTTCGGCGTCGGCTTTTACTCAGCTTTCATGGTAGCGGATAGGATAACGCTCATTACCCGCGCCGCCGATGCCCCAAGCGGCGTAAAGTGGGAATCTGCGGGGGATGGCTCCTACACCATCGAGGAGGTGGAAAAGAGCGAGCGGGGCACCCGCGTCATCCTTAAGCTGCGCAAGCCGGAGGAGGGCGAGCCTGACTGGACCCGCGAATGGACTTTGCGCGACACCGTAAAGCGCCACTCGGATTTCGTCTCCTACCCAATCACGATGATGGTCACACGTCAAATGCCCCAACTGGACGAAGAGGGCAAGCCCATCGAGGGGAGCACCAAGGAAGAGCGCAAAAAAGATGTGCTGAACTCTATGAAGGCTATCTGGGCAAGGCCAAAGAGCGAGGTGACAGCGGAGGAGTACAACGATTTTTATAAGCACCTCTCCCACGACTGGTCCGACCCCCTCACCCATCTGCACCTGAAGCTTGAGGGCGCTACGGAGTTTGACGCGCTGCTCTTTATACCCGAGCGCCGCCCGATGGACCTCTTCATGCCGGAGATGAGGCACGGCGTCCAGCTCTACTGTAAACGGGTCTTTATCATGGATGAGCTAAAAGAGCTCCTGCCATCATACCTTCGTTTCGTGCGCGGGGTGGTGGATTCCGCTGATCTAAGCCTCAATGTTTCAAGGGAGATATTACAAGAGGACCGGGTTGTCCGCGCCATCAGAAAGGCGCTGATAGGAAAGCTACTCTCCCATATTTCAGAGCTTGACGATGAGACCTTCCTCAAGTTCTACAAGGAATTCGGGATTGTACTAAAAGAGGGGATACACACTGACTTTGAGAACAGGCAAAAGATCGCAAAGCTCATTCGCTTCAAAACTACGACCTCGGGTGAGGAGCTTAAGAGCCTTGATGATTATATAGCGGATATGGCCGATGGCGAGGATACCATCTACTACCTGACCGGCGACAACCCGGCAACAATAGCAAAGAGCCCACACCTTGAGGCGCTTAAAAAACGAGGCGTCGAGGTGCTGTTGATGACAGACCCCGTAGACGAATTCGTTGTGGACGCTCTAGGTGAGTATGAGGGCAAGAAGTTACGCTCTGCGGAGAAGGGCGACCTCGGCGAGGAAACACCGGAGGAACAGCAGGCAGCTGAAAAAGAAGCTACCCCATTCATGGAGAGGCTAAAGGAAGCGCTCACTGAGAAGGTAACTGAGGTTAAAGCATCCCGCAGGCTAACCGACTCCGCCGCCTGTCTTGTCTCGGGGGAGGACCAGGCAAGCGCCCTGATGGCAAAGATGATGCGCGCATCGGGCCACACCTTTGGAGATGAGAAAAGAACCCTTGAGGTAAATCTGGGGCACCCGCTAATCACCTCGGTCAAGGAGCTTTATGAGAGTGACGCCGGTGACGAAAAGATAGGCGAATACGCTGAATTGATTTACGATCTTGCCCTCCTCGGAGAGGGGGGTCGCCTATCGGACCCGGCTGACTTTGCCCGGAAGGTAAGTGATTTGGCGGCAAAAGCCATTAAATAAAGCGTTAGCGTGAAGGGGAGCCAAAGGTTCCCCTTCATTGCTTTATACCCTGCCCACCTCTCTGTTAAACTCGTTTCATATAAACCCCATCAAAGGCCCCAACGTGACAGAGAACAAGGAACTTGTCCTCCTGGAGGATATATCAGCGATAATCGCAGGTTCCCATGAGGTCGAAAAAACCCTCGACCGTATAACGGAGCTTATTACCTCGCGCCTTGGCGTAGACGTATGCACCATCTACGCCCATGAGGGCGACGAGCTAATTTTAAAAGCTACGAGGGGTCTCTTGCCTGAAGCGGTGGGTAAGGTATCAATGTCCGTGGGAGAAGGGCTGACGGGGGCGACCTTCCGCTCGGGCACACCCCTTAATGTTCAGGATGCCGATGAACATCCCGACTTTAAATTCTTCCCCGGCATAGGCGAGGACGCTCTTGGCAGTTACCTTGGCATTCCCCTTATACACCGGGGCAAGACAATCGGCGTGCTCTCTGTGCAGACTAAGGTTCACCGTACCTTCAGCCCCAATGAAGTAAGGATGATGGTGGCGGCGGCGGGGCAACTCTCCGGGATTATTGAGGCGGTAATTCACAACAAGGAGGAGAAGCCAGGTGGCTCCGCTCGCAGGGATTCATTCCTGAGGGGGACCCCGGCTTCCGGCGGTTGTGGTCGCGGACAACTCCTTGTGATGACCGACGAAATGGACCTCGACGCACTTGGAGAATGCCCCTGCGAATCCATGGAGGAGGCACTGGAGCACTTCGAGGAAGCCCTTTTGAAGGCGGAGGAAGAGGTCAAGGTGATACACGACCATGTCTCCTCCGCCCTCGGCAAAGAGGAGGGGGCTATCTTCCACGCGCACCTTATGATGCTTAGAGACGAACACCTGCGCGATAAAGTAAGGATATTGATAAAAAACGGCGCGGGACCAGTCGCAGCTGTTGTGCGGGTGGCGCACGAATATATCGATGCCTTTCTCGCTATTGAGGATCCATATCTTAGAGAGAGGGCAAGCGATGTACGAGACATCGCCCATAGAGTTGTCTCCCACCTTAGGCCAGAGGGGGGCGACAGCGAAACAAACTTTGATAGCCCCGTTATTGTCGTAGCTGTAGACCTCACCCCGTCACAGGCGTCACAGATTATACAGCCCAACCTGAAGGGGGTAGTCCTCCTTAAAGGGGGAGTTAACTCCCACACCTCCATACTCTGCCGTTCAGCCGGGATTCCGGCTATCGCCGGAGCGGGGGGTGAAGTAGATGAGACCCTCACTGGCTCTGAGGGGATAATTGACGGAAATACCGGAATCCTCTACATAGACCCGTCACCACACATCGTGGAGGAATACTCCAGGCTGGAGGATGACCTTCGAGAGCTGGATGAGGAGCTAAGGGCGCACCTTAACGAGGAGGTAAAGACCCTCGACGGAGAAAAGGTAAATCTTCAAGGAAACGCGGCGCTTTTGAGCGATGTGCCAAGAATTGTCGAGTTTGGGGCCGCAGGGATAGGGCTCTATCGCACCGAGTTTCCCTTTCTAATACGAACGGATTTGCCTGACGAGGAGACTCAATACGAGATTTACTCGCGCGCTGTCAAAGGCATGGAGGGCCTCCCGATAACCTTCCGCACCCTTGATATCGGCGGAGACAAGCCCCTCCCCTACATGCCGATAACCCACGAGGAGAACCCCCAGCTGGGATGGCGCTCCATCAGAATATCTTTTTCCATGGAGGAACTATTCAGGGTACAGGTGCGCGCCCTTTTGCGAGCATCCGAGCATGGTCCCATTAGGATTATGTTCCCCATGGTCACCGACCCGGGAGAGCTAAAAAAGGCTCGCCTCATAGTCGAGGAGGAGCGCGAGAGGGCCGCCATACCAGAGGAAAGGGAGATTCCAATCGGGGCTATGATGGAGGTGCCCGCTGCGGTGGTACTCATAGATCAACTCGCGAAATACGCGGATTTTTTCTCCATCGGCTCAAACGATCTTGCGCAGTACATACTAGCGGTGGATAGGGGCAATGCAATAATAGGGCACCTCTATGACACTATGCACCCGGCGGTTATGAGAACAATTTCAACTATTGCAGAGGCTTCCGCGAAGAGCGGCACCCACCTCGGAATCTGCGGCGAGCTATCAGGCAAACCCCTTGGCGTAGCGGCGCTTATAGCTCTCGGTTTAAGAGATTTTTCCGCTACCCCCTCTGCGCTTATGAAAATACGCCGTCTGCTTCAATGCATTGATGCGAAGAAGCTTTCTGATTTAAAACCCTTAATTCTCTCTGCCAGTTCGCCGGATGAAGTTCGTGGCGTTGTAAGAGACCTGCTTGAAAAGGGCGGCGTGCCGGAGATGTTGTGGCGCTGATTAGCCCCCTTCCTTGCACTTTTCAAAACCCCAACATAAAATGAGCGGACTTAAATACACACTCTCCCCCCTTAGCGGGGGTCACGGAGAATAATATAATGACCCTTTCCCCCGTCTTCAAATACACCGAGAAGCTGGCGGCAGTTATAGAAGCCCTCGGCGAGAGAGGTTTCAATGAAGCCCTTGCAGTCCAGAAGAATGCTGTAAGCCGCCTCTTCTCCGACCTTAAAGAGATAATTGGCGACTCTTCACTGGACCCTTCGCTGGAGAGCGTTCTCGCCCCTGAAAGCGATGCCACCTTCGCGCAGCGTTACTTCTTCATCACGCTCTTCACCCTCATCTTCAAAACCATGGGGATAGAGGGTGCGAGGCTGGATTTCTACGCCCGCATGAACTATTGCATCATGGGTACCACCGCCGCGGCCGACAACCTCTTCGACTCTGAAGACAAGCTGTTCCTGCCCCTCAAAGCCGATGGCGGGGCGATATACCATTCCGTGCTACAACTCATGTGCTTTGAGCGGCTGGCGGCAAAGACGGGGCGATGCGCCATAGCCGACGGCGTTTTGGATGAGGGTCAATTCGCGGAGATACAAAAGGGCATCTTCGACACAATGGCTGACATAGGTTCACTTGAGGGCTCTGAGGAGGGCGGCGTCGACGATATCCCCTCCCCAAGTGAGATGGTGCGCGATGTCCACGGGGTAAGGGGCGGACTCCTCTTCTCGCTTGCGACAATTGCCCCCTCCCACCTTGAGGCAAGCGAAACGCTTAAGATGATTGGCAGCGCCGCTGAGGCTATTCGCTCTCTAGGTACGGCTTTTCAGATAGTAGATGATATAAGCGACTTTGAATTCGATCTATCGAGGAAGAGCCACAATATCCTCGTCTCGGAGATTCATCACAACGGAACAGCTGAGGAGCGCGCGGCATTGGAGAGTGTGTGGCACGCCCATGAAGTGCCGGGAGAGTTCGTCGAAAATAATGCGATGTCCTCTGCGACGAGGGCGCTCTCAACTGCGGTAGAGCTCATCGCCGACTCCCTTGCGAGCCTTGATGCGCTTGGCTTCTCCATTGATGAGGAGATGTCCAAGGAGCTGGCCGTCGCCTTCGCTTCCACTAGGGGCACCCCGAGGCTTGAGGCTGTTTCCTCCCTGCTTTGAAAAGGCTCCCTCAAAACACTCCCACCAAATAAAAAAGGCCCTTACTAAGGGCCTTTTTCTATATAGGGAAAAGGTACTTAATTACTACCCCCTCGCCTCCCATGCCTTCCTCAAGAGGCGCTCGGTTGTCTCCCAATCAATGCAGGCATCGGTGATGGAGAGGCCATATTTAAGCGCTGAAAGGTCATCACCCAGCTTTTGGTTCCCACCCTCAATGAAAGACTCCAGCATAAAGCCGCATATATTGGACCCGGCGCGAATTTGATCAAGCACGCCGTCTAGGACCATCTCCTGCTTCAGGTAATCTTTGCGTGAGTTGCCGTGGCTACAGTCTATGACAATCCCTGGCGGCAGCGAAGCTTCTGAAAGGATGCTGCTCGCTTCGTCAACATCCTCCTTAGAGTAGTTGGGGCGCTTGTCGCTACCTCTCAAAACCAGATGTACGTCACCATTACCGCCGGTCTCAATTACCGCAGCGCGACCATCATGGCTAATGCCGAGGAAGGAGTGTGGTGAGCGCGCCGCCTTAATAGCGTCGATTGCAACCGCGAGCTCGCCGCTGGTGGGATTTTTTATCCCCACCGGAAAAGATAAGCCACTTACCATCTCACGATGAGTCTGGGACTGGCTTGTGCGCGCGCCGATGCCGCCATAGCTGATCAGGTCCGCAAGATACTGCGGGTTTACAGGGCTCAACGTCTCGGTCGCTATTGGGAGGCCAAGCTCCGTGATCCCACAAAGCACCCTCCTGGCGATGCCAAGCCCTTTGGATATGCGATTTGTGCCGTTAAGGTCCGGGTCGCTGATGAGTCCCTTCCATCCAAGGGTGGTCCTCGGCTTCTCGAAGTAGACCCTCATGACTATGAGGAGGCGGTCTGAAAGCTCCTCCGCCAGCGCAGCGAGACGCTTGCCATAGTCAATGGCGGCGGCCGGATCGTGAATAGAGCAGGGTCCGACGACGGCGAGGAGGGTTTCATCCCTGCCGTTGATTATATCCGAAATCTTCGCGCGCGCGCTGGTGACAAGCTCCACCCCACCATCTGGTGAAGGGAAGACCTGTTTCAAAGAATCCGGCGCGATTATCGGCGTCAGTGACTTAACGTGTACATCTTCAGTTGGGCGCATCTTTACTCCTTAGGGTTGAAGCCGGCAATTATTTCACCAAACCAGGGTTGGTTGCAAGCGAAAGTTCAAGTATTTATTGGTGTTTGACCTCACTAAACCCTAAGACACCTTTATTGCGTCGTTAAAACAACTCCCCCCTTTACATATAGGGGCGGTGACGTGAAAATAACACTACCGGCCATTTGGCAATAAATGGGAGCTTAGACGATGAAATTATTCAATTTAACGGCGCTGGCGCTGGCCGCCTCTTTGATCGCCCCGCAGGCGTTCGCGGCAAAGAGCTATGCTATCGCGATGCATGGAAGCCCCAAATACGAAGAGGGTTTCAAGCACTTTGACTACGCCAACCCCAACGCCCCAAAGGGCGGCGAGTTAAAACTCTACGATATAGGAACCTTCGATTCGCTAAACCCATTTATCTTAAAAGGGATGTCCCCGACGGGTATGGGCAGGGTATTCGACACACTGATGGTGAAGTCGGCCGATGAGCCCTTCACCATGTATGGCCTCATAGCAAAGAGAGTGGAGACCCCTCCAGACCGCTCCTGGGTTGCCTTCGAGATTGACGAACGCGCTCGCTTTAACGATGGTACCCCTGTCACGCCGGAGGATGTCATCTGGTCATTTGAGATATTGAAAAGCAAGGGCCACCCCTTCTACAGGGCCTACTACGGCTCAGTTAAAGAGGCTTTGAAGGAGGGCGAAAACGGTGTGCGCTTCAACTTCTCAGAGGGAGACAACCGCGAACTTCCCCTCATAATCACAGAGATGCCGGTATTCCCGAAGCACTACTGGGAGAGCCGCGATTTCTCCAAGACCACCCTTGAGCCCCCGCTTGGCTCAGGTCCTTATAGAGTAAAAACGGTCGACCCCGGCCGCTCGATAACCTATGAGCGCGTTAGCGAGTACTGGGCGAAAGATTTACCCGTCAACAAAGGCCAGTATAACTTCGACACGATAAAGATAGATTATTATCGCGATCAAACCGTAGCGATGGAGGCCTTCAAAGCCGGGGAGTATACCTTCCGCCTGGAAAACACCGCAAAGGTATGGGCGACAGGGTATGACTTCCCTGCGGTTGAGGATGGGCGGGTGGTAAAGCTTAATGTCCCCCACGGGAACTCGACCGGCATGCAGGGATATGCCTTCAACACTCGCCGCAAACTCTTCTCCGACCCAAAAGTGCGCGAAGCGCTCTCCTACGCCTTTGACTTCGAGTCGGCCAACCGCCAGCTCTTCCACAGCGCTTACACTCGAACTGACTCATACTTCGACAACTCGGAGCTAGCGGGTACGGGGCTCCCGGAGGGAGAGGAACTCAAGATTCTGGAGCGTTACAGGGGCAGGGTTCCAGAGGAGGTCTTCACCAAGGTTTACCACCCGCCGACATTCGAGGGCTCGAACCCCAAGGAGGTTAACGCTTCCCTAAGGCGTAACCTTATAAAGGCACGAGACCTTCTGACAGAGGCCGGGTGGAAGGTAGAAAACGGCAAGTTGGTCAATAGCGAAGGGGAGCCTTTTTCCTTCGAGATAATGCTCTACGCACCCGCTTTTGAGAGGATATCCCTGCCCTTCGCTAAGAACCTTGAGCGCCTGGGTATAGAGGCGCGGGTACGCACTGTTGATACGACCCAGTACCAGAACAGAGTCGAGAAGTTCGACTTTGATATGATAGTGGTGGTAATCGGCCAGTCGCTCTCGCCGGGTAATGAGCAGCGCGACTTCTGGTCCTCCGAGGCTGCCGATGTGGAGGGTTCAAGGAATCTCATGGGGGTCCGGGACCCCGTCGTAGATGAGCTCGTTGAGCTAGTTATCTCCGCGCCCTCAAGAGAGGCTCTAGTGGCAAGGACCAAGGCGCTGGACAGGGTGCTGCTTTGGAGCCACTACGTCATCCCTCATTTTCACATCGCCAGCTGGCGCATAGCATACTGGAATGAATTCGGCATACCCGAGGTCATCCCCCCGTATAATCTGCCGATTGATGCCTGGTGGTCTCTCAAAGCTGAGAAGTAGAGGGGTAGCGAGACGTTGCTGAACTATGTCGCCAGAAGGTTGCTGCTGCTGGTGCCCACATTGTTGGGCATCATGCTGCTAAACTTCATAATTGTTCAGGCGGCCCCCGGTGGACCCGTTGACCAGCTAATCTGGCAGCTAAAACACACCGGCGTCGGGGCCACTGCCCGTGTTGGAGGATCCTCGGCGATGGAGGCCTCCGGCTCCTCCGGAGGGAACGCAGCCGGGGAGTCAAAGGGGGCACGCGGCGTTGACCCGGTGCTCTTAAAGCAGCTTGAGGTCCAGTTCGGCCTGGACAAGCCGCTTCACGAGCGCTTCTTTAAGATGATGAAGAATTACATCCTCTTCGACTTCGGAGACAGTTTCTACCGCGACCGCACAGTTGTTGAGTTGGTAAAGGACAAGCTGCCCGTTTCAATCTCTTTGGGGCTCTGGTCGACCCTCTTCATCTACCTGATCTCTATACCGCTGGGGATAAAAAAAGCTGTAAAAGACGGCAGCCGCTTCGACATCTGGTCCTCGCTGGCTGTAGTGATTGGCTACGCCGTGCCGGGCTTCCTCTTTGCAGTTTTACTGGTGGTGCTATTTGCCGGGGGGAGCTACTTCAATATCTTCCCCTTACGTGGAATTGTCTCCGACAACTGGGAGGAACTTTCTTATTTCGGGAAAGCCCTGGACTATCTCTGGCACATGGCGCTGCCCGTGACGGCGCTAGTCATAGGAGGCTTTGCCGGCCTCACGATGCTTACCAAAAACTCCTTTATGGATGAGATACATAAGCAGTACATAGTGACCGCCCGCGCCAAGGGCCTTACGGAGAGGGCCATACTGATAAAGCACGCCTTCAGGAACGCGATGCTCATTGTAGTGGCCGGTTTCCCGCAGGCTTTCATCTCGATTTTCTTCACCGGATCCCTGCTCATCGAGGTCATATTTTCACTGGACGGGCTAGGGCTTCTCGGCTTCGAGGCGGCGCTCTCGAGAGATTATCCCGTCATGTTCGGCACCCTCTACTTCTATACGCTGTTGGGGCTTGTGATGAACATTGTCAGCGACGTAACGCTGATGTTCATTGACCCGCGTATAGACTTTGAGAAGCGGGAGGGGTAGGTGGTGCCTGGCATCTTTAAAAACGTCTCCCCGCTGACCAAGCGGCGCATAAGAAATTTTCGCGCCAATCGACGTGGTTGGTGGTCGCTTTGGCTTTTCCTCCTGCTCTTCACCCTAAGCCTCTTTGCCGAGTTCATAGCAAATGACAAGCCCCTACTAGTAAGCTATGCAGGCGATCTTTACACACCCATATTTAAAGAGTACCCGGAGACGACCTTCGGCGGAATCTTCGAAACGGAGGCGGATTACAGGGACCCCTTCGTAATAGATTCGATTGAGGAAGCCGGATGGATACTCTGGCCCCCGATCCCCTACAGCTACGACACCCCTAACACTGACCTGAGCATCACCTTCCCCTCACCGCCAACCCTTGAGAATTGGCTTGGCACAGACGATCAGGGACGCGATGTAGCGGCTAGGCTGCTCTATGGATTTCGCATATCGGTGCTCTTCGGCCTCACCCTCACGCTGGTAAGCTCTGTAGTGGGGGTAATCGCGGGGGGGATACAGGGGTACTTCGGCGGCAAGGTGGATCTGCTCTTTCAGCGCTTCATGGAGATCTGGTCGGGGCTGCCTATCCTCTACCTTCTTATAATCCTCTCGGCGCTCGTGGACCCGAACTTCTGGTGGCTTCTCGGGCTTATGCTCCTCTTCAGCTGGATGGGGCTCGTCGGAGTTGTGCGGGCTGAGTTTTTGCGTGCAAGAAACTTTGATTATGTTCGTGCTGCAAGGGCGCTCGGCGTATCCGACCCGATGATAATGTTCCGGCACGTTTTACCCAACGCTATGGTGGCTACGTTGACCTTTCTGCCCTTCATCCTGACTGCGTCGATAACCACCCTCACCTCTCTGGATTTTCTAGGCTTCGGGATGCCACCGGGCTCACCCTCCCTTGGGGAACTCTTGAATCAGGGCAAATCGAATATCCAGGCTCCATGGCTAGGATTTACCGCCTTCGCGGTCCTGGCGCTCATGCTCTCGCTCCTCATCTTTATAGGTGAAGCGGCGAGGGACGCCTTCGATCCGAGGAAGGGCGCACCCGCGCCTGTTGCCGAGAACAGCGCCGAAATCGAGGAGCTATAAATGGCCTCCCCGCTCCTTCGCGTTCGTGACCTCTCCGTCACCTTTACCACACCTTACGGTGATGTGGAGGCGGTGAAGAAGGTATCTTTTGAGGTCAACGTTGGTGAGACTGCCGCGCTAGTCGGAGAGTCCGGGTCGGGCAAGTCCGTATGCGCGCTCTCCATCCTCCAACTTCTTCCCTAGCAACAGGCGCACCACCCATCAGGGTCGATACTTTTTGACGATACAGAACTTATGGCTGCGCCGGATGCCACCCTCCGGGAGGTTCGCGGCGGGCGGATAGGGATCGTCTTCCAGGAGCCCATGACCTCCCTCAACCCTCTTCACAGGGTTGGCAGGCAGGTTGCCGAGACCCTTATTTTGCATAAGGGGCTTAGTGCAGAGGCCGCAAGGAGCAGGGTCCTTGAGCTCTTTGAAATGGTAGGGATAAGAAACCCCGAGGAGAAGATTGATTCCTTCCCCCACGAGCTATCAGGTGGTCAACGACAGCGGGTGATGATAGCGATGGCGCTAGCCAACGAGCCCGATTTACTCATCGCCGATGAACCGACCACCGCCCTCGACGTTACCATACAGGCGCAGATACTCTCTCTCTTAAAAGAGCTCGGTCAACGCTTTAACATGGCGGTGCTCCTCATAACCCATGACCTCTCCATAGTTAAAAAGTATGCGGATACAATTTGCGTAATGACGGAGGGTGAGATAGTTGAGAGGGGCCCAACGGAGGAGCTCTTTGCCCGGCCCCAACACCCCTACACGAAAAAGCTCCTTGGCGCTGAGCCAAAGCCAAAGGAGGATACCGTTGATGCAGAGGCCGCGCCTTTAATTGAGGGGCAAGGAGTCAAGGTCTGGTTCCCTATAAAAAGGGGCCTCTTCAGAAGGGTATCCGGTTATGTCAAAGCCGTTGAAAGCGTTGACTTAAAGGTATCCAAGGGCCGCACCCTCGGGATAGTTGGAGAGTCAGGGTGCGGGAAGACGACCCTTGCGCTGGCGCTGGCCCGCCTTATCCCCTCCGAGGGTGAGATATGGCTGGGTAAAAGTGAAATATCTAGCCTCGGCAAAAGCGAACTGCGGCCTCTAAGACGTAGAATCCAGATCGTATTCCAGGACCCATACGGGAGCCTCAGCCCAAGGATGAGCGTGAGGCAGATTATCGAGGAGGGGCTCCTCGTCCACAAAGTTGGCAAGAGCGCCGAGGTGCGCGATGCGCTGGTGGTTGAAGCGCTCCGGGATGTGGGGATGGACCCCGAGAGCCGCTTCAGGTACCCCCACGAATTCTCAGGGGGGCAACGGCAGCGCATAGCAATAGCGAGGGCTCTGGTACTAAGGCCTGAGGTTCTGATACTTGATGAACCCACCTCCGCCCTTGACCGCTCTGTACAGACCCGCCTTATCGAGCTTTTAAGAAAGCTCCAGCTTGAGCATGCTCTCACCTATCTTTTTATCTCCCATGACCTCAAGGTCGTCAGGGCGCTCTCCGACGAGATTATAGTGATGCGAGATGGGCGGATAATAGAGCGGGGCACCGCGAAGGCTGTTTTCGAACAACCCCAAGAGGAATATACAAAGGATCTTCTCGACGCCGCGCTCACACTCGGATCGCCTCGTTGATAAGGAAAAGTGTGCTATCACCTTTTTATATCGGGAAATAAGATGGCGGACGTTTTTTTGATTTAAAACCATGATGGCAGGCAGGTATGCGGGGCTCTACCATTATGATATAAGAGGGAAAACTCCTTTTATATAGGTTTGACATGACAATTATTGATTGCAACAACCTCGCCTGCCCCGAACCGGTTCTTAAGACAAAGAACGCCCTCGACTCAATTGAGGAGGGCGTGATAACCGTGATTGTAGATAACCTGGCGGCTAAGGAAAACGTCTCCCGCTTTGCCAAGGCCCAGGGCTGCACCGTCTCCGCAAAAGCCGCCGGAGAGGGGTGGGAGTTAACCATCGCAAAGGGATATAGCTGCGAGCTGCCGGAGATGATGCCTGAGGGCGCTCCCGGAGTCGCCAAGCTCCCCACAGCAATTCTCATCTTGTCGGACAAGATGGGGGCTGACCCCAAGCTTGGGGAGGTGCTCATGAGGGCTTTTCTCTCCACCCTTTCAAAGGCCTCTCTACCGCCTGCCAAAGTTCTCTTTATGAACTCGGGGGTGCTCTTGACGGCAGCGGGTTCCGAAGCCATTGAGGATATACAAGCACTGGTAGATCAGGGCGTGGAGGTGCTTAGCTGTGGCACTTGCCTCGACTTCTTCGACAAAAAAGATGCGCTGAAGGTGGGCACGGTCACCAACATGTTTGACACTGTGGAGACCTTGACCGACGGTTATCGCGTTACCACTATCAGATAAGGGCAATATGACTAAGAAGAGGCTTACCCAGCTCTCAGCCGCTTCGGGTTGAGGCGCTAAAACCGGGCCGGAGGTTCTGGCCGGGCTGCTCGCCAACCTTGATATACCAGTCGACGAAAAGGTGCTAATCGGGCTCCATACCGGCGACGACGCGGGGGTGCGCCTTCTCGATAGCTCAAACGCGTTGGTACAGACGGTTGATTTCATATCCCCGGTTGTGGATGACCCTTACGCCTTCGGCCAGATAGCCGCCGCCAATTCACTTTCCGATGTTTACGCTATGGGCGGAACCCCTATAACTGCCCTCAACGTGCTGGCTTTTCCCTGCAAGGAGCTTAGTCGGGATGAGATTACCGCGATACTACAGGGAGGGGCGGATAAAGTCGCTGAAGCAGGGGGGGCGCTCTTGGGGGGCCATACCGTTGAGTCTCCCGAACTTTTTTATGGTCTCTCGGTAACTGGGCTCGTAGACCCGGCAAAGCTAATCTCAAACGCCAACGCAAGGCCCGGCGACAACTTAATTCTCACCAAGCCCTTGGGCGCGGGCATGGTATCGACCGCGGTAAAGGGTGGGCTCGCCTCCCCGGCTCATACCGAGGCGATGGTGAAATCAATGGCGACCCTCAATAAAAAGGCTGCCGAAGCGATGGTCTCGGCAGGCGTTAGGTGCGCCACGGATGTCACCGGCTTCGGCCTAATAGGCCACGCTGCGGGCATAGCGCGGGAGAGCAAGGTAAACTTGATTTTCGACTGGGAGCGCATCCCTCTCCTACCTGGAGCAAAAGAAGCCTATTCATTGGGAATGGTCGCTGCCGGTGCTTATGCCAACCGTGAAAAATGGCACGACATAGTTGAGGTAAGAGCCAAGGAGGGTGAGGAAGCCCTGCTCTATGCATCGGACCCTCAGACCTCCGGGGGCCTCTTAATCTCGGTCTCACCGCATGAGTCGGAGCGTCTCCTCGAAGTGATAATATCCTCCGGAACCGCAGAGGCGGCAATTGTGGGAGAGGTCGCACCTGGCGATGGTTCCCTGATTATAAGGTGATAGACCGAGCACCATCACAAAGGATTACGCCGGTAATCCTCTGCGGAGGCGAGGGCACAAGGCTTTCACCCCTCTCCTCTGCGGAGCGCCCCAAATACCTTTTAAAGGGCTGGAGCTCCAGAACTATCTTACAGGAGACAATCCTCAGAGTTTCCGACAGCGCTATCTACAAAGAGCCAATACTCTTCACCTCCACTCGCACCGAAACAATCGTGAGAACCGATGCCGCAAAGGCAGCTGGTGCAGGCTTTACCCTAATAGCCGAACCAGCGCCCCGCTCAACATGCCCTCCACTAATCACCGCCGCAATCTTAGCCTCGAAAGAGGAGTCCGACGCGCTCCTCCTCGCGCTGCCATCCGACCACTATATAGAAGATTTGGGCCATTTTACCGGGGCTGTGATAAAAGCAGCCGGTCAGACAGGGCAAGGCAAGATAGCGCTCTTCGGGGTTACGCCAAAGAGCGCCGAGACCGGCTATGGCTATATCGAGTGCGCTAATGAGGGCAAAGGGGGTGAGGTTTACAAGGTAATATCATTCCATGAAAAACCTTCGCGGGAGCGGGCCGAGGCTTATCTAAAAAGTGGGAATTATCTTATCAACTCGGGGATAGCTCTCTTCAAGGCCAGCACCCTTCTTGCCTATGCAAAGAAGTTTCTCCCTAAGCTGCTTGAGAGGGTAGAGGAATCAATCTGGGATGTAGATACCCCCTCTTTACAGAAGGGTTATGAGGCCTGCCAAAAGATATCATTTGACCACGCTGTCCTAGAAGGACCTATAGAAAAGGTCTGCGTTGAGCTTCAAACAGGGTGGTCAGACCTCGGGACAATCGAGTCCATTCGGCAAGCGGCCCTTAAGTACCAATCCGAAAGAGGTAGCCTTTTTAACGCCATAAGGAGTGGCCTCCCGCTAACCCCATTTAAGTCTTAAACAAAAAAAGGCCTCCTTGTCCGGAGGCCTTTTATTTTCTTTTTTAAATTTAATTGAGGGTGGCAGGCGTTCCTGAAACATGTTTATCGATAAATCCAGTCAGAACAGCCAAGTCCTCATCCTCTACATCCAGGAATTCGGCACCGGAACAAACCATCCCGTCCTCATTCACATAGTCATAAAGAATCTTAACTACCGCGCTGACCTCACGACCCGCGAGGTTCAGGTATAGCATAAACATCCGTCCCACACCGATCCTCTCCTCCGTATGGAAGAGACACCCGCCTAAACCAAGCTCACCTACTCTTGCTTTATCAGGCACGCCCCCCATTATCGGTGCGGAAATTTTAGCTTCCGCGTCTGTTCTTATCCGTTGGAAGCGCCTTTTGGCCTCGAACATGGGGCATAAACCTCCATCTAGCAAATTGCCGCAGTTGGATTATACCCCAGGTGTCAGGTCAAGACAAACCCTCAACGGAGACCCACTTTAACCTTGGGACTCAGCGAACCTCTTGGCCTCTTGCCGCCTCTTTAGATAAGCCTCTCTGGTAATAGCGATATCCTCCAGAAAGTGCTCAAGCTCACGCATTAAAAGGGCCTGGGGTCCATCACAAAGAGCCGCCTCCGGCTTGGGATGGAAGTCGGCGAGGATCATGTTGGCGCCTGCGATTATTCCCTGAGCGGCTGCATGCTGTATATCAAGTAGCCCATCCGGCGCCATCACCTTTTTACCTACTGAGTGTGAGGGGTCTATGCAGACAGGCAGGCGCGTCTGCCGCTTGACCACCGGCACATGCGCAAAATCAACTAGGTTTCTGTGGGGGTCGCCCAGGTTGGTTTTCATCCCCCTAAGGCAGAATATGATGTTGTGGTTGCCATTTGATGCTATGTACTCGCAGGCATTTAAGGACTCCTCTAGGGTTATGCCCATACCCCTCTTGAAGAGCACCGGGAACTCCTGCTGCGCTCCTACATGCTTTAGAAGCTCGAAATTCTGGGCGTTTCTCGTGCCGATCTGCACCATCACCCCTGTGGGGTTGCCGGACTGCTCCAACGCGTATGATATCTCCGTCAGCTGGCTCTCATGGGTAATCTCCATGGCTATAACCTTGATGCCATACTTACCAGCGAGCTCGAAAACGTAGGGCAAACACTTTGCCCCGTGCCCCTGGAAATCATAGGGCGAGGTGCGGGGCTTGTATGCGCCCATCCTTGTCGTTTGTAGGCCGACCTCCTTTAGCCCTTTAAGCATCATCTCAACGTGTTCTCGTGTATCCACTGCGCAGAGCCCCGCGAAAACGTTAAGGTTGTCCTGGTCAAACCTTACGCCATTGTAATCAAAGCCCCCTACCTCGGTTTGCCCCTCATGTCTTCCTATTATTTTGTACTTTGAATTTACGCGGAAGACCTTCTCGACAAAGGGCAGCTCGTCAAATGCCTCAAGGGGAACCTGCGTGGTCGGCCCGAAGACGTAAACCTCGCTTATAGTCTCAATAGCTCCCTTGACGTTATGGGGGCTTAGCTTAAGGTCGGGGTAACGCATGGCGACCTTCTCAAGCTGCTCCATCTCAGGCATTCCGGGCTTGAAGCCCTCTTTCAAAATGATAATCACCTTTTTCTCCTCTCTTGACGGTCGCGCCGGATGCAGGCACAAAAAAACGGCCACTGCATCTGCTCTCGCGTCTGCCAGTGGCCGTTTAATGTTTTGGTTTGATGTATTTAACGCTTTTTGGCTACACCTCCACCGGCCTGGCAGACTTCATAAAGAAGCCCCAAAAATAAAACCGGCTAAAAAAGGAGTAGCTGTTTGCGTTGGTCATTTCAATCCTGAAAGTTGTCTATAAGCTCTTATATAACTCACATCTTTTAAAGGCAAGTTATTATCATCCTAATGCTTGGAAATAGTCTTCAAGTGGCTCTTCATCATCTTGCGTGCGTGCCCATCTACGCCTAGCTCACGTATCTGGAGGATGCAAGCCGCCCTGTCGGAGTTTTGGAAAAACCCGTAGAGCTTCGAGAAGAAGTTGTTGAACTTTTTGCAATCACGGGGGTTTGTAAACTCCACGCATTCAGCGCAAGTTCTATAATCCAAGTTGCCGCAGCACTCCCTCACCTTGCACCATGTTGCCTTTATGTTATCTTTACAACCTTTGCACTTCTCATCCAGGAAGGAGCGGCAAGCCGAGCATACTAGGCCGCAGGCGGCGACTATGAAGTTTGTTGGCTGCTCGGCTAGAAATGCTCTGTGCCTGGGGTTTACTGCATCCTCACCCCAAATTTCCTCTATACGAACTTTTACTTTAAGGGCATGTGTTTTGGTAGCTGAGAGGAGCTCTTCTCGGACCTCGCCCCCCCTACCACTGTGTCTTAAGAAGAGGTTGAATATCTTTCCTTCAATCAACGAGGTCTCAAGGTTTAATGCAGCTTCCAACGCGCTGCGCAGAGAGAGGTCTCCCTCCTCGGCCAAACCCTTTAGCTCACTGAGCTTTTCCATGGTCTGTTTTATATGCTCAGGGTCAATACCAGCGGCATCAACCTTGACGTTCCCCTCCTCTACACCCTCTTTTAAGGCCAGAATCCACTGTTGGTGCTGGTCCTCCTCGTGGGCAAGGTCATCCCAGAAGCTCTCCTCTTCGGCGAACTGCCGGGCGAAAGTGCGGTAAAGGTCTCCGACGCAAAGTTCAAGGTCGGCAAAGAGCAACAGGGTTTCAATATCACCTGAACGCATAAGGCCTCCGATAAATAAAGTGCTGCAATGAATAGCCCCCGCTAATACGGTCGCTTAATTTATACATACACTATTATATCAAAAGCTAGTACATGAGAAAAAACTTCCCCGCAGACCGCCTGTACAAAATTTCAATTATCTTGTTTTTACGTGCAATACCGTTAACATAGGAATGGTAATATGTGGCACTTATTTTAAGCTCTATCATTCTGTTTAATTCGGAGGCCGCAGTCATGGGCAAAAAATTGGGAGAACTCTTACTTGAGCATGGGCTCCTGACCCCGGAGCAGCTCAAAGAGGCTATGGTGGAGCAGGAGCACACCGGCGCAAAAATCGGTGATGTTATCATCCGAAGGGGGCTCCTTAAGGTCGATGACATTGAGGAGGTGCTTTCGCGCCAGTTCGCGACTCCGTCAATAAACCTCGCCAATTATATGCCAAGCCCCCAGGTGCTATCGCTAATCCCGGAATGGTATGTTCGTGAAAATCTGGTGGTGCCCGTCTCGCTCAAAGAGAAGACCCTGACGGTGGCGGTAGCCGACCCTCGCGATTTCAGAATTATTGACGAACTCGGCTTTATGACAGGCAAGCGCATCTCCCCAGTGGTTGCAGCCATCTTCTCCCTTAAGGAGGCCATTAACGGCTTTTACGGCGAACCGACAGATGGCTTTGAAGAGGAGTCCTCAGGCACCGATGATTTCAAAATTCCCAGAAGCTATAAAAGTTATGCGGATATAAAGCTCCCTGAGATATTCTCCGGCATAGGGTCGTTACCTAAAAAAGACGCCATGAACGCCCTTCTAAAGGCCGCTGACTCAGGGCGATTCAGCCACCTCCATTTCTTCAGGGTCGGAAGCCAGGTAACCGTGAAAATAAGGAGAAGCGGGAGGCTGGAAGGCTCCTTCAAACCACCCGTACACCCCGCTATGGAGCTGCTTCAATTTATCAAATCACGGGCGGGTATTCTCACCCGCGAGGGAGACCCCTTCAAGGGAACTTTCAGAATTCAGCATGGTGAGTCATGGTTTAGCGTAAGCATCTCTGGCATGCCATTTGATGAGGGTGAACATATTGTTCTTGAACTTACAAAAGCTAAGAACGGCCCTGCGCTGCACCTAAAAGATCTTGGCATGACTACCAAGATGCTCTCCACCTATAAGGGTGCGCTAAAGCGTGATTTCGGTTTGTTTCTATATGTAGCACCAATCCTCAGCGGCACAACCACAACAATGCACGCAACCCTAAGAGATATAAAATCACGCTTTGGCCTTTCGATGGCTTACGAGGCACCGGCTAAAGACTTCATAGAGGGGGTGATTCACATTGACCCTTCTCAGACCCCGCATCTCGACCCCATTGACGGCTTGAGGGTGCTCCTCGCCCAGGACGCCGACCTGATCCTAATAGGAGATATCTCTTCGCCTGAAGCAATGCGCGCCGCCATACAGGCATCCCTTGGAGGTGCCCTTGTACTGGCTCGCGCCAAAGATACGAGCCCCTTCAACTTCATTACCAGAATGGCCCGGGCCGGCATATCACCTACCCTTATGGCATCAGCTATTGTAGGTGTGATGGGCCAAAGGCTGCTAGACCGCCTTTGCCCCCATTGCAGCAGGGAGTATGTCCCAACTTCCAGGGTAAAAGAGGAGGTTGAGGAGATGACAGGCCTCGCCGCTCCCCAGCTTATGAGAGCTTCCGGCTGCAAAGAATGCGCGAAGACAGGTAAATTGGGGAAAATTGGAGCCTTCGAACTTATTACGAACGCGAAGCTACTCCAGAAGATAATTATGGAGGAGCTGGATGATTCCAAAGTTAGGGAGCTTGCAGCTAAGGAGGGGATAAACCTCATACACTACGACGCCGCCATTAAAGCTGTAGAGGGTCTCGTATCCTTTGAGCAGGTAAAGGGTACTCTCTGAATATAATTAAACCTGAGATGACAATAAAAAAAGACCGGGCACAAAATGCCCGGTCTTTTTTAATGCTGGCTAAGCGTTCTTAGTAGACGCGCAGGTACTCATCAAGCTCCCAGTCGGTAACGGAGATCCTGTAAGCATCCCACTCTTTGTTCTTGGCTTCGACGTACTTGTCGAATATGTGGTCGCCAAGGGCCTCACGGCTGATCGGGTTCGCTACCAGCTCGTCGATAGCCTCACGGAGGCTTGCGGGCATGGAGGCGATGCCGGCGGCATCTTTCTCGTCAGGAGTCATCGCGAAGATGTTGGAGTCAGTTGAGGGCGGCGCCTCAAGCTTGTTGACGATACCGTCAAGACCTGACTTGAGCATCATCGCAAAAGCGAGGTAGGGGTTGCAGGTCGGGTCTGGACAGCGGACCTCGACGCGGGTGGACATGCCACGTGCTGCGGGAATACGGATTAGCGCGCTGCGGTTTGACGCGGACCATGCGACGTAAACGGGCGCTTCGTAACCGGGGACGAGGCGCTTATAGGAGTTTACGAGGGGGTTGGTGACCGCTGCGAAGGAGCGGGCGTTCTTTACGATACCGGCGATGTACTGACGTGCGGTCTCGGAAAGTTGTAGGTCGGCGCTCTCGTCGAAGAATGCGTTTGAGCCATCAGCCTTGAAGAGGGACTGGTTGGAGTGCATGCCGGAGCCGTTGATGCCGAAGACGGGCTTGGGCATGAAGGTCGCGTGCAGACCGTACTTGCGGGCGATGGTCTTGACAACCCACTTGAAGGTGACGGTGTTATCAGCGCAGGTAAGCGCGTCAGCGTACTTGAAGTTGATCTCGTGCTGTCCCTCGGCGACCTCGTGGTGGGAAGCCTCAATCTCGAAGCCCATCTTCTCAAGGGTCTCGATGATCTCGCGGCGGCAGGCGATGCCATTGTCTTCGGGGTCAACGCTGAAGTAACCAGCGACATCGTGGGTTATGGTCGTGGGCGCGCCGGCCTCATCCATCTCGAAGAGGAAGAACTCGCACTCGGGGCCTACGTTGAAGGAGGGGTAGCCGAGGTCGGATGCCTCTTTGAGAACCCTCTTCAAGTTGACGCGGGGGCAACCCTCGAAGGGGGTCTTGCCATCGGAGCGGTAAACGTCGCAGATGATGCGCGCTGCGGAGCGGCCATCTACGGAGCGCCAGGGGAGGACGGTGAAGGTGTCGTAGTCAGGCTTTAGGTACATGTCCGACTCGTTGATGCGCACAAAACCGTCAATGGAGGAGCCGTCGAACATCATTTCGCCGTCAAGGGCCTTGTTGATCTGGCTACGCGGAATTGCGACGTTCTTCATAAACCCGAAGATGTCTACAAACTGAAGGCGGAAGAAACAGACGTTATCCCGCTCAATGATTTCAAGAATTTGTTCCTTTGTCATTGCCTCTCTCCTTCTTGGTCAGTGACCGTTTTCGAGTAAATACATTTTTGTATTTACCGCAGAGTTTGAACTACAATATTGTAACCTTTGACATTTTAGTTTAGCTTGGCGCTGTTGCGAGCAATCGGCATAAAACCCTATTCCTGCTTGGTAAAAACGCATTTTAAGAGTTAACGCAACAGCTGTGATGCAAAGTCTCAGCTTGTTTTTGCAACCTACGTGCCAATTTGTATGGTTCCAGGGCCGCAATAGGGTGTTATTGTGGCGCTAAATATAAAAATTCATCCTGAGACCGGGGCTGCCATTTAACTGCTCTACCATGAAAGGAAATCAGCTTATTTCTTACTTTTGCGGTGAACATTGTGGATAACTTCTCTCTGCTGCCAAGAAATCTCTTCCAAATTGAAATAGCTTCTCGCTAACCCACACAAGCCCTTGTAATTAAAGGTGTTTTTTGTTTTGCACAATTTTTGTTCAAAAATAATGACTCCCCTTCTAAAGCCGATAGATATAGCTGAATCAGCGAGAAAACCACAGGTTATCCACAGGTCGTTGTGGAGTATTGATGGGGTTTTTAAAAAGGGCTTTCAGGCGCTGGATTTTCTCTTACTCCAATGCGTCGAGCTCCTTTGTCGGCTCAACCATATATCTAGACGCGACCTTTGCCCTCAGCCTCTCATAGAGGTAATAGAGGGTTGGCACCACGCCAAGGGTAAGCGCGGTTGAAACCACTAGCCCGAATATTACCACCACCGCCATCGACTGCCAGTATTGCGATGATTGAGAGTCGTATTGGTATGTCATATTTGCAAAGTCGAGGCTGAACTTTAGAGCCATAGGCAGCAAGCCGAGCACCGTAGTTATAGCGGTTAGTAGGACAGGGCGCAGCCTAATCATAGACGCTGTAACAACCGCCTCGCGCACTGAGAGGCCCTTTCGCTGGAACTGGCGAATCGCATCCAGAAGCACTATCCCGTTATTTACGACTACTCCCGCAAGAGAGATAACACCTATCCCGCTCATGATTATCCCGAAGGGCTTTTGGAATATCAAAAGGCCTAGGAATACTCCGATGAAGCTAAGGATGACGGAGCACATGACGATGGTGGGCACAGCGATAGAATTGAACTGCACTACAAGCACAAGACATATTGCAAAGATAGCTATCATAAAAGCGTTGGAAAGAAACTCTGTCGCCTTCTCCTCCTCCTCGGCGGCGCCGCTAAAGCGGTGTGTTACTCCCGGCGGGAAGGTGTATTCGGCGACCTTCGCCTGAAAAGACCGCCTCACGTCAGCATCCGCGACTACCCACGGCTCGACGTCTGACTGGACCTTAAGGACACGCTTTCTATCCACATGCTTTATCTGCACCGGCCCTGGAACGAGGTTGGCTGTCGCAACCGATGTGATCGGCACGGAGCCACCCATGCCATTCGATATGGAGACTGATTTGATCTTGCGTGTATCGAGCCGATACTCCTCGGGAAGGCGGACGATAATATCCTGCTCGTCGTCGCCATGGCCGAATGTTCCGCTCTTAAGACCGCCGACGACCATCTGCAAAGTGGATGACACTGTTGCCTGGTCAAGGCCAACCATGGCAGCCCTCGCCTTGTCTACATCCCACTCAATCGTCGGCTGGGCGGTGGCTGCGTCGTCAAAGGGTTTGACCACGCCGGAGGTCTCCTCCATCAGCTCCTTCATATCGCGCACAACCGCCGTCATCTCGCCGTAATCTTCACCGAAAATCTCGATAGCTACCGGTTTACCCGTAGGCGGTCCCTCCTCCGGTTGAATGACCTCGTACTCCGCTCCGAAAAGGGGATTCGCAACTCTCTTGCCGGAAGCGTCAAGTCCCTCAATTCTGTTTCTGACCTCAGTCATGGTAAGGTTGGATGATTCGGTTCGCTTATCCCGGCCCACAAACTCAATGCGCAATGAAGCCGGTCCGGTTTGCTGACCCGAAGTGAGTCCAATCGTAACTCCCACGTGCTTTAAATTTTTGACCGGGCCGCTAAAGGGCGAGTCGGGCGCGCCCAGGATGCGCTCCTCAGCCAGCTTTGCAAAATGGTCATTGGCGGCTAAGGATGTACCGTCAGGGGGAGTAATGGATACCACCAGCCGATCAGGCTCCAATGCGGGGAAGAACTCAACTCCTTTGCCATAGAGGCCCTGAGTAACTATCACCGCGATAAGCATCAAAAAGGCCGTCACCAGCGTCCACACAGGCCTTTTTAGAACTACGTCAAGGAAAACGCCGTAAATACGTGCCAGGTGATAAGTGGGCTTCTCCGTCTCCGGGTCGGAGAACTCGCCCGCGCCCTTCTTAACCTTCATGAATAGCGAAGCAAGGGTCGGATTTATCACTAGGCCTACAAAGAGAGAGCTTGTAAGTACAATGATAACGGTAATCGGCAGATAGCTCATGAATTCGCCGATAACGCCGGGCCAGAATGCAACTGGGGCAAACGCGGCGACAGTCGTTGCAGTAGAGGCGATAACGGCCCACGCCACCTCGCTGGTGCCCTGTAGCGCTGCCTTTGCCCTTGGCATACCCATGGCGTGATGTCTATAGATATTCTCAATTATGACTATGGCGTTATCGACAAGCATCCCCAACGCCAGAATGAGCGAGTAGAGGATCATGTTGTTTAGGGTGTAGCCCATCAAGTTGATAACGATGATGGAGATGAGCATCGAGAATGGGATAGCCATAGCCACTAACACAGCGTTCCTTACCCCAAGCCCCACAAATATAACCGCAAGGACAAGCAGCAAAGATGTACCAATCCCATTTTCCAAATCCGCAACAGTATCGCGAACCTCCTTTGAAAGGTCCTGGACAATAACCATATCTACGGAATCGGGAAGCTCAAAGGTATCTACAACTTTGTTGCAGCGCTCCACAAGGTCGAGGACATTTGCCCCCGTCTTCTTGGAGATCATTATCGAAATGGCGCGATTCGGCTCAACGTATCTGCCTAAGGATGAGCCGTCTTCAGCCTCGAAGTTGTAAAGACGCGCACGCGAGCCCTCATCCTCGAAGGAGTAACGTACAAGCGCAACGTCCTTCATAAAAATGGGGGCGCCATCTCCTCCTACGCCTACAACCAAATTGAAGATATCGGCGACACTCTTGAACTCTCCCGGCGCTCGCATCACAAGCCGGTTTCCCGGCAGATCGGAGGCGCCAACGGAGACATTCTTGTTCGTCCCCCGGAGGATTCCCTTAACCTGCGCTAGGGTCAGGTTGTAGTAGTGGAGTCTTTCCGGGTCGACCTCTATAAGGATCTCACGCTCCCTGCCCCCGTGCACCTTAACATCCAGCACACCGGGAAGGGTCTCAAGCTCGTCCTGAATACGCTCGGCAAGGTCTTTTAGCTCAGAGAGCGCAAGGTCGTCGTCACCGGTAAGGTTGTAGATGAGGATCGGGAAGAGCTCTGCAAGTGACAGCTCCTCGACGATGGACTCCTCAGCCTCCTGCGGAAGGTCACCCTTAGCCGCGTCCACCGCATCCTTGACACGCCTTAGGGCATCCTCCATCTCCACCTCGGCGTCAAACTCCATCATGACAACAGAGAGGGACTCGGAAGATGTCGAGCGCATCTCCTTTAGCCCCTCGACGCTTGAGAGTTCAGTCTCCAGCGGGATAGTGACTGAGGTTTCCACATCCTCGGGGTTCGCACCATCGAGAACCGTGGTCACCATTACATTTGGTATGGTGACTTCGGGGAAATCTTCCCTGGGGAGATTAATGTATGTGGAGGTGCCGATTAAGATGATCCCCAGACAGAGGACCAGCACCGCCATGAAGTGCTTTAAAGAGAAGCGCGTAATTATCAATTTCAGACCTCTATAAACTGCTGCCCAGGAGTTTTCCGTCTTTCACGACGACATTGACCTCTTCGCCGGAGACGACCCCCTTCCAGCCGCTTACTACGATTAAATCGCCCTCACCCAAACCTTCACCAACATGGAGCTCATCCTCCATCACGGAGATGGGCTCGATGGGCCTGGATATGGCAATATTTTCACCGTAACGCTCTTCAAGGACAAAAACCCGCGCGCCCTTGTCAGTCACCTGCACCGACGAAAGCGGGATAACGACCGCATCAGGATAATGGAGAAAAGAGATCTCCGCGCGCCCCACGATTCCATCCTTTAATGAATTGGAGGGGTTCTCCGCCTCAAGCTCGACGGGAAAGGTGTGGGAGCCCTTATCCGCCGAGAGCGCTATGCGGACAATCTTTGCGTTAAGCTTTATGCCCTCGCCCTCTCCACCAGTTAATTTGGGCAGGCCGGGGATTACTAAAGAGACATTAGAGAGCGGCTTGGCTCCCAACGCCTTAGCCTCCGCGAGGTCGGTCCCACCTGCGTCTTTACCGAGAAAAGCAATATACCGGTCAGGCACATCAACAATTGCATGGACCTTGCTGAGGTCATAAATCCTGGCCACCACCTTCCCTGCCGGGACGAATTCTCCCGTTTCAAAGAGATGCTCCTCCAGCCTACCGGCCACTGGCGCGTAGAGGGTGTGGTTGTCAATGTTTATCTTTACAGTCTCAATAGATGCGCCGATCTCTTTGACCCGGGCCTCCGCCAATGAGAGGTTCGCCTTTGCCTGTTCAACCACAGCCTCAGCAGCACGGGCACCGATAGTTGCGCGTTCACGACCATCTTCGGCGCTCTTGACAGCCAACGCCGCTCTTTTGGCCGCGTCACGGGCGCGGTCAAGGGAGGATTGATCCATCACCCCTTCATCATAGAGGTTTTCAATCCTTTTAAGCTCCGCCTCTGCAAGGTCGCGAGCTGATTTTGCCGAACTAATATCCAGCTCGATTGCAGAAGCGTCACGCCTGGCCTTCTCTAGCGAAGCCTCAGCTGCGTCAACTCCGCCCTTTGCGGCGGCAACGCTTGCCTCAGCCGATGCTTGCCGCGCCATGAGCTCGTCAAGGCTGGCCCTCACCGAAGCTGAATCCAAAGCGGCCACTGGGGCACCTTTTTTAACGTATGACCCCTCAGAGACAAACCATTTATCTATGATGCCTCCGAACCTTGGAGATACCTCGCCTGAACGAATCGCCTCTATCCGCGCCGGGAGGGTGAGGCTATCATCATAGGGCCGGAGCTTTACCGTCATCGCCTCCACGTTGGCGAGCCGCTTCACCTTTAGGGGAGGAGCTTCCGGCTGACGGGTAGCGCCTAGCATTATGAGATATGTGATTAAAATAACTAGCGCCAGCGGAAGCAACCATAAGAGGCCACCTTTGCGCCGTAATTTCTTTTCGTTATTCATGATTTTGACCAAACCCTGAAGAATTTCACTTTGAGTGACGATAAGATAATTTGAGGCAAGGAGAATTCTACCCTCCTTCGTGAGAACTTTGTAGGAAAAACTTGGACAACTTAATGCACTTAAAACGTCAAACCCAAAAAAGATAAACCCCTTGTGGCGCATGTTTTTGTGTTTCACAAAGTGCGCTACTTTGGCATAATCATTAGATGAAGTTGATAGCGATAATTTGCGGCGCTGCAATTGGGGCCTCAGGAAGATACCTTTTAAGCGGGTGGATTTCCTCCTCAGCGAAGGCTAACTTCCCCTGGGGGACTCTGGCCGTTAATCTTCTGGGCTGCCTGATAATAGGGATTTTGTGGGGAGTAGGCGAAAAAGCTGAATGGTCACCCATCGTCCGCACATTTCTCTTCATTGGCATATTGGGCTCATTCACCACCTTCAGCTCATTTGGCCTTGAGACAGCGCACCTTTTGATGGCTGATATGCCCGGCAGCGCATTAATCTATGTCGCAGCCTCCAACCTCGGGGGCTTTGCGATGGTTTGGGCGGGAATAGCCGCAGGCAGCGCAGGCAGCTAAGCGCGTCTTTGAATTTGTGAGGGATATATTTTGAAACGCCTCTTCCTGATTTTTCTTTTATTATTGCCTCTAACCGCACTTGCTGCTGAAGAACCCCTACCCCCGCTCTCCGACTACCTTGGCTCCGAGGGTTGCAAGGAGTGCCATGAGAAGATGTATGACGGGTGGAAGAGGACTTACCACTCAACGGCGGTTCAGGATGCCAAGAAAAATCCCGATGTCATCCTTGGGGATTTCACACAGAAGAACATAGGCTTTAAAAAAGAGGATATCGAATACACAATCGGCGCCCATTGGAACCAGCGCTATATGAAAAAGATCGGTGACGACTATTATGTATTGCCCAAGTCCTGGTCCATCTCAAGCCGCCGATGGGAAGCTTACAATGTATGGGGTTGGCGTAAGATGCCCTACTCCAAATACTGCATCGGCTGCCATGTCACCCGCTATGACTCGAAGGATGGCTCCTTCGTCGAGCACACGATAGGTTGCGAATCATGCCACGGCCCGAGCCGCGCCCACGCCGAATCGGGCGGCGAGCTCCCCTCCATCAACCCCAACAAATTGGGCGCGGTGGATATGGAGATGATCTGCGCCTCCTGTCACGTAAGGGGTATGGACAATAGCGGCGAGTACCACTTCCCGGTTGGTTATGTCCCCGGAAGGAAGCTCTCTGATTACTATACTCCCCAGAAGATGGAGGAGGGCGAGAGCAAAGAAAAAGCTATTTTGAGAGAATTCAGGGCATGGTGGGGCAACGCGGGTGAGAATTCCACTGAATGCGAGGTTTGCGGCATCTATAACGACAGAGAAGATGAGAAGCCCAAATCTAAAAACGACTACTGCCTGAGCTGCCACAAATTCGGCGACGATTACTATAAACACAATAACCACCTTAAAGAGACTGAGCTTGAGTGCTTTGACTGTCACAAAAAGGTCTCCGTGGATATTGAGGAGGATGATAGCGAAGACGTGCACTCAATCTCCTACTTCCTGGTGCATAAAAAGACCTGCTACGATAAAGACTATTCCAAAGCTTGCCTCAGCTGCCACGATACATGGACTGAAGATATAGCCAAAGATCATCTGTCGAAATGGCGCGGCAGGGAGACGATTCACGAGTAGGCTGCTGTCTAGCGTTGTAAAAATTTAAAGGGGGCCGGCGATGAGCCGGTCCCCTTTTTCAGTTATAATCCGATAAGAGAACCGGATTATGAATGGAGCGTAAAAGCATGAAGAAAATTTCAGCCGCAATAATATCATCACTACTCTTCACCACGGCCATAGCAGCAGACTCCACCTCCCTCGACAACCCGAGGGAACGCCATATCAAAAAGGTAACTCAGCTCACCTTTGACGGAGACAACGGCGAGGCGTATTTCTCCTGGGATGGGTCGAAGTTGATATGGCAATCCAACCGCGGCGGTGAAGCATGCGACAAAATCTGGACCATGAATATCGACGGCTCGGAAAAAGAGATGGTCAGCCCCGCCTATGGAGCCCACACATGCTCCTTCTTCCTCCCCGGTGATGAAAAAATCGTTTTTTCATCAACTGCAGATATCTCGGAGAGTTGTCCTGATCGAGTAAAAATCCCAGGCAAGCACTACGTTTGGGGGCTTTATCCCTACGATATAATGATTGCAAAGGCGGATGGCACCTCGCGCAAAAACCTGACCAGCGACAACCCCGAGTACGACGCTGAACCTGTCGTCTCCTCCGATGGCAAACGAATTGTTTTCGGCTCGAAACGCGAGGGCGACTTCAACGTCTACACTATGGATATAGACGGCGGCAACGTGAAGAAGCTAACCGAAACTTACGGGTATGACGGCGGTCCCTGGTGGTCACCTGATGGCACGATGATCGCGTGGAGGGGTTGGCACCCGGAGAGCGCCGAGGATAAAAAGCTTTGGGCAGATGCGATGGAGGGCAATTACATTGTCCCGGTTCCGTTGGACCTCTGGGTTATGAAGAGCGACGGTAGCGGAAAGAAGCGCCTTACGGACAATGGCGCAACCAACTGGGCCCCATCGTGGCATCCCGACGGGAAGCGGCTCATCTTCAGCTCCAACATGGACGACTGGCATGATGACCTTGGCAGCTTCGGTCACAATTTCGAGCTATACATGATTAATATTGACGGAACCGGGCTAAAAAGGCTCACCTACAACGCCTCTTTCGACTCCTTTCCGATGTTCTCACCCGACGGAAAGAAATTGGCGTGGGGTGCTAACCGGAACCCTGAGAAGCCTAGGGCAACCGACATCTTTATAGCCGACTTCGTGGAGTAACTAAAAGGCTCTTCTTTAGCGGGCCATTGCCTTTATTGTAGATTTCATCTCGGCTTCACCGCGCAGCCATTTAATTGTGACCTCTTCATCCACGGAGAGAGCTTTCATCACCTCCGAGAGCGATTTAAGGTCGCTGACAGGCTTATC
>PKTT01000008.1 GCA_002869015.1 Deltaproteobacteria bacterium
ATTTACCCCGGCACCGATACTCAGCCAGCCGCCGCGAGGCACCGCGACAACCTCCGGGTGCAGGTCGGGGTCAAGGTGCAGCTCTCCCTCAAGTTCCCCCACAACCGATACTAAGCGAAGCGGATCACCAGATTTCATGGAATGCGCCGCCGCGGTAATGGGATGGACCCTTATGGGCAGGGGCAGCGTCTCCTCCTCCGGGAGTATCTGCGAGTGCATGAAGTCGCCCCTGACGTGGGTGAGCAGGGTGAGGGGGTGAGCGGGGTCTGGTTCGGGTTCATCGGAGAGGCTTGTGATAAGCCTGAACTTTCCATCCGGGTGGGAGAAGCCATCTTTCCATGCAATTTTGGGCCACTCAAGCTCAAGGACATCTTCTTCCCTGATACGCTCAAGCGTTTTAGCCCCGCCGGGGATGCACGCGGCGAGCCATTGGTCCAGCGATTCATACTCCATTTCGAGATTTAGCCTCTTGGCGATGGCGAGGAGTATCTCAAAGTCGCTCTTTACCCCCTTCGGCCTTTTGGTAACGGGCCTGACTGCCGCTATCTCATTCCAGAAGGCGCTCGTCGCCAAATCATCCTCCTCCGGCCAAAGGGCTACCGGAAGGACTATATCCGCGCATCTGGCTGTCTCGGTCCAGAAGGCGTCGGCTACGACGATTGTTCCTATCGTAGAGAGGCCCTGCTTTAGAGCCTTTGCGTCGGGGCACTGGTTGGCGGGGTTGAAACACGCCACCCAGGCGAAATTAATTTTCTTCTCCGTTAAGGCGTTGCCGAGGGTAGGCAGGGGCAGTGGTGGCGGTGCAGGCGCCGTGCGGCCTGAAGGTTTGGTAAGATGACGTGCTGATGAGATGTTATAGTAAAAGCCGCCGCCGGGGATGCCTAGGGTTCCGGCCAGAAGGGTCAGCGCATGGATCGCGCGGACATTCTCTCCGCCGTAGGAGTATCGTTGTAGCCCCCATGAGCAGATAGTCGCCGTCTCCTTGCAAGAGCGGTAAAACGCAGCTACGCGCTCCGCCTCATCCATAGTTACATCACATTTTGCGAGTAATGAATCGAGGGAAAGAGAGTTTAAATATTCAATAAATTCAATACTGTTAGAGGCTTTACTTAAAGTTGATTCAAGGCTATCGCCTTCAATGAGCAGCTTGATTACAGCAAAGGCAAAGAAGCGGTCTGAGGATGGACGTATCGTAATGACCTCGTCCGAGAGCGCTTTAACTCGGTGGTTGTCTATACCCACCGCCATAACTCTGGTGCCAAGCGCTTTGGCCTTTTTAACCCTTGCAGTTATGTGGGCGGAGGAGTCGGGGTTCTTGCCCCAGAGCATAATTTGACGCGCGCCCTCTATCTCGGTAGCGGCGTTCATTTCAAGCGCGCCGCAATCTGCCTTTATCGCCTCAATGCCTGCGCCGTCGCAGAGTGAGCCGGTGGTAAAGCGCGCCCCAAGCTTCTCAAAGATGTAGGTATAGAAGGCTTTAGAAAGGCCCAGGTTGGCGTAGCTCCGCAGCATTAGCACGGAGGCGGGGTCTTCAGCCACAGCCTCGGCGAGTTTGGAGGCCGCAAGGTCGAGCGCCTCCTTCCAGCTGGCCTGATGGAAGCGCCCATCCCTCTTTATCCAAGGCTCGCGGATGCGGTGGGGCGAGGAGATATATTTGCTGAAGCGCTTTGTTTTACCGCATATAAATCCCAGCGAGGTCTCGTGGGCGGGGTTGCCTTTGAAGGTCAGCCCCCCTTCGCCCTCCTCGGCTATAAGGGTGCACCCGTCGGGGCAGTCCCTCGGGCAGCGGGTGACGATTCCCATCTTACGCTCCTAAAGTTGAGCTTTTACCTTGGAAACCACATTCTCCACAGTAAAGCCGAACTCTTTAGCTAATACCTCTGCTGGTGCGGAGGCCCCGAAGGTCTCCATTCCGACTACATTGCCCCTCTGCCCGACATAGTGGTCCCACCCGAGGGGATGCGCCGCCTCCACTGCGGTGCGGACGGTTACGGAGGAGGGGAGTACGCTCGCTCTATAGTCATCTCCCTGAGCCTCGAAGAGGTCCCAGGAGGCTAGGTTTACCACGCGTGTGGGGATTGCCTCGGCCTCAAGGCTCTTTGCGGCCTCAAGCGCCAGGTGAACCTCTGAGCCCGAGGAGATGATTATTGCCTTTGGCGCGCCCCCGTCAGCTTCTTTGAGGATATAGCCGCCGCGCTCAACACCCTCCGCGCTGGCGTAAACTGAACGGTCCAGGGTTGGGAGGTTTTGGCGGGAGAGGACAAGGATCGTCGGTTTATTTTTATGCTCCAGCGCGACCCTCCACGCAACGGCGGTCTCATTGGCGTCCGCCGGGCGGATGATTGAAAGCCCGGGCATGGCGCGCAGACTTGGCAGATGTTCAACGGGCTGATGGGTCGGGCCATCCTCGCCGAGGTAGATGGAGTCGTGGGTCATCACGTGAATGGTGCCAAGCCCCATGAGCGCTGAGAGGCGCAGCGCGGGGCGCATGTAGTCCGTGAAGGCGAAAAAGGTGGCGTCAAAGGGGCGGAGCATGCCGTGGTTGTACATTCCGTTGATGATTGCCGCCATCCCAAACTCGCGAACGCCAAAGCGCATTATGCGGCCATCGTAAGCGCCTGCTTCAAAATCCTTCTCGCCGGAGATAGCCGTGTTGTTGGAGGGCGCGAGGTCGGCGGAGCCACCGATAAGCTCGGGCAGAATAGGCGCAAGCGCGTTTATAACTTTGCCGCTGGCCGCGCGTGAGGCGATGCCCTTGGCGTCTGCGTCAAAGGAGGGGAGGGCATCTGTCCAGCCCTCGGGAAGGTCGCCCGCCATAAGGCGCTTAAACTCGCCCCCCAGTTCGGGGTTGGCAGCGCAGTACTCCTCAAGCTTTTTGTCCCATTCGGCGTGTAGCGCCTTGCCCGCCTCGCCGCGCGCGGCAAAGGGGGCTTTGCCCTCATCGGGTACGTAAAAGGCGGGCTCGATGGGCCAGCCAAGATTTTTCTTGCTAGCTACAACCTCCTCTGCGCCAAGCGGTGAGCCGTGCGCGCCTGCGCTGCCCTGCTTGGCGGGGGAGCCGTAGCCGATCTCGGTGCGAACGCGTATGAGTGAGGGCTTGTCTGTCTCGGCGCGCGCTTCATTTATCGCTGCTTCGATTGCCCCCAGGTCATTTCCGTCGGCGACCGTCAAAACCTGCCAGCCGTAAGCCTCAAAGCGCTTTGAGATATCTTCGCAGAAGGCCAGATCCGTCGAACCCTCGATGGTGATCTTGTTGTCGTCGTGGAGGACGATGAGCTTCCCGAGTCCCAGGTGCCCGGCCAGCGACGCCGCCTCAGAGGAGACGCCCTCCATCAGACAACCGTCTCCGGCGATGGAGTATGTGTAGTGGTCGACGAGCTCGAAGCCGGGTTTGTTAAAGCGTGCGGCTAGATGACGCTCGGCAATCGCCATCCCGACGGAGGCGGCGAATCCCTGCCCAAGCGGGCCTGTGGTCGTCTCCACTCCGGGGGTGTGACCGGCCTCTGGGTGGCCGGGGGTCAATGAACCCCACTGGCGAAAGTTCTTCAACTCCTCGATGCCAAGCTCATAGCCTGAGAGGTGGAGGAGCCCGTAGAGGAGCATCGAGCCGTGCCCCGCTGAGAGGACGAAGCGGTCCCGGTCGGCCCAGTCGGGCCTTGTGGGGTCGAAATTAAGAAACTTCGTCCAGAGGACGTAAGCCATCGGGGCGGCGCCCATCGGCATGCCGGGGTGCCCGGAGTTGGCTTTTTGTACTGCGTCCACTGCCAGGAAGCGGAGGGTGTTGATGGCTGTCTCGGAGCTCATTTATCTCTCTTTCACTTATGAATGCTTAGCCGCCTTCATGCGGCGGCGGTATTTTACAATGGCGTCTAGCACCCTGTCGGCGACCTTCTCTTTTTCCATGAGGGGTATGCCGATGTGCTTATCGTCGGAGGTCATAACCTTAACCGCGTTGGTGTCGGCATGAAAGCCGGCGTCCTTACGGGTCACGTCGTTTGCGACTATTATGTCAAGTTTCTTGGAGACCATCTTTATCTTCGCGTTTTCTTCAATATTGTTCGTCTCGGCGGCAAAGCCCACAAGGGTTTGCCCCTCGGGCTTCCTCTCGCCGAGGGTCTTTAGAATATCGCGTGTCTCCTCAAGCTCAAGGGGGGGAACTCCGCTCTCAGCCTTCTTGATCTTCGCCGCGGCGCGTGCTGTTGGCCGCCAGTCGGCAACGGCGGCGGCCTTTATGATCACGGAAGCTGTCGGCGCTACCTCAAGCACAGCGTTCGCCATCTCCTCTGCTGACCCCACGTTTATTGTGGTCGCGCCAACAGGGGGAGAGAGGAGGGTGGGGCCGGATACGAGCGTGACCTTTGCGCCTCTGCGTATCGCGGAGAGCGCAAGCGCGTAGCCCATATTCCCGGAGGAGTGGTTTGATACGAAGCGCACGGGGTCGATGTGCTCCACCGTTGGCCCGGCGGTGACGAGGACGTGCTCACCCTCCATGTCATTGGGGGTGAGGACAGCCTTAATCTTCTCGATAATCCTCATCGGGTCTGCCATCTTGCCCTGACCCATTACTCCGCAGGCCAGCTCCCCGGACTCAGGGTCCATGAAGTTGTAGCCGGCAGCCACCAGGCGGCGCACGTTGGATTGAACCGCGGGGCTCGACCACATCACCGTATTCATCGCGGGGGCGAAGAGGACGGGGACTTTGGTCGCCATGATCATCGTAGAGAGAAAATCGTCGGCTAGCCCGTTGGCTACCTTGCCTAGGATGTTGCCTGTGGCGGGTGCGACAACCGTTATCCTCGCCCGGTCCGCCAGGGAGATATGCCCTATCTCCGAGCCTGTTAAAAGCTCGAACATCTCGCTCGTCACGGGGTTGCCCGTCACCGTCTGGAAGGTGAGGGGGGTTATGAACTCCTTGGCGTTGGCGGTCATCACCACGTGAACGTTGGCGCCTTGACGCACCAGCTCACGGGCGAGGATTACGCCCTTGTATGCTGCTATGGAGCCTGTAATTCCGAGGATGATCTCCAGATCGCGAATCATGGCTTCCTACCTGAAAAACGGGTTAGTGAGCTTCTCTCTGCCGACCGTAGTCGCGGGGCCGTGGCCGGGGTGGACTATCGTATCGTCCGGCAGGGTGAAGATCTTCGTCGTCACCTGGCGGATAAGGGTCTCATAGTCGCCGCCCAAAAGGTCGGTGCGGCCGATGGAACCGAGAAATAGCAGGTCGCCGACGAAGACATGCCCTCCGCCGATGATGCAGATTGAACCGGGGGAGTGGCCTGGAGTGTGGACTATGTCGAAGGATAGCTCTCCCACCTCCAGCTTGTCTCCCTCTTCCAGAAAATTATCGGGCTCGGGGCCATCCTTCTGGGGCAGGCCGAAGAGGGATGCCTGTGATTTCATACCCCTTATGACGGGCAGCTGCTCTTTGTGAGCGTATATGGGGACGTTTATAAGCGCTTTTAACTCGGCGCCGCCCTCTACATGGTCGTAATGTCCGTGGGTGAAGACTATCGCCACTGGGTCAACCTTCATCTGTTCGATTTTCGCCGCGATTCTCGG
>PKTT01000050.1 GCA_002869015.1 Deltaproteobacteria bacterium
ACGACGCCGGTCTTTACCCCAGGGTCGGTAAAGGCGAGCTTTGAGAGGGCGCGCCCTCCCTGCACCGGCATCACAGGAGCCCATGGCAGGATGGCATCCAGCCTCTCGGCATCGGCAAAGAGCGCCAGCGAGCAGGAGCCGCCGGGCTGCACCGCAGGGGCCATAAGCTCCTCGACGACTCCCTTTTCAAGGAGCCCTTTAAAGAGTTCATTCGCGGCCTTTATCGCATCGTCGCCGTTGGGGAGTATCCCAATCTTCATCTTTAATACCTCTATCGAAAAGGCGTCTTCCGCCTTACGCTAAACGTCCCACTCAGCCTTGAATTCAGCCGGGCCCATGTCTTTTACCGTCGCCGTTATCTCTCGGATTGTCTCGGCGAATTTCCGCCCCTCGCTGGCGCTTATCCACCTCAGCCAGACGCGGTCGCGGGGGATGCCGAACTGCTCCAGCACCTTGTTTAGGATGGAGACCCTGCGGCGCGCCTTGAAGTTGCCCGACTGGTAGTGACAATCGCCTGGGTGGCAGCCGCCTATTAGAACGCCATCCGCCCCATCCATAAGCGCCTTTAGAACGTAGACAACGTCGATTGCGCCGGAGCACATAAGGTGGACGACGCGTACGTTGGGCGGGTACTGCTGGCGAGTGGTGCCCGCAAGGTCCGCGCCGGTGTACGTGCACCAGTGGCAGAGAAAAGCCACTATGCGAGGCTCGAAATTTTCATTTGTCTTAGCTGGCTCGGCCATCACTTAATCCTTTTAACCGTTATCCTAGTAACGAATTTCTCTTTAAATAAGCTCGTCGAGCTTCGCGAGCACCTGCTCCGGGCTCGCACCATACTGCTGGGCCGCCTTATTGGGACAGATGGCAACGCAGTTTCCGCATGCCTTGCATATAAGCGGGTCCACCACAGCAAGGTTAATCTCATTGTCCAGCTCTCTAGCGCCATAGGGGCAGGTCTCAACGCAGAGGCCGCAGCGGCTGCACAGCCGCTCGTCTACATAGGAGACGTTGGCCGGGGCGGTAAGCTCCCGCGCGCTAAGTAGCGCCCCTGCCCGTCCCGCCGCCGCGAGCGCCTGCACGATCGTCTCCTCAAAATGCTTGGGCGCGTGCGCCGTGCCTGCTAAGTAGAGGCCGGGGCGGACAAAGTCAGTCGTCGCGGCTTTGGAGCTCTTCTCGACGAAGAACCCCGAGTCGTCGAGGTCAAGGCCGTAGAGGGATGCAAGCCTCAAGTTCTCCTCAACTTGCGGGACCATACCCACGGAGAGGACCACGTAGTCGGCAGCGGCGGTAACTTCGCCGCCAAAGGAGTTGTCTATCCAGCTGACCCTTTTGCCCTCCACTTTGGGGCGTTTCTCAAGATCGAAGGCGGTGAAGATAACTCCCTCCTCACGCGCTGCCTGGTAATACTTCTCAAAGTCCCCGTAAGCCCTAAGGTCACGGTAGAGTATGTTGACGCTGCTCTCCGGCGAATCCTTCAAAATTCTCCGGGCGTTCTTTATGGCGTGAGTGCAGCAAACCCTGGAGCAGTAGGGGCGGCAACCCTCCGCCTCCTCGCGGGAGTCAACGCACTGGATCATAACGACCTTGCCGCCCTTGAACTCGCCGCTATCCAAAAGGCCCTCAAGCTCTTTTTGGGTCACTACGCCCTCTACCTGCCCGTAGCCGTAGCTCGACGTATCAGCAGGATTTGCTCCCGTGGCTAAGAGCGCCGCCCCGTGAAGTACCTCCACGGGGCCGCCCTGGGTCATGAGGGTTGTATTAAAAGCGCCCAGACGACCTCCGGCATTGTGAACCGCTGCGGAGGTATAGACAGTGACCAGCGCTTCTGCTTCTACCTTCGCCCTAAGTTCGGCAGCCAGCTCACGGGGCACGCCGCCCTTAACGGTAAAAGCGCCGGTAAGGGCAAGCCCTCCTAGCTCCTGCTCGCGCTCGACGAGGTGTACCGGGTGTCCCATGCCCGCCAGGGCAAGGGAGGCGCTCATACCGGCTACGCCGCCGCCTATGACGAGGACTGTCTTATCAAGAGCGCTGCTCGATCTGGGGGAAAAACCAGCAACCATAGATGATTTGACCGCGCCAGATATCTGTCCAAAAGCTGCATCGCTGCTCGTCTGGCACGCCTCGCGAAGGTTGGTGAGCTCAAGGACGCCCTCATGGACACCCATCTCTTTGAACATGTGGCGGTAGAGCTTTTCCACGATGCGGTCGGTACATGCCGCAAAGAGCAGGCGGTTTGGCTCCTTCATCCCAAAGAGGTTTCTCACCTCCGACATGCCCGCCTTGGTGCAGCCGTGGGCGACGCGGGAGACAAAGTCCACATCCTTTTTAGCTTTGACCCTCTCTTCGAGCTCATCGAAATCCACACGGGAGGTGTTGTAGCCATCGCACTCGCAGAGCACAACGCCCACACGGGGCTCCTCCTCCCGCCAATCAACGGGAGTTGGGCCGGGAGCAAATTCCTCCAAGGCGCCCAGGTCAAGCACCTTTGCCGCCAGCGCCGCAGCGGCAGCGCCCTCCTGCGTGGATTCAGGAATATCTTTGGCCCCGGTGACATTGCCGCAGAGGAAAACGCCCTCTGCGCTTCCGGCGCAGGGGCTGAATTCATCAGTTACCGCGCCATTTGGAGTCATCTCGACCCCAAAGGAGAGCCCGAGCGCCGATGCCTCCGGGCTCTGCTCAAAGCCGGCCGCAAGGATAACCATTGAGTGGCTCCTCTTAACGAGCTCGCCGCCCTTAGATACCGTCACCTCAATGTCGAGGCTCTCCGGTGTCTGACGCATGACTGAGGGCATCGCGCGGACAAAATTTATCCCCGCCTCCTCAGCCATCCGTATGTAGCGCTCGTAGTCCTTGCCGAAGGCGCGCATGTCAATGTAGTAGATGGTCACGTCGAGCTCAGGCATCCGCTCCTTGGCGAAGAGGGCCTGCTTAAGGGTGAACATGCAGCAGACGCTTGAGCAGTGGGAGCGTCCATTTGCCGGGTCTCTTGAGCCGACGCACTGAACGAAGGCGAGCGACTCGGGCGCTTTTTGGTCGGAGGGGCGCACCGGCATCCCGCTGGAAGGGGAGCCCGCGGCGAGCATCCGCTCGAACTTCACCGCCGAGAGGACGTTATCGTAACGTCCAAAACCAAACTCGCCTTTGATGGACGCGGGAATTATCTCTGCACCTGACGCCAGAATAACCGCGCCTGCCTTTACCTCTGTCTCACCCCCCTCAGCATCAAGGTCAATTGCCTCTGAGGCGCAAACCTCCACACACTTGCCGCAGTTGGTGCAGCTCTCCCTATCGACCACATAGCCCTTGCCCACCGCCTTTGGATAGTAGCGGTAGATAGCTTTTCGCATCTCGAGGCCGTCGCCGAACTCACGCTTTACCTCGACGGGGCAGACCGCCTCGCACGCGCCGCAGTCGGTGCATTTCTCAGCGCTAACGCAGGTTGGTGTGGTCGTAAGGGTAACCTTGTAGCTCCCTTCATCTTTCTCAACGGAGGTAACGGTGGAGGATGGCGCCACAGTAACGTTCTCGTGGAGATCGCACTGGACGAAGGGGCAATATGTTGGCGTATCACACGCCATGAAGCAGACGCCGCAGGACTGGGTTGGAAACTGGTTGTCGAGGAGCGGGAAGAGGCCGCCTATGGCAGGAGCCCGCTCGGAGAGGATCACCTTGTGACCCCTACCGGCAAGGAGTAGCGCAGCCTGCATCCCGGCGGGGCCTCCCCCTATAACCAGTGCCGTGTTTTTATAATCGGTACCATTCATAGGCGCTTGCTTTCTCAACTATTTAAAGAGCCCCGAAGGGTCTGTAAGATGTTTCTTCCACCACTTCTGACGTCCCTCACATTGGAAAGCCTCTCCAATGAGCTCGGTGATATAGAGCACCGGGAGGCTCGTCTTGCTCTGGCGCATGTCGAGGTTGGCCTGGCAGAGGCCGCAGGATACGACAATTGCGTCTGCCCCCGCTTTGGCCGCCTCCTCCCCCAGCCTTGTGCAGATATCCGCGCAGTGTCCGCCATGGCTTATGCCCAGGTCAGCGCCGCAGCAATCGACCTTGTAGGACCACTCAAGGGCGGTAGCCCCAACGGCCTCTGCGGCGCGCTCAAGGGCTGTGGGGTTTTCCCAGTCGGAGGAGCCCACGACGCGCGGGGGCCTTACCATCTGGCATCCGTAGTAGGCGACGACCTTAAGGCCGGAAAGAGGCTTCTTGACCCTGGCGGCTATCTCCTCCATCGCGCCCTCCCGGTCAAAGAAATCGACGAGGGACCAAACCTCAATCTCACCCTTCCACTTCTCTCCAAGCGCTTCTTCTAGGGCCTTTGCCACCTCCCCGCCATCTTCATAAGCGGTCAATGCGCGGCGGACGTTGTTGAAGCAACCGGCGCAGGGCGCTATAAGGGTGCGCCCTTCACGCTGGGCGATTAAGAGATTTCGCGCGGGCAGTCCCAAGGAGAGCATCTTATCGACAACTTTTGCCGAAGCGCCGCCGCAGCAGTTCCAATCCTCTATCTCTTTTAGCTCATGGCCCAGCGCGGTGAAGACCGCCTCGGTGGACTTAGTGAACTCCCAAGCAGTGGAGTGGGCTGTGCAGCCGGGGTAAAATGATAGTTCCATAACGCCTTAACCCTTGCCCTTGTTCTTGAAGAAGGTATCGAGCTCTCCCTTGCCCTTCACCTTGGGCAGCATGAAGGGAATCTTCCCCTTGGCGAAGAGCTTCATCCCTGCGCCGAGGTCGGAGAAGTAATCTTTGCTCTTTAATTTGTACTCCATAAGCATGGAGAGCTCGTGGACCCTGCCGAAACGGGAGACAGAGCCAGTAAACGCCTGGTGGAAGGTCATTACGGCTGGCTCCGCTGGCTTAACCCCCTCCTCAAGCGCCATATTTCTCAGCGCGTCCATCAGCTGTGAAATATATATATCGTTTGGGCAGCGCGTGCCGCAGGTCTCGCAGCCGACGCACATCCATATAGCGTGTGATTTCAAAAGCTCATCCTTGGCGCCAAGCTGAATCTTCCTTATTACGCCGTGGTTGGGCCAGTCGAACCACTCCACCGAGGGGCACCCCGCAGAGCACTTGCCGCACTGGTAGCAGCGGCTTAGGTCCTGCCCGCTACGCTCCGAAATCTCTTTGGCAAAAGCGTTCATTCTATCTCCACTACCCCGCTATTGAGCGGGCTCCTCTTTTCCGAGGAAGGTGTGAATCTGATTCAGCACCTGCATTGGGGTGTCATTTTTCAGCATGCACGCCTTGTTCGGGCAAATGGCGACGCATGCGCCGCAGCCCTGGCAAAGCGCCTCGTTCACGCGGCTAAAACGTGCCCGCTCATCAACCTCGCGCGCCCCGTAGGGGCAGATGGGCACACAGAGACCGCAAGCCGCGCAGACCTCCGGGTTCACCAAAGCGACAAGGGGATCCTGATGCAGCTCGTCTGAGGCGAACATCGACTGAATCTTGGAGGCAGTAGCAAGGGCCTGCGAGACGGAGTCCGTTATGTCTTTGGGGTACTGCGCGGCCCCCGCCAGGTATACGCCCATCGTTGATGACTCGACCGGGCGGAGCTTTATATGGCTCTCCTGCAAGAACCCATTGGTGTCAACCGCAGCGCGAAACATCTTGGATATCTGCTCTGCGCCCACAGAGGGCTCAATCGCCATCGCAAGAACGACAAGGTCGGCGTCAATCTCAAGCTTCTCGCCGGTCAGGGTGTCGGCGGTCCATACCCTTACCGCGTCGCCCTCCCGGTAGAGCCTTGAGACACGGCCACGAATATAAACAAGCCCCTTCTCCTCTATGTTGCCCTGGCAATATTCTTCAGTTAGTTTGCAGTCGGTCCTTATGTCCATGTAAGAGATTAGGGCCTTAGCGCCGGGGTTCTGCTGAGTGAGGAGGGTTGCCTGCTTATTGGTGTATAGGCAACAAACACGGGAGCAGTAGGGCTTGTGGTGTTCGGGGTCGCGGGAGCCTGAGCATTGAATAAAGACCACGCTCTCGACCTCTTTACCATCTGAGGGGCGTTTAACCGGCGCTCCTGTGGCTAGTGACTCCTTCAACAACTCCTCAAACTCCAGCCCGTCTATCACGTCGGGAACTTTGCCGCCGCCATACTCGCTCATCGCCGCTACCGGATAGAGGTCGTAACCGGTAGCGAGTACTATGCCGCCGACCTCCTCCGTAACGACCTCGGGGGCGCCGTCCTCACCCTCGGTTGGGCGCGTCTCGATGGTGACTTGGAAGTTGCCTACATAGCCGCTTACCTCGGTGACATCGCTTCGCAAGTAGAGCTTGATATTATCGTTGGCTTTCAGCTCTTCAATTTTGGGGGCGATAACCGCTGAGGCATCCTCATGGTAGGGGAAGGTCCGCGAAAGGCGACGCATCTTGCCGCCTAGGGTATCGTCACGTTCGACAAGGGCGGTGTAGTAGCCCGCTTCAGCTAGTTCAAGGGCGGCTGTCATCCCCGCGACCCCACCTCCGACGACAAGAGCGCGGCGCGTTATAGGCACCCGGATGGTCTCAAGGGGGTTGTTGGCTTTAGCCTTGGAGATGGTGGACATGATTATATTGAAGGCTTTCCTTGTCGCCGCGTCCTTGTCTCCCTGATGTACCCATGAGCACTGCTCGCGGACGTTGGCGATCTCAACCATGTAGGGGTTCATCCCCTCAAGGGAGGCGGCCTTTCGGAAGGTCTTCTCATGCATACGAGGCGAGCAGGAGGCAACCACCACGTTGGTCAGGTTTTTCTCCCTGATAGCCTTTTTTATCAACTCCTGACCTGGGTCGGAGCACATATACATATAGTTTTCGGCATGGGCCACACCGTTTACGTCACGGAGCCACTCAACTACCTGATGGACATCTACGGTGGAGGCGATGTTGGCCCCGCACCAGCAGAGGAATACGCCTATACGTTCCATTACGCGGCGCTCCTTCTCAGGCGCGCCAAGAAGGCCTGTGCTCTTGAGGCCGCGGCTGAACCGTGGGCCACCGAGTCCGCAATGTCGCGGGCTCCCTGAGCGCACCCCGCTATGAATATCCCCTTGGAGACTGTATCAATGGGACCTGTTTTGTAGTGCGCCTCAGTTAAAAAGCCGTGCTCATCCGTCTCAATACCGAGCGCTTCGGCGAGGGCCTTTTGCTCCGGGTTCGGGACAATGGCGGTTGCGAGAACAACCATGTCGGCATCTATCCTTAGCGCCTCCCCGGAGATCGTGTCAGCGCCCCAGACCACTATCTTCTCGCCCTCCCTGTAGATGCGGGATACCCGTCCGCGAAGGTAGATGAGCCCCTCCTCCTCGGTGGACTGCTGGATGAACTCCTCGTAACCCTTGCCGGTCGAGCGTATATCCATGTAAAGGAGGAACGCTTTGCCGTCGTGAACCTTATGCTTGTAAAGGCGCGCGTGCTTTGCGGTGTACATGCAGCATACACGCGAGCAGTAGGGCTTGTGGTGCTCGGGGTCACGGGAGCCAACGCACTGGATGAAGACTATCGACTGGGGAACCTTGCCGTCGGAGGGCCGCCTGACCTCACCAGCCGTGGGGCCGGAGGCGGAGCACATGCGCTCCATCGCGAGGCCGTCAATCACATCGGGTATCTTGCCGTAACCGTACTCGCCCATCGCCTCCATCGGGTAGAGGTCAAACCCTGTTGCCACGACTATGGCTGCGACCTCCTCCTCGACGTAGTAATCTTCCTGATCGTAGCGAATTGCCCCGACCGGGCATATCTTGGAGCAGACGCCGCACTTACCCTCTGTGAGGTAGCGGCAGTTCTCCGCATCGATAACCGGCTTATTGGGAATTGCCTGCGGAGAGAGGGTGTAGATCGCTTTTTTTGTGCCCACTCCCCGCTCAAAGAAGTTGGTGGTAACTAGCTTGGGGCATTTTTCCTGGCACGCGCCGCAACCGGTGCAGTCGTCCCAGTTCACCCTCGGCGCTTTCCGTTTGATCTTTACGCGGAAGTTGCCGGGCTCCCCATGCATCTCAACCACCTCGGAGTAAGTGAGGAGCTTTATATTTGGATGCTGCCCCGTTTCGACGGTGCGCGGCGTCAGGGTACACTGTGCGCAGTCGAGGGTGGGGAAGGTCTCGGAGAGCTGTAGCATCCTCCCGCCAACGGAGGGGAGCCGCTCTACCATTACGACCTCGGTGCCGGCGTCGGCGAGGTCGAGGGCCGCTGAGATCCCCGAAATTCCTCCGCCAATCACCATCACGCGGTTTGAAGTTGGTTGCATCTTTTAAAGCCTCTAACCAACGAGCCCGCGCTCGGTGAGGACGGGCCGTGGGTCTATGTAATGTTTCTTCGAGGAGATTGATTCATCGCCGCAGCCCAGCGCTAAGGCCATGAGCTCGGTGAAGTAGAGCACCGGGAGGGTTTTAAAACCCGTCTCAGCCTCTCCAATCTCCTTTTGCCTGTCCTCGATGTTGAATTGACAGAGGGGGCAGGCGGTTACTATTACATCCGCGCCCCGGGAGGAAGCGGAGGCAATAATCTCCTTTGAGCAGCGGGTAGCCATCGTCTCGGAGTTGACGACCTGAAAGGCGCCGCAGCACTCGGACTTCATGGGAAAATCAACCACCTCTGCGCCGAGGGCCTTGATGAGTTCCTCAAAGATGGAGGGGTCATCGGGGTTGTCCATCTGCATCTCTGCGGCGGGGCGAAGGAGGAGACACCCGTAGTATGGAGCAATCTTGAGCCCGGTCAGTGGCCGCTCAACCTTCTTTGAGAGCTCCTCAAAGCCGACCTTGTCGCGGAGAACTTCAAGGTAATGGAGCACATCAAGGTTGCCGTCGTAATCCTCCTCTAGGAAGGAGGTGACCTTACCTTTGCGCTCCTCATCGGTCTTCATCACATGGTCGGCGCGCTTTAGGACGTTATGGCAAATCGCGCAGAGGGTGACGACGCTCTATCCTACGGCTCTCGCGGCGATTAAGGTCCGCACCGGCGAGAGGAGCCCCATGTTGTTGTCCTTGGCGAGGGGGAAGGAGGCGCCGCAACAGGTCCACTCCTCAAGCTCCTCAAGCTCAAAGCCGAGCTTTAAAGCTGCATCCTTGCCGGACTTATCGAAATCTTTGCCCTGGGTGTAGAGGGTACATCCGGGGAAATAAGGGTATTTCATCGCCCGTCCCCTAACTTAGAGATTGGAATTTTCGAAGCCCGCTTATGAATACTATCTGCGGGGCGCGTTTTCTGTACTCTTCATCAAACTCGCGCATCTCGATGCGGTTTTCGCCGTGGCGAAGCTGCATCATGCGCACCCCCTCCATGATTCGGGAGAGGTCCACCCCTTTGGGGCAGACTGTCATGCACTGAAGGCAGGAGGCACATATCCAGGGGGTGTTGGCCTTCAGCACCTTCTCAGGCAGCCCCAGCTGGAGGTAGCGGATGACCTGGCTGGGGAGCATGTCCATCTCTGGGGTCGCGGGGCAAGCGGCGGAGCATTTGCCGCACTGGTAGCATCGGTACATGCTCTCCCCGGCTATCTCTTCCACCTGCGAAACCTCTTCGCCACGCACCTTGGCGGGGTCTATCTTTTGCTGCATTGTTTATTCTCCGTGGTAACGCCGCCGCTACTTTGCATAGCGCGCGCGCCCCTTTTCATAGAGGTCCCCGCCATGGGCGTCATTGACCACAATCAGCGGAAAATCCTCGACAACCAGCCTTCTTATAGCCTCCGGCCCAAGGTCCTCGTAAGCAATGACCTCTGCCTCCTTGATGCAGCCGGAGATAAGCGCCCCGGTGCCGCCGGTGGCGCCAAAGTAGACAGCCTTGTGCTCCTTCATCGAATCGACCACCTCTTTGGAGCGCTTCCCCTTCCCTATCATCCCCTTTAGTCCTTTGGAGATTAGAATCGGGCTGTAGGTGTCCATGCGGTAGCTGGTGGTCGGGCCAGCTGAACCTATCACCCTTCCGGGCGGCGGCGGCGTTGGCCCCACAAAATAAATTACCTGACCCTGGGGGTCGAAGGGGAGCTCCTCGCCCTTTTCTATGAGGTCGACAAGGCGCGCATGGGCCGCGTCGCGGGCGGTGTAAAGAACACCCGAGAGAATTACGCGGTCGCCGATTTTGAGCTTCTCCACATCTGCATCGCTTAAGGGCGTAGTCATTCTTATCGCATCAGACATATCGCCCTCCTATATTTCCGTCTCAAGGTGCCTAGTGGAGTGGCACTGAATGTTTACCGCTACGGGGAGGCTCGCTATGTGGCAGGGGTGCACCTCGACCTTGACGTCAAGGCTCGTGGTGGAGCCCCCAAGCCCCATTGGGCCTATGCCGAGGCGGTTAATCTTCTCCAGGAGATCCTCTTCAAGGGCAGCGTAATATGGGTCCGGGTGTCGCTCGCCGAGCGGCCGCAGAAGTGCTTTTTTGGAGAGAATCGCGGCGACCTCAAAGGTGCCGCCGATACCTACGCCGACTATGGTAGGCGGGCATGGGTTAGGCCCGGCCTCCCTAACTCGCTCTATAACAAAATCCTTAACCCCATCGACTCCGTCAGCGGGCTTTAGCATCTTGATGCCGCTCATGTTCTCGCTGCCGCCGCCCTTTGTGGCGATCGTGATCTTAACCTTGTCGCCGGGGACAAGCTCGACATGCAAAACTGCCGGTGTATTGTCGCCGGTATTCTTTCGCCTTAAAGGGTCTTCGACAATGGACTTTCTAAGGTACCCCTCGCGGTAGCCCTGCCTGACCCCCTCGTTCACCGCTTCCCTTAGCGCTCCTCCGGTCAGATGAACATCCTGACCAAGCTCGACAAAGACAACCGCAACGCCGGTATCCTGGCAGAGGGGGAGGCCGGTCTCGCCGGAGATCTCGGCGTTGCGCTGGAGTTGTTCCAGTATGGACCGTCCCGTCTCGCTCTCCTCACGCATAGCGCAGGCAGCGTATGTGGCGATGACATCTTCGCCTAGGCGGGTATTGGCCTCCATCGACATACGCTTGACGGCATCGGTTATCAAGCTGACGTCAACTTCTCTCATCGGTGCTGCTCCGGGGCGCTTGGGCCCCGCCCGAGAGCGGGGCGCTTTTGGCTAAACGGAAAGTTTGCTGATTAGCTCTTTGACGGCATCCGCGCTATTGTCGAGCTGCGCCTTCTCTTCATCGGTTAGTTCGATCTCAATAACCCGCTCGATACCACCCTCTCCGAGGAGAACCGGCACGCCCAGGTAGATGCCTTCATAGCCATATTCCCCTTCAAGGTAGGCCGCGCAGGGGAGGATGCGTTTTTGATCTTTAAGTATAGCCTCGGCCATCTGCACGGCGGAAGCGGAGGGCGCGATGAAGGCGCTCCCTGTCTTCAGGAGGCCTACTATCTCAGCGCCACCCTTTCGGGTTCTGTCGACAAGCGCCTCGATGCGCTCGGCGGAGATAAACTTGTCAAGCGGGATGCCGCCGACGGTGCAGTAGCGAACCAGCGGTACCATAGTGTCGCCATGCCCGCCAAGGACGAAGGCCTGCACATCCTCAACGCTCACCCCGGTCTCCATTGAGATGAAGGAGCGAAAACGGGCCGTGTCGAGTATGCCCGCCATTCCGACCACCCGCTCCTTGGGGAAACCCGAAACCTTGAGGGCGGTATACGCCATCGCGTCGAGGGGGTTGGAGACTACTATAATGACCGCCTCAGGGGAGTATTTGGCAATCTCCGTAGTTACGGAGGTCATAATCTTCTCGTTGATTGAGAGAAGATCATCGCGGGTCATGCCCGGCTTCCTCGGTAGCCCTGCGGTGATTATAACGACGTCGCTTCCAGCTGTGTCGGCGTAATCATTTGTGCCTATTACGCTGGCATTGAACCCCTCAACGGGGCTCGCCTCGAAGAGGTCAAGGCCTTTGCCCTGCGGCATGCCTTCTACGATGTCAATAAGGACGACATCTCCAAGCTCCTTTGATGCGGCCCAGTGAGCCGCCGTCGCTCCCACGAAACCTCCGCCAACGACGGTGATCTTTTTTCTCGCCATCTTTTGCTCCTCACAAAACTTATTGAGATTCCACTAACGGAAAGTGGTAGATTTAGACTTGGAGGAATGAATCTAGCACTTGACACCCCTTTTAGCAAGAATAAAAATGGCCTAGTTTTACTAAAATTCATAACCGGGGAAAGATATTTTCCCCTTATATCTTGTGCATTTACGCGCAATTGGGCCAAGCGGTATTTTTTTACTCTGATAAAAAGGAGAACCCCCTTTAACGCTCCAAGAAAGGGGTATTTGTTATTGGCCTCCCGAGGATTAGGAGCCCATCAAAGCAAGGATGTGAGCACTTATGAAAACAGCCCCCTTGCTTTGTTGTCTCCCAGAAACTATTGTTGCAAACTGTTTAACTGACGAAGCCCCAAGATAACGCACCATAAGGAGCTTTTATGCTGAGGCTCTTCCTACATCAGATGAATGCCACCGTAGGCGACACTGCGGGTAACCTCCGCAAGGTCGCGGAGGGGCTGGACCATGCCAGGGGTTCGGGCGCAGATATATACATTACCCCTGAGTGCGCCCTCCCGGGCTACCCGGCTGAAGACCTGCTCTTCACCCCCTCTTTCATCGACGCCAATAGAAGGGCGCTGGAGGAGCTTGGGGCTCATACAAAAGGCCTTACCGCCATAATAGGGATAATACACAGGGAGGATGACCTCTTTAACGCTGCGGCGATCTTTTCCGACGGAGAGCTAAAGGGGTTTGTCAAAAAGATGAACCTCCCCAACTACGGCCTCTTTGACGAGCACAGATATTTCCAGGCAGGGACGACCCCTGTTGTAGTAAAGCACCCGACGGCGAGGATCGGCATTACTATCTGCGAGGATATATGGTTCCCCTCAGGCCCCGCTCGTGATGAGGCGCTTTGGGGGGGAGCTGATATAATCATAAACCTCTCCGCTTCGCCCTACCACTCGGGCAAGGTCGAGCAGCGGGAGCGTATGCTCTCAACGCGCGCCGCTGACAATGGGGTCTTTCTAGCCTTTTGCAACATGGTAGGCGGACAGGACGAGATGGTCTTCGATGGGCACTCAGCGCTCTTTTCCCCGGAGGGGGAGGTGCTGGCGAGAGCCCTCCCCTTTGAGGAGGACTATGTAATAGCAGATGTCCCGGTGGAGAATATCTTCCACCACAGAGCCCGTGACCCCAGGCGGCGAGTCTCAGTCCTAAGCGAAAAACCCGCGCCTGTGAATATCATCGAGGTCAATCCGCCGGGCTCCCCGGAGCGCTCCCCGCTGCCGACAAGGGAAATTCTCCCCATCTCCTCTGAGGAGGAGGTTTACCGCGCGCTGGTAACAGGGTGCCGCGACTACACAATTAAAAACGGCTTTGAAAAAGTGCTCCTTGGACTAAGCGGTGGAATCGACTCTGCGCTCACAGCCTCGATAGCGGTGGACGCCCTTGGCTCAGCCCAGGTAGTCGGCGTCACGATGCCCTCCCGCTACTCCTCCAAGGGGTCGGTGGACGATTCCGAAGCCCTTGCAAAGAACCTCGGCATAGAGATAAAGACGATCCCCATTGAGGGGCCATTCAACGCCTTACTTGAATCCCTGGCGCCTCACTTTGAGGGGCGCGCCCCAAACGTCGCCGAGGAAAACCTACAAGCGCGGGTGCGCGGCACCCTCCTAATGGCGCTCTCCAACAAGTTTGGCTGGCTCCTGCTCTCCACCGGCAATAAGAGCGAATCATCGGTGGGCTACTGCACGCTCTACGGCGATATGGCGGGCGGCTTCGACGTATTGAAGGACGTACCTAAAACCCTCGTCTACGCTTTATCAAGATGGAGAAACGGCGAGGCTGACGGAGCGTGGATCCCCGTCAATACGATAGAGAAGGAGCCCAGCGCCGAGCTTGCCCCGGACCAGCTCGATTCAGACTCCCTCCCCCCCTACGAGGTGCTGGACCCCATACTGAAGGTCTTAATCGAGGAGGAGGGCGACATCGAGCCTTTAGCTGAAAAGTATGGCGAGGAGGTGGTTCACCGCGTCGCTGGACTTGTTGACAGAAATGAGTACAAACGCCGCCAAACTCCCCCGGGCGTCAGGATAACCCCACGCGCCTTCGGCAAAGACCGCCGCTTCCCCATCACCAGCAGACATAAACGCGTAAGCAGCAAATAAGGACCGGCTATACCTTGTCTAAGAAGCTGACACCAGAAGCCAAAAAAAGGCTCCGCGCGAGGAGACGCTCATCCTGTATAAGGAAGAGCGCGACCTACTTCTACTATCGTAGCGTACGTATACACGCTAAGCCACGCGAAGTAGCGATGGGGATGGCGATTGGCCTGGCGGTGGGGATGACCCCGACCATACCCTTCCAGATGCTTATAGCGGTCTTCGTTGCCTCAATACTGGGGCAATCGAAGATAACCGCCGCACTGGGCTGCTGGATAACCAACCCCATAACCGCGATTCCAGTATATGCGGGGACCTACGCCCTTGGCGCCGTGCTTATGGGCCGCCCCCTTTATCCGCACATAAGCGAATGGTTCGCATCTCACAGCACCTCGATGGAGCTTTTCAAATCGCTCCTAACCGACTTTGCGCTGCCCTTCTGGGTCGGCGGCTTTGTCTCGGCGGTGCCTATTGCAATCGCCGGCTACTGGGTTACTTACCAGATGGTAATAGCCTATCGCCTCAAAGTACGCGCAAAACGTAAAGATCGCTTGCATGATTGGAAGTGGGACCCTAAGCACGGCTGGTTCCGTGTCCTCCTTGATAATAAAGAGAAAAAAGATAGCGAGTAAGTAAGTGACAAAGAGAGATATACCCCGCCTTGGAGTACACGTTTCAGTTGCAGGTGGTCTGATAAACGGCCTCATACGCGGCGAAGAGCTAGGCTGCGAAGCGCTCCAGATTTTTACGAAGAACCAGCGCCGGTGGAACCATCCGCCACTTGAGGAGGCTACCGCAGAGGAGTTCAGGGAGGCTTTCCCCAAGTACGGCGCCCCTCCGATTGCTTCCCATGGAGCGTATCTCTTGAACCTTGCAGCAGAGGGCAACGAGGTAGCGGAGAAGACGATGGCAAACCTCACGGATGAACTTTGGCGTTGCCAAATGCTTGCTCTTCCCTACCTGGTTCTTCATCCGGGGAGCCACGGTGGCGCGGGAGTTGAGGAGGGAGTAAAAAGGATCGCGGCTAATATCGGAGAAGCGTTAACCAGGTCAGGCAACGAGGTCACGACAGTTCTGCTGGAGACAACTTCTGGAGCTGGTAAAACGGTCGGCGGAGAGTTCTCTCACCTGCGCGATATCATTGCGGCCTCGCAAATGCCTGAGCGGTTGGGGGTATGCGTCGACACCTGCCACATCTTCGCGGCGGGTTATGAACTCAGGACAAATGAGGGTTATGAGGAAACGGTGGAAAAGCTCTCCCGGACAATAACCCTTGAGAGGGTCAACTTCTTCCACTTAAATGACTCGCTTGGCGTGCTTGGCTCAAAGAAGGACCGCCACACCCACATCGGCAAGGGTGAGCTCGGCCTTGCCCCCTTCGGCTTTCTCATGAACGACCTTCGCTTCCGCGAAGTCCCGATGGTCCTTGAAACCCCCGACGGAGACAACGGGGAGATGGATTCGGTAAACCTTTCCACCCTTAGGTCGCTAAAAGTATAAAATCAGTTACAACTCAAGAGGCCGAGGCTTTGAAAGAACCCTATTAGTCTTCGTGTGGGAGGAGTTTTGCTATTAGCCATGTTGCGGCCAGGGCGAGGATAATCCTTGGTCCCAGGATTCCGAGGGTGGAGCCGCCTATAACTACGAAGAGGAGGGTATCCTCGATAACTGCGTGGCAAACGGAGAGGAAGAAGGCGAGTATGAACAGCTCACGCTTAGAGGAGTTTCCGCTCCTGCCCTCGTTTATAAGAACTCCGGCGCCATAGACGATACCGAGGAAGAGCCCCGCGCCAAGCGCGATTATCGTACCCCGACCAAGCCCAAGCCTGCCGAGCCAGCGTGTGTACTTGCCCACCCTTCCCGAGAGCCCCCTCCAATCCCTCAGCAGCTGGTATACGATTGTCAGCACTATTATGATGGGCGCAATTTTAAGCACCGTCAGCGCCGCACCGGCGAGCGAGCCTCCTAGCACCTCCAATAGCTCCCTCACGGCATCACCAAATTCGCCGTCACCCCCGCGATAACGCTAAGGGTAACCCTCAGGAGCACCAGCATATGCCACCGCTGGGTGAATTGCCTCGTTATCGCGGTCTCAAGGAGCAGCCCGTGGCTCAGGCCGAGGATGAGGCCGATGATCGTAACTTCACGAGGGGAAAGGCCAAGTGGCGCCGCCGCCCCAACAGCCGCATAGATATTTATTATGTAGCCGCCAAGGAGCGCCAGCGAAGCCTCTCCGGGCAATCCGAAGATCTTCATAAAGGGGGCAGCGTAGCCGGCAAGGGTCTCAACGACCCCGTAATGGCTTAAAAGGTCTACAACTATATATACGGGTATCATCACCTTGATCAGGAGACGAGTCGACAAGAGTCCGTTCTTAAAACCCTGCCGGAGAGAGTCGGCAAAGGTTGGGTGTATTGCTGCGCTCGCGGCGTTTTGAGTCATCATCGGCCCTTTGGGCGTGTGGTTTTTCGAGAAGACCGGAACTTACGCCCGAGCCTATTCATTGTCAATGCGCCCAGGCGGGAAAAATGGGTTCAATCGCGGGCACCTTTCAAGTAGACTTGTCGCCTTGAGGTTTTTATACGACCCAATAAGGAGCGTCACATGATTATCGCCCAAAACATCGCCGATTCGATGAACCGCTCTTCCTGGATACGAAAGATGTTCGAGGATGGCGCAAAGTTAAAAGCGATTTACGGAGAAGACAACGTCTTCGACTTCAGCCTCGGCAACCCGAACCTTCCTCCGCCGCCGGAGTTTCATGAGGCTGTGCGTGAGCTGATATCCGAAGAGCCCCCCGGCATTCACGGCTACATGCCCAACGCAGGCTTCCCGCAGGTGCGCCAGGCAGTTGCCGAGCACCTCTCCGAGGAGCAGGGGATGAGAATTCCCGGCGACAACGTAATCATGAGCGTAGGCGCGGGCGGGGCGCTAAACTCTGTCCTCCGGGCGATTCTGGACCCCGGCGATGAGATTATCGTCCCCAAACCCTTCTTCGTGGAGTACGTCTCCTACGCTGCCAACCACGGCGGCGTACTTAAGATGGTGGAGACCAGGGAAGACTTCGACATCTCAATTGAAAAAATCGAAGAGGCTATCACCGATAAAACCAGAGCGGTCCTCATAAATTCGCCGAACAACCCGACTGGCAAGGTATACAGCGAATCCAACCTTAGAGAGCTTGCAGAGCTTATCGAGACGAAGAGCCGGGAGCTGGGCCGCGAGATATTCCTCATCGCCGACGAGCCCTACCGGGCTATTATCTTCGACGATGTAGAGGTCCCTCCCATCTTCCCAATCTTCAAGCGCGGCATACTCTGCTCCTCCTTCTCCAAGACCCTCAGCCTCGCTGGAGAGCGTATCGGCTACGTAGCGGTCAACCCCGAGATGGAGGGCGCTGCGCTTTTAGTCAACGCGCTGACGCTAACGACCCGCATCCTGGGCTTTGTCAATGCACCGGCCTTTATCCAGCGCGTCGTTGCGAAGCTTATGGAGGCGAAGGTTGATATAGACTACTACCGCACAAACCGCGACATCCTCTTCGAGGGGCTGACAGAGGCCGGTTACAAGTTGAGGAAGCCTGAGGGCGCCTTCTATCTATTCCCGGAATCCCCAATCCCCGATGATGCAGAGTTCTGCCAGATGCTCCTTGAGGAGAAGATACTGGCCGTCCCCGGCTCGGGGTTCATGGGGCCAGGCTATTTCCGGCTGGCGTATTGCTGCTCAAGGGAAACGTGCCAGAACGCGCTCCCCGGCTTTAAGCGAGTGCTGGAAAAAGTAAAGTAGCCCTTGCTCCTGATAGACGGGCATAACGTCATAGGCCGAGCCTCCGGCCTCTCTCTCTCCGACGAGGAGGGTGGGAGACAGGAGCTGATCTCGCGCCTTGCCGCCTCGAAGGGGCACAAAGGCGGCGAAGTGGTCATTGTATTCGACGGCAACCGCCCCGGCGCTGGCAGCTGGGGCAAGGTCGGCGCAGTCAATGTCAGGTACTCGCCCAGCGGCAGAAGCGCCGACGACACAATCATCTCAATTATAGACGCTAGCCAAAACCCCAGAGCCATATCCCTAGTAACTTCAGACAATGAGCTGGCTGCGAGGGCCAGGAGCCGGGGGGTTTCCGTAACACCTTCCGCGCCCTTCTGGAAAAACCTTACCGACACCTCTAAGAATAACCTCCCTAAAGAGGAAAAACCCGCGCCGTCGCAAGACGATGCGGAACACTGGCTTGAAGTCTTCAAGGAGAAGTAGCCCGGCCCTGCACTATATCTAGTGTTTTTTTCTTCCAGACGCACTCTCTATTGTGGATTACCCTTTACAGCGCCCCCTCGCTCGTCTAAAATCTCACAAAACGCTGGACACCTCCGCCAACCCACCGACCGGGACCGGAAATGAAGATAAAAAAGCTTGAAATATACGGCTTCAAAACCTTCCCAAAACCCACCGAGCTCATCTTCCACGAGGGTATCACAGGAATCGTCGGCCCCAACGGGTGTGGCAAATCAAATATAATTGACGCCATGCGCTGGGTTATGGGTGAAAAATCCGCCAAGGGGCTTCGCGGCGGCTCAATGGGCGACGTAATCTTCTCCGGCTGCGAATCCAGAAAACCCCTTGGCTTCGCCGAGGTCACCCTAACCCTCTCCGAGGTGGAAGGGAGCCTCCCCGAGAAGTTCGGCACTTACCATGAAATTTCAGTGACCCGCCGCCTCCACCGCTCAGGCGAGAGCGAATACCTGATCAACAAGATCCCCTGCCGTCTGCGAGATATAACAGACCTCTTTTTAGACACCGGCCTGGGCAAGCGCGCCTATTCCATCGTGGAGCAGGGGCGTATCGACGCGATCCTAAGCGCAAAGCCGCAGGAGCGCCGCTACCTAATCGAGGAGGCTGCCGGGCTCTCTAAATACCGCTCCCGCCGAGATGAAGCGCTGAACAAGATGAAGCACACGAGGGAGAACCTCGACCGTTTGAACGACATAATCGCCGAGGTCAGAAGGGAGATGAACTCCCTTAAACGGCAGGCGGGACGCGCAAGGGCCTTTAAGGAATTGCGGGCTAAAAAGCGCGAGCTTGAGCGCTACACCATGATCTCCTCATGGGTTGAATTATCTGCGCGCCTTGGTGAAGCCAGGGCGGCGGCGGATGAGGCGAGAGAGGTGCTCGCGGGCGCGCGCGCGGAGGCGGAGAAGCTAAACACCGACCTTGAAACGGGCCGGCTGACCCTCCTTACCAGCGAGAAGAAGCATGAGGAGGTTCGCAAAGTCCTCTACTCGATAAAGAACCAGATATCCGAGCGGGAAAACAGAAAACTCTTCCTTGAAAAAGAAGCACAAAGCCTTCTTGAGAGGAGCCGCCGTGCCCAGCTTGAGTCAAATGAGCTCGATGAACGGGCTGTCAAGATCGGCGCAGAGATAGAGCTCCTGGAAAATGACATGGAGGAGATCGCCGCCAGGCTGGCAACAGATGATGAGAATCTGGCCGCCCTGCAAGAGAGGCTGGCGGAGGCGGTTAAGGCAAAGCGCGCAGTCGAGGAGCGTATCGCGGCTGAGAAGGAGGAGTCTTTCTCCATTATGGCGCGCCTCTCCACGGTAAACAACAACATCGACCATGCGATGCGCAGGGAGAGGGAGTCGGCCAGAAGGCTTGAAGAGCTTGAGCGCTCCGGTGAAGACCTTGCCGAAAAGCTGGCGGAGGTCACGAGTGAAACGGACAGGCACGTAAGTGACCTCGACTTCGCCAAATCAGCCCACGCCCGGGCCATTGAGGAGCAAGCAACCCTCGCGGAAGACATGGAAGATATGCGCCTCGACAGGGAGAAGTTAGCAGCACGCGTCGATGAGCTGCGCGCTGCGCTCCAGTCGACGGAGTCGCGTCTTGAGGGGCTGACCCAGCTTAAAGAGAACTTGGAGTTCTACGGCAGCGGCGTAAAGGCCTTCTTGAAGCACGCCAAGGATGAACGGGTAATTGGGGTAAGAGGCGTTCTCGCCGACGCTATCTCGGTGCCTGGAAAATATGAATCCGCTCTGGAATCAGCCCTTGGCGAGTGCCTGCAATATGTCGTCGTTGCCGACGCGGAGCAGGCTGCGGAGGGGGTCGCCTATCTCAAGGAGAAGGGCGCGGGCCGCTCCACCTTCGCCCCGGTCGAGCTGCGCCAACCAGAGCCACCGATAATGCCCGAGGTCTCTGAAGCGTGGGCGCACGGCCCCCTGATTGACCTCGTAAAGGTGGAGCCGGGGATGGTCAACCTTGCGAGAATCCTCCTCGGGTCATTTTATGTAGTGGATAACCTCGACTTTGCAAAGGAACTTTGGCGCAGGGAAGATATCCGCGCTACCTTCGTTACGCTTGAGGGCGACACGCTGACCCCCGAAGGGGTGATCTCGGGCGGCTCCGCCGGTAAAGCCGGCGGCCTCCTTAGCCGCAATCGCCAGATTCGAGAGCTTGAGGAGGAGGTGGCGAGGCGCCGCCTGGAGCTGGAAGAAGAGAGCTCACGCCTTGAGGAGATGACGGAGGGTCTTCGTCACCATGAGCGCCGCCTTGAGCTCCTCAAAAACGAAGCGCACCAGCAGGAGCTCAGGATCGCCCACGTTTCCCGAGACATGGCGCAATATGAGGAGCGGCGCGAGCGCCTCCAAGAGCGCCTCGACACCCTTGATTTTGAGCGGGAGGATATATCCGCTGAAAGCGCCCGCCTTAAAAGAGAGCTGACCGCCCTTGAGGAGGAGAAGCGCTCCCTCATCCTCTCCAAGGAGGAGTTCGACGACAGGCGTGAAACCCTCGATGAGGAGCGTGAGGAGCGTGAGGAGCAGCTTACTGAGGCGCAATCCATGGTAGCTGAGGCGAGGGTCCGCTCCGAGGGCGACCGCCAACGCGCAAAGGGCATCTCCGAGCAGATACGCACACTCACCGCCGCCACCGGCGCCAACGCCGAACGCGCTTTACGCCTGAAGAAAGAGGGTGAAGCGCTTTTGAAGGAGCACGAAGCCCGCCTCGCGGAGGGTGAGAAATTATCCCTAGAGCATGAGGTGCTTGTAGTTGAGCTTGGCCGCAAGGAGGAGGAGTCCGAGCACCTCCTCTCTGAGCTCGAAGGCAGCCGCGATTCGCTCTCGGAGCGCGAAAAGGCCGCGATGGACGCCCGCCGCAGGGCAGAGAAGATTCAGGAGACCTTAACGGAAGCGCAGCTCTCCCAAAAAGACGTGGAGATGAAGGTGGACATGCTCCGAGAAAGGTATGCCGAGAGCGCCGGTCAGGAGGAGGCCCCACCGCTGGAGTCCTTGACGAGCGATGCGCTTCCCGAGGGCTATGACGGCGAGAAGACTCGCGAAGAGGTTGAGTCGCTCTCTTTGAAGCTTTCCAGCTTCGGAGAGCTGAACCTGCTGGCCGACACCGAATATGAGGAACGAAAGGAACGCTTCGACTTTCTTGAGGAGCAGCGCGGAGACCTTGAAGAGTCCCTTGATTCACTTAAGCGCGCGATATCCCGAATCAACAGAATATCACGCGAGCGTTTCCAGCAGACCTTCGACGAGGTCAACGAGCAATTCAAAGCGGTATTCCCACGCCTCTTCAGGGGCGGCTCAGCGGAGCTCTTCCTTACAGACCCCGAAGATATGTTGGAGACTGGCATTGACGTTATCGTCCACCCGCCCGGCAAGAAACCGCAGCACATAAGCCTCCTCTCCGGCGGTGAGAAAGCGCTGACCGCAGTGGCGATAATCTTCTCGCTCTTCCTCGTCAAGCCAAGCCCCTTCTGCATCCTGGACGAGGTTGACGCACCCCTGGACGATGCCAACGTCGAGCGCTTCACGGAGATGCTCGCGGAGATGGCTACGGCAACCCAGTTCCTCGTAATCACTCACAACAAGATATCCATGGAGGTCGCGAACCACCTCTATGGCGTGACGATGGAGGAGCCCGGCGTCACTGATATGGTCTCCGTCAGGCTATCAAGCCATCTCTCATCAGTGGAGGCCGCGTAAGGCGACTTGCCTTTGGGGTGCCCTTTAGTGTAAATCACTCCCCTTCATGGTATAATCACCACCTTACGGGGAGTGACCCCTTTACCTATTGGACGCGGCTAAAGGCCGCGTAATGGAGTGGCGAAGAGAATGTTTTTATTTGCGGGTGAAGCCTGGCCCTACCTGTTGATTTTCGGCGGAGCGACTATCTTCACGTGGCTTATAGGCTGGTGCGTTGCCCCCTATCTATTTTTCATCCTCACCCTCTTCACAGCCTTTTTCTTCCGCGACCCCTACCGCAAAGTGACCCTTGGAGCGGGACACGCCGTCTCCCCTGCCGATGGCAAGGTGCAGGCAATAGAGGATATCGGGCACGATGAGTTCATAGGCGGACCGGCAAAGAAGATCTCCATATTCCTCTCTATCTTCAACGTCCACATAAACCGTTCGCCCACGGCTGGAAAAGTTCTCCTCAAGTCCTACCGCGCCGGCAAAATGCTCCCCGCGTACAAGAGCCACGCCTCCGATGAGAACGAACGCGCCACTATTGGCTTGGAGGGCTCTTACGGGAGGGTTCTGGTGCACCAGATCACGGGGCTCATCGCCAGACGCATTGTCACCAACGTAAATGTCGGGGATAACTTAAAGCAGGGTGAGCGCTTCGGACTTATCAAGTTCGGCTCCTGCACAGAGCTGATAGTCCCCGCCTCTGCTGAGGTTACCGTCGCTCTCGGCGACAAGGTGAAGGGTGGCGTAAGCGTGATTGCCAAGTTCGCCAAGTAATAGAATACAAACTGAATAAAAAAAGGCCGCCTTTAAAAGCGGCCTTTTTTTATTTCTCTATCCAATAGGGTTATTTGCGCTTTTTGATGGGCGCATACTCCCTGTCGAAGTGACCGGTATAGCGGGCGCGAGGACGGAAAATCCTGTTGTTTGCGCCATACTCCAACATCCTGGCGGTCCACCCGGCGACGCGGCTTACCGCGAAGATTGGTGTATACATCTCCGGGGCCAAACCAAGGCAGCGGTAGATTATGCCCGAGTAGTAGTCGACATTGGGGAATATCTTCTTCTCTTTGCCCAAGGTGGCGACTACCTTCTTCTCAACCTTTTTAGCGGCATCGAAGATCGGCTTCTGATCCGGGTGGCTCTTCACCAGATGCTCCGCAAGGGGGCCAAGTACCCTGGCGCGCGGGTCGTAGGTCTTATAAACGCGATGCCCAAAACCTGGAATCTTTGACTTTTTGGAGAGCTCCTCCGTAACCCACTGCTCAGGGGTACCTTCATACGCAAGCACCTTGTCCAGCACCCTTATGACCTCCTCGTTGGCGCCGCCGTGGAGTGGGCCGTTGAGGGCGGCAATACCTGAGCCGACGGAGAAATAGAAGTCGGAGAGGGTCGAGGCCACCACCATTGATGCGAAGGTGGAGGCGTTCATGCCGTGGTCGGCGTGGAGTATGAGGGCGACGTCCATAATGCGCTCATCATCGTAAGAGGGGCGCTCGCCGTTAATCATATAAAGCAGGTTTGCGGCGTGGCTAAGCTCCGGGTCGGGCTCAATGGGCAATAGCCCCCCCTGGAGTCTGGAGATGGCGGCGGCGATTGTGGCGACGCCGGCGATCAGGTGGTAACACGCCTCAACGCCAGACGCCTCATCCGGCGAGGGTTTGCGGCGCTTTTGACGCTTAAACTCATATTTCGCGGATTTCTCGCCAGTGGGGGGCGTCTCCATCGGGATGGAGTCCTCGTCGGCGCTGATGGTCGCGACACCCTTCGGCTTAAAGCCGCGCTTATCGAGCTGGGTCATCTCGTGGCGCATAAAGTTCGTGCCAAGCCTTAGCGCTGACATCGCGCCCATCTCCTCTACCGGGAAGCCCATCAGCTTTCTAAGGGTAGAGTTGACGCTGCGGAAGTCCTTCATCTTTTCGTTAAATTCTGAGAACTGGCTTTTAGTCGGCAGCTCGCCATGGATTAGGAGGTAGCAGACCTCCTCATAGTTAGAGTGTACGCAAAGGTCCAGTATGTCGTAGCCTCTGTATATGAGCGCCCCTTTGGAACCGTTGACGTAACCAACCTTTGAGTCACAGGCGATTGCACCCTCAAGGCCGGGACCTATTGTACACTTAATCGGCCACCCCGAGCTCATAACCTTACGGGATGAGGTGGCGTCCTTGGTCTCTGTTTTCGCATTCTCAGCGGCTTCCAGAATAATTGCCGAGATTGTGTCCATTTTCATATGAATCCTCCTTTGAGCAGGCGATTCTCTCTCAAATCAATAATTTTTGCAAAGGGAGGCTTTAGCAAAGATAAATTTTGCCCGAAAGAACGTAAATTGTCGGGGGGTTACTAATCTTCCTCAGCGGGGGGCTCTATCTCCAGCTCCTTCATTTTCTTATATAGGCTGGACCTGTCCAGCTCCACCTCCTGAGCCGTCTTTGATACGTTCCACTCATTCGCCTCAAGGTGTGAGAGCAGGTAGCTGCGCTCGAAGTTTCTCCTGGCATCCTTCATTGAGAGACCGGCACTATCGACCTTAACCCGGCCTACCTTTGAAGAATTTCCCGATATCGTCGGTGGTATGTGCCCCACGTCAATCTTTGCGCCACCGCTCATTATGACCATTCGCTCAACGATATTTTTTAATTCCCTAACGTTGCCGGGCCACTTGTAATCTGCCAGTAGCTTTAACGCTCCTTCGGTAATGCCAGCCGATTCGCGCCCATACTCCGCCGAAGCGAAGTTTATGAAGTACTCGGCGAGTATTGGTATATCCTCTCGCCGCTCCCTTAGGGGAGCAAGTGTAACCGGTATGACATTTAGGCGGAAATAGAGGTCTTCCCTGAAACGGCCCTCCCCTATCTCTACTTCAAGATCCTTATTAGTAGCCGCTATCACCCTTACATCAACCTCGTAGGTGCGAGAGCCGCCTACCCTTTCATAGCGCATCTCTTGGAGTACGCGCAGAATCTTAGCCTGCGTAGTCAAACTCATATCGCCTATCTCATCGAGAAAGAGGGTCCCCCTGTCAGCGAGGTCAAACTTGCCGCGGCGTCTGTTGGTGGCGCCAGTGAAGGAGCCCTTCTCGTGGCCGAAAAGTTCGCTCTCAATGAGATTCTCCGGGATCGCGGCGCAGTTCACCTCCACAAAGGGCCCCTCGGCGCGCTCGCTCATACCATGTATATATTGGGCGACAAGCTCCTTGCCCGTGCCATTTTCACCGGTTATCAGGACCGAGGCCTTTGTCGGGGCCACAATCCTAATCTGCTCCTGGAGCTCCTTGAATGCGGTGGATTTACCAACCATCTCATGCCCCCGCTTCACCCTGTCTCTGAGAAATATGTTCTCCTCGGCGAGCCTTGAGGATCGCAGCGCATGCTCGATGTCTATGAATACTTTATCCAGATTCAAAGGCTTTTCGATGAAATCGTAGGCGCCAAGCTTGGTGGCCTTTACCGCCGTCTCAATTGAGCCATGGCCGCTCATGATTAGCACCGGCAGGAGGGGAAAGCGCTCCTTTAAAATTTTCAGCGTCTCAAGGCCGTCGATTCCCGGCAGCCAGATGTCCAGCAGGACCAGATCAGGGTCCTCCTCCTCGACCATCTTAAGGCCCTCTTCGCCGCTCTCGGCGAGGGCGACCTCGTATTTTTCATCCCTCAAAACCGAGGCCAGCGAGTGCCTAATAGCCTCCTCGTCATCTATTACAAGTATTCTTCTCATCATGCTTCCGCTCCCGGAAGTGGGAATTCAAGTATGAAGCGCGTCCCTTGGGGTATGTTGTCCACCGCCCTCACATAGCCGCGATGGTCCGCCATTATGGACTTGACAATGGCAAGGCCAAGGCCCGTGCCGGAGCGCTTGGTGGAAAAGTAGGGCTCAAATAACTTCTCACGCGCAGTGCGTGAGAGGCCTGGGCCTGAGTCCGCTATGACCAGTTTTACCACCTGCCTGTTTGGGTCATGTTCAGTAGTTATCTCGATATGCCGGTGGTCTACCGACTCCATTGCGGATATCGCGTTGTCGAGGAGGTTGACGACTGCTCGCTTAACCTGCTCCGTATCCACCTCAACCGTCGGGATTCCCTTACCAAGCCTCACATCAAATGATATCTCAGGGTGAGAAGGCCGGTAGAGCCCCAACACATCCTCAATAGTGTCGTTAAAGTCGGCAGGGCCCGGCCGTGAATCCGGCATCTTGGCGAAGCGGCTGAATTCATTGACCATATACTTAAGCCCCTCCACCTGGGTGACTATTGTAGAGGTCGCTTCATCAAGGACCTCACCCTCAGCCTCTTCGAGGAGGTCTCTGTACTTACGGCGCAGCCGCTGCGCCGATAGCTGAATCGGGGTCAGCGGGTTCTTGATTTCATGGGCGACACGCCGCGCGACCTCCCTCCACGCTTGGGCGCGCTGTGCCTTAACCAGATCTGTCAGGTCATTTAAAACCACTACAAAACCCGTAATATTGGCCGCCTCGTCTCTGAGGGTGGTCAAATGAACCATCACTGTGCGCTGCATCCCTTCTGTATAAATCTGTATATGGCGGTGTAAAATATCGGTGCGCTCCCGGCGCTTTGCCGCCATTATCTCATCCACCTGCTTCTTAAGCTCGTCGGGAAATAGCTGGCGAAAAGCCTTCCCCTCCACCTCACCGGATAAGCCGAGCATCTTTTTGGCGGCTGTATTTATAGTGGTAATCCTCCCGAGGGTATCAGTCCCTACAACCCCGGCGGTTATTCGTGAGAGGACCGTCTCCATATAAAGACGCCGCTCCTCAAGCTCGACGTTTGACTTTCTAAGGTCCTCCTGCGCCACCTCCTCGGAGCGGCGGCTCTCCCGCAAATCGCGGGTCATCATATTAAAGGAGTCGACAAGCTTTGACATCTCATCGCCCGCCTTGACCTCTACCTGGAAATCAAGGTCACCCACGGCGACCCTGTGAGTAGCGTCTGCGAGCGCCCCTATTGGTTCGGTTATAGTCCTCGCGAGGTAAAATCCGAACCAGATAGCAGCAAACATGATAAGCAATGAGACGAGCAGCAGCGGGAAGATATAGCTGGCCTTTATCGGCTCGCGCAAAAGCTCCATCTGACGGTATTCCTCAAAGCCGCTCCGAATCTCCTCAAGCCTCTTGATCGTCCACACGGGGATGTAACGGTCCGCCAGGAGCACCCCCTCAACGAGCTCCCCGGCGTGAACTGGAACTATTGTCCTCAGAAAATCTCCACCGGCCCCCTTTAGGACGATAGTCGTCTCCGCACCCTCGGCGAAGGCAGCCGCGACCTCAGGGGAATCGGGGTTCATCGGAGGGGGCGCGAGCCCCTCCTCGGGGATGAAATCCATCAAGGCGCCGCCCTCGTATATGAGGTGAACCGCATCTATCTGCAACGGCTCCATCTCTGCGCGGATAGCCTCCTCAAGCTCATCCGCTTCGAGCGGGTTGACGGCGCGGCGCTCAAGATAATCGCGCATGGCGCGACCCGCCCATGCCACCTGCTTTTCCTCAGACCCATAGTAGGAACGCGCCACCTCAATGGCGTTTTCCAATGACTGGTCAACTCTGGTCGAAAACCACCGATCGACGCTCATACCCAGAAATGAGGCGCTGGCTAAAAAGAGAATCAACGTAGGAATTACTGTTGTCGCGAGGAAGGCGAGGACGAGCTTGGTCTTGAGGCGCGCCCCCAAAATTCCATGCTTTCGCTCGAAAAGCAGCTTCGTCAGGTTCCTCATAGTGAGGAAGAGCAAGAGCAGCAGCGCGATGATGTTTATATTAATGAGGCCGAAAGCGACCAGCGTCTCAAAGGGTGAGGTAGCCGCCCCCGTGGAGAACATGCGCCACTGGACCGCGGTCAACAGAACCCAGCTTATGAAGAGAGAGCCGAAGAGGAGTCTCTTTTTGAGAGGCGTTAGCGGCGGCCGCTCAGATAGTTTTTTCGCCATCGCTTACCTGTAAAGCTCCCTTGGGACCTTTACAACCTTCCATGGCGTTTTTTCATCCCACTTAGAGACAAATGGCAGGAGGCGGTGTAGGGCGAAGGGGAGCTTAAACTCGGCGTAACGGAGCTGAATCTCAGTCTGATACTTACCCTTCGGGGAGAGCATGGAAAGATCGCAGATCGAGAAATCTTCAACGGTGCCCATAACGTTCAAAGCAGCGGAAAGCTCCGTGAAGTCGAGCTTCTTGCCATCGACTGTGGTTATGAAGCGGTTTTTCAAGTTGTCCTTTTCGAGGACCCGCTCGAAGGTCTGCCTTACGGCGTCTCCCTCCCATATAGCCTTATCCAGCCTTACCAGCCTCACACTATATGTGAATTTAACGGGGAGGCCGCTATCCAAGATATCGTGTAGGCGCTCTCCGCCGATATCACGAACCTTGAAGGAAACCCGCAGCTCGCCCTCTTCGGCGCGCGTGAGGGTAACCGCGTCGACATATGCCCCGCCACGTTCCTTATCCGCGCAAAAAGCCGCTGGAAGGGCAAAGGCAAGAATGAAAACCACAAAAAGTACGCAGGTTTTTTTCATGTGGCCCTAAACGTAAAGATGGGCGGCAAACTGCCGCCCATGCCAAGCCACATTTTAGAGGAGGGCGGAGCCGTTGGCAAGCCCCGCCGCTTTAACGCTACCCGTGGGCGGCCACTACCCGCCCGAATTCTCTTGGAATCGGGGTAAAGAGAGGTTTCTCATCGGCAGAGCTCACTACAACCCAGGCATCGGGACGTGAGAGGAGCGCCTCAACCAGGCGGCGATGCATCTCATGCCCACCCTTGTGAACTATCAAATGCCCCTCGACGGGGAGGCCGACGAAAGCGATATCGCCAACAGCGTCGAGAATTTTATGGCGCACGAGCTCGCCCTTCATCCTGAGCCCCTCGGGGTTTAGCACCTTACCCTCGTGCAGCGCTACTGCATTCTCCAGGGAGGCCCCACGAGCTTTACCTATTGATTTCAGCTTCTCTACATCCGACAGGAAGCCGAAGGTCCGCGCACGCGAGAGCTCCGTGACGAAGGACTCGCCCGTCACCTCAATGAAGAAGTTTTGCGCGCCGGGGAAAGAGCCGTCAAAATCAATTGAGTAGGTAACGCTAAAGCCGTTTGCGGGCCTGAGGATGCAGAATTTATCTCCATCTTTCACGCGGATAGGCTTTATCACCTTAAGATAACGGCGGGCTGACCGCTGAATGGAGAAGCCGGCATCGAGGATTTTATCCACATAAGGTGCCGCGCTGCCGTCTAGTATGGGGAACTCAGGGCCGTCGACTTCAACAATGGCGTTATCCACGCCAAGCGCTCTAAGGGCGGCAAAGCAGTGCTCCACGGTGGAGACTGTAGCGGCCTTGGTGCCGACTACGGTCGCGAGGGTTGTATCGACAATATTATCGACCTTGACGGGTATATCCACGGCAGGTTTTAGGTCAACCCTGCGGACAATGTAACCTTCTCCCGCGCCTGCGCTCTTTATTTTAAGATTCACCGGCTGGCCTGAGTGCAGCCCCGTCCCGTTTATCTCTATCGTCTTTTTAAGTGTCTTTTGAAATTCCATTTTCAGTCCCTGCACAGTGATGCAAAAAAACTCCACAAAAGAATAAGCAATACGCATGCCAACAAACATAAATAACAACGCAATAGCGAATTTCACCTTTCTTTACGGGCATATTACGAATTAGTGAACAATGTCTTAACCGTGGAAAAAAGTGAAATTTGTGGCTCCAAGTCAACACTTTGGTCGCAATGAGGCAACAAAACCACAAAAAATAAGGTATAGTCCAAGTTGGTGTTGCATATGGCATCGGGGCGCGTATCATGACCACCTTTAAACTCAAATAAATTTATGTGGAGCAACATTGGACCAGCTTTTAAACATCGCCACAGAGATCCTCGCGGAGCTCTGGGAGATATTCCCATATTTCATTGTCGGCGTAGCCATAGAGGCGTGGGTAAGAACCAAGAAGTGGCACCTTAAGATCAGGAAGGCGCTGACGCGCTACGGCCTCTTGGCAATCGGCATCGCCACGGTTTTAGGCATCGTCAGCCCACTCTGCGCATGTGGAATACTGCCCCTTACAATAAGCCTGATTCTCTCCGGCTTACCGCTCGCCCCCGCTATGAGCCTCCTCGTAGCATCACCGCTGATGAGCCCGGCGGGTTACTCCTTGGCCCTAAAGAACGTGGGCCCCGCCTTAGCCAACTCTGAAGTAGCCGGGGCGCTCTTTCTTGGAGTTTTCGCCGGCGTGGTTGTTCATATCATGGAGCGACGGGGCTTTGATGTCCTGAATCTATTCAGGCGGGAGTTGCCGAAGGGAGACTTCCACGACCCTGATTACCCCGATGAGGTTTTGCGCTGTTTTTGCAACGAGATGTTCTCAAAGCGTGTGGAGCGCGATGGCGGCGGCCCCGTTTCCATCTATCTTGCCAAAATGTGGGAGGGCGGCGTTAAGGTCGGCAAATACCTCATACTAGGTGTAGCGGTCCAGGTCCTTGCCCTGCATGTAATCCCCGACGCTTGGATTGACGCGCTCCTGACAAGCGGAAATCCCCTCGCTGTCATCGGCCTCACCCTCGCGGTTGTGCCGCTGCACATAACCCAGATAACCGCCACAGCAATGCTCTTCGGCTTCATGGACAAGGGGGTGGACTCCTCCACCGCGCTCGCGCTTTTAATAGGCGGCCCCGTAACGGCATTACCTGCGATCTCGGTCTTTATCACCCTCTTTCGGCCCAAGGTCTTTTTGCTATACTTAAGCATCTGTATAAGCGGCACCCTTTTGGTCTCCTTCCTCTTTCCCCTTGCGGGATTTTGAGATTCCTTTACCCTTTACAAAAACACTTCTTGCTGTTATAAGGTATCACCTCAAAATCCTTACGCTGTATAAGGTGGGTCGTTGCCCACTTTTTTTTATGTTCGGAGCCTGAGTTGACGGAGATTCTCCGAGAAATTGAATCGATAGTAAGGCCTATAGTCGAGGACTTCGGCTTCGAGCTTGTAGACGTCGAGATGACGAGCGAGCACGGCAGGCAGATATTGCGCCTAATGCTCGATAAAGAGGGCGGAATTACTCTGGATGAGTGCGCCCGGGTATCACGTGAAGTGAGCCCTCACCTTGAGGTAGCGGACCGCATACCCTCGCGCTACACCCTTGAGGTCTCATCTCCCGGCATAAGGAGGCCGTTAAAGCGCCCGGAGGATTTCGATAGGTTCAAGGGCCAGGTCATCATGGTTCGCACATCGGAACCGATAGACCCGCTCTCCTCGCGGAAAAAATTCCGCGGCGTAAATCTGGGGCTCAACGAAGATGGCGCGTTAATCCTCGACGCCGAAGAGCCAAAAGAGAAGCTGAACGTGGCGCTGGACTTGATTTTGGAGGCGCGGCTTGACCCCGAG
>PKTT01000055.1 GCA_002869015.1 Deltaproteobacteria bacterium
AAACGACGTCCCCATCGTCTAGCTTGGCCCAGGACACCGGCCTTTCACGCCGGCGACAGGGGTTCAAATCCCCTTGGGGACGCCAATATACAAGAAAAGGCCCATCTCATCCGAGGTGGGCCTTTTTGTTTTGCCAATTAACACATCCCTTTTGACGTGGCGCTCATCTTTGCTATTTGTCACCAGGTTCCTCGTCGTTAAAGAAATAGCCGCAATTCTCCTCCTCCCCTTTTGTCTTTCGAAGCCCCCTATACGCGGAATAAACCGCAAGAATGTAAACTCCAATACCGACAAATATAGTTAAAAACGGGAACTCAGCTTCTTTTTGCCACTCATACCGTGCGATGGAGCCAAAAATGAGTAAGCATATCGCAGGAGCAATAATCAACGACCAGATCCAGAGGCCAACACTGTTAATCGGCTCCTTTTTTTTTGGTCGATTTGATTTCTCAACCATCAGAAACTATTTCAACCCCTTCCTTACCAGCGAGATATCCTGTCCCTATCATAGAACCACCCGCCAACAATATTATCGCTGCGGCAAGCCAACCCACGGGACCCGCCGATGCCAAAATTGGAATAGCCTCTGCGAGAAGAAGCGCACCCGAACCTGCCGCAGCCGTACCAACATATGGGGTCAGGCCTTGATATTTGGCATTTGCCGTGGTCCACTACCACCTTCCTCTTTCCTTCTTGAGAGTTTTGCTTACGCTGCTCATATGCATACCGAGTTGTTCACCAATCTCTGTCAGGGTGTATCCATATCGTTCATGTGCCTCCAGCATCTTCAAGTTTCTTTCGGCTTTGTTTGTAATGTCCTCAAACAAAATGGTTAAGGCAGGCCTATCCCATTTAACAGTTGATGACCCGTCGCGCCCGATAGCCTCCTCTATTTTTGGCTTTAGAGCCTCAAGGTATTTCTCACCCCCAAGCGCCAAACCCCACTGTATTTCCTTGAAGGGCGACTCCCCTCCAGGGCCATCCACGAACCTTGCAAAAGCCTCATATGCCTTTAAGCGTTGCCTGTGAAATCTCGCCAGAACTTCGTCCACTGATAGCCATGTTGGCACACTCGCCTTGCTGATGGTGGCATTATAGCTGCTCCACTTGTAATCGCCTGCATGCGCAACCATGTTGGCCCGCACAGGGTTTAGTGCAACGTATCGAGCCACTTCAAGAAGATGCGATTCCTTCTCAATCAATATTGCCTTGTAGCGCCCCTGAAAGACGTGCCCGACCCGGCTGTTGCGACGATTGAAGCGGTTGGTGTAGGTGCCTGCGAGCAGCTGCATCCCCTTGCCCAGATTGGCGTTAGGTGTTTCCAGCAGCAAGTGGTAGTGGTTGGTCATCAGGCAATAAGCGTGGAGAATCCAGCCGCATCTTTTCACCGTGTCGGCCAAAATTTGGAGAAAATCAATCCGGTCCTCATCGCCGATGTAGATATCGGCTTGGGCATTGCCTCTTGCCGTCACGTGATAGACAGCACCGGGGAACTCTATGCGTGGTTTACGGGCCATATCAGCAGCATAACACAAAAAGGCCAAGGCCCAAGGCCTGACCCCAATCCTGCCCCGAGTCACCCAGAGGGTCACGGTTGATCCAACGTCCAAGCTCTGGCGAGTAGTAGCGATACCCGTAATAAACTAACCCTGTCTCGTCATCTGTGTATTTTGTGGAGAATCTAATGTCGGTCACGGCGTCGTACACGTATCACCTACCGCTCTAGTCTCGCTGGCGAACTAGCCAGTGGCCTTCGTGGCAGTAAAATATAGCCTCTACACCGTCGTAATAGCTCATGATTGAATTATGAGTCGTAGACTTATCGGCAGGCCCTGCCTTGCTAGGATCAGAAACATAGACGAAGTCAGCCAAAGGCATGCGCTCCCCATCCACGATTGACAAACCGCCAGGGAAGTTCCGCCACGGTATAGTTTCAGAACAAGAATACTCAGGCGGAAAATCTACGCTTGCCCACACCACAAGAAGGAACTCTCCATCACTTTTAGCTTTGGCCCAGAAAGCAGCCGAATCTTCCTTCTCACCTGGCAAGTACCCATAAACAAAAGGTGCCTCAATCATGCCGGGTCTATCAAAGAACCCCTCTATCGGCGATAGCCCCTTCTTTTCAGCAAACTCAACAAAATCACCTGGAAGATTACAGGCCAGCACTGTGGAGCAAATGGCAATCAGTACGGCCATACACGTCATCATCTGAAGCTTGAGGCGATTATTTAACATAGTATTTCCTCAAGTTCGGCAAGGCTATGTGGGTATGGCCATCAGCGTAATTTCGCAATGTGTTAGCTGGGAGAAATTTTGTCCTTTTCAAGGCTTCATCAAAAACATTGTTGCTAATGCCGGTGACAGATAAGTCCACGGCCCTAGCTCCTCGGCTGATAAGGTGCGGACTCGTTTGTGATGAACCTTTAACGATGGAGTCGTCAGTCGAGGAGCGTATGTCGCCACATTGGTCTTTGTAGCGGTCGCCGCCAGTAACACGCAATGTGAATGAGCTATCGGAATGTCCCAAAGCTACGATTGCTGTGTTGAGCTGACGTAGATTATTTTTGACGTGTGGATTGCTTAGGACATATTGATCCCAAATGATCATCTGGCCTAAGAGGTCATAGGCGTTAATCGGGTCATTCCCCACAAACCCGTAAAGATTCAGCCCACCTTCTTCCTCGATGGGGTCTCTGTTGATCCAGCGTCCTAGCTCGGGGCTGTAATATCTGTAACCGTAGTAGTAGAGGTTTGTTTCTGTATCGAGGTATTTTGTGGAGAAGCGATATGGGTTGGTGGCGGCACTTGGTCCTGCGGCGTAGGCTGTATTCCCAAAGGGGTCGTACTCGTAGTAGGCGACCACATCACCCAATCCATCACTAATAGCTGCATCATTACCGTTGCCATCGTAGCTGTAGTCAAAGAGATTGCCATTCTCAACGGTAGCAAGAAGCCCTCCGACGCCGCCCGCGCCCTGAAGCGTACCAGATAGGTCGAGCCCCCATACATATGAGCGAACTACATTGCCCATGTCCGAAAGCTCCTGAACCAAGTTCCACCCATCATAGACAAAGAGGTTTCTAGTTGTTTCTACCCACGCTCCTGAAGTGTAAGTTTCCACAAATTTCCCTACTCTCCGGCCCATGTAGTCAGGTTGGCTATACATTTTCGGCGTGTATGTGGGTGTTTGCAGCAAAATGATTCCCCCCATCTTGGCCTGCTCGACTAAATTAATATAATTATATCTTTATCTTATCACAGTCCACAGTTCAGGTTGGCCTTCAGAGAAGATTTTACACCCAAGACGGTCACAAACAACATATACGGCGGAATTTTATTCCATTCAATCCGACCTTCTGCTTCCTGGTCAGCCAATCAGATATGTCTAAGGGAAATTATCAGGTAATAGTGCCCAGCTCCGCGAGGAGCTGCGTGGGGCGGAAGTGTTTGAGTGTCGCCGCCTTGGAGGGGCAAGCTGCAGAGCAGGCGCCGCAGCCTTTGCATAGGGCGGGGTTCACCCTCATGACTGCGCGGTGCGCCATAGGTGATATCGCGCCAAAGGGGCAGGATGCCGCGCAAAGCCCGCAGCCGACGCAGGTGAGGTCGTCAATTTCAGCTACTATTGGGTCAATGGGAGTCCACCCCCTGAGCAGAGGCAACGCTGCCTTTGCCGCTGCGGCGCGGCCGCTCGTGACAGCTTCATCTATCGTTTTCGGTGCCTGGCAAGCACCTGCGAGATAGACTCCGTCGGAGGCTGTCTCTGCGGGTCGTAGCTTTGGATGCGCTTCCTGAAAGAAACCGTCGGGGCCCTGCGCCGCCCCAAAGAGACGCGAAATCTCCCGCACGTCTTCCCGTGGCCTAGCGCCGCACGCCAACACTACCATATCGGTCGCCAAGCGGGTTACCTCCCCCGTCAAGGTCTCTTCATAGGCTACTAGACGTTTTTCCCCATCTTTGAATATCTCCGAAGCGCTCCCGCGCCGGAAGATGACGCCCCGCCGACCGGCGGCCTCATATGCCTCCTCAGCGCCGCGGGCATAGACACGAAGGTCCATGTAGATAACATCAACGCGAGCTTCAGGATTATTATCTTTGAACTCCTCTGCCTGCCTCACGCTTGTCATGCAGCAGATACGTGAGCAGTGCGAGCCCTTGGCGCTCTTGTCACGTGAACCTATGCACTGGAGGAAGGTGACCGCATCAACCGGCGTGCCATTCACTGAGAGTGGCTCACCGCTTCGGAGCTTTCCCTCAAAGTCCTCCTGAGTAATTATTCTCGGGTCATCGCCAAAGCCTAGCTCCGGGCGGCCCTCCTCTGGGTCATCAGGGCGGTAGAGGGAGCTGCCTGTTGCAATTATCACCGCACCCGCCTCCCGAACCTCTTCGACGGCACCGGCCTTTATGGTGGCTGAAAAGGAGCCGGGCGCGCCCTCAAGGCTAACAACCTCAGCGCCGGTGAACACCTCCACCAACTCGCTCTCCGTAACTTTATTAATGAGGCCGTCAAGCCAGGGGGCTACCTCGCCGCCCTCAGTGAAGGAGCGCCCCACCTTGGCCGCGCGGCCCCCGAGCGATCCCTCCCGCTCGCAGAGGATCACCTCAAGGCCCTGCCCCGCCAGCTGCGCCGCTGCGGAGAGTCCCGCCGGGCCGCCGCCGACAATAAGCGCCCTGGGCGTAACCTCTGCGGTGGAGCCATAGAGCGGTTCTTGCAGCTTCACCCGTTCAAGGCCGCTGCGAAGAAGCTCTTTGGCCTTCGCGGTTGCCTCATTTCTGTCCGGGTGCACCCAGGAGCACTGCTCCCGAATATTCACGTGTTTGAAAAGGTATGGATTGAGCCCCTCGGACTCCACCGCTTTTCTGAAGGTCTTTTCATGCATTCTGGGAGAGCAAGCAGCCACTACGACGCGTGAGATGCCCCCACCTTTTAGGTCATTTTTGATAAGCTCCTGCCCCGGCCTGGAGCAGAGGTATGGATAGTGGCGCACGACGCTTACGCCCGGCGCTCCTTCAAAGGAGGTGGCTACCGCCTCTACATCAACGGTAGATGCTATATTGTGCCCGCAGTGGCAGATATAGAGCGCAGCACCCTTCATCCGCCGCCAACTCCGAGGAGCGATTCAAGCGCCGCCCCAGCAGCTGCCGAGCCGGAGGCAACAGCGTCTGGAATATCCATCGGGCCACCGCATGCCCCCGCCACAAATACGCCCTCTCCCAGACCACCTGCGGGGTCGCGTTTGTGGGTAGCGAAGAAGCCATCCTCCTCAACAGTCAAGTTAGCTATGGCGGCGAGGCCTTCACTTCCACTCCTCGGCCTCAGCCCGGCAGCAAGCACCACCAGATCGCAAGCCATCTCCTCCGTGCCGCCGAGGAGAGTGTCCTCAACCCGGACTACGACCTCATCCCCCATAGCGAATATCTCCGAGGGAGCCCCTCGCCTCAGCTTTGCCCCAAGGCGCTGGGCGCGCTCCATGAACTCCTCATACCCTTTACCAAAGGCGCGGATATCCATGTAGAGGATTGTCGCCTCCACTCCAGGGAGTTTCTCAAGGGCGAGAACCGCCTGTTTGAGGCTCACCATACAGCAGACCCTTGAGCAGTAGGCCGCGCCGGTGGTGCGGTCGCGGCTGCCTACGCACTGGATGAAGACTATCCTCTTCGGCTCCACCCCACCGACAAGGAGCTTCCCCTGTGTAGGGCCGGAGGCGGAGGAGAGCCGCTCGAACTGTAGGTTTGTTATCACCCGAGGGTTATCTCTAAAGTCCAATTCCGGGCGGCCAATGGCGCTATCTGCGGGGTCATAGAGGTCATATCCGGTAGCCAGGATTACCGCGCCCACCTCCAAACGCTCAACTCGCTCCTCCTCATCGAAATCTATAGCGTCCACATCGCACGCCTCCGCGCATTTGGGCCCCTTGCCGCATTTGCCAAAGCGGAGCATCAGACAATGCTCAGGAGCTACGGCGTAGGTTGAGGGGACCGCCTGCGGGAAAGGAACCCCTATGGCGCTGACATTGCCCATACCAAGGTCGAATTCCGAGAGCACCTTCCCAGCCAGTCTGCACGCTTCGCTGCACCTGCCGCAGGAGACGCACCTCTCCAAATCCACATAGCGTGGCCGGATGGTAATCTCAGCTTCAAAGGATGAACCCGCGCGCGTAAGCCCGGTAAGCTCGGCGCGGGTAATCAGGCGTACATTTGGATGGGACTCAGCCTCAACCGTCCTCGGGGTCAGGGTGCAGGAGGAGCAATCAAGGGTGGGAAAAGTTTTGTCCGTCTGCGCCATCCGCCCCCCGATGGAGTCGCCGCGCTCCACCAGGACTACTTTCACGCCGGCGTCGGCAAGGTCGAGCGCCGCCTGAATACCGGCGACGCCCGCGCCGACTACCAACGCACTTGGAGCGGAGGTGCTCAAAATCCCCTCCTACCCCTTCGCCGCCCTGACAGCGGCGGTGAGCGCGGGGGCCACCTTGAAGAGGTCGCCGACTATACCGTAGTGCGCTATCTGAAAGATTGGCGCCTTCGGGTCCTTGTTGACGGCTATTATCATTGCCGAGTCCTTCATAGCCGTCGCATGTTGGAAGGCTCCTGAGATGCCAAGCGCTATATAGACCTTTGGCTTGACCGTCTTGCCTGAGATACCAACCTGGCGCTCCTTTGGGAGCCAGTTCATATCCACCACGGGACGGGAGCAGGACACCGTCGCTCCAAGAGCCTCAGCGAGAGCCTCTGCGACGTCGATATTCTCCTTGTCCTGAATTCCGCGTCCTACGGAGACCAGAATATCCGCCTGGGAGATATCCACATCCCCGGCAGCTTCCTCGACCCAAGCTATGAACCTTTTGCCAAGCTCCGAAGGTAAAGAGACCGATGTCGCCTCAATGCTCGTCTCTACAGAAGCAGCTTTAGGTTCATCCTCAAGGGAGCCGGGGCGAATTGTGGCGATTACCATCTTGGCTCCACCCAGCTTGATCTTTGACTGGAGCTTGCCGCCATAGACCACTCGCGTGGCAGTGAGAGAATCGCCCTCCATAGAAAGAGCGACTGCATCGGTCACCGCCGGGCAGGAGAGCTTCCCTGCCAGCGTGGGCGCCCAATCCATCCCGGCGGCGGAGTGGGCTCCGAGGATTGCCTTTGGCGGCTCTTGCGCCCCCTCAGCGAGAGATGCCAGCGCCAACGCCTGCGCGGTACCGTTAAAGGCGCTCATTGAGGGGTCCTCAACTAGAAGCGTCCTCTCGGCTTTTCCATTGATGAGGGCGGCGAGGGCTTCTCCCTCACCTGGCCCTGCGAGGATTACCGCAGTGACGGCTCCCATACAAAGAGCAGCCCCATGCGCCAAAAGCTCGTAGGTCACCTCGCGGAGGGCCCCATTTCTATGTTCGCAAACTACCCATACGCTCATAGGACACCTCCCGCCTCTTTCAGGAGGGCAAGGCATCTCTCCGCTACCTCCTCAGGGCTACCCTCAAGGAACTCCGCGCCCTCGCCAAGCGGGGGCGCCTGGAGGCTCTCAACCACAAGCTTCCCTCCCTCGGAGGAGAGGTCGACACCTGCACCATCCAGCACATCGATAGGCTTTTTCCGCGCCTTTTTAATTCCAAGGATAGAGACATAGCGGGGCTCATTTATGCCTGTCTGGATTGAGATTACCGCGGGGAGGTTCACCTCCACCTCTTCGCCCCAGCCGCCTTCAAGCTCACGTGTAACAAGAACCTTGGAGCCCTCCACCTTCATCTTGTTTACCAACGCAACTGAGTTGATACCAAGCGCTTCTGCGAGCAGCGGCCCCCCCATGCCATAACCATAATCGGAGGACTGGGCGCCGCAGAGTATAAGGTCATAATTATCATCCCCGACCGCGCCTCGCATCGCCGCTGCAATCTCAAAGGGGTTTGCCCCTGAGAGCGCCTCATCCCATAGCCGTACAGCGCGATCCGCTCCGACTGCAAGACAGCGGCGAAGAGACTCCTCAGCCGCCTCATCGCCAATCAGGAAGGCGGTAAGGTCACCCCCCACCTCATCCTTTATAAGGACTGCCTCTTCAAGGGCGAAGCGGTCCCACTCATTCATCTCAAAGGGGAGCCCGGCTCCCTTCAACGTGCGTCCGTCAGCGGCGACCTCGAGGTCTGCCTCGGCGACATCAGGCACATGTTTGACGAAGACGGCTATCTTCATCACTCGCTCCTTTCACTACCATCAATAGAGTTGACTACTATTTCGGCAATATCGAAAATCCTTATTTTCCCCTCTGAGCCGGTCGTCTTGACCGCATCCTCAAGGGTGAGGAGACAGAAGGGGCATGCGGTGGCGATTACATCAACGCCCATTTCTATTGCATCGCGCACCCTGATCTGGGCGTTGCGCTCGCCCTCGCCCATCCCCTCAATCCACATCCTGCCGCCGCCGCCTTCGCAGCAAAGGCTCCGCTCTCGTGAGCGGGCGAACTCAACGAGCTCGACGCCGGGGACCGCTTTTAACACATTCCTCGGAGCGTCATATATGGAGTTTTGCTTGCCGAGGTAGCAGGGGTCATGGAAGGCGACTTTAACCTCCTCACTTTCTCCCCCAAAGGGCAGCTTTCCCTCTGCGGCAAGGGCTGCGAGCAGCTGTGTGTAGTGGGTTACCGGGATATCGAGACCGTAATCGGCGATGAAGGTATTCATGCAGTGCGGCGAGGTCGCGACGACTTCGGCAAACTCAAGCTCAGCGAAGTTCTCCTTATTTACCTCGGAGAGTTCCTCAAAGAGCCCCTCCTCACCTGCGCGAAGCATCTCGCTGCCGCAGCAGACCTCCTCGCTTCCCAGGGTTGTGTAATCGACCCCGGCAACCTCGAAAATACGCGCCAACGCCTTAGCCATCCCCATCGCGCGGGGGTCATATGCAGGGGTGCAGCCGACGAACCAGAGACGCTCCGATTCCGCATCCTCTTCGATGGAGTTAACGGTGATCCCCTCCGCCCAGGCCGTCCGCTTCATGCGGGAGCGTCCCCAAGGGTTACCGTGTTTTAGGCTCGACTCCATAGCGTCCATCAACGTTTTTGGAATTCGTCCACCCTCAATTTTGACTGTCCGCACGGCGCGCATAACCATCGCGGGGTCAAGCTCCCTCGGGCAGCGGGAGGAGCAGGTGCGGCAGGAGGTGCAATCCCACACCTCCTCACGCTCCAGGAGCGCCTCTCCATCCTCGCGGATTAGCGATTCATAGAGGAACTTTCTGCTATTAAGCGGCGAGCGTATTGACATCGGGCAACCGCCGGTGCACCTTCCGCACTGGAGGCAGGCCGCCAGCTCGAAGCGCTCGGCGAGGGTTACTCCCTCTATATCGCTTAGCTTAGGCACCAGCTACGCCTTCCCCAGGATGACCCGCGCGATTACCTGCTTCTCAACCTCTTTTGTGCCCTCATAGAGCTCTACGATCTTCGCGTCGCGGTAGAAGCGCTCTATGTCGTATTCGGCGAGATAGCCGTAGCCGCCGTGTAGCTGCAAAGCCTCATCGGTTACACGGACCCCTGTTTCTCCGGCTGTCCACTTCGCCATCGCGATAAGCTTGTGGTCGAAGATCCCCTGGTCGGCAAGAGATGCCGCCCGGTAGAGGAGGCTCCTCGATGCCTCGACCTTTGTTGCCATCTCGGCAATTTTAAACTGCACCGCTTGGAGCGCGGCGAGCGGCCGCCCGAATTGAACGCGGTTTTTCACGTGGCGCGTAGCCATATCCAGCGCCCCCTGCGCAACACCTATCCCCTGTGCAGCGATATGCAGGCGCGTACGGTTGAAGAAAGCCATGAACTGCGCGAAACCCTCTCCTCTCTCGCCGATGAGATTCTCCTTTGGGACCCTGAGGTCCGTGAGCGAGAGCTCTGCGGTGTCGGAGGCACGGATACCCATCTTCCCGTGTATCTTGTTTGCTGAAAAACCCGGACGGTCAGTCTCAACCATGATGCAGGAGTGGCGCTGGTGGCGTGAAGGGTTGTCGGGATCGGTCAAGCAGTAGAGGATTATGTAGTCGGCGAGGTTACCGTTTGTGATAAACATCTTGGTACCGTTTATCACCCACTCATCCCCGTCAAGGACCGCCCTTGTGGCAACTGCGGTGACGTCGCTACCCGCATCCGCCTCGGTTATCGCCGCAGCCATGATAGCTTCGCCCTCTGTAATAGGCGGCAGGTACTTTTTCTTCTGCTCCTCGCTGCCGAAGGTAAGGAGAAGGTCTGAACCAAAGACCACCGAGCCCAATGATTGCCCTATACCAGGGTCGACACGCCAGAACTCCTCGATGACGAGACAGAACTCAAGGTACCCGAGGCCAGCGCCGCCATACTCTTCGGGAAAGAATATCCCCTGAAAGCCAAGTTCCGCAGCCTGTTTATAGAGCACTTCAGGGCAGTACTCCTTCTCGTCGGCCTCCCGCGCCCACTTGGTAAACTCTCCACGCGCAAACTCACGCGCCGCCTTTTGGATATCTATCTGTTCGCTGGTGAGGTTAAAGCTCATAAATCCTCCGATATCGTCAAAAATATTCGCCGGGCTTAGCCCAGGCCGGATTTGAAGATGCTCATAAAGTCGAGTGCAAGCTCATCAGGAGAGAGCGGCCCCTCCGGGTCGTACCACTTGAAAATCCAGTTCATCCCACCGAGCAAGGCATAAACCGCAGCGGTCTCGTTGACGCCGGCACCCTTCTCACATTTTCGCGCCGCCATAACGCCGGCGATGATACCTCGCACCAGCCTTACGTATTCGCGCTGTCTGGCGACGATGGTCTCCCTGAACTCTGGGCCCAGGCTATCGACCTCGGTGGACATAATCGTTAGCTCGTGGGGTTTTGCGGCGAAGAAGGAGATGTAGCGGCGGATGAGGTCGTGGAGTTTATCGCTGGGGGAGAGAGAGCTTTCGCGCACCTCAATCACGTCGGCAAGCACCTGATCCATGACGAAGGTCATAATCCCGAAAAGAAGTTCATCTTTGGAGGAGAAATAGTAATAGAGCGCAGGCTTTGTCACCCCCAGGGCTCCGGCGAGCTCTTGAAGGCTTGTCCGCTCATACCCCTGCTCGGCAAAGAGCCTCGCTCCCTCTTTAAATATCCTCCCCTTAAGGGCCCCTCTCTTCTCTGACATAGCCGCTCCAAATTTTGCTTACTTACCGGTAAGTAAGTATATCTACCTTCTCTTGCCCGTCAACAAAAAAAGGGAGGCCGACTAGCCTCCCACAATATTTTTTTATTATACGCAAGCTGTCTGTTTATCTCTTACTTGCCGCCATCAGCCGGTCGAACTTTGACTTCAGCGCCATCTTCGCCATCTTGGCGTTGGAGAGCTTCCCCCTTGCCTTGGCAAGCTTTATCGCCGCTTCCGTATTTGAACGGGGCACCTCGGGAACTATATCTTTACGCTTTAAGTTTAGGGCCTTAGTGGGGCAAGTGGTTACGCAGAGGCCACAGCCGATGCAGCGCTTTTGTTCAAGAGAGACGACCCCCTCGTTCATTGTGAGGGCCTCCATCTGGCAACGGCCAATGCAGACCTCGCAGCCTACACACTCATCCGCATCAACCTCCACGATGTAGGCGCTGGAAAAGAGCTCAGCGGGGTCAGGGTGCTTTTTCATCGCAATAAGCACCTGACAACAGCAGCCGCAGCAAAGGCAGATGTTTATCGCCTTTTGGGAGTTGGAGGGCTGTACGACTAGACCGGCCCTTTCTCCCTCCTCCAATATCTTCAAGGTCTCAGCCTCGTCGATCTCCCTTGCGAGGCCATTTCTCAGATAGTAATCAGCGGCGGTGTCAAAGACAAGGCATGCCTCCATCGGCTTCTCGCACCCCTTACCCACCAACTTGTGCTCCTTGCGACAGATGCATTCTGCCACCGCATAGCGGCGGTGTCCCTTCACAAGGGTAGCCGCATCCTCATATGGCAGGGAGTGGTGGCCGGGGTCCAAGGAGCGTGAGACTGGTATTGTACGAAGTTGGGGAGAGGCTTTCCATGCGTCAGCGTCAACAAGGTAGGGGAAATACTCGTTTGACAACCGCACGAACTCCTCATCGAGATCGTTTACGTGAAACTCCCAGATACCCACAACATACTGTGCGGCCATGTAAAGGGGTGCTTTGCCGGGTTTCTAAATGGAGTAGATAAGTCCCTTTCTCGACATCTCATGGAGCTTCTCTTTTACTTTATCGATATTCTCTCCGGCGCGATGGGCAATTACGTACGCCTCCTCGGGTATGAGGGTCAGCTTTACCGCGAGCGCAGCCTCCTCGGGGGAAAAGAGCTTCTTTAGAATTTTTAATTCAACCCCGCTCTCGGTGGAGGGGAAACCACCGGGGAGGTCATCAAGGTGGGCGGCGAGCTTTTTGTAAACAACGTCAGACATATTTACCTCACAGGCTACAATGAATAGTCATTCATGTTCACGGCATTGTAACCCAAGAGACGCGTATTAAAAAGAAAAAGCCCGCCGCTTAAAAGCGACGGGCCTTGATTCATTAAGTGCCAACCTCCAATCAGAGGACCTGATTGAGAAATAGCTTTGTTCGCTCATGGCTCGGCGCGGTGAAGAAATGTTCAGGAGTCCCCTCCTCCACCAGTTTGCCCTCATCCATGAAGAGGACTCTGTCCGCCACCTCTCGGGCAAAGCCCATCTCGTGGGTGACTACGACCATCGTCATCCCCTCTCTGGCAAGGGTCTTCATGACATCTAGAACCTCACCGACCATCTCGGGGTCCAGCGCCGAAGTCGGCTCGTCAAAGAGCATAATCTTTGGGTCCATAGCCAGCGCCCTGGCTATTGCTACTCGCTGCTGTTGCCCACCGGAGAGGCGCGATGGATATACGCTCTCCTTTTCAGAGATCCCTACCTTTGCGAGCAACATCCTCGCCTTCTCCTCAGCCTCCCGCTTTGAGCGGTTACGCACCTTCATCTGCGCAAGGGTGAGGTTGTCGAGGACGGTCTTATGCGGGAAGAGGTTAAACTGTTGAAAGACCATGCCAACCTCGCGGCGGACGATGTTGATGTCGGTCTTTTTATCGGCCAGATCCTTGCCATCGATGACGATATGCCCTCCGTTAAGGGGCTCAAGGCCATTAAGGCAGCGCAAAAATGTCGATTTGCCGGAGCCGGAGGGGCCTATTACCACAACGACCTCCGCCTTAGCCACATCGGTTGAAACCCCATCCACGGCCCGCACTATGGAGCCATCGGCGTGAAATAGCTTTACCAGGTCTCTTACTTTAATCACTGACGGCCATCCTTCTCTCCATCCACTGCACGAGTTGGGAGAGCGTGCCCGTGATAACCAGGTATAAAAGCGCGACCGTGATCCAAATCTCAAAGGTCGCGAAGGTGTTGGAGATTATCTCGCGGCCCGCCCGGGTCAGGTCGATTATCGCTATGACTGAGAGCAGCGAGGAATCCTTGATGAGGCTGATAAACTGCCCGGCCAGGGGCGGCAGGGTACGCTTAAGCGCCTGGGGCATGATGATGTAGCGCATGCACTGGGCCGCTGTCATGCCAAGGGAACGCGCCGCCTCGGTCTGCCCGCGCGCAATGGACTGGATTCCCGCGCGTATGATCTCCGCTACGTAGGCTCCTGCAAAAAGTGAGAGCGCGCCCACGCCGGCTACGTACTTGTCGAGGTTCAGCACGGTGCCGATGAAGAAGTAGAAGATAAATATCTGCACAAGGAGCGGCGTCCCTCGTATGAGCTCGACATATAGCGAGGCAAAGCCGGAGAGACATGGGTTTTTTGAAATTCTGCATAGCCCGAAGACTATGCCGAGGAAGAGCCCCAGCACCCCTGATACCGCTGATATCCAGAGAGTTGTCCAGATGCCAAGGGTTAGCGGGCCCATCTCCCACGAGTGCACATAGCCGATCCTGTCTCCGAGGAAGAGGTCCTCCCCCTCGGAGACATTCAAAGTTTCGGCATCTATCTTGTACGTAAATTTCTCGCCGGTTTCCGTTTCATAGCTGACGGTTGTCATCTTCTTGCCCTCACTAACTGAGGTCACAACACCGTCATCGTCAGCCTTTATCGAAAGCTCGGCTTTATAGAAGAAATATTGGGGAACCCTTTTCCATCTCCACGTGTAATCCACGCGCTTTGCCGCAAGATAGAAGGCACCCATAAAGGCGACGACCGTGACAACGAGCACCGTCTTCCAAAATAAATTGTAGGATTTGCTATTCACGCGTCATACGCCCCTGCTCAGGTTCTACTGAATTTCTTTCTGCCATTCGGAGGAGAGGATCCACTTTTCGTAGATCTTGTCGTAGACGCCGTCATTCTTTATCTGGCGCAGGAAGTTGTTGAGCCAGTTCAGGAAGTCAGCATCGCCTTTTCTCACCGCCCAAGCGAGGGGCTCATAGGTGAAGGGCTTATCGAGGAGAACGAGCTTGCCCTCGCCCTTTTGTGCCATCGCGGGGCCAAGGTAGGGAAGGTCATAGACGAAAGCATCGGCTTTGCCGTTTACTACTTCCATCATACCCTCCTGCTCTGTCTCGAAGGAGATGTAGGTGCACTTGGGGATATGCTTCTTAGTGGCCTGCTCGCCGGTGGTGCCGAGCTTGGAAACCACTTTGTATTTGGGGTCGTTGAGGTCTTTGTAGGACTTAACCTCTCCCGCCAGCTCTTTTCTGAGGAGGATCGCCTGCCCGATTACGATGTAGGGGTCGGCGAAGTTGATGCGCAGGTTGCGCTCCTGAGTAAGGGTCATGCCGGACATTAGGATATCGAACTTATTGGTGACGAGCGCAGCGATGATGCCATCCCACGCGGTGGGAACTATCTCAAGCTTTACGCCCATGGCCTTTGCCATGCGGTTAGCCATATCTACGTCAAAACCTATTACCTCACCCTTCTTGTCGCGAAGCTCAAAGGGCATGTAGCCGGGCTCCATGCCGACCCTTAAGGTGCCCCTGTCGAGAATTTCATCGATGGTGCCCGCCTGCGCAAAGCCTGCGACCAGTGCTACGACTAGTGCAGTAAAGATTGCGATTCGTTTCATCCTTGCTCTCCTTTAAAAAATTCTTCAGGTAAAAAGTTTTGCAATGCTAAACGTAATTGAGGTCAGTAAGATTTCCCCTCATCGAGGAGCTCGTTTATCACCATCTGCGTCCCGCACCTCGGGCACTTGGGGAACTCCTCCACCGGAATATATACGATCTCGGTGTAACCACACTTGGGACACTTTGCTTCTACAGGTTCCATTTTGCCACGTTCCATGACATAATCCTTTGCCCCTTGACGGATGCCGCTAAATTAGCGCCAACTAGCGTTTTATAACACAACAAAACCAGCCGGACAACATAAGAGCATAAATGAAAACCCGTAACCGGCGGCACTTAGCCGAATTCCTCCTGGCAACAGTAACCATCTTCTGGGGCGCCACCTTCCCGATAGTGAAGGAAGCTATCGAGGAGGTTCCTGTGCTCTGCTTCCTATGGGTCAGGTTTCTCTTCGCCGCGATACTCCTGGCGCTCTTCGCGGGGCCTAAAGGTTTCGCCACACTAAACAAGGAGGGTTATCTAAAAGGGATATTCCTTGGGGTGCTCCTCTTCGCGTCATACATTACGCAAACATACGGCCTTTCGCTGACCACCTCTTCAAACACAGGCTTTCTTACTGGGCTCAACGTGGTCTGGGTATCACTCCTGGCGGGACCAATCTTGAAGAAGCCCCCTGCGCCGGGAGCTAAAATCGGGGTGGTGTGCGCTGTGGCGGGCCTCTTCATGCTAACTTGGCAGGGTTCATTTTCCATAAATCCAGGCGACGCGCTAGTGTCCCTTTGCGCCTTCTTTGTGGCCCTTCACATCCTGGGCCTTGATGCGCTGACAAAGGGGTATGACGGGCGTGCGCTCGCCTTCGTACAGATTATGACGATGGCGGTCCTTGGCGCCATAGGAAGCTACTTCTTCGAGCCCGTGAGCTGGCCCAGGGTTTGGAGCTCCTCGCTCATTTGGGCGCTTATAATTACCGCTGTCTTTGCTACAACTTACGCCTTTTGGGTCCAGACGACATTTCAGAAATGGACGACGCCTACGCGGGCAGCCCTAATCTATACCCTCGAACCAGTCTTCGCCGCGGTATTCTCCATCTGGCTACTTTCGGAGAAGCTCTCAACGATCGGCTGGATTGGCGGCGCGCTGATTGTCTGCGGAATGGTTGTCGCCGAAGCGCTACCTGCGCGTAAACCAAAGTCAACCTAAAGGCAAGTTACTTAACTTTTTTAGGATCACCAGGGACCAAAGAGCCTCTCTTTAGCGCCCCTGCCCCAAATCGTCGGCGTATAAGGTCAACGGCCTCTGCCGCCTTTCCATCACGCTCTTTATTATCTACTCCGCCGGCCGCAGCTGAGTCAAAGAGCCCCGGCTGGCTAAGATGCCCGCCGGGCTCAACAAGTTTGTGCGCGGTTACTCCCACTAGCCTTACCCGCCGCTCACCGTGCCAGCCCGTCTCTGCGAGCAGGGCAAGAGCCCTCTCATAGATGACTCCTGTCAGCGCGGTGGGTTTATCCAGCGTAGTTGAACGTGTGAGCGTTCGGAAGTTCTCATCGCGAAATTTAACCGTTACGCCAACTGTCTCCACCCCGGCCTTACGGAGCCGCCCCGCCACCTTGTCGGATAGCGCCAAGAGGGTCTTCTTTACCCGCTCGACATCGGCGGTGTCCTCATTAAAGGTCACCTCATTGCCAATGGATTTAACCTCCCTGCCGGTTTCGACTACACGCTCATCCACCCCCATCGATAAATGGTAAAGGTCAAGGCCGTGCGGCCCCAAAATAGCGCGCACTCCCTCAGCGCCAAGGTTAGCTAGGTCGCCAATAGTTCTTATTCCCCGTGAGTAGAGCTTCTCCGCCGTCTTTGCACCAACCCCCCACAGCCGCTTAATCGGAAGCGGATGGAGAAACTCCAGTATCCTCTCCGGGTCAACTACGACGAGGCCATCCGGCTTTTCAAGGTCGGACGCAATCTTGGCGAGAAATTTATTTGGCGCAACCCCGACTGAAGCAACTAACCCCGTCTCTTCAAGCACCCTTGCCTTTATAAGCCGCGCTATCTCATATCCCGAGCCGAAGAGCCCCAGGCTGCCGGATACGTCCAAAAAACCTTCATCAATGGAGAGCGGCTCGACAAGGTCAGTAAAGTCGCCAAATATCCTGAATATTTCTTGGGAAAGTTCTTTATATCTAGCGCCGCGCGGAGTCACGTAGACTCCCTTCGGACAGCGCCTGAATGCAATTGTAATTGGCATCGCAGAATGGATGCCGAATTCTCTCGCCTCATAGGAGCAAGCGGCGACTACGCCTCGCCCAGACTCAGGAAGCGCCCCCACTATAACCGGCTTCCCCCTATATTCCGGGTGGTCCAGCTGCTCGACGGAGGCAAAAAAAGCGTCCATATCGACGTGGATGATAGTGCGCAAAGCCGCTCCCATTAACAGTTTTGAAAATCCAATACAGCTACATTATAGCTAATATTACTTGATACGAAGTTCTTAATAATTATATACTCGACCCATCTCCGAGCGAAGCAGCCTAAAGGGCATAGCCCCAGGGTCGCCAGCCGATGGGCTTTACCGGAAACGGTAGAGCCTCCCGCGTTTGGAAAGGAGAGATGGAAGGTCGCATTACGACTATGCCCTCCCCTCGCGCGGGGTGGGCTTTTTTTTTGCCTGCCCCCACGAGGCTATATATCCAACCGCGCACGGCCACGCTCATAACCTTCTTTCAAGGCAGGTGATGCCGTGACAAATTCATTTATGTGCCCAAGATGCGATACCCATAATACGCCAGCAAACCCAGCCGCACATGCAAGGCTCCTTGCCCTTGGCGCCTGCCAGGGCTGCCGCGCCTCGGACGCTATCAGAAAGCGCCCGGAGCTGGCCGGTATCTTTATCTCATATTGGGGTAAACACAAATTCCCGGCATCGCCGTCATGGTTAGCGAGCGTAGAGGCGGCGGGCTAAAAAGTCATGAGCCCTTCCCCGTAACTCAGGGAATGAAGTCGAATACGGCTATCTCCGGCTTCACACCCAACCTCACCGGCATAGTCGTAGTACCGACTCCCCTGTTAACGTAAAGGGGCGGCGAACCTGTAAAGAAACCGGAAAGCCTCTTTTCGCCTATATATTGGGGGACGATTGTAATGCCGTAGGGGCGGAATTGACCACCATGTGTGTGCCCGGAGAGGACCAGGTCAACCTTTGCCCGGTCCTCATCAGCCAGAAGGTCAACAGTATCCGGCCTATGGGAGAGGAGTATGGAGAGGTCCGCCTTGGGTGCTTTCTCCATAAGCGCCGAGAGCTCTGCCTTGGTGACTTTGTCACGCACCCCGCAAAGGCCTACCCTCATCCCCCATGCCTCAACAACCTTCCATCCATTATCAAGGAAGCTGCCCCCGTAAATAGCGTATAGCTGCTCCAGCTTCTCAAAATTCTTTTCATCCAGGTTACTGGCTTCCCAATTCCCTGAAACTGCAATTAACGGGACATTCCTAGGAAAAAGGTCTAAGAAACGGTTTAGCGCCCTCATTCCGGTCGGGTAATTCACCATATCGCCGGTGGCGACGATGATATCCGGCGAAAGGGCTTTGATCTCCTCTGAAACTCTCAGAGCAAGGGAATCCAGCTCGTCACGCTTGAGGTGAACATCGCTAATCTGAACCACTCGTATGGGTACGCCGACGATGCCCTTCAATTCATGGGTGACAATCTCAAGGTCATTGGTTGTATTCTGGGTGGCGAAGGTAAACGCCACAAAGACAAGCAAAATTAAAAAGAGAATCTTTGGAAGATGTTTCATTTCTTATTCCCGGCGACAGGCCTTTGTCGTCCTCAGGGCTGGAACTTCTCGCTTTTAGGGTAGCGCACGGCTCCTCCCTAGCGGGCAGCGGTTATGAACTAAAAAGATCAGGGGATAGTTAACCGATTTTGTGACGGGTAATCCCACCTGAGTTGATGATAACAAGGTCGAAGACGCCACCGACAGCGATTTCTTTTTTAGCCACCAGGAAGAGGCCATCCTTTATGATTTCGAGGATCTCCTCAAGGGGGGCGCCTCTTGCATTTGCGGCCATTAGGCGCGTTTCAAGCCCCATTCGGCGGGGCGCGGTGAAGACATCCTGCGTCGGCAGCTTGTGGTACGCCTCCCCATGTGCCTCGGAGGCATAGAATTCAAAAGATGGCTCACCCCCGGCGTTAACGCCGCCGATTAGGAGGTATGACAACTTGTATGCTTTGGGGTTTTTTAAAAACCAATCCCCCGCCATATCAATAAATTTGTCATATTCACGCTGCATCTGCTCGACCACATAGGGAGCTGCATGCTCAAAGCTGAGGGGCTTATCTCCTATGAATTTGGAGAGCTGCTCGGTCATGGGAATGCATACAGCCGCGCCGCTGGTAGCAATAGCAGCGAGGGTCCCCATTGGATAAAGCTTTACCCGCTCCTCCTCATGGGTATGATGCCCCTGGCGCACCTCCACCCTTCTGTCCGCCGCAAGGATAACCCCGTACCCGGTATTTACCGCCAGAAGTTGTGACATAATTTTCTCCTTCCATACTAATGTACCCCCTCCTCGCTTTCGCCACAACACTTTGAAGGGACAGATGAAAACCCCTTGCAACACAAGGGTTTTTCTGGACAAACATATATTTTGATCTAACCTGTAATGAAACACGCGCACTTTAAGAAAGGAGGACGGAATGGGCTTCTTGGACCGTTTATTCGGCACACAGCAGCACCCGGAATTGGACCCCTCCAGCGAAACCGCGCAGCGGCTTGACGAGCTGGGGGAGCCGCTCAAAAACCTTGCGCATGATCTCCGCGATAAACTCGAAGTCGTTATGGGTGAGAGCGGCACCTTTGTCTTCGTGGGCAAACCCCCCAAGCAGTTTGGCGTGATGTGGTTGGAGGATGGCAAACTTGTCAACTTCAAGGAGTACGCGGAGAAGAACAAGCTTAGCTCCAAAGAGCTAAACCAACTGATAGAGAGAATGAAGTCCGCCTATACAAGGCATATCGATGAGGAACGCTTCAGCGCCACTCTTGAGGACCGGGAGGTGGTTGTGCATCCATCCAACCAGTTCGAGCATGAGATGGAGAAGATTATAAATAGCGTTTCACATTGAAAGTTCCTTTGCGTGGCTCAAAAGAGATCTGGGTGCTACGAGAGCAATTCACTTAAAGCGCCGCGCGTGAAGACTCGGGTCTCTGAATTAAAGGCTTTTGACACATAAAGCGGATCCACTTTTGGGATTCGCTTTTCTTTTGCCTTTTTTAATTATGATTATTTTGGTAATATTTTAAAGTCACATAAAGCTTGCCCTTTTGAGGGCCCTTGTTACACTCAAATGGTGGAGGATAAAGATGAGAAAAGTAGCGATTGTATATACGACACAAACCGGTGAAACAGAGAAGATGGCTGAGTCTATCGCCGACGGCGTACGAGCGGCGGGCGGGGAAGCTACCCTTATGAAGATGGCGGAGGTGACAGACCCCTCCATCCTCAATGACTTTGACGCGATCGCTCTTGGTTCGCCAACACAGGAGGCGAAGGAGATCCCGGCGGCCGCCGAGTTCATGGAGAGGCTCGCCGCCTCGGGCGTCACCGGAAAATACTGCAACGCCTTCGGCTCCTACGGCTGGTCTGGCGAAGCCCCCTACCACCTCGCCCTTAAAGCGGAGCGTGAGTGCGGCATGAAGATGATCGGTGAACCCTTGAAAGCCCAGCAGGGCATAAGAGATACTGACCTTGATGTATGCAGGGCTTTTGGGATGAAGATGGTTTTTGGAGAGTAATTCAATTTCAACACTATACGGGAGAGAGAGATGAAATCTGTCAAAGGCACGGAGACTGAAAAAAATCTACTTAAAGCATTCGCGGGTGAATCACAGGCAAGAAACCGCTATACATATTTCTCCTCCGTCGCTCGCAAAGAGGGGCTGATGCAGATATCGGCTATCTTCGAGGAGACCGCCAACCAGGAGAAGGAGCACGCGAAGCGCTTCTTCAAGTTCCTAGAGGGCGGAGACCTTGAAATTACTGCCGAATTCCCTGCCGGCTGCATCGGCACAACTATTGAAAACCTTGAAGCAGCAGCGATGGGCGAGGAGCACGAGTATGGCGACCTCTATCCAGAATTCGCCCGCGTGGCCCGCGAGGAGGGTTTCGAGGAGATCGCTATGTGCTTTGAGGCAGTTTCAGTGGCGGAGCGCCACCACGGCTCCAGGTACCGCACCCTTGAGAAGAACCTAAGGGAGGGCAAAGTTTTCAAACGCGGTGAGAGCATTGTTTGGCGCTGTAGAAACTGCGGCTACCTCCACGAATCAAAGGGCGCACCGGAGAAGTGCCCGGCTTGCGCTCACCCCCGTGATTACTTTGAGCTTCACTGCGCCAACTACTAATCTACTTAAAAATTAAAATAGAAAAAGGGGCGGATTGATTCCGTCCCTTTTTTATTGCCCGACTAAAAGCTAGACTCTTCTCATGGACTATAGCCGCATACACGAAGAGGCGTTCAGCGTCGAAGGTGTTCACTTCAAGAAGACGAAGAAGCGGACCAACCCCAAAAAGGCGGATCCCTTCCTGATCCTTGAAGGGCAACGGCCCCTCTTGGTCACAGCGCCGCACTCAGTACGATACATACGCTCCAAAGAGCTCTGCCGCTCGGATATATTTACCGGGGCGCTAGCCTACCTGCTCAACAATTACACGAATTGCCATGCGCTCGCTGTGAAGAAACTTTACGGCGGTGACCCGGACTATGACATTGTGTGTATCTTCAAGGATCGCCTCCGAGAGTTTACCGATAAACGCAAAATAAACTTCCTCCTGGACATTCAGGGAGCCGCGGGCGAGGAGCCCTTTGATGTAAGAATTGCCACACCAAAGAGCAATGCTCCGCCGGGACAAAGTAACCTTTCCTCCATTATCGCCCGCAACCTTGAAAAATGTGGGATATCAAAGGTTACCCGCAACCGCGCACGGGAGGAGCAGCCCGGCTCAATCATCGGATTCGCCGCAGCCGAACTTGGAATCCCCGCCCTTCGCGTTGAGATATCAAGGCGCTTCCGGGCACCCAATGGAGGCGGCCCCGAGTTTGATTCTCTATTCGCCGGGTTGGTGGACACGCTAAATGAAATCGAGGAGTTCCTGCCATGACCTTGGAGCAGCTTTTAATTGATATGCCGCTGATACTTGCCGAGGGCTCCGTGGCGGAGCAGGTAAGAAGAGGGCAACCCCACCTACTCCACCCCACCCTTGTGCACACTCTCCTCGTAAGGAGTCCCGAGGGCCGCCGGGTATTGGAGGAGCTTTTCACCTCATACATTGGTGTCGCCAGGTCAAGAGGGCTTCCAATCATCCTTTCGACACCAACTTGGCGCGCCAACCCGCAGCGGCTTCAGGGCATTAGCGGAGCTGAGAGAATAAACGGGGAGTGCGCCGAGTTTCTCCTTGGCATAAAAGCTAAGAACAAAGATGTTGAGGTGATGGTTAATGGCCTCATAGGAAGCAAAAACGACTGCTACAAACCAGGGGAGGCGCCAGGGGCCACTGAGGCGGAGGCATTTCACCGGTGGCAAGCCAAAAAGCTGGCAGCGGGAGGGGTCGACTTTCTCATTGCGGAGACCCTGCCCTCGGTAGGGGAAGCCCTTGGGCTGGCGCGCGCTATGGCTGAAACAAAGCTCCCCTACGTCATCAGCTTCGTCCTCTCCCCAGAGGGGACTATAATGGATGGCACCACGCTGAGTGAAGCCATTGATGTCATCGATAATGGAGCCCCCATCCCTCCATCTGGCTATATGGTGAACTGCTGCTACCCGACCTTCCTGGAGAGGGCAGCCCTCAAAGAAGCAGACCGTGAAAGGTTTCTCGGCATCCAGGCAAATGGGTCGGCGCTCGACCCCAGAGAGCTTGAAAGCTCCACCGAGTTAAAGATGGAGCCCGTCAGTGAATGGGTTGAAGCGATGGCACGCCTTAAAGAGAGCGGCCTGGGTAAAATTTTTGGTGGTTGCTGCGGCACAAGCCCCGAGCACATAGAGGCACTCGCTGCGAGGTTGACTTGAATTCACCTCTCCGCCAGCGCCAGACGGAGGCCAAGGAGGGCAAAGATAGCAGCGAAGGAACGCTTAAGCATAAATACAGAGCGGGGAGAGTTTGCCACATAACCGCGAACCGAGTTTGCTGCGAGCCCGTAGAGTATAAAGAAAAATAGCGTCATCCCCATAAATACGGCGCTTAAAAGGAGCATCTCCCCCATCGGCCACTCTGATTTCGGGGATACGAATTGCGGCAAAAATGCTAGGAAAAATATGGAGAGCTTCGGGTTAAGTATGTTGATGAGAAAGCCTCTAAACACGACCCTGCCAAGCCCTCTTCTGGGCTCACCGCGCATAAAATCTATCGAGCCGGTATCCCGCCACATAGACCATGCGAGGAATATAAGGTACGCCACCCCCGCCATCTTAAGAATGTTGAAAGCAACTGCGCTCACATGAAGTAATGCGGCAAGCCCGAGGACGCACGCGGTTATATGAGGTATAATCCCAAGGGTGCATCCAAAAGCAGCGGCGATGCTCGCCCGCGCTCCGGAGAGGAGTCCCATTGAGGTGGTATAGATAACACCGGTTCCCGGCACTAGGACAACAACCAGCGACGTTAAAAGAAACTCGAAACTCACGGGTCAACCCTCCGAATGAACTTTTTGTTGCGCGGCTAAAGTACCACAGCGCCATATTTTAACACAACAATAGAGAGCTTTGTTTTACACTGATTCTCTTAAAGTAAGGAGAAAAGGATGAAAGTAGTAGCTATAAATGGAAGCGCCAGAAAAGGCGGCAACACAACCCACCTCATAAACCACGTCCTAAAAGAGCTTGAGGCCGAAGGCATCGAAACCGAACTTGTAGAGCTTGCCGGCAAAAAGCTCAGGGGCTGCATAGCTTGCAGGAAGTGCATAGAAAAGCAGAACCAAAAGTGCGCGATCAGCGACGACGCCAACGACGTCATGAAGCTTATGTTCGAGGCGGATGGGGTAATACTAGCCTCCCCCGTATATTTTACGGACGTAACTGCTGAGATGAAGGCGCTCATCGATCGAGCAGGTTACGTCTCTCGCGCAAACGGCACCCTCATGCGCAGAAAGGTCGGGGCTGCGGTGGTTGCGGTGAGGCGCGCGGGCAGCCTCCACACATACGATACGCTCAACCACTTCTTCGGCATCAATGAGATGGTGGTCCCCGGCTCCTCCTACTGGAACATGGGGATCGGCCTCGACAAGGGTGATGTTGAAAATGACGAAGAGGGCATAGATACGATGCGTACCCTCGGTATAAACATGGCGTGGCTCATGAAGAAAATTTACGCATAAGGGAGATGATGATGATCTGTGAAAGGTGCAAAGCTGACGTTACCGAAGATGAGATTGTTGACCACGGTTCCCAGCAAGTCTGCGAGGATTGCGCAATGACGCTGATGTCTCCTTCAAAAGCTTGCGATCCCTGGGCGGTCAAAATGGCCTCCTCCTCAATCGGGTCGAAGGAGGATGCCGTTAAAGCCCTCAAAGAGCCGGAGCTCTCTCTTTACAACCTGGTTATCTCAAAGGGGCGGGTCCCACGTGAAGAGATAGCCCCAAAGCTGGGCCTTGAGGCCTCCGAGCTTGAGCGCGCCTTCTCCGTTCTTCGGCATATGGAACTTTTGAGGGGGGAAAAACGCGCAGACAACGGCGTTGACATACTGCCTTTCGACAAATAGGAGCTCAAGATGGGATTAAAGCAGAAATTTTTAGAGTTTGAGTTCACAGAAGCTCTTGATGAAAAAACAAAGGAGCTATGCCTCATCACCGCGACCGCTTTCGCGCGCTGCCCCACTTGACTCAACAACCACTTCGCGGCCGCGAAGAAGGCGGGAGCCACCGACGCAGAGATACGCCACGCGCTTGCCCTTGCCATGCGTGTCGGCGCAGGCGTAGTGCGTAACTTCGCCACAGAGGCCCTTGAGGATGTGGACCTTAAAATGTGAGCAGATATCCCCTCGCGCAGCTCAGTCGCCTTAGATTTGTAGGCAAAGCGCTGCGTGGGGGGATAGCGAAGATTTTAACCGTTTAAAATTTTGAGCTATTCTATCACTCTAAGGGCAGAGGCCTTGAAAGATACATAGACCCGTTCACCCACCGAAACCCCCAGATCAGCCCAGCCGGAGGGGGTTATGGATGCGACGATACGCTCCCCGCAATCCACGGTTACCATTAGAAGACCCCCATCTCCCAACGACACGTCGGTAATCACACCATACAGATTATTTCTCACAGAGGACTCAAGGTGGTGGGTTGAGAGGATTACCTCCTCCGCCCGTAAAGTTACGGCCTCTCCCAGACGCTTTCCCGCAACGTTTATTTTGATATGCCCCGTATCGAAGAGCCCCCCGACCCCGCCGACAAAGTGCCCCATAAAGACGTTATCCACCCCTGTTTGAGAGGCCCTGCCATCCTGAAGCCTGTAGGCGCTGCCGCCTAGGCGGTGGGCAAGCGCAAGATCATGGGTAGTCACTATAGCGGTTCCACCCTCACGGGAGACCCACTCCATGACAATACTCTCAATCCTTTCCCGGCTTGAGGCGTCAACATGGGCTGTGGGTTCATCGAGCAGCAAAATGTCGGGGTTGAGGACCAGCGTCCTGGCGAGCGCAACGCGCTGCATCTCTCCACCGGAGAGCTTACGCGCCCTTCTCTCTGCGTAGGAGGAAAGTCCGAGAGCGTCCAGGACTTCTCCAACCTGTCCATCCATCCCGTCGACCATCTTCCTCGCCCTGAGCCCCCACTCAACATTTGCCCTTACCGTTGTATCAAAGAGGTAGGGGTGCTGATCCAAAATTCCTATGCGGCGTCTGTGGCGGGAAGGTACAGGCCGCTCCCCAAAGAGTAAAAGTTCCCCTTTAGTTGGAGTTATATCAAGGGAAAGCAGTGCCAGGAGTGTGGATTTGCCTGACCCGTTTGGACCTGTGAAAACGGTGACTTCACCCCCCCTGATGGAGAGCTCTCCCATATCCAAGGCTGGTGCACCGCTGCCTTCATAGGTATATGACACACCTTTCAGTTGGTAGACCGAGCCCTTCATGCTCGTCTCCTAAGGGCGAATAGAGCGCCATTAACCAGAAGCGCCACAAGAAGCAACAAGACTCCCAAGGCCAGCCCGAGGGCAAATTCTCCCTTGGAAGTCTCAAGGGCTATAGCGGTTGTCATGGTGCGGGTGAAGCCCTTTATGTTGCCGCCAAGTATCATTGCAACGCCGACCTCCGCCACAACCCTCCCAAACCCTGCCACCAACGCGGCTAAAATCCCCAAGCGCGCTTCATAGAGGGCCGCCCTCGCCGTCCTCACCGCAGAGCCGCCAAGGGACCTGCACGTTTTAAAGAAGCGCGGGTCAAGGGTCTCCACCGCCACGAGGGTAAGGTTTGTGATAATAGGTAGCGCCAGTAGCGTCTCGCCGAGGATTATTCCAGCCGGGGTGAAGAGCAGCCCCAACCCGCCCAGCGCCCCGGCGCGCCCGATAAGGGCGTAAACGAAGAGGCCAACAACAACTGTAGGCAACGCCATGAGGGTGTTTAAAAGGAGCCTTAAGAGGCCCTTTCCCCAAAAATTATTTAAGGCGATTAACAATGCCAACGGCACCCCGATCAAGGAGGCCGCCACGGTCGCCGACACCGAGACCTTCAAAGAGGTCAGAACGATTCCGTAAACCTCCGGGTCAAAACCGAAGATAAGGTCTGCGGCGACGGCGGCCGAGTCGGACAGGTATCCCATATAATTACCGCACCCCTACTTTATCGCGTCCGGGTAGAAAAGTTGCTGCCCATTTTTTCTAAAATCTCTGATAATTTTCTGACCCTTTTCACCGATTACATAATCTATGAAGGCCTTAGCCAACGCAAATTTTGCCTGGGGATGTTTTTCCGGGTTAACCGCAATTATGCCATACGGGTTTGCCAAGCTCTGGTCACCCTCAAAGAGGACCTTGAGGTCAACCTTGCCGCCGTAGGCGATGAAGGTGCCCCTATCCGAGAGCGCATAGCCACGCTTCTCATCGGCGATTGTCAGCACCGCCCCCATACCCTGCCCCGCTTCGGCATACCAGTCGCCTTCCGGGGTTATCCCGGCGGCTTTCCAAAGGAGCTTCTCCTTTTTGTGGGTGCCGGAGTCATCTCCTCTGGAGACAAAGGTGGCCTTGCCCTCACTAAGCGCGCTCATCACTGAGACCAAGTCCTTGGCAGAGGCAAGTCCTGCCGGGTCCTCATTTGGACCGACTATGACGAAATCGTTATGCATAACGTCTTTTCGATAGGTGCCGTAACCCTCATTGACAAATTTATCTTCAGCGGGCCGGGCATGTACGAAGACAACATCAACGTCACCATTTCGGCCAAGCTGCAAAGCCTTGCCCGTGCCGACGGCGATTACATCGACTTTGACGCCTTCCATCTCTTCAAAGGGAGGAATTAATTCGGCGAGCAGCCCCGAGTTCTCGGTGGAGGTCGTCGTCGACATCCTGAGCCGGGTCTCATCCGCCAGGGAGAGAGAGGGTGCGACGAAGATCGCCGCCATAAAGAGTGATAACAGTGTCTTTCTCATTTGTGGTCACCTTTCCAAAAGAGGTCCGAATAAAAATGCCCTCCCGATGGAAGGGAGGGCACGGACACACAGGTGCGCCACGATAGCTCCTTTCCAAACGCGGGAGGCCGCACACTTTCGCGGTGCGACCCATCGGCTAACCACCCATAGGCTTAGGCCCTTAGGGATAATCAGCTCGGAGACCGGGTGATTATGTCAAAAAAATCCGAAGGGAAAAAGGAGATAATTTCAGCGCTTATCTTTTTTAAGGCCCCACAGCATCTCCCCGAGGCCGGAGATGCGCTCCGTTGGGGAGAGAACCGCCCGCCGGACGAGATCCTCCGAACCGCGGACAATCATCCTGCTGCGGGAGCGGGTTAAGGCTGTGTAGAGAAGCTCGCGGGTTACCCCCCTGCCCTCTATGCTGCCCGGAAGCGCAAGGAATACTGTGTTGAACTCTGAGCCCTGACTCTTGTGAACCGTCATTGCATAGACCGTCTCATGCGCCGGGAGCGCATATGGAGAAAAATGTCTCGCCACATCGCCTGCACCAGGAAACCACACCCTCAACTTATCCGAAGCATTATCTTTGAGGGTGATGCCTATATCGCCATTAAATAGGGAGAGGTCGTAATCGTTGGCAGTGACCATCACAGGTCTTCCGTGGTACCACTCTCCCTCCGGCTTTATTAGCCCAGCTTCGTAAAGGGCCTTTTCAGCCTCCATGTTAAGCCCTTCCACACCCAGAGGCCCTCGCCTCACGCTGGATAAAATCCCCAGTTCGCCAAAACTTTTAAGCACCATCACCGGGGAAGCGCCATTAGCCGCAAGTCGCAGATACTCCCCCCCCTCTTTAACGGTGATTCTTCTTAATTCCTCTATAAACTCAACCCCCTCTGAGGGCCCGAAGGAGAGCTCAGGGTCCCCGCTCTTTAAAATCCGAAGCGCCTCTACTGCGTCACCACGCTTCACCGCCCCTGAGAGCAGGCCGATCCCTCCATCTTGGTTAAAACGATAGCTCTTATTTAAGATTACAACTGCGTCGGAAAGTAAAGAAGAGTTCTCCTCGCCGGCTATCGCTATCCCTGCCGCTGCCGCTTTTTCACTGAAATCTTTCGAGAACTGCTCTGCTAAGCGCCCTCCGGAGATGTCGCCCAGAACCGCTCCGGCCTCAACTGACGATAGCTGGTCCCGGTCTCCCAATAAGATAAGGCTGCACTCATCCGAGAGCGCATCGGAGAGCGCCGCCATGAGCGGCAGATCTACCATCGAAGATTCATCAACGACTACTAGATCATATGGCAGAGGATTCCCTTTACCATATCTAAAACCACGGGAACCGGCACCCAGCAAGCGGTGTATCGTGTATACCTCTGAGGGCACTCGCGAAATCACCTCCGCTTCGGCGGCTATTGAATCCCTGGCCGAATCAACCGCCTCCTTGAGGCGGGTGGCAGCTTTACCAGTCGGGGCGCAAAGCGCAATGGCGAGGGGGTTATCGCCTGCGAGCTCCTGTAAGAGGGCTATTATTTTGACCACCGTGGTGGTCTTGCCGGTCCCAGGGCCCCCGGAGATTACCGCAAGGGGGCTGGTCGCGGCGCATAGCGCAGCCAGACGCTGGTAGTCAGGGTCATCATCCTTTGAGGGAAAATATCGATTCAGGAGCCCAGTTAAAGCCTTCTCCGAGTGGAGCTTTTTTGTTGTGCGGGAGATAAGCATGTCGGCAACACTTCGTTCATAGTTATAGTAGCGATGAAGATATAGCCGCCCCGCGCTGTCCAGTATCAGCGGCGCATAATCGCCGACTCCTCCCACTACATTTGAGGCGTTAAGGGCGGAAAGCCACTCCTCAAGCTGCGGGAAACATTCCTCTTCACCAAATGGCAGCGCCTCTGAGACGAGGGTTCCGCCGAATGCAGGGAGAAATGCACAGACGTTGGACCTCTCCACCTCTGCGGAGACCAGCGCGGCAGCCAGCGCCACCTCCCGCCCCGCACCGGGCTCAAGGGATTGGATGAAGCGGGCGAAGTGGGCCGCCATTGGGGAGATTGAGATAAGCTTCTCCACTTTACTCATTTGGCCTCCCCATCGGTGAGGAGGTCGGCCAACGCTACTATGAGCCCCTCCGGCGGTAATGCCCTATAGACGCCGCTCCCCTCCCCGCCTCGACCTATTCCGCGCAGGAAAAGGTAGGCGACTCCGCCGATACACTCACCATATGAATATCCGGGGAGTCTAGCCGTCAGGTAGCGGTGGAGGGCGGCAAGGTAAAGGTGGTATTGAAGATGATAGCCGCTCCTGCTCATGGAGAGAGCCATCCCCTCAGCGCCATAATCAGCTGCCGAGTTGCCCAAGTGGTTGGATTTCCAGTCTACTATATAATACCGTCCATCGTGCCTGAAGGTCAGGTCGATAAAACCCCTTAAGTAGCCATGCGCTCTTCCGAAGTCCAAGCTTGCCATGCTCTTTGAAAGCTCCAGGTTAAGAGCGCCACATTCTCCGGTGCCATATCTTGCAAAAAGATTTGAGAGCATGGATGAGTTAAGGAGCTCCAAGGGCATAAAGAACTCTAGCTCGCTAACCCTCTCTTTATCCTCAACATCGGAGAGAGAGAAGCCCCAGCCCAGAGGAGTGCTAAGGGTTCTTTCAATGCAATCGGTGACGACACCCTCCCACTCGGCTCCGAAACCGAAGCGACCAAGATTTTCGCGGACGGTCTCCACAATGCCCGGAGCATCGCCGGTGAAGGAAATTTCTTCTAGGATTGCGTGAAAAAGATTGCCCGCCCTGGACCCCTTGGGGAAAGCAAAGATACCCTCGGCAGCGTCACTCCCCCCACTCTGGGAGGTAAATTCGTCACGGTCTGGACCCTCTGCGAGGCCACCATGGCCCCCCTTGGATAAAGAGGAGAATGACTCGACGCTCCACTGGGCTCTATGGCTTGCCCTTGGAACCCGAGCCGAAAGGCTACTGGCAAAAGCCCCCTCTGGCTTATACATGCACTTTGCCGGCAGTCCCCCTGGTGGGCCCACCTCTCTAACCTCAATCGCACCCTCCTAGGCCTTGGATAACACATCCATTAGAGAGAAATATTCTGCATCGCTTAGGGTCGAAGGGTCAACCCCCGGCGTCAAGAGGGATG
>PKTT01000052.1 GCA_002869015.1 Deltaproteobacteria bacterium
ATATTCTCCTTTAACTTTCCGTTTCTCGCGCTATTTTACGATGGCATCGAACTTACACACCTGGGCGCAAACGGAACAGCCGGTGCAGAAGTTGGGGTCAATCTCGGCGAACCGCTCCTCACCCTCATTTACCATCGAGAGGGCGATGCAGCCAACGCCGATGCACTTTTTGCAGCCAGTGCATTTTTCGTGGTCAACCTTGTAGGGCTCATCCTTGACCTTGTACTGGAGGACGCAGGGATCCTTGGTTATCACGACGGAGGGAGAGGGCTTCGCCAACTCCTCCTTCATAACCTCCTCAATCTCTTTAAGGTTGTAGGCGCTCACTACGCGTACGTTCTCCGGGCTGACGCCAAGGGCGACGGATAGCTTGACGCAATCAATCTCGGGGGACTCCATGCCATTCAAGGTGTGTCCGGAGCCAGGGTTTTCCTGGCCGCCTGTCATACCCGTTATGCGGTTGTCCTGAATAACGACCACGGCGTTGCCGTCGTTGTAGATCATATCGATGAGGCCGGTGACGCCAGAGTGGAAGAAGGTGGAGTCGCCTATAACCGCGACCACCTTGTCCTGATTTCGCTCCGGGTTGGGGAGGACCTTGGACATGCCGTGCGCCATCGTTATGGAGCCGCCCATGCAAAGGCAGGTGTGCATCGCCTCAAGGGGGGGAAGCGCCGCGAGGGTGTAGCAGCCGATGTCGCCTGTGACAAAGACCTTAAGCTTTTTCAGGATGGTGAAGACGCCTCGGTGCGAGCAGCCGGGGCAGAGCACGGGAGGACGAACCGGGAGGCCCTCCTTGGGCGCGCCGGCTTTATTCATATCTCCGCCAAGCTTCGAGGAGATTAAGACCGGTGAAAGTTCGCCGCAGATTGGGAAGAAGTCCTTGCCATGGGATACTTTGATCCCCGCGACAATGAAAGCCTCTTCAAGGAATGGGTCCAGCTCCTCCACCACGACAAGCTCGTCGACCTTGCCCGCGAACTCGCGCACCAACTCGACGGGGGTGGGATAGGGCAGCCCTATCTTAAGGAAGCTCGCGCCGGGCATAGCCTCTTTGGCGTACTGGTAAGCGATGCCGCTGCTCACTATGCCGAGCTTGGTGTCGCCCATCTCGATTGTGTTTACACCGTTGGATACGGAGTATTCAGCGGCGATCTTTTTGAGCTTCTCTTCGATAATGGGGTGTTTGGGGCGCGCGAACGCCGGGAGCATCGTGTACTTCCTGCTGTCGCGCTCAAACTGGGTCACCTTCTCCAGCTCCGTGCGCTCACCCAGCTCTACCACCGATTTCGAGTGGGAGATTCTGGTGGTGGTGCGCAGGAAGACGGGGGTATCGTACTTCTCGGAGAGCTCGAAGGCTATACGGACGAAGTCCTTCGCCTCCTGTGAGTTTGTGGGCTCAAGCATAGGAATCTTTGAGGACTTCGCGTAGTTGCGGTTGTCCTGCTCGTTCTGGCTCGAATGCAGGTTGGGGTCATCCGCGGTGACTATTACGAGCCCGCCGCCGACGCCGGTGTAGGCCGCCGTAAAGAGGGGGTCCGCGGCGACGTTGACGCCAACATGCTTCATCGTAACCAGCGTCCTCGCCCCTGCGACGGAGGCGCCGACGCCGACCTCAAGCGCGGCCTTTTCATTTGGAGACCACTGGGCGTAAACGTCATCGCCATAGTGTTTGGCGACGTTCTCCAATATCTCGGTGGAGGGAGTACCGGGGTAGGCTACGGCGAAGGTCGCGCCCGCCTCCCATGCTCCCCTGGCAATCGCTTCATTTCCCGAAAGGACCTGTTTCATCTGATTTTCCCGTTCTTTTCTATTCGGAGGGTCCTGCCCTCCCGTTTATAAACAGACTCTGTCTTTATTTTTCCTTAACCGACAACTCCATAGCTCTAAGCTCGCGCTTTAGAATCTTGCCGGTTGCGTTTTTGGGGAGGTCATCAACGAACCTCACCACCCTCGGCACCTTGTAGTCGGAGAGCTTCTCCTTGACCATCTGCCGAATCTCATCGCCGGATACTCCATTCGGCTCGACAAGGGAGACGACCGCCATAACAGTCTCACCGTATACGTCGTGGGGCACGCCGATAACCGCGCACTCCCTTACCAGCGGGTGGCAATAAATGACCTCTTCAACCTGACGGGGCCATACCTTTAGCCCTGCGTTGTTGATCATATCTTTTATCCTGTCGGCCAAGAAGAGGTAGCCCTCCTCATCGATGTAGCCGACATCCCCCGTCCTAAGCCAGCCGCCCTCGACCATTACCTCCGCAGTCTCCTCGGGCTTGCCGAAGTATCCGAGCATTACGTTCGGCCCACGTATCTGAATCTCACCCATCTCTCCCTTGGGAACCTCATTATCCTCCGGGTCCATAATGCGTATCTCTACGTTCATGATGGGGGTGCCGACGCTGCCGACCTTGTGGCGTATCTCGTGGTTGTAGGTGGAGAAGGGGCTGGTCTCCGAGAGGCCGTAAGCCTCGTTTATCGTTAGCCCGAACTTCTCCTTCCACTTCTTCGCCACCTCGCCGGGAAGCGATGAAGCTGCGGAGAAGCAGTAATTTACCGATTCGAGGGCCTTGGCGGCCTCCGGGGTTTCTAGGAGGAGGATATAGATGGGCGGCACCGCGTAAAAGCGCGTAACCCGCTCAGCCGCCATCGTCTCTAGGGCGGACCCCATCTCAAAAGCTTTAAGGATGATTAGGCAGCCCCCCGCCTGAATTGTAGAGTTTGAGATGAAGTTCTGCGCGAAGGAGTGCGACATCGGCAAAAAGCAGATGGAGCGGTCCTCGCCCTTCATCCCGCACATATATTTGGCGGCGTTGGTGTTGGAGATGAGGTTGCCGTGGGAGAGGACTACACCCTTTGATTTTCCAGTGGTGCCGGAGGTGTATATCATCGTCGCCGGTGCGTCGGGGGAGAGGTTCGCCGTAGCGAGTGAGTCATCCCTGTCGGCGAGGAGGGTGTCCCAATCCATATTGGCGTCGACCCCGTCGAGGCCGACTATGGTTTTGACAGTCGGGATAAGATCTCTTGAGGGTATATTAACCCCCAGCTCTTTCTGTGTTACCAGAACCACCGCGCCGCAATCGTTGACGAGCGACTCTACCTCATCGGCCTTTATCATCGGCGAGAGAGATACGCATACCGCCCCAATTTTTAGCGCGCCATAAAGGGCAATGAGAAACTCCGGGCGGTTGTGGAGATAGAGGCATATGCGATCGCCCTCTCCCACGCCTAGAAACTTAAGGCCCAGCGCAGCCTGGGTCACCGCAGCGCCCAGCTCTTTATAGGTATAGCGTTTATCCCCGCACACAATCGCTTCGCGGTCAGGGTGAAAGAGGACCCCGCGGTCCAGTGCGTCAACCATGTTCATACGGTTGGTTCTCCTTTACGGCTCAAGGGCTTTTACCATCGCCCTTATCATTGAGTTGTAGGGGGAAGGCACGCCCGCCATCTTTGCGTAGAGTACTACCTGCCCATTTATGTACTCGATCTCAGTCATCCGCTTATTCTCGATATCGACTAGCATCGAGGGCTTGTGGTCGCCAGCGCTCTTTAAATAATTCATAGCCCAGCGGAAGTAGTCCCAGCCGAGGGCGATCTCGTTGGCGCGGGCGATGGCTATGCCCTCCTTGACGAGGTTTTCAATCTGCTCGTAGAGGAAGGGGTCCTCAAGGGCGCCGCTCATCGTCTTACCCGTTACGGCGCATACCGAACTCAGCGCCCCGTTTAGTATGGTCTTCTGCCACACCTTGTCGATCAAGCGATCGGCGTGGCGCGTCTCCAAACCAGATTTGGTCAAGACCTCGCACACCTTGTCGGCAGCTTCATAGCCAGCCTCGTCCAGCTCCTGTATCCAGTGGGGAGGATGGTGAAAACCCATGTGCACGTGGCCCGGCTCAGGGAGGCCGACGCCGAAATTAACGATTGCGCGCATAACCCACTCGCTGCCTAGGTACTCAGCGAGGACTCGCTCGGTGTCTATGCCGTTCTGCCAACTGACCACGTAGAGGCCTGGCTTGTGGAAATTCTGAATCGCCGAGGCGATGAGGGGCAGCGCCGTCGCCTTGGAGGTTACGAAAATAAGGTCAGGGACGTTCTCGGCGAAATCATCCACCGAGGTTATCGTCTCTGCTACCTTCGCGGTCAGCTCAGCGGCGCCGGAGACCTTGATCCCCGGATCGCGGGCGGGCGCGAGGAGCGCGTCTACTATGTCGCAGAGGACGACCTCATAACCGCCATTTGCAAGGTGCGCGGCAACCACGCAGCCGACGGGCCCCGCTCCGATCACACCAATTCTCTTCGGCTCATAGGAGTTAGACATATCAGCCCTCCTCTGAGAGTTTGGCGAACTGGCTTGCGTTAAGCAGTTCGGCGCCCGACTCAGCTAGCACCTCTTTCGCGCGCTTTACGTCTTTAAAGCCGAAGATCATAACCGCCTGATGGGTTGAAAAGCCGGTAAAAGCGTACATGTATTCAACGTCCACCTTGGCTTTGCGCAGCGGCTCAAGTATCTGGGCGAGGCTGCCGGGAGTATCGGGAATCTTGATTGCGATTACATCATCGACCCTCGCGGGCCAATGCTTCTCCATCGCAACCTTCCTAGCCGCAGCGGCGTCGGAGACCAGCAGGCGCAAAACGCCAAACCCGGCCGTGTCCGCCAGCGACAGGGCGCGCATGTTGATCCCCGCCTTACCAAGTGCCTTGGTTACATCCAGGAGCCTCCCCGGGGAGTTCTCCAAAAAGATAGAAATCTGCTTTAGTGCCATATCGTCACCTCTCTTGGCTTCGCCGCCCCATGAGAGCGGGGCTTTTGCGTTAGGCCGCATAACGTGCAAGCGGCGTGCCCCAGCCGCGCGACCTTATTTATAGGGCGCGTCTTTGAGGGAGCGTGGGGTTCCGGTTAATTGCTACCGCCCAAGGGGGTCAATATCCGCCGGTTCCCCACCGCTTTTTAACGCTCGTCGAAGACGCGCTTAGCCTTGCCCTCACTTCTCGGGATAGTGCCGATTGGGAGAATCTCAATATCCATTCCGATACCGATGACGGAGTTAAGCTTCGCTTTTAGCTTGCCTGCCATCTGGGCTAGCGCGTCCGCGCCGCCCTCATAGAATTCGGGCTTCGCTTCGACCTCCACCTTAATTTTGTCGAGATAGCCCTTCTTAGTCACGCGGAGCTGGTAAAGAGGCTCGTAATCGCCCATATCCAGAATCACCGACTCTATCTGGCTTGGGAAGATATTGACGCCGGAGATTATGAGCATGTCGTCAGAGCGGCCCAGAATCTTCTCCATCGTGATAAGTGTGCGGCCACAGGCGCACTTTTCACGGACGAGGCGGGTAATATCACGAGTGCGGTAGCGAAGGAGCGGCATCGCCCTGCGCTGGATGGCGGTAAAGACGAGCTCGCCCTGCTCGCCAACCGGCAGCTGCTCAAGGGTGTCCGGGTCGACAATCTCCGGCAGTATGTGGTCTTCGTTGATGTGGAGTTTTCCCTCGGAGCAGGAGAAGGCGACGCCGGGGCCCATCATCTCGGTTAGGCCGTAGGCTTCGTGGGCGACTATGCCCATGCGCCGCTCAATGTCCGCCTTCATCTCTAGGGTCCAGGGCTCAGCGCCGCAGGAGGCGATCTCAAGGGGGAGTTTTCTGATGTCCACGCCCATCTTCTCGGCCCGTTCAGCTATTGTAAGGGTGTATGAGGGGGTGGCGAAGAGCGCCTTTGTGTTAAGATCCTGCATAAGCATTATCTGCCTGTCAGTCATGCCGGAGCCGGAGGGGACTACGCAGCAGCCGATATTCTCAGCGCCGAGCAGAAAGCCGAGGCCGCCGGTGAAGAGGCCCATGCCATAGGCGTTCTGGATGACGTCGCCCTTTCTAACGCCCTGGGCGTAGAGGGTACGAGCCATGCACTCCGCCCACTGGTCTCTGTCCTCTTTAGTGTAAGGGCCGGTGATTGGTTTTCCTGTGGTGCCGGAGGAAGCGTGTATTCTGGCAAGTTCGTTGACCGGAACCGCGCAGAGCCCCAGCGGGTAGTTGTCGCGAAGATCCGTCTTTACAGTAAAGGGCAGCTTCGAGAGGTCATCGACGCCTTTTATATAAGCGGGCTTTACACCCTTCTCGTCGAGCGCCTTTGTATAGAATGGAACGCGCTCATAGAGCCATGCCACTGTCGCGGCGAGGTTCTCGTCCTGAAAAGCGCGCATCTCCTCCACACCCATAGTCTCGAATTTTTCATTCCAGTAATTCATCGAAGCCTCCATCCTGGGCCCATAGGGCATTTAATATAGAAAAACAAATATTTTAAGCCATCTCTTTGGGGCGAAATTGTTAAAAGCGCCTCCATATCGAGACGCCGTATCAACTCAAATTGCGCAGAGCTAAAATGCGTTAGCCACGGTATTTTGCTGCACATAGTAAAGAGCGCTTATAAATATACGACCTGCCAATATGCAGCTATTTTATAACTGCGTTTTGTAATTGCAAGCTGCGTGCCATCTCCCAGCCTCCCTGTAACAACCTATTTTACGGGCTTTCTCACTTCACGCCAAGAAAAAGCGGTTGTTTTTTACCGCGCAATTGGTGACCCTTAACCGAAGGCAAAAAAAAGCCCGGCACGCACTTTCGCGTACCGGGCATCGGTGAATTATATTAAGTGTTCTTTATTCCTTGGGAGAGCCCAGAACCGCCTCGAACATCTCTGCGTTCATCTCGTGGCCCTCAGCCGTCATCTGCCTGAACTTAATGAAGTCGATGACGTCCTCGCCTGTGTACTTGCGGGTAGTGAAAGCCGTAAAGCCGAGGAAAGCCTCGCCCATCATATTGGCCGCGAGCCAGTGGCGGTTGGGGAGCTTCGCCTGATCCCAGAAGAATTTCTTCTTGGCGCGCACGGAGTCGATGGACATGATGAGGCAGCCGGGGAAGAGGTTGGTGAACTTCCAGATGATCTCGTCAACTGCCTTGTCCAGGAGCTCGAAATCGACCTCGCACTCCTTCATTAGCTCTTTACCGGCTTTTGCCTCTTCACCGGTCTTCATGTCGCCGTAAACGATCTCGCCGTCCTCGACATAGTTCTCGGTCTTGACGAGGGGGTTCCTGATGAACTTGCCGTCCTTCTTGAGTACGGGAACAACCTTGGAGACGAGGTTCTTAGCCTTCATCTTGTAGGCGCTCCAAAGCTCGCAGGAGACGCAGTTCCACATCGCGTCCTCCATCGTGAGGAACCAGGGGAGGAAGTCGGTGGAGCCGCCGACGGGGGCGCTGCCGTGTTTGGGACCGGCCTGACCGAAGACCGCGAGGTCAGAGGTGATGGCTATATCGCAAGCCATGCCGATCTCCTGGCCGCCCGCGACGCGCATGCCGTTGACGCGGCAGATGACGGGCTTCTTGCAGTTTAAAATGCCGTCAACCATCTGGTTGAAGAGGTCCATGTATTCGCCGTACTCATTGGGGCGCTTGGCGTAATACTGGGAGTACTCTACGGTGTTGCCGCCGGTGCAGAAAGACTTGTCGCCGGTGCCGGTGAAGACGACGCCTACAACGCTTCTGTCGGAGGAGGCGGCCTGGAAGCCGGCTATGATCCCCTTGACCATCTCAGTGGTGTAGGAGTTGTACTGGGCGGGGTTATTCAGGATTATCCATGCCGTGTAGAGCCCCTCGACTACATTGCCCTGGGGGTCTTTAAGGGGGCGCTTCTCGTAGACGGTGCAGGGGGCCTCGGTGCCGTTGTGCTGATCGCCAACGAGGTTGTGGTCTTTAATCTCATTATCTCTTGGTAGCCAATCTAAAGACATCTTCAACTCCTTATCTAAAAGTAAAAAAATTAAGAAAAGTCAGGTTCAAGGATTATGCGTTTATCAGTGCGCCTGTCGTGTACCTCTTCCAGCACCTCGACAACGGTAGACATGGGACGAGTCTCGATAAATGGCGCCAGCTGAATTTTGCCCGCGTTGACTAGGTCAAGGACTGCGGGGTAGTACTTGGGCAGGCAGCCCCAGGTGCCGATGATCTCAGCGTCGAAGGCCATAAGTTTGGAGAGCATATACTCCGTTTTAGCCATCGTGTAGCCGACGACGATGAGCTTGCCAACGAAGGAGAGGAGCGCCAAGGCGAGCTCCTGACCGGGCTTAACGCCGGAGCACTCAAATATCTTCCAACCCCAGTTTGAGGGTACGCCGTGCTCTTTGGCGATCTCTTTAATGCGGCCCTTGACACCCTTGGCGTCAAGCTCACGTGAGTTGATGACAGCGTCAGCGCCATACTCAAGGTTGCGCTTTAGCCTCTCATCGTCGATATCTATGCCGATGACGACCTTGGCGCCGAGCGCCTTGGCTACCTGGCACATATTGGAGCCCACGCCGCCGGAGGCGCCGGTCACGATGACAAGGTCTCCCTCTTTGAGGTCGGCGCGCATCGCAGCCTGATAGGGCGTTGTGACCGCGTCGGCGATTACGGAGAGGTTGGAGAGTGGAAGGTTGCGCTCTTTGATGTGGCAAAGGTCCTCGGCGGGAAGGACGATGTGGCTTGAATAGCCGCCGTAAATGCCGATGGAGTTGCCGGGCATCTTCTGGGAGAGGCAGCGGTTGCCGCGGCCGCTCTTACAGATGTCGCACTGGTTGCAGGGCATAACCGCAGGCACGATGACCTCGCGGCCGACCCACTCAGCATCGCCCGCGATGACTGTTCCGCTTATCTCGTGGCCGAGGGTCAACGGCGCGGGAACAACTGTCGGTACGCCATCGTAGAAATATCCAAGGTCAGTGTGGCAAACGCCGCAGCCGGCGATCTCGATCAGCACCTCACCGGGCCCGATCTCGGGGAGATCGTACTCGGTGAGTTCAATCACCCCCTTCTCTCCGGTCTTGGGGTCGCTGGGCTTAACCATCTGCCAAGTCTTTATCTTATCTGGTATAGACATCTCGATCTCCAATCCTTCAGGCCCCGTAGGGATCCGTTTAAATTTTTTCCTTCAGCCCCAGAAGTCGCGCTGCGTTGCCTCCAAGGATGTTATCAACCGCTTCTTCCGACAGCCCGAGGGCGGCTATACGCTTCATGTTTTCAGCTATGCCCGGATTTGCGGGCCAGTCGCTTCCGAAGACAACTTTTTCCGATATCCGCTCAAGCGCCGGAAAATACTCAAGGAGCTTTTGCGGAGGCAACCCTGAAACCTCCAAGTACACGTTATCGTGAAACTTCGCCAAAAACTCGGCCCGCTCATACCAAAGCCCCCTTCCCCCGTGGACTATGAGGAAGTTAACCCCCGGAAAGTCCACCGCCACTTCATCAAAGTGAAGAGGGTCGCCAAACTTCATCTTTGCGCCGGGAAAAATAGAGCTTCCCGTATGGGCCATCACCGGCCAAGAGAGCTCCTCGCATGCTTTGTAGAAAGGCCTTAGCCTCTCATCGCTCACGTAGAACCACTGGTAGGTCGGGTAGAGCTTTACACCCCTAAACCCAAGCGCCGCCAGCCGGTGTGCCTCCTTGTAGAGGTCCCCCTCAAAGAAGGGGTTTAGCGAAGCGAACTTTATTACCCTCTCGGTCTCGGCATATGCCTCGGCTACATATTCATTTGTTGTTACCCCTGTAACACCGGGGCTGACCTCCGCCAGGCCGACCACGTAGTCGACCCGCTCAGCGGCAAGGTACTCATCGAACTTTTTTGCATCGGCGACCAAGGCGCTCCAATCCCCCCTGCCCTCCCAGAAGGAATCACAGAATCCGGCCGGAACCGGCTCCATATGCTCCCTGAGGGCAAGGTGGACATGGAAGTCTATCCGCACGCTTTTTTCCGCCGCTACTTATCTGTCCAGACGGGTTTTCTCTTCTCCATGAATGCCGCGAGGCCCTCTTTGGCGTCTTCGGTGGTCATGAGATCGCCCAAGTATAGCTTCTCAGCCGCCTCCATCGCCTCAGCGAAGGGAAGGCCTTTGGCTGCGCGAAGCGCGCGCTTCGTCATACGCATGACTGAGCCGGAGAGAGCGGTGAATCCTGCGAGATATTTCGCGAAATCCTCGTCAAAGCTATCCAGCGGGAAGACCTGATTGACCAAGCCGAGCGCTTTGGCCTCCTCGGCGCGGATCACCGAGCCGCCTACGATTAGCTCAAAAGCCTTCTTCTCCGGGATGACGCGGGGCATAACCACCGCCGCGAGGGGCGGGAAGACGCCAACCTGAATCTCAGGCTGGCCGATCTTGAGGGTATCGGAGGCGATGACGATATCGCAGAAGATAGCGACCTCGCAGCCGCCGCCAAGCGCCGCGCCTTTAACCGCGCCGATCAGCGGGATCTCAAGCTCTTCAAGGTTCATGAAGATGCCGTGGAAGGTTTCGATCATCGAGTCCATCTTGTCTTCGGTGTGGTCTGAAACGTCAACGCCAGCACTGAAAGCCTTCTCGCCCTCTGCGGTAATGACGAGGCACTTGTACTCGGCCTCGCGGCTCTTGACCTCGCGGATAGCCTGATTCATCTCCGCCATAGTCGGTATATCGAGGACGTTAAGGGGCGGCCGGTTTATGGATATCCACGCGCAGCCATCTTTCTCAAAGGCTTTTATGAATTTGTAATCGCTCATTATAGCTCTCCTAGATGTACTGGCCGCCGTCGACCTTGATGACTTCGCCGGTTATGTGCCTGCCGCACTCGGAAGCAAGGAAGGTGACGAGCCACGCGATATCCTCGGGGAGGCCTGCGCGCTTAACCGCCGTCTCGTTGATTGCAATCTCTTTGAACTCGGCGGGCATCGACTCGCCCATCTCGGTGAGGATGAAGCCGGGTGCGACGGAGTTGGAGGTTACGCCGAACTTGCCGAGGTCCTTGGCGGCGGCCTTCGTGAGGCCTATTGCGCCTGCCTTGGCTGCGGAGTAGTTGGTCTGGCCGAACTTGCCGCGAAGGCCGTTGATGGAGGTCACTGTGATGAAGCGGCCCCAGTTCTGCCCCTTGAAGATGGGAGCTGCGGCGCGCAGGTAGTTGAAGGTGCCTTTGAGGTCGACGTCGATGACGCGATCCCACTGCTCCTCTGTCATCTTCCAGATTACACCGTCCCAGTTCATACCGGCGTTGGTGATGAGTATGTGGAGCCCGCCCAGCTTTTCGACGGTCTCCTCAACCATGCGCTGCGCGTCCTCAAAAGAGGATACGTCAGCCTGGACGGCGATCGCTTTTCTGCCCATCGCCTCCAGTTCGGCGACCATCTCTTTGGCCTCGTCGGCGCTCTTTCTGTAGTTGAGGGCTACATCGCAACCCTGCTTGGCTAGGGTGCGGACAATCTCTGCGCCTATTCCACGGGTGCCGCCGGTGACTATGGCGACTTTTCCGGTAAGATCAATCATATTATCATCTCCATTCATTAAGAGGATTTAGCTTTCGCGCTTGATTACCATCGCCATAGTGGAGCCGCCGCCGCCGCAGATGCCGGCAACGCCGAACTCTTTGTCGAGACGCTTAAGGGCGTAGTAGAGGGTCATAACGATGCGTGCGCCGGAGCAGCCGGTGGGGTGACCGAGGGCGATGGCGCCGCCATGTACGTTAAGGAGTGAGCGGTCCCACTTCAGCACGCGCTCATTGGCTATTACCTGCGCCGCGAAGGCCTCGTTGACCTCGATAAGGTCCATGTCGCCGAGGGACATGCCGCCCTTTTCGAGGGCGCGGGGGATGGAGACGGAGGGGCCGTCGCCCATGAACTTGCCGTCAACGGCGCACTGGTCGTAGGAGACGACGGAGAAGAGGGGCTTAACGCCGCGCTTGTCGGCCTCCTCGCGGGTCATCGCTACGAGGAAGGCTGCGCCGTCGGTCATGCCACAGGCGTTACCGGCGGTGATGATGCCGTCCTTTTTGAAGGCAGGGCGGAGGTTAGCCATCTGCTCGGGGGTTGACCCGTAGCGGATCGACTCATCCTTGTCGAAGATGATATCAGGGTTTTTACGGCCGCCGGGGACGGTTACGGGGGTGATCTCCTCATCGAACCAGCCATTCTTCTGGGCCGCCTCGGCCTTGTTGTGGGAGTCGGAGGCGAACTCGTCAAGCTCTGTACGGGAGATATCGTATTTCACCACGAGGTTCTCTGCGGTGAGGCCCATGGAGAGGTCGGCTACCGGGTCGTGCGCATCGGACCAGCCATCCTCCAGGGTTACGGGGCCCATGCGGAAGCCCTTCCAGCGGTATCCTTTTACGAGGTGGGGGATTGTCGACATAGACTCCATCCCGCCGCAGAGCACGACGTTACCCTGCCCGACCTGGATGAGCTGGGTCGCAAGGGAGATAGACTTCATGCCGGCGGGGCAAGCCTTGTTGATGGTAACGCCGGGGACTGAGACGCCGGCGCCGCCCTTGGCTGCTGCGCTCTTGGCCGGGTTTACGTGGTTGCCTGCCTGGCGGCAGGAGCCGACGATTGCGTCATCGAGATCGTCGCCGTCTACGTTGGCGCGCTTTAGCGCCTCGCGTATCGGAAACGCCGCGACGTCATAGATTTTCATGTCCTTAAGGGTGCCGCCGAATTTGCCCATGGGCGTTCTGACAGCGCTGACGAATACCACTTCATTTAGGTTACGCAATTTTAATCCTCCATCCTTCACCGAAAACCGGCGAAACCATTTGAGCCAAAGGGCCCGTTTATATTGAAAAACTGCTGATAAACTTTTTAAACGCCCCTACGAACGCGGAAACCTGAGCGCCTCCACGAGTACGTAGGCCGCCTGTAGCGCCTCCGTCGGGCAGAGCGGGAAACACTCCTTGCAATTCCAACACTCCTTGGAAGCTATCTCGGGAATGAAGGAAATCTCCTTACGAGTGCCGCGATCTATGAAGCCCACCGCGTTTTTCTTCTTCACCTCGGCGCAATACCGTACGCAAAGCCCGCAGTGAATGCAAAAGGAGGCGGCCTTGTCGAAGCGGTCCTTATCCGCGCCGTATTCCTCGGCGAGCCTCGCGAGGCCCTGCGAATCCGGGGCGTGAGCCAGATAGAGCTCCAGGATAGTCTTCCTCAGCCGGTCTATCTTCTCGGAGCGGGTGTTTACCTTGAGCCCCTCCTCCACCGTGTAGACACAGGCAACGACAAGCTGGTTCCAGCTACCCTTATCCAACTCGACCGTACAAAGGCGGCAGCTGCCAAAGGGCTCCAGCTTTTCGTGGTGGCATAGGGTCGGGATATCGATGCCAACGGACTTAGCCGCGTCCAGAAGGGTCATATCCTCCGTTGCGGTAACCTTTTTGCCGTCTATCGTCAGAGTGATCTCGCTCATTTTTCCTTGCTCTTTCTCTTTACGGCGCGGGCGTCACCCTCAACCGGCGCGGGAACTTCGACGCCGGAGAGCTTGGTTACCGCGGCAAAGCGGGAGGGGCAAGCCTCTATACAGCTGCCGCACCTTGTGCACTTGTCCTGGTCGATTATGTGGACGAGCTTCTTGCCGCCATCGATCGCCTCGACGGGGCACTGCCTGGCGCACGCGCCGCAAGCCTGACACTTTTCCGGGTCGATGTAGTAATTGATGAGCTCTTTACAGTAACGGGCGGGGCAGCGCTTCTCTTTTATGTGCGCCTCATACTCCTCCCGGAAATATTTGAGGGTCGAGAGGAAGGGGTTGGGAGCCGACTTGCCAAGCGCGCAGAGCGCCGCCTCCTTCGCCACCTCGGAGAGGTCTTCGAGTTTTTCGATGTCACCCTCTTTGCCCCTGCCCTCGGTGATGTTGGTGAGGATCGTCAGCATCTGCCTGAGCCCCTCGCGGCAGGGCACGCACTTGCCGCAGGACTCATCGGACAAGAAGTCGATAAAGTAGCGGGAGACGTCCACCATACAGGTGTCCTCGTCCATGACGATCATGCCGCCGGAGCCCATCATAGAGCCTACGGCGGAGAGCTCGTCGAAGCCGACTTCAAGGTCTAGCATATTCTCGGGGATGCAGCCGCCGGAGGGGCCGCCCGTCTGCACCGCCTTGAAGGCCTTGCCGCCGGGGATGCCGCCGCCGATGGTGTAGATTATCTCGCGCAGGGTCGTGCCCATCGGCACCTCGACGAGGCCGGTGTTGACGATCTTGCCGACGAGGGAGAATATCTTAGTGCCCTTGGAGGTCTCGGTGCCGTACTGGGTGAACCAATCGGCGCCCTTGTTGACGATAAGCGGCACATTTGCCCACGTCTCGACGTTGTTTAATACGCTCGGCTTTTCCCACAGGCCCTTTATGTTGGACCTTACATACTTTGGACGGGGCTCGCCGACGCGCCCCTCAAGGGCCGTCATAAGCGCTGTGGATTCACCGCAGACGAATGCGCCCGCGCCCATGTGGACTATTACCTTGAAGCTAAAATCGCTGCCGAGGATGTTGTCTCCGAGGAGACCGTACTCCGTAGCCTTTTCAATTGCCAGGAGAACGTTCTTGACCGCGAGGGGATATTCCTGCCTCACGTAAATGTAGCCCTCTTTAGCGCCCACGGCGTATGCGCCGAGGGCTAACCCCTCCAATATGGAGTGAGGATTGCCCTCAAGGAGGCTTCGATCCATATAAGCGCCGGGGTCGCCCTCGTCGGCGTTTACTATTACATATTTAACCGGGTCCTCGGCGTCGCGGGTGCCCCTCCACTTTCGGCCTGCCGGGAAACCGCCGCCCCCTCGCCCCCTGAGGTTGGCCGCATCTACTTCACCCAACACCTCTTCAGGGGTCATTGTAGAGACCGCCTTGGCGAGGGCGGAGTAACCGTCGATTGCGATGTAGTCGTCAATCGAGCGGGGGTCGATCTTCATGTTGGCGCCGAAGACCAGCCTCTCCTGATGCTTGTAGAAGGGAATCTCATTTTCTTTGGCTATCTTCTCGCCGGTAACCGGGTCCTCGAAGATGAGCCTGTCAACGAGAGCCTTCTCTTTAATAGCCTTTGAGATAAGCTCTGAGACGTCGGCGGGCTTTATCTGAAAATAGCCGACCTGCTCAGGTTCGCTGACGATGATTGGACCACGCTCGCAGTAACCGTGACAACCAGTCGTCCGAACCGAGACTTTGTCGGTAAGCCCCTCTTTCTCTAGCTCATCGGTGAGTGCGTCGAGCACCTCTCCGCTGCCGGAAGCCATGCACGCCGAGCCGGTGCAAAGGGTTATACAGGGCTTTTGAGGGTCTCTCTTGGAGAGTATCTCTTTACGCAGCTCTTCGAGCTGAGCCGGTGAATTTATGAGCGCCATTTTTTTTCCTACTCGTAGGTTTTAAGAACTTCCGCGGTCTGCGCCGGGGTGAGTTTGCCGTGCATCTTACCGTCAATCTCGACTACGGGGCCCAGCGCGCAGCAGCCGAGGCAGTTTACCGTCTCAAGGCTGTAGCGAAGGTCCGCGTCGGTTTCGCCGGGCTTGATGCCTGTGAGCCCCTCTAAGGTGTCGAGGACTCTTGTCGCACCGCGCACGTGGCAGGCGGTGCCCATGCAGACGTTGACTTCGTGACGACCCTTTGGCACCAGACTGAACGCTTTGTAGAAGGTCGCGATGTGCTGAATGCGCGTCATCGGAACCTTCAGCCGCTCGGAGACCCGCTCTAGCGCCTCCTTGGAGAGCCAGCGATTCTCAACCTGTATATCGATGAGCACCTGGATGAGGGTGCTTGGGTCGCCGCCGTATTTATCAACAATTTCATCGATCCGTTCATTAGTCATTTGAGTCTCACAGTCCTTATAAAGCGCCTCGCGCTAGGCGAGCGCGTAGCTCTTCAGTCCCTCGTCAAACCGTACCAGGCCGTGGCTTGAGGAAAGCCTTATATACTTTGCCACTTCGGAGGGGCTCATACCCAGCATATCGGCCATCTCAGCCGTTGTGCGCGGGCCTCCCTCCAGGAGCCCTATGATCCTGCTCGTCGAGAGCTTCTCTCCGACCGCCTCTTCGAAGAGCGCTTTAAACTCATCGCCGCCGAAGTAGGTCTCGTACTCGGCTCGGGTCTCATAAGCCAACTTGAAGCGCTCACGCTCGATGAGCTTCATGTAGGGGACAATCCTGTTGGCCGCGGCTATGTTGGCCGCCAGCTGGTCCTTTGAAAGTCCCTCTTTTTCGCCGAGCGGGCCAAGCTCGGTTACCTCTTCGCTAAAGGAGTTCATAAGCTCGGCAAAACGGTTACCCTCACCGCCGGAGATGAACTCGATGGAGAGCCGCCCCGGATCGATGCCGATGCTCGCCAGGATATGCTTCGCCAGCGAAGCCATCCTTAGGGCGTAGTAGTTGCCGTGGGTCGTGTAGTTGCACTCGCCCAGGTGGCAGCCGCCAATGAATACCCCGTCCGCTCCGCGCTCGAAGGCGCGCAGGACGAAGGAGAGGTCGACCCTGCCCGTGCACATAACGCGCATGAGCCTTATATCCGTACTGTATTGTAGTCTGGAAACTCCAGCCAGGTCAGCAGACCCGTAGCCTCACCAGTGACAGACGAAACCCAGTATCTTTGCCTTGAATTTCTTGCTCATCGGGTCTGTCCTCCGTTTAATGTGTAAAAGTTTTCTTTCATATCATCAGTCGCCCATCGCCGCGTCTATCTGGCCCATGAACTCTTCATCTGTGAAGTGTTTAAGGGAGATCGCGCCGGTCGGGCATACGCAGTTGCAGAGGCCATCGCCCTTGCAGATAACGGGGTTGACCCCCGCTTTTTTGAGGGAGCCGACCTCTTTAAGCTCCACCGCGCCGTAGGTGCATGCGCGAACGCATTCGCCGCAGGCTATGCACTTATCCTCATCGACTGTGCAGACGGAACCGGAGGCTATTACCGTATCGTTGGCGAGGAGCGCCACCGCCCTGCCCGCCGCGCCATAGGACTGGTTAATGGTCTCGGTGATGTACTTTGGATAGTGCGCCGCGCCGCAGAGGAAGACGCCGTCGGTCCCGAACTCAACCGGGCGGAGCTTGACGTGCGCCTCTTTGTAGAAGTTGTCGGGGCTTAGCGAGACCTGGAAGGTCTGCGCGAGCGCCTTGTTGTCGCTGCGGGGGAGGACCGCCGCCGAGAGCACAACCTGATCCGCGTCGATGGCGAGCTTGTTACCCATCACCGGGTCGTCCACCTGAACCTGTAGCGCGCCGCCCATCTCCTTGACCTCCGGGGCGCTCTCCGGGGTGTAGCGGATGAACTTGACCTCGTTTTCGGAGGCCATCCGGTAGAAGTCCTCTTTGAAGCCGTAGGTGCGCATATCGCGGAAGAGAACGTATACGTCTCCCTCGGGATTCTTCTCTTTTAGCTTGAGCGCATTCTTAACCGCCTGACCGCAGCATATCCTTGAGCAGTAGTCTCGCTCCTCATTGCGGCACCCGACACACTGTATCATCACCGTTGTCGCCGCGGAGGTAGCAGTCTCGTCACCCGAGGCAATCTTACCCTCAAGCTCAAGCTGTGTCATAACGCGCTCATCTTCGCCATACATGTACTCGGTGGGCTTGTACTCCACCGCGCCGGTGGCGAGGATCGCTACGCCGTGCTTTATCTGCTTTTTATACTTTCCGTTGAAGACATGGGTCTCGAAGTTGCCAACGTAGCCGTAGACGCCCTCAATAGTGGCGTTGGTGGTAACGTGGATTAGGGGGTGCTGGTAGACCCGTTTCACAAGCCCCGCGAGGTACTCCTGAACGTCGAGCCCCTCTATGGTGTAGTGGAGGTTTCGCGCCATGCCGCCGAGGTCATCCTCTTTTTCGAGGAGGTAAACTTCGTGGCCCTGATCCGCTATTGACAACGAGGAGGTCATGCCCGCGATTCCGCCGCCGACGACAAGCGCCGCTTTGTTTACGGGCAGGTCAAACTCTTGCAGCGGCTCCAAATGGTGCGCGCGCGCCACCGCCATGCGGACAATGTCCTTGGCCTTCTGGGTGGCGTTCTCCTTCTCCTTGGCGTGTACCCAGGAGCAGTGCTCACGGATATTCGCCATCTCAAGGTAATACTGGTTGATGCCCGCCTCGCGAAGGGTATCGCGAAAGAGCTTCTCAAGGGTACGGGGTGAACAAGCGGCGATGATTACGCGGTTTAGCCCCTTTTCCTTGGTTATGTCCGTAATCTCCTGAGCGGAGTTGGTCGCGCAGCTAAAGAGCTGCTCCTGGGCATACTCGACGCCGGGGAGCGTCATAGCGTACTCGGCTACAGACTGTACGCCGACGATTCGGCTGATGTTCGCGCCGCAGTGACAGACGAAGACGCCAATCTTAGGCAGCTCCTCCGAAACATCCTTTTCAAGGGGATAGCGCCGCTCGGTGGAGAGCTTGCCGCGCCGGTAGTTTAATAGCTCGCCGACCTGAGAGCCCGCCGCAGAGGCTGTGAATACCGACTCCGGGATATCCGTCGGGCCCTGGAAGGCGCCGCTGACGAAGACACCTTTACGGGAAGTCTCCATCGGGTTTGTGGGGGTCGCCTTGTTAAAGCCGTGCTTATTGAGCTCGATATCGAACTTGGCGCTTAGCCCCTTCACATCCTCCGGCGGCGCGAGGCCCACCGAGAGGACGACCATATCGAACTCCTCCTCCTTGACTCCCTCGTCCGGGGTGGAGTAGCGGATGGTTACGTTGCCCGTCTCCGGGTCCTCTCGAACGATGGAGACGTAGCTTCTAAAGAAGCGCACGTCGTCAAGGTCCGCGGTCTTTGAGTAGTAGCGCTCGAAGTCCTTGCCGTAGGAGCGGATGTCGTTGTGGAAGACGGTGCAGGCGGCATCGGCGTCATGCTCTTTGGTGAGGATCACCTGCTTTTGCGTATAGGTGCAGCAGACCGCTGAGCAGTAGCTGTTAGCGCCCTCCCTCACCGAGCGTGAGCCCACGCACTGAATCCACGCGACCTTCTTGGGATGGTGAAGGTCGGAGGCCCTTAGCACCTCGCCCTGGTAGGGGCCGGTGGCGCAGAGCAGGCGCTCGTAGTCCATCGACGTTACGACGTTGGCGTACTCGCCATACTTGTATTCGGCGAGCGCCTTGGGGTCGAAGGGCTCGATGCCTGGCGCAAGGATAACCGCGCCGACGTTAACATCCACCTTCTCTTCAGCCTGCGTGAAGTCTATCGCGCCCGCCTTACAAACCGATTCGCAGATTCCGCACTTCTTCTCTTTGAGATAGAGGCAGGAGTCATCGATGTAGGTGACGAGCGGAACCGCCTGGGCAAAGTAGACGTGGACCGCCTTGTTGTTGGAGATGTCCTGGTTGAACTCGTCCGGGTACTGCACAGGGCAATACTCCACACAGACGGTGCAACCGGTGCACTTGTCCTCTTTGATGTATCTCGGCTTTTTGGTGAGGGTGACGTTGAAGTCACCCGCCTCGCCGGAGACGCTCTCAACCTCAGTGTATGTCAGAACTTCTATATTTGGCTGCCGGCCGACCTCGACCAGTTTGGGTGAGAGTATTCACATCGAGCAGTCATTGGTCGGGAATGTCTTATCCAGCTGCGCCATATGGCCGCCGATGGAGGGAGACTTCTCGACCAGGTAGACCTTGAACCCCGCGGAGCTCAGGTCGAGGGCGGTCTGTATGCCGCTTATGCCGCCGCCGACGACCATGACGTCTCCGAACTCGCCCTTTGAAAGGGAGGCCCTGAGCGCGTCAAATTGCTCGGTTGTTATGAGCTCATTTCCCATTTTGCTTGCCTCATTAACTATGCGCCCTCAATGCCGCTCGGGCGCGTTGTTTGACTACAGTAGTTCAGCCAGTATCTCGGTGATATCCTTGACCTCAAGCGACTCGCTGTCGGCCATACCGAGGCGGCTATCCTCCAACATGGTTATGCAGTAGGGGCAGGAGGTGGCGAGTATGCTTGCGCCCACCTTTGCCGCCTGCTCGACCCTTATGTCGGAGAAGCGCTCACCTTTGGGGGTGTCCATCCAGACGCGCCCTCCCCCGCCACCGCAGCAGAGGGAGTTTTCACGGTTCTCGGGCAGCTCGGTGAAGTCGAGGCCGGGGACCGCTTTCAAAAGGTCGCGTGGCTCCTCGTAGATACCGTTATGGCGGCCTAGGTAGCAGGGGTCGTGGTAGGTGACCCGCTTTTCAAGCTCACCGTTAAGCACCAGGCGCCCGGCATCAACCAGCTCTTTTAAGTACTGATTTATATGGACCACCTCGAAGTGGACCATGAACTCCGGGTACTCGTTTTTGAAGGTGTGGTAGCAGTGCGGCGAAGAAACCAGGACGCGCTTTACGCCATTGTCGATGAAGGTCTTGATGTTGTCCTTGGCGAGCTTTTTGAAGACCTCTTCGTCGCCGGCCTTTCGAATCGACTCACCGCAGCAGTTCTCCTTGGTGCCTAGGATGCCGAAGCTGACCCCCGCCGCTTTTAAAAGCTTGGCGGTAGCAGCCGCAACCTTCTGGAGCCTCTTGTCGAAGCTGAGGTAACAGCCTGAGAAGTAGAGAATCTCCATATCCTCAGTGAACTCAGCCACCCCGGCGGCCTTGCCCCAATCGCCGCGCGTCGCGCGGTCTTCGCCGAGGGGATTGCCTGTGCCGGAGAGGTTGCCTGCCACCGCGCGTACCGGCTTTACATGCTCAGGGAAGACGCCGTACTCGGTGGCGATTCTCCTCAAGGCGATGCCCGACTGTATCTGGCTTACGTCGCGGGGACAGCGCTCGGGGCACCTGCCGCATGTTGAGCAGCGCCAGATCTCCTCATTTTCAATCTCCGTCATCCCGAAGGAGGCCTGACGGACAATCTTCCTCATGCTGAACTGGCGCACGTTGTTCCAGGGGCAAACGGTGTCGCAAAGCCCGCACTGAAAGCAGCGCTTAAAGCGTTCGCCGCCCGAGTCCTTTATTATCTCAACAATTTCTTTGTAATCGGCTACGTTATCCACGATTCGACCTCACGGAGCGTGTTTTAAAGGGGCCTCCCTTAGGGGCGGCTAATCCTCTTTCTTGGTAAGCCGCGCGACCGACTCCGCGACCTTGTGGAGGCCAAACTTGTCTACGAGGTGCTCAAGTCCAAGCTCCATCTCGGAGACCTTGGGCTGCTCCTCCTCTTCATCCACCTCTACTTCACGCTCCTCATACTCAAGGGCGCCGACCATGCACCACTTGACGCAAAGGGGCTCATCAAGCGCGGGGATCGATTCGCACATATCGCACTTTAGCGGCAGGCCGGAGTCCGGCTCTTTGAAATCACCGCGAGATGGACAAGATGCACGGCAGAACTCGCACTCCTTGTACTCCTTGCCGTCTAATATGTAGGAGTTACGGCCCAGGCACTCTGCGGGGGTGTACTCGCCCGCATAGACCGGTACGTAGATGTCCTCCAGAGGACGGCGGATGACGCTGATGCGCGAGCGCGCCGGGTTATTGGAGGAGTATTTGGGCTCGGAGTGGAAGGCGGAGCACGCCATCTCGCACGCACGGCACCCGTTACAGAGATCTGCGTTGACCTTTATCGACTTTACCGTTTTAGTTTTTTTAGCCATGGCGAATACCTTTTCGCTTTATGTTCCCGTTATTCGGATGCGGATTCCTGGGGTGCGTCCGCGCCCGCTTTGAGGATACCCTTCGCCAGGAACTCGTCGGCTACGTAGCCGAGGCCAAGGTCCCTTAAGGACTCCTCGGTGGGGATGCCGTCGTCGTTCCAGCCTTTGAATTTGTAGTATGCGCTGAGCAGCTCCGCCTCGTACTCAGGGAAGCGTTTTTTCCAGTGGTTTTCCGGGGGCTTTTCATCGGCGCGGCGCATACCGCGGCGGATGTTGTTTGCCCGGACCAGCGTTCTGTAACGTTTGACCGCCTTGGTGAGTTTCTCCTCATCCATCGGGATGCCGGAGCCTGCCTCAATGAATTTGGGGTAGTTGTGTATATGGTATGGAGGCTTCAGCGGGAAGGAGGAGAGGCCCGCGCACATGCCGAGGGCGTCATCGATGTAGTGCATCATCTCCATCCAGTCGACTATCTCACAGCACATATCAATGGTGGGATAGTAGGGGTTTGAGAATTCGCCCCTGAACTCCCACTTCATGAGGTAATCCTTGAACTTGTCGTCGGGGACCTGAATCCAGTCTTTGACGAACGCCTCCCGCTCCTCCACCGTGGCGAAGGGGGCCTGCGGGAACTGCCCCTCGATCTGGGTGATGTTCATCTTCTCGCCGGTGGAGTACATGAGGAAGTAGACGGGGTTCATCATGCCGAGCTTAAGGGGCAGCTGCTCGATCTTCTTGATGTTGTTGTGGGCATACTCCTCGGCCCCGTTGCCGATCTCCTTCGCCGCCCAGTAGGTGCCGTTGGCGAGGATGTTGCCGATGCCCTTCCTGTTGACGATCATGTCGAGGAGGTAATAGAAGCGCCCCTCGTTCTCCTCCGGCAAGCCGGGGAAGTCTTCGGGTTTCAGAATTCCCGCCTCAAGGAGTTCCAGCGCGAAGGCCATCACCTGCGGCGCAGAGAAGCCGTCAACGCCATGCTCGGTGGCCGCCTGCGCGATGCCGAGGCCAAACTCCAGGTCGGAGAAAGCGGCCATCGTGTAGGTGAGCTTGGAGAAGCACTTCATCATGTAGGTATCCATGCCGGGGGGCTGGATAGTGGCGCCGCAGGTCATCGGGCAGTTGTAGCAGCTTATGAGACGACGCTGCATAGAGTTCATCGTCTCTTCCCAATCCTTTGCGATCTCCTCATTCCAGAAGTCGCGGCGGCGCACCCTTGAGTTACCCCACATGAAGTTCTCGGTGTGCCACTTCTCGTCGTGGACCTTCATCTCCTGGGGGGAGCCTAGGCCGGCGAGGATTGGCATGACATTGGGGATGGGGTTTTCATTTCTAAAGCGTATGTAGTCCATCACCTCGTAGCAGAGGTCGAAGTAGCGGTCGGGCTCTGCGAGGTTGATATCCTTGGTGCCGCGAACGACAATAGCCTTTACGCCCTTATCGCCCATCACCGCGCCGATACCGCCGCGGCTTGCGCTTGAGCGGCCCTGCTCGATTGAGGCGAAGTAGACCCTGTTCTCTCCGGCGGCGCCTATGGCGGCGACCTGGGCTTTGGGCTCGTTAAGCTCTTCGCAGATTATTTTGGAGGTTTCGATTGCGCCCTTGCCCTTGAGGTGTGAGGCGTCGCGAATCTCTACCTTGTCGTTGTTGATCCAGATGTAGACGAGGTCCTTTGACTTGCCGCTCAGGATGATCTTGTCGTAACCGGCGTACTTGATCTCCGGCGCGAGAAAGCCGCCCATCATAGAGAAGCACATAAGCTCCGTCTGGGGGGAAAGCGTCGTTATGATCGTGCGGTTACAACCCGTCGCGGGGGTACCGCAGAGGAGCCCGGCGCTGAAGATAAGGAGGTTGTCTTCGGAGAATGGCTCAGTCTCCGGCGGGACACGATCCCACATTATTTTGGCGTTGGTGCCGAGCCCGCCGAGGTAGAGCTCGGTATCTACAACGTCACTCTCCACCCGGTCGTAGCTGCCCCGGGTGAGGTCGATTTCGAGGTTGTACCCTGTCTCTGCGTACCTCATCTCATTTCCTCTCCGTAAAACCCCTGCCTGTTATTTTCCGCCGGGCAGAGGGTTGCCCGTTAAAGCTCATGCGCTAATTTGGCGCTTACAGTTTATAGATAAGATTAATAAAGCTCGATCTGTCGAAGCCGACAGCTTTAAAGAAGGAGAGCATATCTACCGCGTCCCACTTGACCGAGGTATATATGTTGGTTATTCCCCTCTCCTTGAAGACCTCGAAGAGCCTCTTTATCATCGCCTTGCCGACGCCGCCGCCCATCATCTTGGGGTCCACGCCGACCATATCCAGCCAGCCGCTGCGGGGCATTCCGAACCCCTCACCCTTCTCCTCGCCGATGATGAAACCTACAACCTTGCCGCCCTTTAACGCGACAAAACCGGGCCGCCTCACATCACCGACGTGCTCCTCCATCATCTTGCTCCACTCGGCGGAGACCTTGCCCTTGGTGATGACCTTCTGTATCGCTACTATAGAGGGGATATCGGTTTGCGTGAGCTCTCTGACTTCAACCATTGGAGACTCCTAATCTATCCTGATAATCTTAACGTGCTTACCGATCCACTCCGGGGGCAGATAGACGCGCCCGCTGTTGCCGCTCTGGCGCACCTCTTTCTCTATCATCTCCTCACCCCACACCTCGAACTTGGAGGCAGGTATCTGAGGACGCCCCTCTGTCTCCTGGAGATCGACCCCGTTACCAGTTTTCTTGCGTTGATCCATAGGGATCTCCTCTTTGCACCTGGATTTTTCCACGCCTTGTAGAGGGATAGTCGTACAGCTACTTAGTAGCTATACGGTAACCATAACAAGGCTACCATAAAGCCGTCAAGGGTCAAGATGCCTCAACGGCGTTATCTAAAAAGATGTTTTGAAAATAATTTTCTCTGTAATGCGGGATGGCATGGAGGAAGAGTGGCTCTGCGCCTTGAGAATTTAAATCAGCATTTCTTCGTGTAGATGATTTTAAAGCGGGAGGGGTCTTCGTCGGCGTCTATGCAGCTGGTGCAGGGGTATAGGGAATCCGCGCAGATCTTCTTGAATTCTTCGAGCCTGACTTCAAATCCAGCTTCGCGGTAGGCTTCAACAAGTTCGCTTAAACGAGGTTCTGTTGCGACGGTTCTGCGCTCCCACCCCTCTTGCTCCGGTAATCCATTCTTTTTACAACCGCTCATAACTTCACCAGCTATGGCTTATCGAGCCGAAGGGGCAGGCGGCTACGCAGGGCAAGGTTTCAAAGTCCTCCCCTGCCTTGCAGGGCGCGCACTCATAGCGCAGCTTCTTGCGCTTTAACTCGTCAACCGCTATTGCGATATCTCCATAGGGGTCCTCCTCCTCGACGAGGAGCGAGGCGGGGCATGCTTTTACGCAGGGGCGCGCCTCGCAGGTGGCGCAGGGGGCCGTATCTACTGTTATGTAGAACTCGCCCTCTCCATCAGCGTAACCGTAGTTGGCGATCATCCCGACCGCTCCCTCCGTAGGAGATTATCAGCGAAGAGCGCAGCGCCAAGTGCGCCCGCTATTTGAGTATCGTACTCGCTATTCAGGGCCTTGACGCCGAGGATATCCTCTATGCGCCTTACTATTCCGATATTTTTTGAGATACCCCCGGTTATAAAGAACTCCCGTTCCACACCGATGCGCATCAGGAGCGCCGACACACGCTCGCTCATGGCGCGGCAGTAGGAGGCTATTACCCGGTTCTTTGACCACCCCTCCTTCAGCCTCGCCATAGCTTCGCTTTTGGCGAAGACGACGCATACGTCGGAGACTGCTGGCGGCTCCTCCTCTATCTCAAAGGAGCGCTCACCTATCTCTGTTACCGGCACCTCCAAGAGGTCTGCTATCACCTCCATGCCGCGCCCGGTGCCCGCCGCGCACTTGTCGTTCATAAGGAAGTTTGTCACCTTGCCGCGCTCGTCTATATGTATCCCCTTGCAGTCCTGCCCACCCATATCGAGGATGGTACGAACCGAGGGGCCCCCCATGTAGTGCGCGCCAAGTCCGTGGCAAGCGATCTCTGTTACCGCCTTTTGAGCGAAGGGAACATTTACCCGCCCATATCCGGTGCCGACAGTGTAGGCGATCTCTTTTTCGGTGAGGCCGGTCAGCTTAAGGAGCCCCTCCCTGGCCGCTAGGGCCGAGGCGGGGGAGTTGGCTCCGGTGCGAATCGTATTGTACGCAGCCAGCTTACCATCAACGCAGAGCACCGCCTCCGAGCTGACCGAGCCCACGTCGATGCCAAGCGTAATTCGCTCAGCGCCTCGCCAGTCAACCCCCTCAAGGACTTTGCCGCCCTCCGTCCATCGCCAATATTCCACCTGTCTATCAGGCACCCTTCGCCTCCCTCGCTGCGCGGTCGGCCGCCACAAGAGCAGCGCCGAGGGCATCGGCAAACTCAGGTTCTTCGGGAATCAGGAGCTTATCCAACCCCAGCGCCTCTGCAAGGGATTTAACGAAACCAGGATTCTTCGCCATTCCCCCGAAGAGGGCAACCGACTCAGCGGCCCCCACACGCCTTGCCTGGGAAGATACTCGGCTTGCGATGGCGTCATGCACTGCGCGGGCGATATCGCTCTCCTTAACGGAGTTGTGTATAAGCGAAACCACCTCACTCTCCGCGAAGACCGTGCACTGCGCGTTCATCTCTATCCTCTCCGTGGAATCCAGAGATACCAAACCGAACTCCTCAAGGGTGAGACCAAGCGCTCTCGCCATCGACTCGGTGAAGGAGCCTGACCCCGCGGCGCACTTTTCATTAACTGAGGAGTCGAGCACCCGCCCCGCGCCATCGGTCATCACTGCGCGGCTCTCCTCGGCGCCAACCTCAACGATTACATCCACGCCAGGCATAAGGTACGCCCCTGCGCGTGCGGCGGCGGTTACGTCGGTAACCTGCGAGTCCGCGAAATCTAGCAACTCCCGCCCCATGCCAGTCGCGGTGATGTGGTTGACCTCCTCCCTCTTTACGCCCGCTCCGCTCAAGAGCTCCTCCAAAAGGGAGAGCGCCGAGTCCTTTAAAGCATATCCACCTAAGGAGGAGGCCATCGAGATCACTCCACCCTCTCTCAACAGGAGCGCTTTTATCTTCTTGTTACCTGCATCTATACCCACGGTGACCATATACCGCAACACCTCCAATTAAGCTTAACAACACAGGGCGTAATGATAACTACCCTTTCAACCGGAAGCCACCCCCGGCTCGCGTTTATCTCTACTTGATAAATATGACAACGAGATTAATGGGCGTTTCGGTCAAAAGCTACACCATATACGGTTATATTTTACCGCTTGCGCCCCTATATTTTGACATGATAAGGTTATTTTTAACCGAATAACTCAAATCATCAACCATCCCGGCGGTAAAATGGCTCAAACAAAGCAGGAACCAAGGTCATTGCTCTCAATGCTGGAAGGCTTCTCCGCCCTTGCGGGGAGTTCTCCCCTGCCCATAAACCGCGCCTTTGCCCGCATGCACCTTGAACTTGGGGTAAAAGCCTCGCGATTGACCCAGAGGGAGGAGGAGGGCGGGGATATCCTACTCTTCGAGGCGGGGTGGAGCGGGCTGACGGGTGAGGAGGAGATACTCTCCCTGCCCTGCAATTCTGCGGAGCTGGAACGAGGAACCATTGAGGTCGCGGCAAACTCCTTCGGGGCCGATACCCTTTCAGCGCTGGAAGCAGTTGCCTCCCGTATTGGCGTTGAGCTTGACAACCGGCGCCTCAGGGAGGAGCTGGCTGAAGCGCGCTTTGAGTCGGAGGCGATACAGTCCTTCAGCCACGAGCTGACGTGGAGCCGAGATATAAAGACCCTCTGCGACGTCGTCTTAAAGGAGGCTCTTCACCTCGTTCAGGCCGAGGGCGGGGCGTTATACCTTGGCGAGCCGAGGGACGACCATATTTATCTCAGGGCGACGGCGGGTGAGCTATATTCTCCATTGCCCGAGCGGATCCTCCCAGGTAGCGAGGGATCCTTCATAGCTTTAGCCGCGCTTGGTGAACGCCCCTTGAGAAACAGGGAGGCGGAAGTTGCCAAGGAGGATGGCGCAGAGGTTAACCGCATAGCGGTGCCCTTCAAGTCCACCGGGGGCGTTCTTGGCGTGCTTACCCTTGAAGCCTTGGCCGGCAACCCATTTGACATATCTCAGGAGAGGGTCCTCTCGGTCTTCACGGCGCAGGCCTCAAAGGCCCTTGAGGTTGCTATCCTCATCGGCGACCTTCGCCTTGAGCGGGACACAAGGGAGAACATCCTCGCGGGCAGCCCCAACGGCATCATTGCCGTGAATGAACTTCGCAAAGTTACGCTGATGAACAGCGCTGCGCGCGATTACCTCGCCGTTCGAGAGGAGCCCGTTGGCAACCCCATAGAGCGTTACATACCGCTCAAAAAGCCCCTCGCCCTGCTCGACCGCGTGATGAGCGACAGGTCTCAACTGGAGGCTGTGGAGCTGCCCATCTTAAGAAACGGGGAGACCCGCTACTACTACACAAATATATGCAGCCTCGGGCGCTCCTCGACCCCCGGCGCGACCCTGATAATTCAGGACGTAACCGAGAAGAAGAAAATCGACGCAAGGATGCAGTTCATGGAGCGCGTAGCCTCCATCGGTCATCTGGCGGCGGGCATCGCCCATGAGATAAGAAACCCCCTAACCGGGATCGGCATAACCCTCGACAACCTTGTGGCGGAGGAGGATATCTCCGAGGGTGGACGCGAGCTGATACGCGACATTCTAAAAGAGGTCGAGCGGCTTGAGCACCTGATAAAGGAGCTCCTCGACTTCGCCCGCCCGCAGCCCGCCAAGATTCAACCGATGGAGCTATCGACAGCCTTCGAGTGGTCAAGGGCCTTCACCAAGCAGTGCAGGAAGAAGGGCATTGAGTGCGAGGTATCAATGGAGGAGAACCCCACCCTCGTCGGCGACCCGGAGAAGCTAAAGCAGCTATTTTTAAACCTCGCCATCAACGCCCTTGAGGCCACTGCGCCGGGTGGACGAATAGCAATCCGCTCATATTTAAAGGGGCCCGGCAACGGTCGGGTGACGGTTGAGATATCGGACACCGGCTCCGGCATAGATGAAAAGACGCAGAGCCAGGTGTTCACCCCCTTCTTCACAACAAAAAACGAGGGGACGGGGCTCGGCCTCTCTATAGTCCACTCAATTTGCGAGCAGCACGGCGGCGAGGTTGAGATCGACTCCACCCCCGGCGTAGGCACTACCTTCATGGTAAACCTCCCCCTCTCAGGGGCCAGGGAACCATCAAAGGAGATATAATTGTCCGCACGAATACTTATCGTCGATGACGAGGCGTTGATTAGAAAGTCCCTAAGCCACGGCCTCATCCGAAAAGGTTACGAGGTAGAGACAGCCGCCTCCGGGGCTGAGGCGAGGGCCCTCTTCGCCCCCGGCGAGTTCGACCTGATACTCCTCGACCTTAGACTTCCGGATACCTCGGGGATCGACCTCTTAAGGGAGTTCAAGGAGGCGCAGGAGGATATCCTCGTCATTATGATGACCGCCTATGGCACCCCTGAATCCGCCGAGGAGGCCACTTTGCTTGGGGCCTACGACTACGTCAACAAGCCCTTCAAGTCGCGGGAGATTGAGGTAATAATCCGCCTGGCAATAGAGGCGGGGAGCCTTAAGCGTGAAGTCAAAGCGCTCCATGAGGACGCCGCATCACCCTATTCACTGGACAATATGAAGAGCGAAGACCCCTCAATGCTCAAGGTCTTCGACATGGTTCGAAAGGTTGTCACAACCCCTGAGGTGCCGGTCCTCATACAGGGTGAGAGCGGCACAGGCAAGGAGATGGTGGCGCGGGCGATCCACGCCGAATCTGACCGGCATGATAAACCCTTCATCGCCATAAACTGCGCCGCCATCCCGGATCATCTTATGGAGAGCGAGTTCTTCGGCCACGAGAAGGGCTCCTTTACCGATGCCAAGGGTCGCAAGATTGGGCTCATGGAGCGCGGCGAGGGCGGAACAGTCTTTTTGGATGAGATCGGCGAGATGAGCCTGCCGCTACAGGCAAAGCTTCTCCGGGTCCTTGAAGAGCGGACCTTGAGGCGGATCGGCGGAGCACGCGACATCCCCCTCGACATAAGGATAATAGCGGCGACCAACCGCTCTCTTGAGGAGGCGATAAAGGAGGGCTCTTTCCGCGAGGATATCTACTACCGGCTGAAACTTATAAACATAACCCTACCCCCCTTAAGGCTGCGGCGCGGGGACATACTCCCCTTAGCCCGTCACTTTATCGAGCTTTCCAACGTACGTTTTCATAAGCAGGTCAAAGGTTTGACAGAGGAGGCGGCAAGGGAGCTTGGCGAGTACCACTGGCCGGGAAATATCCGCGAACTTAAAAATACCATTGAGCGAATCCTCATTCTTGAGGAGACTGAGTACATAGACGCCGAACACCTCCCCCCGGAGATAAGAGGCCGGGAGGGCGCGAACCTCTCAGGCATGATCCTCCCACAGGGCGAAGAGATTGAGGGCGGCATCGACTATGAAGCGTTTCTCACAGAGGTTGGACGCCACCTCATTTCGGAGGCGCTCCGCATCGCCGGGGGCAATAAGGCAAAGGCTGCGCGCCTCCTCTACATGGACAGGGGAACGCTGCGCTACAACATAAAGAGGATGGAAATAGAGGCATGACCGCTGTTAATGAGCCAGATAAAACACTCGCGCCGACTCCATATTTAGACTTCGACAAAGAGGTTGTGCGCGCCTTCGCCGAAGAGGCTGCCGGCAGGGCAAAAACCCCTCGGGATAGGGCAGTGGCGCTCTTTTACGCCGTGCGTGACGGAATCCACTACGACCCTTACCATGTTTCGACTGACCCGGCGCACCTCACCGCAAGCCGCGTCGCCGAGGAGCTTGTAGGCTACTGTGTACCAAAAGCCACCCTGCTCGCGGCTGCCGCCAGATATTTCGGAATCCCGGCGATGGTGGGATTTGCCGACGTAAAGAACCACCTGACCACCGAGAAGCTCAAAAAACGCCTCGGCACAGATGTATTTTACCATCACGGCTACACCGTTCTATCTCTAGATAAAAAGTGGCATAAAGTAACCCCGACCTTCAACAAAAGCCTCTGCGAGAGGTTCGGTGTCAAAACCCTTGAATGGTCCGGCGAGGGCAACTCAATGATGCACCCCTTCGACGCAGAGGGAAAAAAACACATGGAGTATCTGGTGGACTGGGGCGCTTACGACGAGCTGCCCGCCGATGAGCTGATAAAGATTTGGGTGGATAAATACCCGCGCATGTTTGTATCGCCCAAAGCTGGCGACGCCGCAGAGGGCGGCGACGAAAAGTGGCTCGACAAATAAACTTCAAAGAGGGATGCCATGAACTTTCCGGTCATCTACGAGAGAAAAGTCCGCTACTCAGACACCGACGCCCAGGGCCACGTCTTCAACGTCAACTACTTTCGCTACTTCGACGACGCAATCACCGACTACATGGATGTAGCTTTGGGCCCCGGCGAACCGGAGGGTTACGACATGCTCCTCGCCCACGCGGAGGCGGACTTTAAATCCTCAGCCCAGCTGGGAGAAGAGATGAGCTGCGGCGTGCGTGTAGAGCGCATCGGCAACACCTCAATCACCTTTTACCTTGAAATCACCAACAAAAAAACCGGCGCACTTATCTGCACCGGCAAAGAAATTTACGTAATCGTCGAAAAAGTGGGAATGCCCCCCATGCCCGTCCCCGACGCAATCAAAGAAGCCATTGCGAGGTTGCAAGAGACCTAGAGCTTGGCTAGGTAAATCTATCTACAGCCCGATACCGTAAGCTTCATTTGTTCGAAGCCAAGGCAGGTCTTTATAATGTTCATGTAATTAGTCAGGGTCGGATTGCCCCTTGGGCCTAGCATCCTGCGTATGCTCTTTTCATCCTTACCCAACTCCGCAGCTACACTTGAAAAGGCATCGGTTGCATTAAGATAATCTTTTATAAGGCTCTTGCCCGTCAGCACATCGCCTTGAAAGAGCGCATTAGCCGCCTCTACTATAAGCGCCTCACGAAATACTTTCTCCTCTTTTGCGCGTGCCCTAACAGTATCTTGAAAATCTTTGGCAAGGCGCATTAATCAACCTTTCAATGTGAAGAGAAAAGCACTTCTTCCCTGTTAATGGTGAGCAAGCGGCCCGCAAGAAAAGCTTTCACATATACTACTTTTATATATTTAATATTAAAGGATTTTCCGCTTTGGGTAGGTGCGGCGTCGGCTTATAATTTCCACTGCCTTTATCTTCACACTCAAGGGGAGCAAATGGGCTCTGAAAATAAGCACGGTTCGACGAGGGCCATTTTCTATGCGCTGGGGGCAAACCTCGGCATAGCCGCCGCGAAGACCGCCGGTGCGATAATAACGAACTCGGGGGCGATGCTCGCAGAAGCTGTTCACTCCTTCGCCGATTGCGCCAACCAGCTGCTCCTCTTTATCGGCATCTCCCGCGCGAAGCGCCCGCCGGACTCCCGCCATCCCTTAGGCTATGGCAAGACCATCTACTTTTGGTCCTTCATCGTCGCGCTTATGCTCTTTAGCATGGGCGGGCTCTTTTCGCTTTATGAGGGCGCGCACAAGCTGGCCGCCATTCAGCGCGGGGGCGACCACTCAATTGAGAGCCCATGGGTGGCGATCGTTATCCTTCTCTTCGGGGTGGCACTTGAGGGGTCCTCGCTCCTTGGCGCGCTCAAAGAGAGCCGCGAGCTCAGGAGGGGCAAGACGCTTTGGCGCTGGTTCAAAAGCAGCCGCGAGAGCACCTATCTAGTGGTCATCGGGGAGGACTTCGCGGCGCTCATCGGCCTCACCCTCGCGCTAATGGCGGTTGGGCTATCAGTGGTCACCGGCAACCCTCTCTACGATGCGCTTGGGAGCATGGCGGTGGGCGCGCTGCTCATCGTCGTCGCCATAGTGGTCGGCATCGAGATTAAGAGCCTCCTCATAGGAGAGAGCGCAGGCAGCGAGGTTGAGGAGGCTATCCGCGTTTTTTTGAATGAGCACAGTGCCGTTGATAAGCTCCTCAACCTTAAAACGCTCCAGATGGGCGACGAGGTTATGGTGGCGGTCAAGGCGCTGATGTCCAAACAGGAATCAGTGGATATGCTTATAAGCGAGATTAACCGCTGCGAGCGGGAGCTAAAGAGCGCCTTCCCGCAGGTGCGGTGGATATTTTTCGAGCCGGACAACTGCGATTAGCCGTTAGCTGTAGCGACACCTTGCAAGGCGATATAAAGAGAAACTACAAAATTATCATAGCCACTTCTTGCGCCTGAAAAATAAATACATCCCGACGCCTATGGCGCACATTCCAGCCCAGGCACCCGCATACCCCCACCTCCATTTGAGTTCGGGCATATACTCAAAGTTCATTCCGTAGATTCCCGCTACGAAGGTTAAGGGTATGAAGATGGTCGCGACTATGGTCAGCACCTTCATCACCTCATTCATCCGCTGGCTTATGCTGGAGAGGTAAAGCTCCACGTAGCCGGAGAGAGTTTCGCGCTGTATCTCAATTGTGTCGACCACTTGAACGACGTGGTCATAGAGGTCCATCAGGTATGGTTTTGTGTCATCGGAGATGAGCGGCGAATCCTCGCGGCTCAGCTTTTGAACGGTCTCCCGGAGGGGCCATGCAGCGCGGCGCAGCCCGGCCGCGTAGCGGCGCAAGCGATGAAGCTTCTCGATCGTCTCGGGGCCGGGCTCCATGAGTATCTCATCCTCGATTAATTCTATCTCCTCGGAGAGCTTCTCAAGTGCCAGGAAATAATGGTCAACTATGATGTCGACCAACGCGTAGCAGAGGTAGTCGGAGCCGCTTTGTCGTATGCGCCCCCTGCCCGCATCGAGCCTTCCCCGAACAGCCTCAAAGACGTCGCCAGGGCGCTCCTGAAAGGAGATAAGGTAATTATCCCCCAACACAAAGCTGACCTGCTCGGTATCAAGGCCCTCTACCATGCCTTCATAGCTAACCATCTTTAGGACTATAAAGAGGTAGTCCTTGTAGGTCTCCTCATTGGGCCGCTGGTGGGTGTTGGCTACATCTTCAAGCACTAGGTGGTGCAGCCCGAAAAAATCGCCGACTTTCCTCACCGTCTCAACATCATGAACCCCTGTCACATCGAGCCAAGCCACATTTTTACGCTCATTAAGCTCGGCAAGGTCGACACCGGTTTTGAGCAGAAGCTTCTCAATCTCCTTGGCGTCATACCTTATCAGCTCAAGCTCAACCGCATCGGTCCTGTGTTCACCAACATGAACTATACTGCCTGGCGGCAGCCCCAGCTTATCCGATGGCAAATCGAAGGTATCTTTTTCACTGCGTAGCTGACGTTTCTGCGTCATCGACTAACTCTCCTCGACTATTGCGCTGGATTTGGGCGGCCTGTAATGACCGGACGCCTGAGGCGGGTCGGGATACTCAGGCTTCGGCGGCGCCTCATCGCCAACCATCCTAACGGGGAAGGGCTCGGTCACGCTGCCGGTGTAGAGTGAGCGGTGCGGGAATGGTATCTCGACGCCGTAGCGGTCGAAGGCCTCTTTTATCTCAAGGTAGATTGTGTTTCTAAATTCGATAAAGTTCTCCCTCAATGTCCACACTGAAAACTGCATCTCCAGGGAGGAGTCGCCATACCCCCTGAAGATAAAGAGCGGTCGAGGCTCTTCGAGGCTGCGGGGGTTTTTCCTCGCTACTTCAAGGAGGATATCCCTGACGCGCCCAATATCCTCCTTGTAGGCGACCCCTACATGAATATCGGCGCGCCTTATTGGGAACCGGGTCAGGTTTGTGACCTCGGTCTTGATCATCGTCTCGTTTGGAATGCGCACAAACAAATTATCAAAGGTGCGGAGCTTAACTGAAAGGAGGTCAATGCTAAGCACCTCACCAAGGGTTTCACCTACCTTGATGAGGTCTCCAACGGCGAAGGGCTCCTCTACCATCAGGAAGATGCCGCTTATAAGATTCGATGCTGAGGTCTGCGAGGCGAATGCCAGCGCCACCGTAAACACTCCCGCCGCCCCCAGGAGCACTGTAAACTCAAAGCCGAATTGCCTTAGCACGGATATAAGCACCAGCACCGCGATGGTATAGTAGACTACCCGACCGGCTATGAAACCACGCTGTACGCTTAAATACTTGCGGAAGGTTCTATCAACCATCTTGCCTGATATCTTCGCGACGGCTATTCCGGCAACAAGCATCAGCGCAGCCCTTACCAGGATCGTAATCCGTTCAGGGTTGGCGAATTCGGAGATAAATTTTGTTATGGAATCCACCATCGCCTCCTATTTGCCGATCAGCGCGGACAAGGACTTTGAGAGCATTGATTTTGCGTCCTTCTTCCTCGCTTCCGCCAAAAGCGTAGTCTTACCCGCCTCCAGGGGCGGCTTTTTGCCAATATTCACCTCTACGTTTTTGCTGTCCTTATTTAGCACGATGGTCACATGTTGGGTCCAAAGGCCGCCCTTCTCATCGATAAACAAAGATAGGTTCGGAGCAGGTATGTGAATACGCTCAACGGTAAGGGTCTCATCGGTGCTGTTTTTAATGTACACCGGGGTTATGACCCCATGGGGCCAGGGAGGGAAATCCTCAAGGGAGGTGCGGCAAACAGTGGTCGACGCGTAGCATAGCTCCCCAACCATCTGGTCCGGGCCGAACCAGGTGTCGGACATCCTGTAGACCGGCAACTCAAAGAGCTGCTGCTTACGCTTTGTTGAGACAACTCCAACCCAGATGGGGGTTCGCACGTATATGCGCACCTTCTCAGAGGCCAGCACGCTATAGGGCGTCTCCGGCAGGGAAACCACATCCCTGTTGGGGAGCATTGGCGTGAGCGTTATCGATGGGCTGGTGCCATCCACCGCGTAGCGCTGATCCACCGCCTCTTCAGGTATTTCAGGGGGAGTTTTCGACACCACCGTAGAGACACGGTTCTCGGCGATATTGTCACTTTGCCAGTGGATAAGCCGCCACTCCGAAGCCTTCCGCTCAGTTACAAGAGTAAGTGGGCCCACCTCCCACTTGGCGAAACCGTCAACAGGAATCTCATACTCGCCCCACCAGGACACCGGGGCCTTCGTTTTTTTCACCATGCCCGCTCCGAAAAAACCATTTGGCATATAAACTTACCGCATCCTCAGCCAACCACCAGCATTCTACCAAAGAATGCAACAACATCATTTGCATAGACAAGCAAAAGGATGAAATGAAAAAAGCAGCGCCAAGAGGGCTGCCAGTTCACAAACCTAGGATAAACTTCTGAATCGCAGCTAGGGTTTCCTCCTGCTTCTCCTTGTGCGGGGAGTGTCCGCACTCCGGGAGGAGCAGAGTCTCGACTTCCACAGGCGCGCCATTGATTATCGCCTCTATCTGCGCAAGGGTGCCGTACTCGTCATTATAGCCCTGCACCGCTAAAAGGGGCACTGTCACACCTTGGAGAAAGCGCTCGACATTCCACTCCTTAAAATCCGGGTGGAGCCACGCAAGGTTCCAGCCCCAGAAGGCGCAGTCGACATTTTCCCCATGGTACTTTCTGAGGCCCTCTTTGAGGTCCCCAAAGAGGTAGTTACCCCTGGCTTGACGGATTGATGAGAGCCCCTCCTCCTCCGCGAAGAGGTGAGCGGCGAAAGTTACGACACCTAGGAGCCCTCCGGCCTCTGTGCCCCCGGCATAGACGAGCGAGATAGTGCCGCCATCGGAGTGGCCTAAAAGGATGTGCTCGCCTATACCCGCCCTTTTAATAACTTCCGGCACCTCGTTTAGCCCCGCCTCCTCCATGTAATCAAGGGGGCGCGGCACTTCGCAGGGGTCGGAAGCGCCGTATCCGGCGCGGCTGTAGGCAAACACCTCCAGGCCGGTGGCCTCGGCGAGGCGCTCAGGGAAATCTCTCCACATCGACACGCAACCGAGCCCCTCATGTAGGAGGAGGATGGTGACCTTTGAGCTTGCGCCCCGCTTCGGCATGAAGCGAGCGCACTCAAGGCGTTTCCCATTTATCTCGATGTATCCAAGCTGCATTTGAAAAGAATTCCCCTCATATCTCGTCATCGGTCACCCATCTGGCAGATAGAGAGGGACCGGATATGGCCTGTTTATTGCACACCTTTAGTGGCTTGAAGTCAACGGTTGAGGGCGCTATGCCGTGTGCTCTTAAAGAAAAGTTCCCGGCAGAAGCTGTATTTTTGAATCCGGGGCGATTGCCTCTTTTATGGCCAGTTCAAAGTAATCATCTTGGGGTGTTTAATTTCTCAATCCTAACCGGTTAATTTTCACCGGAAATTATCTCCCTAGCCAACCGCCGGACCAACCCTCTTGCCTTCACATAAAAATATTCGCGGCTTTTTTCACGGCCAAAGAAGAAAAGATTCCCACCTCAACTATTGGAGATGGAACTTTCAAACCCTATTAATATATCCTCTTACGAGGGCAAAGTTGAAAGATTGACTTCCCTGCCCTCGACAACCTGAAGACAAGGGAGCATGGCAGTGCCAAAACTTGAATCTCTAAAAAAGATGAAGGAACTCGTCGCAGGTCACTTCACAGGGCTCGACGCAGCCGCGAAGGACCCGGCGCGAAAGGTTGCATGGTGCACCAGCGTAGGCCCCGTCGAACTCTTGAGAACATTTGGCTTTGAGGTCTACTTTCCCGAAAATCACGGGGCGGTGCTCGGCGCTTCGAGAAAAGCCAACGACTATATCCCAAGGGCGAACGCCGCAGGCTATAGCCCTGATATCTGTAGCTACCTGACGGCTGATGTGGGCGCTTTCCTGGCGGGAGAGACACCCCTCACCCACGGCTATGGACTTCAGAGCGTACCCACCCCCGACATCCTCGTCTACAATACAAACCAGTGCCGCGACGTTGAAGATTGGTTCGCCTTCTACGCCCGCCATTTCGACATACCCCTCGTAGGGATCAACTCTCCCGTACAGGTCGGCGACGTCACCGATGAGCTGGTCAAAACGCTGGTGCCGCAATATGAGGAGCTGATTCCCGTCTTCGAGAGGGTGAGCGGCATAAAGTTCGACATCGACCGCCTCCGCGAGGTCATGACCGACTCGGCGGAAACTTCACGCCTATGGGGTGAGGTCCTTGGGACTATGGCGCACCGCCCAAGCCCTATGACCTTCTTCGACACCTCAGTGCACATGGCTCCGGCGGTCATCCTTCGCGGTTTGCCCGAGGCTTCGGATTATTACAGAATGCTCCTAAAAGAGCTCTCTACCCTAACCGAGGCAAACGTCAGCGCGGTAAAGAATGAGCGCTTCCGCATCTACTGGGACGGCATGCCGGTATGGGGAAAATTGCGCGAGCTCTCGACCTTCTTTAACGATGTAGATGCATCACTCGTGGTCTCCACCTACTGCAACTCCTGGGTCTTCGAGGCCTTCGACCCGTCAGACCCTTTCAACTCGATGGCGCGCGCATTCCTTGAGCTATTCATAGCCCGCTCAGACAAGGCCAAAGAGGTTATCATGGCGGAGCTCTGCGAGAAGTTCTCCGTGGACGGCGTCATATACCACGACGCCAAAACTTGCCCCAATAACTCCAACACCCGCTATGGCTTGCCGCAGAGGCTAAGGGAGAGAACGGGGCTGCCCTTCACCATCGTCTACGGCGACTTAAACGACCTGCGCTGCTTCTCCGAGGAGCAGGCGAAGACGAGCATCGAGGCTTTTCTAGAGCAGATTGAGGGAGGGCGAGGTTAATGTCATTTTACTGCGGCGTGGATATCGGCTCCACCTGGACCAAGGCGGTGATACTGGGTGAGGAAGAAAAGAGCGACTACACCCGCGCCCTGGTCAGGACCGGCATCAGCTTCGAGGCCGCTGCGCTCTCAGCCCGCGATGAAGCCTTAGCTAGGGCCAAGCTTGCGCCGGAGGATATAACCCGCACCTTCTCCACCGGCTATGGAAGGATGAACGCCGAGTTCGCCGATGGTCGCAGAACCGAGATCGCCTGCCACGCTAAAGGGGCCTTCCACTCATTTCCCCACCCTTGCCACGTAGTCGATATTGGCGGGCAGGATAACAAGATAATTCAGCTCAACGCGAGCGGCGCGGTAGAGCACTTTCTGATGAACAGAAAGTGCGCGGCGGGTACAGGCTCCTTCATAGAAGAGATTTCCCGCCGCCTTGACATTGATATGAAGCGGCTGGAAGAGCTGGCGGAGAACGCAACAAAGGAGATCACCCTCTCCTCCTTCTGCACGGTCTTTTCAGCTACAGAGGTGATAAAGCTGATTCGTGAAGGCGAGAACCCGGAGAACATCGCCAAAGGAGTTTTCAACGCCGTAGTCGCAAGGGTCACCGAGATGGGAACCCTCGGCGGCAAGGTTGTCCTAACCGGGGGAGTGGCGGCGGCCTTCCCCATAGTCGCCCAGATCCTCTCTAAAGCAACAGGCCAAGAGGTCTTCATCCCTGAACACGCTCAATTCACCGGCGCGTTGGGCGCCGCGCTTGAAGCAAAAACAAGCAGTTAACAGCATCTTCACACACCGATAAAAGCGTTGCCGTGGCAACGCTTTTTTTACGCCTCAAATTGCCGTAACAACTCTTTGCAGTAAAATAATATTACCCCTTGACGGGAGCAGCGGGTCGGTCTAACATAAAAAATGAATGAGTATTCATTCGGCTTGTTTCCCATCCTATATTCCTATGGAAGGTGGCAGATGTCAGCCAAAGCGGCGCAGAAGAAAGAGCGGCAGGAAAAGATACTGGAGGCGGCGATAAAAGCCTTCTCAATCAACGGGTACCACAACTCGACGGTAGCCACCATTGCCAGAGAGGCGGGTATCGCCGACGGGACGATGTACCTCTACTTCAAGGGCAAGGAGGAGCTTCTGATAAGCGCGTTCACCTTCATCATGGACAACTTCCTTGAAAAGCTTGAGGTGAAGCTCGCGGAGGCTAAAAACCCACTTGAGAAGCTAAAGTGCATCGTCACCTACCACCTCACCGAGCTTTCGAAGGACCCAGACAGGGCAAAGTTCCTACAGCTTGAGTTGAGGCAGCCCGCGGAGTCCGTAAGGCGGGGCATAGCCAAGCCGCTCTCGCTATACATGAGGAAGATTGACTCATTGGTCGAGGAGGGCAAGGAGTCCGGCATGGTCCGCAAAGACCTCCCGACCAAGGTCATACGGCGCGTCATCTTTGGCGCTGTCGATGAGACGATATCCTCTTGGATAAGAAGAAAGGACGCAGCCCCGATAGGCAGCGAAGCGGAAGCCGTTTTTGAGGTGCTTCTCGGAGGCATGGCGGCAAGATAGCTACCAAATTTGATTATTCACTTAACGCTAAATCAAGCACTAAGCAGGAGTGAAAATGGGCAAGATAAGAAAGGCAGCAGTTCTGGGCGCGGGCGTCATGGGCGCGGCGATCGCCGCGCATCTGGCCAACGCCAATATCCCGACGCTTCTCCTGGATATCGTTCCGGGAGAGCCGAACGAGGACGAGAAGAAGAAGGGTCTCGACCTCGACAGCCCTGCGGTCAGAAACCGTTTCGCCGCAGGAGGCATAGCCAAGGCTTTAAAGGCGCAGCCTGCCGCGTTCAGCCATAAGAAGAACGCAAAGCTCGTCACCCCCGGCAACTTTGAGGACGACCTCGACAAGCTCGCGGAGGTCGACTGGGTCGTGGAGGCGGTTGTGGAGAGGATGGATATCAAGATATCCCTCTTCGAGAGGGTGGCTACCCATCTTAAACCGGGAGCCCTCCTCACCACCAACACCTCAGGCCTCTCGGTTAACGAGATGGCGGCGGCGATCCCCGAAGAGCTTAAAGGTCGCTTCTTCGGCACCCACTTTTTCAACCCTCCCCGCTATATGCACTTGCTTGAAATTATTCCCGCTGAGACGACTGACCCGGCGGCGATGGAGGAGTTTGCTGAATTTGCCGAGTTCTCCCTCGGCAAGGGCATTGTCTACGCCAAGGACACCATAAACTTCATAGCAAATCGCATAGGCGTCTTCTCGATGCTTTACACAGGCGTAGCGATGGAGCAGCACGGGCTTAACATTGAAGCGGTCGACGCTCTCACCGGAAAACCCTTTGCCCGCCCCAAGAGCGCGACCTACCGCACCGCCGACCTCGTCGGCCTCGATGTACTCGCCCACGTCGCCAAAAACCAGTATGACGGCGCCCCGGACGATGAACATCGCGAAGTCTTCAAGCTCCCCGCATACCTGGACAAGCTCCTCGAAGCTGGTCAGCTCGGCATGAAGACGGGCGGCGGCTTTTACAAGCGCGCCAAGGATGAGTCGGGCAAAAAGGTGACTCTTGTCCTCGACACCGCAACCGGTGAATACCGCCCCAAGGAGAAGGTTAAATTCCCTGTCCTTGAAGAGCTAAAGCAGATTGAGGAGCCCACAAAGCGTGTGGCGGCCCTGATACGCGACAAATCAGCGGCGGGCAAGTTCAGCTGGGACGTAATCGCGGAGACACTACTCTACGCAGCGAGGCGCATCCCCTCCGTATCCGCCGACGTGGTCTCCATCGACCGGGCGCTGCGCTGGGGTTTTGGTTGGGAGGTCGGCCCCTTTGAGATATGGGACGGCATCGGGGTGAAGAAATCGGTTGAGAAGATGCTCGCCGAGGGGCGCGACGTGCCGGAGGGAGTAAAAGCCCTCGCCGACTCCGACAACCCCACTTTCTACCTGAAGAACGGGGTAGAGATAAAGGTTTGGAATATGGTGGAGAAGAAGCATGAGCCCCTCCCCGCCAGAAAGAATGTGACTGTCCTCTCCGACCTTAAAGCGGCGAAGCGAGTCCTCTACTCCAACGCGGAGGCCTCAATAATCGACCTTGGAGACAGGGTGGCGTGCCTTGAGTTCCACTCCAAGATGAACGCCATCGGCGGCGGCATAATGACCGCAATCCAGAAGGCCACCTCCGACAACGGCGCAAATTACGATGCCCTCGTCGTCGGCAACCAGGGTGAGAATTTCTCCGTAGGCGCGAACCTCATGCTCATCCTCTTCGAGGCGCTTGAGGGCGAGCTTGACGCTATAAACGCAATGGTAGCCGCCTTCCAGAAGGGGACCATGGCCCTTAAATACTCTCCGGTTCCGGTAGTTGCCGCGCCCTTCGGGAGAGTCCTCGGCGGCGGCGCTGAGGTCTGCCTCCACTCCCACCGCGTACAGGCGAGCCTTGAATCCTACATGGGCCTCGTAGAGGTCGGCGTAGGGCTCGTACCCGGCGGCGGCGGCACTAAGGAATTCGCCCTACGCTCGATGGTCGGTTATCCCGGCAGCGGCGCGGACCCCTTCCCCTTCATCAGAAACGCCTTTGAGAGCATCGCTATGGCAAAGGTCTCCTTCTCGGCGCATGAAGCTCAGGACCTTGGCTTTTTGCGCCCCGGCGACCGCATCTCTATGAACGCCGAGCACCTCATAGACGACGCGAAGAGAAGCGCGATAGACCTGCTTGAGTCCGGCTGGACTCCGCTGGTCAAGGAGACCGCGACCATCAAAGCGCTTGGCCGCGACGGCCTGGGGAACTTCCGCTCCGTCCTCCACAATATGAAGTCGGGCAAGTTCATAAGCGAGCACGATGAGCTCGTGGCGACAAAGGTTGCGACGATCCTCTGCGGAGGCGACATAGAGGCGGGCACAGAGGTTACTGAGCAGTACCTGCTTGACCTCGAAAGGCGCGCTTTCATTGAGCTTTGCGCCGAGCGTAAGACCCTTGAGCGTATCCAGCACATACTAAAGACAGGCAAGCCCCTCCGGAACTAGGCGGTAGGCTTCAAAAGGAGATATATGATGCAAGATGCCGTTATAGTAGCC
>PKTT01000023.1 GCA_002869015.1 Deltaproteobacteria bacterium
AACCTGGGTCAAGCTGCCACCCGAAGCTATATCACCACGTGCCACAGAGGCACTTTTACACTAACATTGAAGGTGGACCTATGTAAGGGGGCAGCTCAGCTGTACCATCTAAATTATGACCTCTAAGGTAAAAATTATTCGATATTTTAAGGAGTTCTGAGGTAGGACAGCGTAGCGCCAATATGAATTCATGCTTTACATATTTAATTTCTAAACTTTAATTGAGGTTATTTCATGGGCATTTCAGAAAAAAATCTATCCAAAGAGGAATACCGGATTCTCGTTGAGCAGGCCCCTATTATGATTTGGAGAGCCAATACGACTACAGAGTGTGATTATTTCAACGATGTTTGGTTGTCGTTTACCGGCAGAACCTTGGAAGAGGAGGTTGGTAACGGGTGGGCTGAGGGGGTGCACAAGGATGACTTTGACAGATGTCTTGAAATTTACCTGACCTCATTTGATAAACGTGAAATTTTTGAGATGGAATATAGGCTTCTCCGCCATGACGGTGAATATCGTTGGATATTTGACAGGGGCGTACCATTTTACAATGGGGATGGTTCTTTTGGTGGCTACATCGGGAGCTGTATTGATATCAATGAACAGGTTTTGGCAAGGGAAAGCCTTCTAAAAGAGAAGGATGATGAAATCATGACCCTCAGTGATCTGGTGCCTATCTGTATGCACTGCAAGAATACAAGGGACGATAGGGGGTATTGGGAGAGGGTCGAGTCATTTGTAAGCAAGAAAACCAAATTCAAATTTTCACACGGAATCTGCCCTGATTGCGCAGAAAAATACTATGGCGGCATATCGTAAATTGGCCTGATCGTTCCAAAATCTTTTTGTAATGCGCTGCCTTTAGCAGCTCCTTATATGGAGACTGCTTTATCCAGCATTCCCTATTGAATTGACTCATCCTCTGCTGCGCCCTTCTCCTTCCCCTGCTCCTTAACCTTTGCCGCCAGTAGTTTTGCTATGAATTCCTTCTTCTCACGGCCCGCGCGCTGTTTGTAGATGCTCTCCTTTAGCTTTGGCGCAGCCTCAGCGAGGGTTGGGTTATTGGCTGGGTTTATCTCTTCGCAGCGGATGAGGTGGTACCCCATCTCGGTACGTGCTATGGGGCTTGTTTCACCACTCTCCATGGAGAAGAGCAGCTTGTTGAGGATTGGGAAAAGACGCCCCTCAGGGACCGGGCCGATGAGCCCCTCCTTAATGCTCGATGGGCATTCGGAGTGTATCTTAGCCAGCTCTCCAAAGCGTTCTGGCTTCTTCATGATTTCACGCCGGAGTTTTTTTATTCTTCCCTCGGCCCGCTCCTCTGTGTTTTCGGCGTACTCAGGGTTAACCGTTATGAGGATGTGGCGCGCAAGCCTGGTCTCAGGAGTTTTGAGCTTCTCACGGTTCTCTTCGTAGAGCGTTGTTAGCTCCTCCTCAGTTACCTCCTTTGCGCGGTTGCCTACCCAGTCTAGTATGGCGTGTACCTTAAGCTCTCTTGAGAGGGCATATTTATATAACTCCTCATCAAGACCTCGGGAGCGGAGCTCATCCCTGAATGCCTCCAAGTCGCCAAAGGATGAGACTGAAGCCTCGAAAGCCTCTTCTACAGTGGCCTCATATACGGTCACCTGCTCAGCCTCCTTGGAGGCTAGGATAAGGTTGTGCAGCATGAGTTCATCCTTCGCGGCTTTGCTTACCTGCGCAAGCTCTTCCTCAATTAGGTCCTCCGGCGGGCGGCCAAATCTCTCCATGGATATCCTAAGCGAGAGGTAAGAGAGCGCGGCGCTCTCCTTTGCCGTACCACCATCAAATCTGTTCGACTCTTTATCTTTCGCCATCTAGGCGCTCCTTTGCTATCCCTTTGCCATCGCTATGAAAGCATATTTCCATTTAGCGGCATGAGTGTTGCAGTTATTAATCCTCAACAGGTGCAAATATTTTGCCAATGCCGTTAATTGGGCAAAATGAGCCTAATGAGCAAGAGATATTGTACATAAATGTCGACCCTACCTTTCAAAGTTGTCTGATTTTTTGATCTTTGGGGTCCGCCTCTTGAGAAGCGAGGTTGTTTCATATGGCCGATTTAAAATTGATGTGCGGCACCCTTAAAGATGTCGAGGAGGTGATGAGCCGCAAAGATGGCTCTGTGGAATCCTGCATAGTTATGGGGCGCTCAAAAGTTTTAACCAGCGTTGGCGAACTTACGCCGGTCTATGATGTAGAGGAGGAATCCAGGCGCATCCTCCAGCCGATCTCGATTTACCCGGACGGCAGTGTCAAGGCCGTGGCCCTGCAAGGGGTAGCTAAAGTGTCTACGCCGATTGGTGAATTTGAGGCCGAGATGGTGAGCTTCCACAAAAACGGAGGTGTCAGAGGCATCTTCCCCTTGAACGGCAAGCTCTCAGGCTTCTGGGCAGAGGAGGAGGAGGCGAAGCTGGCGAAATCAGTTGTGATAGATACTCCTATAGGCGCCATCAGAGCTAAAGTGATCTCACTATATTTCCACCCTTCGGGCGCGCTTCGCTCAGTTACCCTCTGGCCCGGAGAGGTCATAGAGATTGACACTCCCCTGGGGCCTTTTGGGGCGAGGGTAGGGGTATCCTTCTACGAAAACGGGGCGCTCCGATCCTTAGAACCGGCGAAACCTACCGGGATAGCTACCCCGATAGGGGGATTCACAGCATTTGACCCTGACCCTGACGGCATCAGCGGAGACAGTAATTCGCTGGTTTTTGATGAAGAGGGTGGTATACGGGAACTCTCAACTCTTACTGAGCAGGTTTCGGTGTTTGAAGGTGATAAGAAATATACCTTCACTCCAGCCCTTAAAGAGAGCCTCTGTCAGGAAAGCCAGATGGTGGTGCTGCCACTCAAAGTCACCTTCACCAAGGGCGGCGTTGTGTTAGACGGCAGAGAGTTTCGCCTCGACGAGGCAAAAGTCAAGACAGAGGCGTTTTTGGGAGATATCAAACCAATGGCGCTGAACCTCGGCCGCCAGGAGTCGCCCGCTCTGCCTCTCTGGAAGTGTTGAATATGATTGAGGCTGAGGGTGACCTTTTTGCTGAGATCGGAAGCGCTATTATCGCATTCACCACCCATGGGACGGTTAACAAACGGGGGGCGACGCCGATGCTTCACGGCTCGGCGCGGGAGGCTTTAAGGCGCTTCCCAGAGTTGGCGGAAGAGCTGGGAGGGATGATAAGTAAATACGGAAACCACGTTCACCCACTCTCCCATGGCCTCGTCAGCTTTCCGGTAGAGCACGGCTGGATGGAGGTCCCCGATCCTCGCCTTATTGAGCGTTCGGCGGGCGAACTTAAAGCTTTGGCTGACCAAAATGGGTGGAAAAAAATCATCGTGCCGCGACCTGGCTGCGGTGGTGGAGGGCTTAAGTGGGAGGAGGTAAAACCTCTCCTTGAACCATATTTCGATGAGCGCTTTACCTTGGTGGTAAAGGCTCGATAAGAGTTGGCTAGTAAAATAAAGGGAGGGGCAAAGCCCCTGGCTTTACCCCTCGCGGATTAAAATTCTCCAAAAACAGATCAGGAAGTGGGTTTGCTGAAAGTTCTAATGGAGGAGATGCCCATCCAATCGTAGTAGGTGTTAACTGATTCGCCTTCGCGACTCTCCGTAACACGTACAAAATCGCTGCCCAAAAATATTACTGCGCTCTCGAAAATGGGCCCCTCGTTGATCTGTAGCTTAACGCCGCTTCTCTGCTTTCTTGAGAGTGTCCCGTGCTGCGGGGAGGTCGCATATTCAAGCGCCTTCTCCCATGTTTCCTTGATAGCCATTGACTTCTCCTCTCTAATTTCAAGTTGCCGCGGCATTTAGCCACGTATTGAGGTCCCTAAGAGACCATAGGTTCGTAAAAACGCAGCTGGAGCTCTTCGCCCTCACCGGTTGAGAGCTCATAAGTGCCTGCGCGTAAAAGCTCAATCCCCTCGCTTTTCACCGCCTCCGACAACTTTGAAAGGAGCGGCGAGCGCTTTGCCTCATCGAATTCGCGGTTAAAGTAAACGCGGACCGGGGCATCGGGGTCGGATACCTGAAAGAGGAAGTGGTTATGGGTGAAAAGCAGTAGATCCTCGTGGGCGTGGGTGAGGTGATAACCGGCAGACCATACGCTGTTCTCGACCTTCTCAACTATCTCATCACGGCTCTTCATAGCGGCGCTTCCTCTCTATGGCACTTTTTTGGTAGGTAAATTCTTCCTACAAATTCGAAAGTAATTGTCTACACAATTGTCAGCTTTTAGCGATTTACAAGGCCCAAATGCCCTTCGCCGGATATAAAGAGCAACATCTATGCCCAAAACATTTGTGCGGGGTGTTGGCAAAGAAAGAGTCGCGTTGAGCCAATAGTGGCTATTTGCAATGCAACCCCAAGTAGCTTGAAGAAGTGAATTGGCAGAGGAGGATGATTGCTCCCCCATGCAATTTTTAATTTATGTTGTAAAGATGGCTAATGCTTATGCGGCTTATCGTGAATGGACCTTCACCCGATGGCAAAAGAGTATTGGGCAGGGATGTAATTTTATTAATGGACCGATTTATCTCCTCTTATTTTTTGCCTCATGGTTATCGTCCAAAAAAAAATTCAATTCATAGAGGGCGGTCGATTGCAGCAGGTAATTCGTACCGTGGTGCTCTGAGAGTCGACGAATTTCTCCCAAAAAAGCCGCCGGCCCTTTATCTCTGGCCTCTGCTACAGAGCTTTTTTCCTCTGTGTTGACGCTGCCCTTGAGAAAGCCCCACATGTGGTCAAGGGCATTTTCGATGCCGCCATGAGAGGGAGGGAGACGAAGTAATTTAACCAGGTCTGAGGCTAGCCCTCCATCTAATCCCTCGCTCATCCCGGCAACCCTGGGGCCCGTCTCCCGGTAAAAGCGCTCATCCCTTGCGAGCACTGAAAATTTATGAGTCCCCCAGAGGTCACGACTATCCAACGGGATGGGGATCGGCCCATCAACCTTAAAAAGATATTTATCTTTGAGGAGCTCATATTGCTTTTGCGGAGGGTCAATATAGGTATCCGGCCACTTTAGGTCGCTGCTATCCTTTGGTAGGGGTGATAAATGGTTATATCCCCTTAGCACCATCTCGGAGGCAACCATGTCGTGACGCATTGCGAGTGCATTCAGGCAGCCTTCCCACCTTAAGGTCTCCGGGTGGCGGGAGTAGCCCTTTTTCCCTAGGGTTAGGATGTTGAATATCCCGTGGATCTCCCTGTGCTCGCCTAGCAAGCTTCCCCTGTTTAGAAAGGGTGGGGGAATGTCCCAAACTCTCAAATCCCAAGCTCCCTTTTGAAAAATTCTCGTTAAGCCCTTTAAATAGGGCGGTACGCCATATTTTAAGCCTTAACTCCGGCTACTCTTCCAGCCGCAGGCTTACCCTTGCTATGCGGGACGGTTAGGACGTACACCAAACCTATGGCTTTATAATACAGTTAATCATGTAATATATGTTATGCCAGCTTAAGGGTGGCTGGGATTTTTTGGGCTTTGCTTTTGTATTCAATGGGGTAAAGTGGCCCTTGTTTATTTATTCAAACGCGGATTGACAGTATTTTAACTAAAATTTTGCCGCCGTAAACTGGCGAAGGACCTTGCTTCGATAGATTGCTATTTGCGGGGAACGTAAATGAACTTTTCAATTCGTATTCCAATAATTCTCGGGTCGATTCTTCTGGTCTGGAGCACCCACCTAATAATAGCCCCATACTCCTATGTGAACTCTGAGCGGGTTTTAAAGCAGCATGCCCGCGATATCATGCAGAACATCTCCGACCTGACCCTTGAGCAGTCCTACAACCATCTTAGCAAGGCAACCAGCGCCGCACACCTCGCAAAGCAGCTTTTGAGCTCCGATATCTTCGGTAATTATGACGACGGATTGGGCTCTCTAGAGAGGTACTTCTTTGATCAGCTGACGATACACCCTCACTTGGCAGGGATATATTTCGGTAACCCGAAGGGTGATTTCTTCTATGTAAGTCGAAATGATTCAAAGGTGCCCGGCGGGTTTCGCACCAAAATAATCAGGAACACCCCCGAGGGCTGGGATGTTGAGCTCAGGTGGCGTGAGGATGATTACACCTTTCTCGGCCGCGACCACACCCCCGAGGACACTTACGATCCAAGGACACGCCCCTGGTACAAAAAGGTTATGGAGCAGAGGCGTATCGTCTGGACTTCTCCATACATCTTTTTCACCTCCAAAAAACCAGGGGTTACCATCGCGGGTCCGGCCTTCAAGGACTTCGAGGAGATGAAGGGGATAGTAGGCGTTGATATTGAGATTGATGAGCTCTCATCTTTTATAGGTAGGCTACGGGTTGGAAAAGAGGGCAAGGCCTTTATATTCAACAGAGATCTGGATGTAATCGCCTTTCACGATATGAATAAGCTGACTGTTCCCAGCGATGACAAGGGCGGGCTGAGGTTGGCTAAGCTCAAAGATCTGGGTGACCCCGTAATAGAGGCAGCCTACAACGCGGTTGATTGGGATCGACAACCAGATGGCGAGATTAAATTTTCCGAGCCGAAGTATATAAATTATGAGTTCGGGGGGGAGAACTATATGGCGATGTTCACCCCATTCCCCGGAGCTGAGCTCTCATGGATTATTGGGGTCTACGTGCCAGAAAACGACTATCTTGGCTCGCTAAAAGAGAATCAGAACATCCTTTTTTATGCGACGGTTCTGGTAACCATACTGGCATCATGGCTTGCCCTTAAATTCGCGGGCAGGATAACAAGACCAATCGAAAGCCTTCAGAAAGAGGCGCGGGCAATCGAGGAGAATGACCTTAAAACTCGCTTTGATATAGATTCCAGCTTTTCAGAGATTCAGGAGACCGCCAACTCATTTGCAAGGATGAAGGCCTCTTTAATCCACTTCAAAGACAGGCTCAGGGAGCGCGAGGAGATTTACCGGGCCATCACTAAGAGCGCGAATGATGCCATAGTGATGATCGACGCCAGCAGGAGAGTCTCCTACTGGAACCCGGCGGCGGAGAAGCTCTTCGGCTATAAGGAAAAGGAGGCCCTGGGGCGTGATGTAGCCGATCTCCTGGCCCCGGAGCGATTCGCCCAAGAAGCAAAAGAGGGCTTTGCCAAATTCATTTCAACCGGCGATGGCCCCTACTCGAACGCAGCCATAGAGATAAAGTGCCGCAACAAGGTGGGGCATGAGCTTCCGGTTGAGCTTTCCCTCTCAAGGATTCAAGTCGGCGGCGCCTGGCAGGTGGCGGGCATCTTCCGCGATGTAACTGAACGAAAGAAGGGGGAGAACCTGAAAAAGCAACTTGTGCGCGACCTTCATGACGGTATAGGAGGGAATCTCGCTAATATCAAGCTCCTCTCGGAGATGGTTAAGCAGGGCGGCGGGGGAGAGTTCTCTGATAAGGCCCTTGAGAGTATCTCAGAGGTTTCAGACAGCTGCATCTCTGAGATACGCAACTATATGAATGTGCTGGACAACAAAAACCTCGATTGGGAGGAGGTTACCTCAGAGCTCAGGCAATATTGCGGCAAGACCCTTGAGCCCCATCGAATCACCTTTGAGATGGTGAGCAGCATTGAGGATGGTAGCGCTGCTCCTTCCACCCTCGCCTATATGAATATATTTAAGATAGTGAGAGAGGCAGTGACGAATATTATAAAGCACTCCGGCGCTGATAAAGCGCGTCTCTGCCTATCGGTAACTGTAGAGGAGTTTGAACTGGTTATCTCAGACAATGGGAACGCCGTTCCAAGAAAATCAGGGAGCGGCAGGGGGCTGATGACTATGCAGTCTCGCGCCAAGGAGCTCGGCGGCACAATTACCTTCTCGTATGAGGGGGGTATGACCGTTACCCTACTAGTGCCGCTTAACGGAGCTGTCGAGTATCGGGGGAGAGTTTGATATGAGGGTGCTAATCGTCGAAGACAATACTGCGTTGAGGGAAAGCCTTGTTATGCTGCTCTCCGGTGAAGATGATTTTGAGATAACCGGCAGCTATGGAACAGCCGAGGAGGCGATGGAGGCCATGGCTGAGGAGCCGCCTGATATCCTCCTGGTGGACCTTGGTCTGCCCGGGATGTCGGGCACGGACCTGATTAAGTGGGTCAAGGAAAACGCTTCTGATGTGGATATAATGGTTCACACCATCTTCGATGACCGCGACAACGTCTTTTCCGCCATAAAAGCGGGAGCATCCAGCTACATCCTTAAGGGTGCCAAGCCACGCGAGCTTGTGGAGGCAATTCTGGACCTGCGCTCAGGCGGCGCGCCGATGAGTCCTAAAATTGCGCGGGCTGTGATAGGTGAGTTCCAGGAGGTAAAGGTTCACAATGATTTTCTTCTTACGGTCAGGGAGAAGGAGGTCCTCGTAGGGCTTGAGCGCGGCCTTACCTATAAAGAGTTGGCTGAACGCATGAATGTTAGCCACCATACTGTTCATACCCACATAAAACATATCTATGAGAAGCTTCAGGCAAAGGGCAGGCGAGAAGCGCTCTCAAAAGCCAAAAACAAGGGCATAATTTAGAGGCTAAGCTCTCCCCCAACCCAAAAATCAACAAAATATACCCGAAATATACCCAACCCCGGGTATGGTTTGGCACCCTCCTATTCGTTTACCATGAAAAATACGAGAAGGCGTGCCTAGTTAATACCGGTTTTAGGAGGAATATTTTGAGGTTGAGCCTATCCGAATCTCTCTTCGTTACTGTATCACTAGTGATATTCGTTGGCGCGAGCTATCTCCTCCTCAATCCGCCGGGATAAATATCTTCAAGGATTTTGCCGCGGCAAATGCTGCAACCGGAGGGGATTGGCCCACCTAGAAGTGTGGCGAAGGCGTGGCGGCGGGTGAATCCCGTCGCTATGCCGGGCCAGCCGCGGCATAGCAGGGTCGAAAAAAGTACGAGGTGAGCGCACCTGCTTTCGTTTACCTCAAATTAGCCCCCATTCGCGGCTGTGATTGGGGGTGTTTTTTATCAAAAGTAGCCGCGCTCTTTAGCCTCCTGTTTTTGGCCTTACACCGGTCAATTTCTCAAACTTATCTACATCCATAGTTAGGTATATGCCTCTTGCTGTAGCGCAGACTTCACCGGCTTCATCTAAAAGTTCACCCTCAAGCTCAACCTTTCTCTTCCTGTGCTCTTTTATCCGGCAGCGAAGCTCGATGGGTTTTCCCACGTAGACAGGCTTTTTAAGTTCAATGGAGAGGGAATGAGTCAGGCCGACTTTCCCTGTGGAGTGTAGGGTGCACCAACCCATAATTTCATCCAAAAGCGCGGATTGAAAGCCGCCGTGAAAGATGTTGCCAAACCCCGTCATGTGCTCGGGTGGAGTCATGATTGAACGTAGCTCCTCGGGGTCTCCACCTAGCGACTCAAAGGTAAGATGCAGGCCGAGAGGATTCTTGGGGCCACAGAAAAAACACTTCCCCTCCGGGAAGAATGACTCCAATTTTTTTGCTTTTACGGGCATAGGATAAATCTCCCTTATTAAATATGCGCTGAATGAATAAATTATTAGATCGAAGCGTAGCAGTCCAGCCCCTCATTTTGCCAATATGTTTGTAACGGGAAGAGGTGTGTTTGTCAGCGTTTTACCTTTTTAACCCTAAAAATGGCGCCTTGGTGTAAGATGAGAGAGTTTAAATCGAAAAGATAGGAGCCAACTTTTTTGAGCGCCTTGCCGAGAAAAATATTCTACCCATTTCTATTTCCAGGAGGCCTGATTTGGGCCGCAGCCATATTGCTCTTCCTCTATGGAGATGGGGCCATAGTATCTCACCCTGTCGTTTCTTGGTTGCCGATTATCGTGCTGCTTTTGAGTCTCTTTATTGGGTGGCGCTTTAACAGGGGAAAGCTGCCACTAGTAATACTGCTCGTATACGCAGCCTCTTATCTACTCGCTGAGTCCCAAAGCCTTTTAGGTGGAGACTTAAACGCTACTATTTCAATCCTGCTGCCGCTAAATTATGCGCTCCTTGCTTTTGGCTCGGAGAGAGGTTTCTTTTCACTGGCGCTCTTACTTAAAGCATCCTTCATTGTATTGCAGGCCGGTGCGGTATTGCTTCTTCACAGGGTTTTGGGAGGGGACTTTCACAGCTACATAGCTTTTTCGCCGGTTGCACATCCTATCTTTGATGGTATTTGGATGCCGCAGCTTGGTCTGGCTGCTTTTCTCGCGACAGCAGTCCTTATGCTGCTTAGATTCCTGGCTCGAAAGACGGCTGTGGATGCCGCCTTGTTCTGGGGCATTGTATCGCTTTTTTCGGGGATGATTTATGGAGGCGCGCCTCTCTTTTTCTCGGCGGCAGCGCTGCTGCTTCTCGCGGGGCTGGTTGAGGGCTTTCACTTCCTCGCATTTAGGGATGAGCTGACCTCATTGCCTACCCGCCGCGCCTTTAACGAGACTCTTTTGAGTTGCAAAGCGCCAACTACAGTCGCCATAGCTGATATTGACCACTTCAAAAGGGTCAATTACCGCTATGGCCACGATGTAGGCGATCAGGTTCTCAAGATGGTCTCCTCCAGACTCTCAAGGGTTGGCGGGGGAGGGAGGGCATTTCGCTACGGTGGAGAAGAGTTCGCCCTTATATTCCATGGATCAAAGGGTGAGAGTGCTAAAGATGAGCTTGAGGAGTTGCGTGCCGCCATCTCATCGACCCCATTTGTTTTAAGGGGAATCCTGAGGCCGATATCCTCCTCCTCATCAAGAAACAGGAGCAAAAAAAATCCTAGGCCGCTAAGGGTAACCATTTCGATAGGTTTTTCAGAGGTAAGGGAGGGGGACCAATCCCCTGTAGATGCGGTGACCCGTGCGGACAAGGCTCTCTACAAATCTAAAAAGGGAGGGAGAAATAGGGTTACAGGCGGTTGAGCGCCCCTTTGGCCTTTACGAAATAGTTGTAGCTACAAAAAATTAACAATATCGTAATGTGTAATATGGGAAGTAACGTTTTTGTTTTCTCCCTTTTCGCCTCTTGACTCCCCAAATATCGAAATACCCTTGCTAGTATTGACTAAATCAAATAGTCAAACTTTTTGGCACGCCCCTTGAAGTAATCCTCTCCGACTGCGGCGTTAGATGATACGCCATTAACTAACTAGACATAAACAGAGAGAGGAAAACATGAAAAGACTTAAAGTTGTAGTTGCAGCACTTTGCCTGGTTGCACTCCCGGCTATTTCTCTTGCGGAGGTCAGCCTTGGCGCTTCCATCGACTATACCAGCCGTTACATCTGGAGGGGTTTTGACTTTTACGACGATGGCCCCGGCATCCAGCCCGGCGCCTCGCTAGGCTTCTCTCCCGCAGATGGCATCGATGTCTCTCTTGGAGTATGGGCTAACTATGATGTCGATAACACAGAGGAGTGGGATGAGTTCGATTACACCCTCGACCTCTCCTACGCAGTAAGTGAGACTCTTTCGGTTTCCGGTGGCTACATATACTACGACTTCCCTGAAGCCGACACCAAGACCCAGGAGGTATACCTTGGCGCAACCTTCGCGCTTCCCGCCGATGTCGAAGGCTTCGCGACAATTTATTACGATTTTGACGAGGGCGAGGGCTACTACCTGACAGCGGGCGCCTCCTACTCGATGGAAGTAGCCGCTAATCTGGAAGGCTCACTGAGCGGCTCCGCCGGTTACATGAATTACAGTGACAGCGGCTCTTACGCCGGACTGGACGCCTTCTCCGACGTAACTGTCTCCGCCGGTCTCTCCTACGCGATAGTGGAGGGTATCAGTGCCAACTGCTCACTCAATTATGCCTATGTCCCGGACAGCGACGTCAACGAAGACAACGAGTTCTGGTACATGGTTGGTCTATCCGCTGAGATGTAAAGACAGCTAAAACATTATAGCCAAACCTCCGGCGCTGGGGCTTTTCAGTCCTCCTCACAGCCTTCGCGCCGGAGGTTTTTTTTCTTATTTCGCCCAGTGCTTCAGTATTTGGTAATCGTCGTCGGGTATATCGGCACCCCTCTTTCTCATCTGGTTCAGGATCTCAAGCCACGCTTCGGGGGTGAAGTCTCTACCCTCCCATTTGGAGGCGCTGTGGCAAGTTGTACATCTTGCCTCCAACACCTCTTTAAAGCTCTTTTCCCCGGATGGCGCTTTGGAGCTGCCGCTGCACCCTGTAATGGCTAGAAGGGATGCGGCAACGATGGCGAAAGACATATAAAATAATTTCATTGTTTAGCTTCTCCTTTGCCGTTGGGTTAACACGTCATCACTGAATTTTACCAGAAATTGAACCGAGTGAAGCCTTTGGAGGGGGTGCAGATGCTCCATAAACAAAGAGCCCAACCTGTTCAGCAGGCTGGGCTCAATTATTTATGTTCCTGCAATTAATCTTATTCGATAGCTATTTTGCGCCTTTTTTCAATCACTTCAGCGAGCTTGGGCAGAGTCAGCGTGAGGACTCCGTTCTCCATACGGGCCTGCGCCTTCTCAGCATCAATCTCGCCCGGTAGGGTGATGGTTCTCTCGAAGAGCCCCTTAAATGACTCTCTCCTGTGGTAGTGTTCGCCCTCCTGCTCCTCTTCACTCTTTCGCTCACCCTTTAAAGTTAGGGTGTTCTCCTCAATAGAGAGCTCCACATCGTCCTTGGTCATGCCCGGAAGCTCTGCGGTGAGTACAAACTCTCCTTCACGTTCCTTAAGGTCAATAGCGGGCGCGAAATTGTCGCCAGCCTCAAGGGCCCAAGCCACCGGAGACCTTCTCAGAGCTCTGCCAAAGGGGGTCACCCCATCAAAGAATGAGTCAAAAAGTTTATCTACCTCTTCGTGCATGTGACGGAGAGGCTCAATCCTTGCTCTCGGTTCCCATTTCATAATTGCCATGACTGTGCCTCCTTTCATCTTAGTGCCCGTTATTGGGCAGGTTTATCATAGTCAAAATTAAATTAACCATCATTTTTAAAGCGTCAAGTGCTAGCCATAGCCAAGCGGATTGACGCTTATCTCAGGCTGTGTTGTAATTACAAATCATTGAAAAACTAGGGAGGTTTTAAAGTGAAAATCAAGGTATTTGCGGCCCTGATCGGGCTGGTCGTTTTTTCCGCATCCTCAGCATTTGCGGGGTGGACTTTCGAGCTTCAGACAGGCAGCGCATACTCCTTTCCAATGTGGATGAAAATCCAGCAGTATGGCGAGGAGGATATCGAGTTGACAGGTGAGTATGAGACCCGCCCATGGAACCACCTGGCGCCATACTATGATCTACGAGTGGGTAAATGGGATGGAGACTCGGCCTGGGAATTCGAGTCTCTTCACCATAAGGTTTTCCTCAAGAATAAGCCCGAGGAGGTTGAGGCATTCAACATCTCCCATGGCTATAATATGAATATGGTCAACAGGGCCTACAAAGTGGATGGCTTTATTTACCGTTTTGGCGGCGGCATCGTCATGACCCACCCGGAGACGACGATCCGGGGACGTGAGTGGGAGGATGAAGGCGGCGTAAACGGCTTCTACATAAGCGGAATTTGCGGTCAAGGCGCGGTGCAAAAGCGCTTTTCAATGGGCTCCAACTGGTTTTTCTCACTTGAGGCCAAGCTGACGGCAGCCGACGCTATTATTCCAGTTGCGGGCGGTGAGGCCCATGTCCCCAACGTTGCTTTGCATGGCCTCTTCGGAGTTGGTTATGACCTCTAGCCTCATCAAGAAGACAGCATTTATACTGGCGCTCTTTGCAGCTATCCCATCCTTTGCCGCCTCTGACGAGGACCCATATTGGAGCTGGTTTATAAATGACTCATACCGGCTGGTCACATCACCTAATGAGGCAGACGCTACGTGGTGGACAAAGGCCGCAGTAACAGTCGGCGGCGGACTCTTCTTTTATGGTGTTGATGAGGAGATAAGGGAATTCATCGGCAACAACCACTCCTCAACTGCCGAATCAATACTGGATGTTGGAGAGACCTTCGGCAACGGTCTTTATATACTTCCAGCGATGGGCATCACCGCAGGTTACGCGGCGCTCTCCGATGACGCCTATCTCATGGATACTATGAAGCTCTCCTTTGAAGCGGTAGCCCTCTCTGCGGTGGCGGTTCAGTTCGTCAAGCTAACCCTCCACAGGCATCGGCCAAACAAAGATGATGGAGCTTACAGGTGGGAGGGTCCTGACTATTTCAATTCCTCCAACGACTCCTTCCCTTCGGGCCACTCTGCGGCGGCCTTCTCTTTGGCGACGGTAATCTCCAAAAGGTATGGGGATAAAAACCCTTGGGTGTCGCCAATCGCATATGGGCTTGCGACTCTAACTCCTTTACAGCGCATGTATGATGACAAGCACTGGGCATCGGATGTGTGGGTGGCCTCAGCCTTCGGCTACTTTTTAGGTGGAGCGCTTGTCGATTACCACTCGGAGGGGGAGGGCTTTTCTTTGATGCCTGCAATCACTGAGGATGGCCCTATGCTCACCCTTAACTGGAACTTCTAGCCCCTTCGCTGTGGCTTCGTGAACGGGTATGATTCTACGGATAGCGTTAAGGAACCTACTAAGAAATAGGCGCCGGACCCTATACACCATCTCTGCGGTGGCTTTCGGACTGCTTTGCTTAATAGTATTTCAGGCCCTCAAGGTCGGGCTTCACGAGCAGATGGTTCGCTCAACGGTGGGCCTTGACGCGGGTGCCCTCCAAATACATGCCAAGGGGCACGAGGCCAACATAGCGAGCCTACTCCCCCTTCCCGAACCTCAAGTTGTCGAGGAATTTCTAGGCAAGACTTCCGTAACAGCTTACGCACGGCGCATAAAATCTCCTGCCCTATTAATAGCCAACGCTAAGTCCACCGCCGTTCTATTGTCAGGGGTTGAAAGGGTCCGTGAGCCCTCCGTAACCTTTATAAGTGAAAATATGGTCGCTGGAGACTATCTGGCCCCCGGTGGCTTACTGATTGGGGAAAATCTAGCTAATAGTTTGGGGGTAGGACTCGGAGATGATGTTGCGCTGATGGTGGAGGGGTGGACCGGGGCTCCCTTCATCAGAAAATTTCCCGTTAAGGGAATCTACAGAACAGCCCTCGCCACCTTCGACCTTGGACACGTTTTTATGCCATTGCCTCAGGCGCAGGAGTTTTTGCGCGCCGATGGTGTCGTGACCGAGCTTGTTGCGGCAAGCGAAGCAGGCGGCGAACTCTCTGCTGCAAATGAGGTCAGGGAAAAGCTAAATGGAGATGACCGCTACAGTATTCGATATTGGGGTGAAATAGCCCCCGATGTGAAGCAACTCATTGACCTCAATGACTCAACGATGGCGCTCCTCATTATAATCGTCTATTTGATAGTCGCCGTAGGGATTGTGAACACGATGTCAATGGCGGTATATGAGCGCTTCCATGAGATAGGGATACAGCTGGCTGTCGGTGATACACCACGCTCAATCTTCCTTATGATCTTGACGGAATCTGCGCTCTTGGGACTCATCGCCTCTATCTTAGGCTCTTTAATGGGGTGGCTTGCCTGCCTTTATCTGGGTAAATATGGCGTCGATCTGACCTCCTTGACCTCTTCAAACCAGTATTTCGCGCAAAGCCATATACTAAAATCACACCTAATCTTATCCGACCTTGGCTGGGCAAATCTGCTGACAGTCACCACCGCGACACTTGCCGGGATATTCCCAGCTTTAAAAGCGGTGAGGATGGAGGTTGTGGAGGCGCTCAATCATGGGTAAAGGGGCGCTCCTAAACCTTGATGGCGCTGCACGATTCTATGGAGAGGGTGAAAATAGGGTCGATGCGCTGCTTTCCACGGATTTGACCGTCGAGGAGGGGGAGTTTATCTGCGTAGCAGGGCCCTCCGGCTCCGGTAAAACCACACTCTTAAACCTGTCAGGCCTCCTTGACCTTCCATCATCCGGCCGCGTGCTGGTTTTGGGAAGGGACTCGGGAGCTCTATCAAAGGGCGCGCGCGCCTCCTTGAGGAGGGAGCTGGTCGGTTTTGTCTTCCAGGCGCACAACCTTTTGCCTGTCCTGACAGCGAGGGAGAACGTCGAGTATTCAATGCTTGTCCGTGGCTTAGGGGCGAAGGAGAGAAGTGAGCGGGCACAAAGCGCTCTCACCTCGGTAGGTCTTTTGGGGAAAGAGGATAAGTTCCCTCGGGAGCTATCTGGAGGGGAACAGCAGCGGGTAGCGGTTGCGAGGGCTATCGCCCCTGGAACGCCGCTAGTTATAGCTGACGAGCCCACCGCCAACCTTGACTCGGTAACCGGTAAAGCGCTTATGTCGCTTCTCTACGAGCTAAAAGAGCGGGAGGGGATGACCTTTATATTCTCTTCACATGACCCGATGGTTATGGAGTGCGCAGAGAGGGTGATTACGCTTCACGACGGCTCCATAGTCAAAGATAACACCAAATAGATATTATCTGAGAGCGGGGGGCTTCAACGCGTTACCCCCCCTGAGGTCGAAGAGGCGTGAGAGCAGGGCTTTTGCGCTTGCCTCATCTATCCAGAGTCCAAGCTCGTGGAGCTTCTCAAACCCTCTCAGTCCCTCATCAACAGCTTTTGCGGCAACTAGCTCGGTCGCCTCGGGGTAGAGCTTTTCCACGCCCATTGTGCGAGACTTTTTAAGCGCAATCGCTGCGTTAAAATCGCTCCTAGTATGGTGGAGCAGCGAGTGAAGGTAATTGTGCTTGCCTCCGGCGAGGTCTTCTCCAAAATCCACAAGGTCATCGACCAATTGTAGCCCCATCCCTAAGAGGTAGACTCCCTCAGCTCCAAGGGCCACCTTCTCACGAAGCTCCCTCTCGACCAGCAGGGGGACTACAAAGGCAAGCTTAAGCAGGTTACCTCCTCGCTGACCATGGACAGTTGCGAGGACCTCCTCGGGGGTCGGTATGAATTTGCGCCCAGCCTCCTCCTCCGCCTCCACGGCGCCGATGGGGGTCATTGAAGAGAGGAGCGCCCTTTCCATCTCCATCCAGTCAAGAGCTTCTACAAGCGGGTCAGAGTTCGCGCTTAACTTAGCGTGTGAGATCAGGCGGTCGAAGAGGAGGATATTCATCACTGAGGTGAAGCGCGGCGCGCCTTTAGGCAGCGCTAGTGGAAGCTGGGGTTTTAACTCATCATCCAGGATGTTGTCGGCGGCGGTGACTATTCCCCTTACCGCGTGATTTAAGGTCCCGTAAAAATGAAGGCGCTTATGAGGGATGCCTATGCATGAGTAAAGGGCGAGAAAGAGTATGGAGAAAACGTTCTTCTGGAGGAAGTCGAGGTCTCCTGAACCCTTGCCCCTCTCCTTTAAAAAACCGCTGGGAAGAAGCTCACCGGCAAAGGTAACGCCCTCATCCTCTATTTGGCGCTGCTCTTTTATAAAGGGTTTAAATTGGCGGAATGTGGAGCTCCAGGCCAGGGGGTTCATAACTTCTCCAGGGTAGCTTAGGTCTCTTAAAGCGGGCAGTCTGACAGAAAGCCGAGAGCTTGCCAAGATTGCTTAGCGTTATTTCACTACCGGGGGAGGCTCGTCGACAATCCTGTGGCGGGTCCATCTGTCGGAGGTGAAGCGCAGTGATGAGATGAGTAAAAGTACGCTCACGTAAATAATCACATTGATCCAGGGACCGAAAATACCGGTCCCCATGTATTCGACCATGATGTAAGTGGGCAACACCAGGAATGTAAGCGAGCAGATTGTAATCATCGTCATGACGAAGCGAATGTCTCCAGCGCCCTTTAAACCGCCGGTTAAGGCAAGGACCGGGGCGTTTATTACCGAATAGATGGCGACAAGCTTTAGTAGCGCGCTGCCCATCTCAACAATCTTTTCGAACTCTTCAGCGGGAAGTCCATTTGTCCTGAAGAGGGATATCATGGGCTCCGGCAGGAATATGAAGCCAAGGGAGGCAACGAGCATGCAAAAGAGCGATATCTGGGCGGCGCTCATTACCGAACGCTTTGCCTGCGCGGGGTTATCCGCTCCAATCGCCTGTCCCGCTAGTACAGAGGCCGCTATTGAGAGTCCCATCAACGGCAAAAATGCCAAGAGCTCAATTGAGAAGACAATATTGGTTGTAGCAAGCTCAATTCTCCCGATTCTGCCGACTATAAAGACGAAGAGGGTAAAGCCGAAGATATCGAGGAAGAAGTGGACCCCTCCGGGTAACCCATATGAGAGAAATTTTTTAAATAGATAGCCTTCAAAGCGCCAGGCACTCCTCACACAAAATCGCTCATCGTTTTTGCGTGTAAAAAGAATCATGACAAAGAGCAAAACGATAAATGCGGAGCCGATGGCGGTGGCGAGGCCTGCCCCCGCTATCCCCATCTCCGGCAAACCCCACTTTCCATTTATTAGCGCGTAGTCAAGGGGGATGTTTAAAGCCGCCCCAATAAAATTTACTGCGGCCACGGGCCAGGTCATCCCTCTCCCGGAGTAAAAGGAAGAGAGCACGACGGAGGTGATGGCGAAGGAGGAGCCCGCCAAGAGATAATTGAAGTATGTAACCTCAAGTTGCTGAACCTTTGCCGGGTGACCTGCAAAGGCAAATATCTCCTCGGAGAAGAAATACAGGCACGATATTAATAGAGAGGCCACTAAAGCGAAGTAAATCCCCTGCCAGAGCGCTGCACCCACCCTGTCATCAAGTTTTGCTCCGGTATATTGGGCCACAAAGACGGATACGTATTCAGCGATGCCCATAAAGAAGGAGAAGAAGAGAAAGTATGCTACACCTGCGGGCAAAGATGCAGCGATAGCGTCCATCGAATAATTGCCGAGGAATACCCTGTCGGTGAATTGCATCACCGTATGGGAGATCATTGAAAATATGAGCGGAAGCCCCACGCGCAATACATCTTTGTATCCGCCGGGGCCATGCCATCTTGCCAGCAAAGGATTACTCCGGGAAAAAGTGGACTTGAAATACTACGCCCAAAAGAACCGGCTGTCTTTATTTTGATGAAAGAAATTTAAAAGTTTTTACAATTAGAATTTACCAGAGAACCTTTGGATAGCGGTGAGGAAATAAATAAGCGGCCTGCCGGGGAATGCGAGGAGAAGGCAGGCCGCTTGGGGGGGATTTATTTAAGCTGCTTTTGCTACTTTGATGAAGCCATTACGTCCAGAGTCATCTCTTTTTGCTTAAAGCCCTTTGGCAGGTCCTTTTTAAGCGACCAGACTATCTTCCGGTCCGTCCCCGGCTGCACCTTTGCCCCCACATCGCCGCTTACGTGACGGGGCAGGAGCTTCATCCCGCCACCCTCTGCGTTGAGCCTCACCTTTGCCGGGAATGGCCCTTCAAGGTCGTAGTATACATAGACCGCATCACCCTGAAGGCGAAGGCGAATGTTATTCACCGTGAAGGTTGCCTGGTCTTCCCGCGCTTTCTCAATCAGCCATGTAATGGTCTCACGATCGCCGCGCGCGTTCTTTGCATATTCGTAAGCTGACAGGCCAAAGCGGTCGGTTAAAAAGGGATTGGCCCCCGCTTTTAGGAGTATCCACGCAGTAGATTCGAAATTTTTTAGGCAAGCCTCCATGAGCGGAGTGCGGCCGTAGGCATCCGGTTGATTAACCTTTGCCCCCTTAGCGATGAGAAGTTGAACGACCCTGAAAGTGTCGCGCTCGGTGATAAAGCCCTCTTCATCTGCCAGGGCTAAAGTCGTGAGCATCGCTTGCCCAAGCACCTCCTGACCAAAAGCGCTCTGCTCCAGAAGGTCCTCAACAGATTCGATTTCGCCACGGGCAACATGTCCAAGTAATCTGTTGCCTAGTATATAGCCGGGTTCAGACAGGGCCGAAATGGCTGTGAGTAAGAAGCAGACTATACATGCTGATGTGAGTGCTATTCTTCGCATGGGTTCCCCTCCGATGCTGCGGAAAAATTCTCCTCTTTTATGCACTTCTAGCTCGGATTTCGGAAAATACAAGGGTCTAATTTTTAAGAAATGAATTTTTTTTAATTTTAGGGGGTGTTTAGAGGGGAGTGATCTCGTAAAAGCCTCAGGAGCTCTGCGCGAGAGGAGACGCCCATCTTCATATAGGCGCTTTTAAGGTGTGATTTGATTGTGTGAACCGTTACAAAAAGCTCCTCTGCGAGCTCTGCGTTGCTCTTGCCGGTAAGGTAGAAGGCTTTTAGTATCTCGACCTGTCGCATCGTTAGGGAAAATTTATCTTGAATATCCCCCCAGTCCGGTGAGTGGTGCAAAGGCACCTCGGTTGACAGGACGCGCATCACCGTTTCCGTGAATTCCTCCATGGTAAAAGGCTTCGCTAGAAAATCGGCAGCTCCCCGCCGGAGACACGTTACAGCTGAATCGAGGGTTGCATAAGAGGTGATTGCGATCACCTTTGGGGGTGTACGCGGGAGTTCATTAATGCGGGCCATGAGGGTTGGGCCATCGATGCGGGGCATCATGAGGTCGGTGATCACCAGATCAAAGGTGTTTTCGCTCATCAGGGATAGCGCCTCAGCACCGTCGTGTGCAGTGGTAGCATTGTAGCCTGCACCCTGGGCTATCTCCTTTAATTCTCTTAGAAGGAGCACATCATCGTCACAGATTAGGATGCTTACTTTCTGTTCCTTCAACTCCAGCTCACTCCTTTCCCCAAGGGTGGGGGAATCCGCCTAGCCGCTGTCGGTGTTCGGGGGTGGGCGCCCTGTGACAGAGAAAACACTGAACGCCGGATTCAGTAGGCTCTACCGCCTCCTGCGCATCATCGCCCAAGTATACGCTCAACTTCGCCTCCGGGGTATCCTGGTGAACTGGAAGGGCCAGCACCTTCTCCTTATAGCCTTCGGAGATGCCTGGGCCACCCTGAAAGCCTGGGTCCGCAGTCGTGAAAACAGCGCTCCAATCGCCTCCTATGTCAGCTTTATGGCATCTGTCGCAGCCGCCGGGAGGTGGTATCTCCATCATCATGTGTTCACCGGCGCAGGCCATGAAGAGGCTTGCCGAAACTGCCCACGCAACTGTAACTAGAAAACGCCAAGTTACATTCATTGAAACCTCCGCCGGGAAAAAAATCATCTGGTCCCGGTTAATCGCACATCGGACCCGATGATGGGTTGAAAGGTAAGAGCGCGATCGCTTATAAATAAAGTTTGCCATTAAAAGATATGAAAGAAAAGGAATCTGCCGTTTTGGGGCTTAAGGTGTTTGCTTCCCACTTCCTGATGGCCCCGATGGCCGGGGTCACCGATGAGCCCTTCCGTGCGCGGCTGCGGCGTTGGGGTTGCCAAGGGCAGTGGACGGAGATGGTCAGCGCGGCGGCGCTTGTGAGGAATCATAAAAAAACTCACAGGATGGCCGCGCCAAGTGATTTGGGTGGTGACACCGTAATACAGCTTTTCGGTGCCAACCCCGATGAACTTCTACCGGCAGCAGAAATTCTCTCCGATCTCGGCTGGCTGAGGGTAGACTTCAACATGGGCTGCCCGGTTAAAAAAGTGACGAAGAGCGGCGCAGGGGCGGCGCTTATGGGTGACCTCAAATTGGCGGCCCGCTGCATCAACGCTGTCAGGGCCGGATCACGCGGGGTGCTGACGGTAAAGATAAGGAGCGGCGTCACGGCCTCCCGGCTTAATTACATCGATGCCGGGCGTATCGCGGAGGGTGAGGGCGCAGACGGAGTTATCCTCCACGCCCGAACCAAGGCGCAGGGTTATAGCGGCGGGGCGGATTGGAGCCATATTGATGCGCTTGCAGGTGCGCTTGGGGTGCCCGTAGCGGGAAACGGCGACATAGAGAGCGCCCAAAGCGCGGTAAGCCGTCTCTCCGAACAACCTGTAGGAGCGGTGATGATTGGTAGAGCTGCGCTCGCAAGCCCATGGATTTTCAGGGATGCGGAGCTGCTGCTGCGAGGCCTTGAAGCGCTTGGCAAGCCCGGCGCAAAGGAACTCTCAGACGACCTCTCACGCCATTTTGAGGAGTTGGTTGATTTTAAGGGTGAGCGTGGGGCTATAGGCGAGATCAAAAAATTCGTGGCGTGGTCTTTAACGGGGGTCCAAGGCGGCTCGGTGGCGCGTACGAGGGTGATGCAGATAAAAGAGATTGAGGCTATGAGGGAGTTCATAGAATCACTCTCAGAAGTTTGCCAGGATACGGGAGGTGAGGGGTAGAGTGGAGACAGCATTGAAGCAAGGTCCGGTTAACGACTCGCTGCCACCTATGGCCGTAGCGGTGGTGTCGAGGAGCCCGCTGATGCGAAAGCGCCTGGCGGCAACGCTGACTGGCGCAGGTTACAAGGTAACCGAGATTAGCGGAACGACCGCATTCATACGCAATAAGCGTCAACGCCCTTACGTCGCTTGTTTCTTTGATGCGCGTGGCTCAGATGGCAAGGAGCGAGCGCTTCGCTGCTTCGAGGCGCGGCCCAGAGAACGCTACATAGTCATACGTGATACCAACGCTTCGGGAAAACGTCTTCTAGCAAGCTCACTCTCAAAATTCGGGTGCATCGCTGACTCCTTTACCAATGAAGAAATTGTCGACTGGGCATCGAGGGCAGCCGCCGAGGAGCGCCTCGCTGAAGGGGAGCAGCCCCTTGAAGAGCTCCTCTTCGAGCGCTTTACCTCATTTATCCATGAGGTTGGAAATGCCTCTATGTCGGACCTTCATGGTTTGATACTGGAGCGTGTGGAGCGCCCTCTCTTTAAGGCAGTGCTGGAATGGACCGATGGGAATCAATCACGCGCCGCCGAGATATTGGGAATTCATAGAAACACCCTCAGGGTGAAGATCAAAGCGCTAGGGATAGCAGTTGGAGATTAGCTGCGATGAATAAAACACTCAGCTTATTTATACATACAGTGTTGGCTCTCTTAATCGCATCACCTGCGCTTGCCATTACCCCCTTTGTAAACCTTAAAAGATGCGCATCCATTCCCGGCGACATAGACAGGCTTGAGTGTTACGACAACTACGTGCGGCACATGGGCATTCCCACGCCAGCCAACGACGGCACCTTAGAAACCACGCAGGCGCGTTATGGCAAATGGACCACAAGGACTGAGCTGGACCCGGATGGAGGTTCATCTGTATTCGTTTATGCCTACTCTAACAACCTGCTCTCGGGTCGGAGCGGCATCCCTGTAGCACCCCTGTTGGTGGCAAGATGCCAGGAGATGGTTACGGAGTTTTTCCTTGCCTACCCTCTGACCATGCATCTTCAACCCGCCAACGTGGAGCAACCGGCGCTATACAGCATAATGGCGGGGCAGAAAGCAGAAACATCAGAGCGTAAGACAATCTTCATCGGCGAAGACCGCAAAGATGCTGTCGTTGCCGAACCCCGCCGCGTGAGGATTGCGTTTAATGACGGAACCCGTTTCGATGAAACATTGAAATCATCAACAGATGGCAGGGCATGGTTCTTCACCAACCCGGTCTCAGCGATAAGACGTATCGCGCGGCATAGCGATGTAAGCCTCTCCCCACCCGATGGCGGAGGTATCGAAATGGGCATCAACTTTGACCTTGAAGGATTCGAGGAGGCCCTGGTACCCCTGAGAAACAGCTGCACCTGGTAAACGCGTATGCTTCGATAAACGCTTGTCTGAACTGGCATTTATTGACTTTTCCCGACTTCACGTGTAAAGATCGCAAACTTGGGTGAATAATGGCATTCATATCGTGGGAACGGAAGAAGATCGCATCCGGTGAAGGTGGTGCCGGAGGAAAGTTCGGATCGCGCTTGGCGTTGATAACGCTGGTCTGCGCCATTGCAACAGCCGTTGTCGCCCCATCCATAACAACTTCCCAAAAAATTTACAAAGAGGGGGACATAGCTCCCGATGCGGTCAAGGCCACCAGGGATTTTTTGGTTGTCGATGAGGCCGCTACAGCGGCGCAACGCGCTGAAGCGCCGCTCCTCGTCCCTAAGGTGTATGACCGCGCCGCAGACCCTCTCTCCGCCACCCTTGAAGTCCTCGATGAATCATTCTCTTTGGTCAAGGCGCCTACTCCGCAGCCCATCGCCGAGGGCACCGAAACAACAGCCCCGGTGGAGCCCCAGCCATCAGAACAGGATGCCCCAGATCCGTTGGCGGCGAGCCGAATATCAAAGCTCATGGAGGAGCGCTGGTCGCTGAATATATCCGATCAGCTGGCGGCTGACCTGGCGGATGAGACCAATCGCAAAGAGCTGAAAAATCTTGTCACTGCGCTATTGGCGCCGCTATTTGAGGGCGGGGTTGTAGCTAACCGTGACCTCCTTGTCGGTGACGCCGGTCATGGAGGCGGAGTTATAGTAAGGGGTGTGGGCGGCGAGGGTGAGGGTATCCTAAAAGACCTCTCCAAGATCACAGACTACGATACTGCGCGCAGGGCGCTGGCCGGTAAGAAAGTTAAGACGGTCGGAACCCTGGACAAGTTGTCCGGGCTTCTTAGCGCGGCGCTTTTAACCCCCAACCTCATTTACAATCAGGAGGAGACCCAGGCGAGAAGAGAGGCGGCCGCCGAGGCTGTTAGCCCAATCCTCTATCAGGTTAGACGGGGCGAGATGATAGTGAGGGAGGGCGACAGGGTCTCCGAGGTTCAGGCTAAGAAGCTGTTGGCGCACGCAAAAGGTGAGGGTGACGGCGCATCCCGGTGGAGCGGCTACATTGCGCTTATGTTTGGCCTGACCCTCTTGACGACCCTCTTAATGGAGTTCGGCCGGGTAAATATCAAAAAGGTCCGCACCGGCTCGAAGGACATGCTCTTTACGACAAGCCTCTTCCTGGTGCTCCTTATATTGCAGCGCCTTGGCCTTGGACTCGGAGCTCACCTGGACACCGGCATGGGCGATTTTATGCGCTTTGCAATGCCGATGGGCGCGGCGTTTATAACTATGAGGATGGTCCTTAACTCCGAGACGCTAGCGATCTTTTTCCTGCCTTTTACGGTGGCGGCAGCTGTTGGCGGCGGGTTGACCAGCGGCTTTTTTGTGCCCCTTATCTTTGGTGGTCTCACCGGGGCGCATCTGGCCGGCGGCGCCGGAAGAAGGATGGATTTTCTAAAAATTGGCTTTATCGTAGGCGTAGCTCAAGTTGTAGGGGTAATGCTTGTAGCACTACATAAGGGATCGCTCTTTACTACGGATGCGCTATGGCCTATGGGCGGCGCCTTTGTCGGCGGCTTGGTAAGCGGTCTTCTTGCCTTGAGTCTCGTACCGTTGGCGGAGACAATCCTGGATTACACCACGGATATGCGCCTTATGGAGCTAGCCAGCCTCGACCATCCCCTGCTAAAGGAGCTCCTGATCAGGGCTCCGGGTAGTTACCACCACTCCGTGGTTGTCGGCACTCTGGTAAAAGCCGCAGCCGAAGCAATCGGCGCCAGGGCGGTACTTGCGATGGTCGCCTCCTATTACCACGATATAGGCAAAATAAGAAAACCCGCATATTTTATTGAGAACCAGGGTGGCGGTAAAAACCCCCATGACAAATTATCGCCGCCGATGTCGACCCTTGTAATAACTTCACATGTTAAGGACGGGGTGGAGCTTGCCGAAAAGTATAGACTAGGCAAGGACATAGTGGACATTATCAGTCAGCATCACGGCACCCGCCTGCTCCATTATTTCTATGACAAAGCAAAGGAGGGAGCAAGGCCGGGTGTAGATGGGGTGAGCGAGGTCGAGTACAGCTACTCAGGGCCCAAACCCCAAAGCCGGGAAGCGGCGCTGGTGCTGCTCGCCGACGTCGTTGAGGCGGCGACGAGAACATTGCCCACAGCAAACCAGTCAAGGGTGCAGGGCGCTGTGCAAACGATGATAAACAGGGTCTTCGCTGAAGGGCAGCTTGATGAGTGCGACCTCTCATTAAAGGACCTTCACCAGATAGCGAGGAGCTTTACCCTCATCCTCACGGGGATACACCACCAGCGCATCGACTATCCGTTGCCTGTGCAAAAAGAAAAGAAGGAAGATGGAGATCTGGCTGAGAGACGACAGTCCGAAGGGATGCGTGGACGAGGGGAGGCTCCTCAGGAGGGCGAAGAGAATCTCAAGCGCCTTGGGATATGATGACGCGGAGATATCCCTATGGATTTGTGACGATGAAACCATAAGGGGCCTGCACGATCAATACTTCGGCCTCGACACACCAACTAATGTAATCAGTTTCTCCCAACGGGAGGGAGAATTCGACGAAGTTGAACCAGACCTCCTAGGTGACGTCGTAGTGAGCTTTGAAACAGCGGCTCGCGACAGCGTCGAGGCGGGGCACTCCGTCGAGGATGAGATAACCTTCCTCTTTATTCACGGCTTCCTCCACCTCATAGGTTTTGACCACGAGGGCGAGCGCCTTTGTGACGCACCGGAGATGGAAGCCAAGGAGGAGGAGCTCTTTAAACTTGTCAGGGAAATGGATTGACGGTGGCTGAAGGCGAAAGATCATTTTTAGGCAGGATAATCGCGAAATTTAAGGGAGAGCGCGGCGAACGCGACCTCGTTCGCGAGATGGAGGAGCTCATAGAAGAGGGCTCCGCAGAGGGCCTCATAAACTCCGACGAAGGGGAGATGCTCCTCTCCGTGCTTGAGTTTCGCAGCACCCTCGTAAGGGAGATAATGATACCCCGCACAGAGATGGTGTGCGGGGAGGTGAACGCATCGGTGGGTGAGATCATAAAGCTGATGATTGAGGGGGGGCACTCCAGAATACCAATCTATGAGGGTGACGTAGACCATGTAGTTGGAGTTGTCCATGCGAGAGACCTGCTCGAATTCTGGGGCAGCGAAGATAATAAAATCTCTTTGGTGCAGCTTATAAGGCCCGCCTACTTCGTTCCGGAGACGATGGCGATTGAAAACCTCTTGCGCGAGCTGAGAGATAGAAAAGTTCACATGGCTATTGCCGTCGATGAGTATGGGGGAGTATCCGGCCTCGCCACCCTTGAGGATGTGATTGAGGAGATAATCGGCGATATCCAGGATGAGTGGGATGATGAGGATGAGCCGATGGTTAGAGAGCTCTCCGACGGGTATGAAGTTGACGGGCGCTGCGAGATTGAGGAGCTTAACGAGGCTATAGGAGTAGAGATGGAAGCTGACGGTGAGTTCGAAACTGTTGGCGGCCTGGTCTTAGACGAGCTTGGACGCGTTCCTTCTCCGGGTGAATCCTTCACCAAAGGGGACTTTGACTTTGTGGTCCGCGATGCGGATAAGCGGCGAGTGAAGTCAGTTATGATTAGGCGGCGAAAGGGGTCGGGGGGAGCCGAGGAAGATGGAGAGGGATAAAGCTAGAATTATAGCAGTCGCCCAGAGTAAGGAGCGCGCGCGCCAGATAGCGGAGTTGGTCAACCGCACCTCATTTTCCGCCATACACACACACGATCTTTTGGGCGCCTTATTCCATGAGCCAAACCTCTTAATAATCGATCCCACCTCCTGGGAGAGCTCCTGCAGGATGATTCTTGAGGAGTTTGAGAGTAGGGACTATCCTCCTCCAGCGGTATATTTAATAGGCGGCGGGTTGGAGCTTGCCTTCTCCGCAGGGCCTGCTCTTGGTGTAATTAGCGATGACGAACACCCCTTCACCTTAGGTGAGAAGATTCGGATGGCGCTGGCCGCCCAACGTATCTTCGCCTCTTCATGGAAGCGCCTTAGAAGTGCCTTTGAAAAACATTTTATGGACCGGACTGAGAAGCTTCTATTGGAGCGAACAGGGGTGCGAGTCCGGGAAGACCGCCTCTTGGCGCTCAGAAGAGCGATCTTCGCTCGCGGGATCGCCAGGCTTTCAAACAGCCCCCAAGAGCTTGAGCGTTGCCTCGCGGACCCTTCGGGTGAGCTTGACCTTTCCATCCTCGTGACCCGCGTTGTCGCCCCAGAGACTTATTTTTGGCGTTATTCAGGCCAGATGAATGCGCTTAAAAAACTTTTGGAAGGGCGCTGCAAAGATGGTTCCGATGAAATTAAGGTGCTCTGCGCCGGATGCTCAACCGGTGAGGAGGCTTACTCCGTTGCCTTTGCCATAAAGGAGGCTTTCGGTGGTGGCGCAGACTTTCATGTTTGGGGAACAGATATAAACCTCCACGCAATTGAGGTCGCCAAAAGAAGGCGCTATACAAATCATTCAGTCAGAAACCTGCCGGAGCGCTTTATAGGCCGCTGGATAGTTCGGGATCAGGAGGAGTGGGTCGTCTCTGAAGAGCTTGAGCGCCATGTCACCTTCGAGGGGATGAACCTCCTTGGAGGGGACACTGAGAGCTGGCTTAAGGAACACGGGCCCTTTGATGCAATCTTTTGCCGCAATGTGACCATATATTTCGACCCTGCCAAGACTAGGCTACTGCATGAGCTTATGACCTCCTCAATCGCAAATGGAGGAGGATATTTTCTCGGTTCCTCCGAGATGCTCCTAAAAATTCCCGATGGTTTTACAGCCGTTCATGATTCGGGCTCTTTCTACTACCTAAAGAGTGATGCTATCTCTGCCGTAGAGGAAGAGGCGCGATTGGCCGACGAAGAAGCTGAATTGGAGGTAAAGGTTGACGCAGCCTACCGAAGCGGTCTCCGTGCCCTGGCAAAGGAGGACACCAGAGGAGCCAGCGACGCCTTTTCGGAGCTTGAAAAGCTCTCCCCCAATGACCCCCGCACAATGACCGGCGCGGCGGTGCTGCTCTCCAACGAGGGGAGAGAGAAGGAAGCGCGTGAGAAAGTTCTTGTAGCTCTGGAGTGCGAAAAGGTGCCGGCGGAAGCCTTCTTCCTTGCCGGTCTCCTTGAAGAGAGGCAGGGGCACGATAGCGAAGCGCTCTCCATGTATGGAATGGCGCTAGGGCAGGATGAAAACTTTTTCATGGCGCATGTCAACCGTGCGTGGATACTTCGCAGGCGGCAATGTATCAAGGCTTTCAGGAAAGAGATGGAGGCTGCACTTGAGATACTGCGAAAGAGCCCTCAGAAAGCCTCCTGGGCAACGGGCGGACTTGGGTTCGACACAATTTTAAGGATGGTTGCCGACGCCCTCGCAGAGGAGCCTAATTAAAAAAAATGAGCAAGGCGGGTTTCAAGAACCGGTTCAGCGAGGAGGAGCGCCTTCGCTTCTGGGCCGAGATGGAAGCAAGGGCGGAGAAGCTAAAAGAGCCCGATGGCGACCCGCATCTTGTATTCAAGGTTGGTGGAGCGAGCTTTGCCATTGACGCGACACTATCCCTTGGGGTGCTTCCCTGGACCCAGCCGACCCCGCTGCCCTTTCTCCCTAGGCACTTGAAGGGGGTCACATTCCTGCGCGGGCGGATAATATCAGTGACTTCGCTAGCTGTTTTGCTCGGCGTAGAGCCTAGCGCAAAGCCCAGCTATTACGTGATAGTAAAAGCTGGTGAGCTGGAGACTGCCCTGGAGGTCGAGGGTGTTGAGGCGGTGCTTTCGATTGACTTAGAAAAAGTCGATAGTGCCAAAGGCCTATGGAGAGGAGCGAGGATAGGGCTTGTAACGGGGCAAGCGCCGGAGCGGGTTCCGCCTATTTATATCATTGACGTTGAACGATGCCTGAGACAGAGGGCAACGGTTGAAACATTTTCTGGAGGGTTGAATGATTAACTTCATGAAGAAGAGCCTGACAGTGAAGGTTACCTTCGCAATCATCACGATGATGATCATTGTCTTCGGTCTAATGGGTTGGTATTCGCTCAAAAGGTCGAGCACCACCATCGCCGAGACGGAGATGAGGTGGAACAAACACTTCGCCTTCTTTGTCGATGACGTGATGCAGCACTATATGCAGGACAATGACCCGGAAGGGTTGGAGCATTTCATAAGCGAGGCTTCAAAGTCCAGCGGCTTTAAAATGCTGAAAGTCATAAACGCTGATAAAGAGATAAGTTTTTCAAATGAAAGAGATGAGATAGGGCGCTTTACCGCTAACCCGGAGGTAGCGGCGCTGTTGCTGGAGGTAGAGCGGACAAGGCAGCCCGGGACAATTTTGAATGGCTCCATAAGTATAACAGCGGTGCCCCTTATAGCTGATGAGGGCTGCTCGGTCTGCCATCCCCCCTACGGCAGATATCTTGGTACGACTGTGATAGGCAGCGATATTTCTGAGGCAAACGCAAATATCAACAACATATTTTTTGAGGGAACATTTCTCTTTGTCGCGGCGCTCCTGATAATCATAGCCGTCCTCTACTTTTCAATGAGAAAACTGGTTCTTTCGCCACTTTTCAGGCTCGTACGGGATGCAAAAAAAGTTTCTCAGGGCGACCTTGCGCACCGTTTCAGGCTGGAGAGTGAAGATGAGATGCGTGAACTGGCGGACCACCTCGAAACCATGCAGTCACAGCTGCGCTCGACCATAGCTGAACTGGCTGATGTCAATAACTCAATTGTCGGCGCTATCGATGAGTTGGATACCTCCAGCGAATCTTTGGTCGGCCTCTCAGCGGAGCAGGCTAGCGGAGCCGCCGAGCAGGCCGCCGCTGTGCATGAGGTCACCACCTCTGCGCAGGAGATCGCGACTACCTCGGCGCAGATATCGGCAAACGTTGAGTCGATCAGGAAGATGGCGGAGGATGCCTTTGACGCGTGCCTCCAGGGCCGCAAGGACGTTAAGGATGCCATCAACGGGATGAGCTTGGTCCGGGACAAGGTGAGCTCTATCTCGGAAGCCACCGTTGAGCTTGGGCGAAAATCACATAAAATTGGTGGTGTCATCTCAATAATCGACGAGATATCAGAGCAAACGCACCTCCTTGCCCTAAACGCAGCTATTGAAGCCGCCGGGGCGGGCGAGCATGGAAAACGCTTCGGAGTCGTTGCCACAGAGGTGAGGCGTCTCGCCGAGCGTACAGTGGAGGCGACGGCTGAGATAAAGGCGCTGATTGAAGAGATACAGGAATCAACTAACGAAACTGTGATGATAACCGAACGCGGCTCCGATATCGTGCGTGATGGCACCTCCAAGGTCGATCTTGTCGGTGATACCCTTGAGACACTTAGCAAAAGAGTTGAGATGACAAAGGAGTCTGCCAAGGAGATGGCGATAGCGACCCGGCAGCAAGCTACCGCCGGGGAGCAGCTTGTCCTCACCATTACAGATATAAACTCGGTCGCTGTTCAGGTGAGCCGCGCGGCAGAGAAGGTGGAGAAGAACGCCATGGGGCTAAAATCCATCTCCCTTAAATTAAAAGAGCTAAGGGAGAGGGCGCAGTTGCTGGACAAGTACAAGCTCTAGGATGAGCGCCTATGCTTGAGCAGTCCAAGTATATAGAGATATTTCTCGATGAGGGGAGAGATATTCTATGCTCCCTGGAGAAGGAGCTCTTAGCCCTTGAGCGGGACCCCTCATCCTTTGAGGCTATCTCCACGGCGCTCAGGCTTTCGCATACCTTGAAGGGCTCTTCAAGGATGGTTGGGCTTGCCGGCGTCAGCAATGCCGCTCATGGCATAGAAAATATTCTCGAGATGCTCGGCTCCTCAAAAGAGGATGTATCCGGGGATGACTTCGCATTTGTCTTTGACGTCATAGACAAAATCAAATCGCTCTTCGAGTCCATCTCAGCGGGCGAGGTCTCAGACCTTGAGATGGACTTTCCAAACATTGCGACCAAAGAAGGGGCGAAGAGCTTCGAAGAAAAAGGTACCAAAGAGCAGAAGGCACCTAATAAATCCACTGCCAAAGGTATCCGCAAACCTCTCCTTTCCCTTGATTTGGATAGCGCAGATAGCGCCCCATCCAAGAGGCTTGGTGACGCGTTAAGAGTCAGGCTCGAAAAGTTAGACTCCTTGATGGAGGAGCTTGAAAATGCCACTGTCGCCTCCCGTAACCTCGCAGATCGCATTGCCTCGATTTATCCGGCAGCTCAGAATACCGAAGACAAGTTCTCCTCTGGAGCGTTAAGGGTTGAGAGTGAGCGTTTGGAGGCTTTGGTCTCCAGCGCGAGAAACGCTGTGGTTGAGATGCGAATGCTGCCTGTTGCGTCTCTCTTTGACCAGTATCCACGGATGGTGCGTGACATAGCGGCAGACCTTGATAAAGAGGTAGAACTTAAAATTGAGGGTGGTGACCTTGAGCTGGACAAGCACCTCATGGAGGATATATACGGCTCTTTGACCCATCTTGTAAGGAACGCCCTCGACCACGGTATTGAGAGGCCCGATGAAAGAGCCTTACGAGGTAAGGAGCGGGGAGGCGTTATATCACTCAGAGCCTATCAGCGGCCGGGGGCAGTGGTTGTAGAGGTTGAAGATGACGGCAACGGGATTGACGCCGATACTTTGAGGAGCGTTGCTATTAAGAAGGGTTTCTTGCAACCCTCGGAAGCTCAAGCCATGGAGGATGAGGACCTATTCTACCTTCTTTTAAAGCCTGCTTTTACAACTCGCCGTGAAGCGGATCAGCTCTCGGGTAGGGGCGTTGGGCTTGATGTAGTGAAAAATATGATTGACTCTGTACACGGCACAATGACAATCAAAAGTGAAAAGGGTAGATTCACGCGCTTCAGTCTCTATCTTCCGAAATCCTATTCAGGCCTGAAGGGAGTCGAGGTCATTTCTGGCGGCGTGCCGGTCGTCATTCCCACGCTCTTTGTGGAAAAGTGCTTTACCGTTGGCGCTGAAGAGTTTCAGCGGCGTGATGGCCGCGTAGCATATCTGGGAGAGAAGCTACACCTCGTAAGCCTTGGCCTTCTTCTCGGAAGAGCAGTTGAGGATATATCAACTGGTATTGAGGTTCTAGTCCTGCGTTTCAGGGATAGACGGATGGCTCTTGCTGTTGAGAGTGTTGTAGGCGATGCGGAGTTTCTCCTCAAGGGTACGGGCAGGCACCTTGAGGAGGAGGGAGCGTCCTTGCTTGGCATTACAATTACAAGGGAGGGTATACCAGCCCCTGTATTTGATGTGCGTTATCTCGCGGAGCGTTGGGCCGGGTTGGAGTTTTCCTGCCGCGTTCCCCTGCCAAAGGTAAAGCGAAAACTCAAGATCCTGGTGGTCGATGATGCATTGACTTCTTTGCACGTTATCTCCTCCTTTGTAGGAGCTATGGGGCACAGCGTCTTTCAGGCACACGATGGGGCCGAAGCTTGGAGCATGATGGAGGATTACCCCGTCGACCTGGTCGTGACTGATATGGAGATGCCCGAGATTGACGGCATTGAGTTGACCAGGAGAATAAGGCGTAGTGAGTGGTTCAAAAAGACGCCGGTAGTGATGGTGTCGGTAAAGGGCGAAGAGACGATTGTCAGCAGAGCTTTCGAGGCGGGGGCAAATGCCTTCATCCACAAGGAGCGGTTGGATGGGGCCAGCCTTGAGAAGACAATAAAGAATCTCTTGCCCGATATTTGAGGGTTGTTTATTTATATTATATTTAGAATGTTTGGGAAGGGTTAATGATTAGGGTACTTATTACCGATGATTCTCGGCTTGTAAGGGGCGTCCTCAGGGAAATTATAGAGGATGACCCCGAGATCACTGTAATCGCTGAAGCATCCAATGGCGCCGAGGCGGTAGAGATATGTATAAAGGAGCGCCCTGACGTAGTTTTAATGGACGTTCAGATGCCTGTGATGGACGGCATCGAATCCGTCAGGCGCATAATGCAGTCTGCGCCCACTCCGGTTATAGTGCTTTCAGCATCCGTTAAATCAAGCGAGACTCGCTCTGCATTCGCTGCGCTATCCGCAGGGGCAATAGATGCAATTGCAAAACCCCACGGCATAGTTTCAGCTGATACGTATAGCTCCATAGCCGATGACATCATAGGCAGGATCAAGCTTTATGCTAGGGTAGCAAAAAAAGGTAAGCTGGATACCGAAGAGCATCCACGGAACAACGAACAAATATCATCTCCCGCAATTTCCTCAAGCGTAATTGCCATTGGCGCTTCTACCGGAGGCCCCAGAAGTCTCTCCGCGCTGCTTTCAGCTTTAAAACCCGATTTCCCTTGCCCGATACTTTTGGTTCAGCACATAAGCGAGGGCTTCATGCGTGGCTTCTCCGAGTGGCTGGGCAGGGAAATCTCTTTGGAGGTGGTGATTGTAGACCATGCGATGAGGCTGGAACCCGGCCGTGTTTACCTGCCCCCCGACGGGTACCACCTTGAGGTCGCAAGAGGCGCTGCCGTATTGAGTGAAGCTCCTCCGCTGCATGGATGTCGCCCGGCTGTTGATGTGCTCTTTAAATCCCTAGCGGAGGAATATGGGGAGAGAGCTATTGGTGTAGTTCTAACCGGTATCGGAGTCGACGGCGCCGCAGGCGCGGCGGCAATAAAGGCTGTCGGTGGTATGGTGATAGCGCAGGATGAAGAGTCCTCGGTTATCTTCGGAATGCCCAAAGCGGTTATAGAACGCGACGCCGCGACACATGTCGCAAGCCTTCAAAATATGCCCAAGTTGCTAAGTGAATTGGCAAGCGCTCATGCAGATGATAACGGCGGGCTCTTCGGCGCCTCGCAGCGGGTAAACGAGGTCCTAGTGGTCGATGACAGCCCTACGATGAGGGCTGTGCTATACGATATTTTAACCGCACACGGGCATAGTGTGCGCCAAGCTGAGAATGGGCGCCTCGCTTTGCAGGAAATCTCAAGGCAAGAGCCGGACCTGATAGTGCTGGATGTGATGATGCCAGAGCTTGATGGCTACTCCGTTTGCCGTAGAGTGCGTGAGGATTACGGCTATATACCCGTGCTAATGGTTACCGCCAAGGGCTCTTCAGAGGATATGGTCAGGGCCCTTGAGGCCGGGGCCGATGATTGTATTGCCAAGCCCTTCGAGCCGATGGAGCTCTCCGCCAGGGTTCAGTCGCTCCTTCGTATACGCTCATTACACCAACGGCTCTTTACGCAAAATAATGAATTGGAAGCTAAAAACAGAGAGCTAGAGCGGCTCGCCCGCGCGCTTAACCGCGCCAACAAAGAGCTGACCCTGCTCTCCGTCACAGATGGGTTAACCAAGGCTTACAACCATCGCCATTTCCAGGAGCGTTTCAAGTCTGAATTTGCCCGCTCCGAGCGTTATGGGACTTTGCTCTCCATAATCCTGATCGACATTGACCACTTTAAAAGAGTTAATGATAACTACGGACACCCCGTCGGCGATCAGGTGCTCATCCATCTTGTTGAGGTGCTTGAGGAGTCAGTACGAAAAGAGGACCTTGTCGCCAGGTATGGCGGCGAGGAATTTATCTTGATGCTCCCGGAAACCTCAGGCCCCAGGGCGCTCCTCTTGGCTAAGAGAATCAGAGAGAGAATCGAGCAGAGCGAGGTGGTGATAGATGCCTCACTTTCGGTCCGCTATACGGTGAGCCTTGGGGTATCCTCCTATGAGCCGGGGGGTAAGGTGCAGACGGCAGAGGCGCTCATTGCAAAGGCCGATTCGGCCCTTTACAGCGCAAAGGCAAATGGTCGCAACCGCGCAGAGATGGCTTGACCTAAGGGTACCCGCCCTGGCGGCGTGGGGTGCCTTTGTAGGCGCCGCCGCGTTCGCTCCCGTAGGCTGGTGGCCCCTTGCCATGATTGCCCTCGTCCCCCTTTGGACAATTGCAATGACCGAGGGCCCGAGGCGCTGCGCTTTATTCGGTTTCTCATTTGGCGTGGGCTTTTTTTGCGCCTCCCTATATTTTTTAATCGAGACCCTTCGCGTGCACGGCTACATGGCGCTGCCGTTGGCTCTCTCAACCTACCTCCTGCTAGTATTTTATCTTTCGCTCTACCCTATGCTCTCTACAGCGCTAATAGGTTATGTCGCTAAAGTAAGCCCCGCTATAGCGCTGGTTGTTGCCCCCTTTGCATGGACCGGCTTTGAATGGCTAAGGGGTGAGGTCATCATCGGTTTCCCTTGGGGAGATCTGCCGATGGCTCTTTGGCGTCTACGAACGGCGCTTGACCTTGCTCCGATATTGGGGGTTGGCGGCGTTCGCCTACTTATGGCCTCAATTTCAGTGGCGGGTGTGTTCATCCTGCTTCCGAAAAAGACCCGGCAGGGCGCGCGCTACGCTTTAATATTGCCTTTGGCCGCTTTGGTGCTCTCCTTAGCGCTGCCAAAAGCCGTGGAAATTAAAAGCGAGGTTCTCGGCAAGGGGGACATCGCCATAATTCAGGGGAATATCCCCCAAAGCGAGAAGTGGCTACCCGGTATGCGCCAGGAGACGCTTAACCGTTACCGCCGCTTAACCCTTGATGCGGTAGCTGGTACTCCACCTGATTTTATCCTCTGGCCGGAGACCGCCATGCCTTCGAGGGTTCCCGTCGGTTCAAGCGGGCGACGTTTTGTTGAGAAACTGGCCCGGTCGGCAAAGAGCTCAATAATCTTTGGCGCTCCTTCTAATGTCTACAAAGATGGCGGCGTAAAGGAGTCAAGAAATTCTGTCTATGGCGTTACCCAAAATGGGAATTTCACTGGACGGTACGACAAGGTAAAGCTGGTGCCTTTCGGCGAGTACGTCCCCTTTGAGCGCTACCTGCCCTTTGTAAAGAAAATTTCAAGTGCTGCGGGAAACTTCAGGCCGGGAGAGGGATTCTTGAGCCTGCCGCTGGGAATCACCGAAGATGCGCGAAGAGTTGGGTCATTGATCTGCTTTGAATCGCTATTCCCAGCCTTCGCCACCGCACAGGCTAGAGGAGGTGCCAATATTTTAGCTGTGGTCACCAATGATTCATGGTTCGGAGACTCTTCAGCCCCCTCAAGGCACCTCGCCTACTCTGCGTGGCGGGCCGCGGAGAACGGCCTCTGGCTTATAAGAGCGGCAAATACTGGAATAAGCGCTATATTTGATGAGCGCGGCGAACTCATAAAGTCCACATCTCTGGATGAGACTACCTTCTTGAGGGGGGAGGTCGAATATAGAGCAAGCGAAGGTTTATTACAGGGCGCTCTAAGGCCTTGGGTGGAGCTCACCTCACTTCTCTTGGCTATAATAGCCCTTTTTGGTATTCTACGGCTCCGCCGCGCTGAAAGCAGCGGGTAATACTCTCTCGTAAGCGAGGTTCAATATAGATGACCACACCAGCAAAAACCATAGAGCTTGCCAGCCGCCTTCAAGACCTGTGGAGGCACCTTTGACCTCTCTACAAAAGAGGCTCGCTTAGAGGAGCTTGACGAGATGATGGCCCGTCCCGACTTCTGGGATGACCAGGAGGGCGCGGAGGTCGTCTCCCGCGAGCGGATAAGACTAATAGAACAATTGGAGCTTTGGAAGCGGCTAAACTCAGAGGCAGAGGATTGTCAGGTTGCCTTTGAACTTCTCTCCGAGGTTGAGGACCCTGAGCTTAGGGGGGAGACTGAGTCGCGCGTGGAGGCTCTGGAGCGGGAGGTCTCCGCGCTGGAGTTCCAGAAGATGCTCTCTGGTGAAAATGACGAGAATGACGCAATTCTCTCAATAAATGCGGGCGCGGGGGGTACAGAGGCACAGGATTGGGCGGAGATGCTCTTTAGGATGTATATGCGTTGGGCGGAGGCTAAAGGGTATGACGTTTCCATTCTTGACCGCCTTGATGGAGAGGAGGCGGGGATAAAGTCCGCTACGTTGTCAATCTCCGGCAACCACGCTTATGGTTTCTTGCGTTCCGAGCAGGGAGTTCACCGTCTTGTCCGTATAAGCCCCTACGATTCGCAGGCGCGCAGGCATACCTCCTTCGCTTCGGTGTCTGTCCTCGCAGACGTGATGGAGGATACAACTGTCGAGGTTGACGAGGGAGACCTCAAGGTCGATGTCTTCAGGGCAAGTGGCGCAGGAGGCCAGCACGTAAACAAAACTGAGTCCGCGGTGAGGCTCACCCACATCCCCACAGGCATAGTCGTCAGTTGCCAATCTGAGCGAAGTCAGCATAAAAACAGGGCGAACGCAATGCGAATCCTGAAGGCACGTATCAAGGATCATCAACAGTCGATTCTCGACGCACAGCGTGCGGAGGTTGAAGCCGAGAAGAAGGAGATTGCCTGGGGCAGCCAGATTCGCTCTTACATTTTACAGCCCTACCAGAAGGTCAAGGACCACCGCACAGGGGTTGAGGACGGCAACGTTACGAAGGTGCTTGATGGTGGGATAGATGAATTTATAGAGGGATTTCTGCTTGGTCAAACGGAGGAGGCTTAGATAGAGGCGCTAACCGGATACTATAGGTGGCTCCGCGTCTTTTATCGTTAAAACTACAAGGTCCCCCTTCTTTATCGTTGTAATGCTGATGTAAATACGCTCGACTCCTCTTTGGGTCCTAATCTCCTGAAAGCCTCTGGCGTCTATCACGTCACGACCCGTCTTGTAAGTTATCTCAACGGAGCTTTTAATTACACAGGCGCCGCAATGCTCTGTTTCTCCGCAGCCATTTTCACTTTCAGCATGCTTGCACTGGATGAAGTCGCCCCCAAGCTCGCCTCGGTAATTTCCCCTGTTTTTGCTTGATAGCTTCAGCGCATGTTCATTGGCGTATAGGATGTGTCTACCTCCATCCATTAGCACTACAGGTACATCCATGGATTCGAGAAAGGTGTCGAGGTGGGTTGGGAATTCAGCTTTTAGGAGGGCAAGTTTACAGTCGGGGCAAATGCCATGTGAGATGCCGTCTCCCTCTATCTCGGTATCCGCTGAAAGGCTTTTTTTGCACCAAGCGCATATTTTGTACATCTAATCACCCTGATTTATTGAAAGCCGAAATTACTCTGTGGAAGATTCTGAAAAAATTAGAATCATTTGGAGAATTGCTTAGAGAGAAGGAGGCGCTCTCTATTGTATTGCACCTACGGCCTTCATATCTTCAGCCCGCTCCTTCGCTATCTCCTGAGCGACCTTGCTCTTCTCCTTCATCTTTTTAATTCTCTCCTGAACGGCACGTTCAGCGTTTGATTCACGCAGTTGCTGGATCTTTTTTCTGTAGTCCACAAGCTGCGCCCTGCGCTCTCTTCCACCAGCGGCGTTTTCAAGGGTCTGACCCTGATCAGCCTCAGCCGCTACCCCATTAGTTGATAGGTTGCTTGGGAGCTCATTTGCCTTAGGATCTTCACCGGACATTGCAGTTTCTGTTGCGGCCGCCTTGATATTGTGGGGTTTTACAACCATTGCTGAGTTGACTTCTTCGGATTCGGTGGATGTCTCCTCCGGGCTCTCCTGATTAACATCGCCTTCTTTGACCGCTTCCTCGGTGGCTTTTTTCTCGGCCTCCAGGCGGGCAGCTTCCGCTTCCTCGGCGGCTTTTTTTTCGGCCTCCAAGCGGGCAGCTTCAGCTTCCTCAGCGGCCTTCTTTTCAGCCTCCAGGCGGGCAGCTTCAGCTTCCTCAGCACGCTTTCTTTCCAGCTCACGATCCTTGCGTGCCTGCGCAGCTTTTCTCTCTGCTTCTGCGCGCTCGGCCTCAAGTCGCTTAGCCTCTTCTGCTGCGATCCGCTCCTCTTCAGCTTTCTTTTCCGCTGCCAAGCGAGCCGCTTCGGCCTCCTCGGCGGCTTTCTTCTCAGCCGCTATACGAGCGGCTTCAGCCTCCTCGGCGGCCTTTTTTTCAGCAGCAACTCTCGCAGCTTCCTTCTGGGCAGCTATTTTCTCAGCTGCTACCCTTGCGGCTTCGGCTTCCTCGGCAGCTTTCTTTGCTTTTTGCTCTTCAAATTTTGCTTTTTCAAAGTCTTCAGGTTTTAGAAGCTTTGTGTCAGAGCCATCTTCGAGCTCTTGGGATTCAGCATCGTCATTTTCTTTGGGGGGCGGAGATTTCAGCATCTCCATGGCTTCCTTTGACGCCGCTTTTTCAATCTCTTCGCGCTTTAGCTTCTCTATAATTTCAATCGCCTCAACCTCGTAGGGAGTGTCCCCGTATAGTTCAAGAAACTTTTCCAGAGCGGTTACGGAGCCCGCCTCCTCTGCCATCGTCAGCGCTTCAAGCGCTGATGAAAGGTGTGCCGCCCTGGCCCTTGCCTCCGGCACCAGATGTGAATCGGGGTGCTCCTCCAAAAAGGCGTCATAAGCGGCGACTGAGTCCTTTTTTTGCGCCATACTAAAATCAGCTTCCTGGCGGTCATACTCGGCGCGCCACTTCTCAGCAAGGGCGGTAGCCTCTATTGCTTGAGGCTCATCGGGGTAGAGGCGCACAAACTCCTCCATTTTATCTGGGCTTTTTGCTGCCAGGGCGCTTTTAAAGAGCGATTGTATCTTTGATTGACGCTTTTTAACCGCCGCATCGTAATCGCGCAATATCTTTAGCTGGCGCCTTGCGTCCTCGGAGTAGTAGCCGATGGGATTTGCGTTGATGAAGTCCTGTAGGCTCTCAATGGTCCCGGTGAGGATTGCGTTCTGGTATTCACTCTGTTCGGCTTCGTCAATCTGCTCAAGAGATTGACGGACATGAGCGAGAACGGTTTCCATATCCTCGGCGTCCGGGTTGAGGAGGCGGTACGCGTTGAGGTGATAGAGTGCCTTTTCATACCTTCTCGACTCATCTTCGAGCCTGTAGAAATAAAGTATGCCCAGGTTGTAGTGCACATCAGAGTACGCCGGCTCAAGCTTCAGCGCCGCCTGATACTGTTTCGAAGCCTCGACATACTCTCGTCTTTTAAGATATTCGTTCCCCGCCATCTTACGTTTGACCGCCTCAGCGGATGGTTGCGCGTAAGCTGTTGCAGTTATTAGCGAGGCGACTAGTAATGACGTCGCGATGATGCCACGCATATGTTGGCTTCTCCCTGATATCAATAAAATGCACGAAAGTAACACTGCCGTACATTGTAGGTGATTACGCCTTACTTTTACAAGGTTTTGGGGCTATTGGCACCTTGAAAAATGCCTTGACTATCGGTACTTTCCTCCTATAATGGGCGATTCTTCAAATCCTTGGGATAAGGAGGGCTCCCTTTGGCATATCAGGGGATACCCATAGAATCACTCTCTCAGAGTGAGATACGCGCTGAGAGAGAGGTCGACGCCGAGGCGCTTAACGCCGAATTCGACGAGCGCGGAGTTGATGATGCTAAGGCGCTTGGGCCGCTTAAAGGCAGCGCGCGCATAACCCGCTCCGGTCCGGATATCTTTGTAATCGGTAACTTCGAGGCAAAGGTTGAGCTATCTTGCGTCAGGTGCCTTGAAAATTTCCGGCATGATGTCTCAGGCGAATTTCATCTGGATTTGACCAAGGAGCCACTTGGCTTTGAGGATGAGCCCGGTGAAGTAGAGCTCTCCGAGGCGGAGCTTGAGGTTGAGTACATCGAGGGAGATCTTCTTGAGCTTGAGCCCATTTTGATTGAGCAGCTGATCTTGGCGCTGCCGGATTACCCCGCATGCCCCAAAGGCTGCGAGCTCACTTGCCCCCGATGCGGCAAGGCGATGAACGCGGATACCTGTGGCTGCGAGGATAAAGAGGTGGACCCCCGCTTTGCGGCCTTAAAGGGTTTTAATGTAAAAAAGCAATAGAGGCAGGCAAAAAATTGCCGACTCTGGTATAAATAACACTCTTAAATAAAAACCAAAGAATTACTACTTATACAGGAGAAACAAAATGGCCGTCCCCAAGAGGCGACACTCAGTCACCCGTCGCAATAAGCGCCGCGCAAATGATGGGCTTACAAGCCCCAACCTAGATAGCTGCCCCGAGTGCGGGGAGGCGAAGCTCTCCCACCGTGCATGCCCTTCATGCGGTTCCTACAAAGGCCGCGTTGTGGTAGCGCAGCCTGAAGAGGTTGAGGAGTAGCTCTCGGGCGGGCTTAAAAGATGCGTATAGCTCTTGACGCCATGGGGGGCGATCTGGGCCCCGAAGTGGTAGTCGAAGGCGCGGTTCTCGCTGCTCGTGAGAGGGGTGTCCACGTAACCCTCGTCGGAGACAGGGAACTTTTAATCGCCGAGCTTGAGCGTCATGACGTTAGGGGGCTCCCCCTGACGATCCACCATGCTTCAGAGGTCGTCACAATGGACGATTCTCCTTCCGTGGCGTTGCGCCGCAAGAAGGATTCTTCCATGAGGGTTTCCCTCGACCTCGTGAAGGCAGGGGAGGCGAATGCGGCTGTAAGTGCCGGTAACTCCGGTGCTTTTATGGCAAAGGCGATGTTGGTGCTCAGACCCCTGGAGGGTGTCGAGCGCCCCGCCATCGCTACATTGATGCCCTCTCTAAAGGGCTCCACCGTCGTTTTGGATGTTGGGGCAAACGTCGATTGTTCCCCTAAACACCTGGTTCAGTTTGCCGTCATGGGCGAAGTATTCGCTCACGATGCCCTCGGTATTGCTTCTCCGAGGGTTGGGCTTCTCTCCAATGGCACTGAGACTTCAAAGGGCACCGAGCTTACTCGGAAGGCCCATGAGCTAATTAGCCGCCTCTCGCTAAATTACGCGGGATATGTAGAGGGGCGTGACGTCTTTACCGGTGATGTCGATGTTGTCGTAACCGATGGCTTCACAGGGAACGTCATGCTGAAGGCCTCCGAGGGGATAGCCAGGGTAATAGGAAAAATCCTCAAGAGTGAGATGCGTGCGACATGGGTCTCCAAGCTCGGCTATGTGCTCGGACACAGGGCCTTTAAAAAGCTTAGGAGCCGCATAGATTATCGAGAGGTAGGCGGAGCACCGCTGCTTGGCCTCAATGGCATAGCGGTGATATGTCATGGCTCATCGGATGCGCTTGCCATAAAGTCGGCGGTGGCCGCCGCGTCCCGCTACTCAGAGAACCGCATTGATTTACATATGCTCCAGAAGCTCGCCGCCTATGAAGATCAGGAAATTTGGGCCTCTTCCAAGGAGAGGCATTTCTGGAAAAGCATTAAGGATAAGATTATAAGCCCTAAGCGTGAGGGAGAGGAGAGCTGAGGTCTTTTGGCTTTTTCTCTGGCACCACGCTAAAGATACAGGGTATATTTAAAGTGTTTAAGATTCAGGGCGCGCCTGTGTCTCTCTGAGTGTTCTGGTCCCTGTTGGGACTTGACCAGCCAAAGGGGCAGGGGGGTGTGCGGGGAGGCCCCGCCACTGGCCTCAGCCTGCGATATGGCAAGTTTTTCGATTTGCCTCCAAAATCCCCTCCTCGCCGGAGCGGTATCCCTGAATTACAACTTAAAAGAGGTGGAGCGAACTCTCCGGGGCGCGGCCTTTGACCTTGCGGCCCTAGAGGGGGTGAAGCTATAATTTTACCCTCCCGAAAGTAACCGTTTCCACCGTCGCCAAGGGATGATCTATGAAATACGCCTTAGTCTTTCCGGGCCAGGGTTCGCAGTATGTAGGCATGGGCCTGGAGCTTGCCAAAGAATATGGTGAGGCCAAAGCCGTCTTTGAAGAGGCGGATGATGCATTGGGCCGCTCCATAACAAATATAATTAAGGACGGCCCCCAGGAGGAGCTAACCCTCACCTGGAACACCCAGCCTGCGATCCTCACCGCGTCCATCGCCGCATACCGAGCGCTCACGCCTCGCGTTGAGCTTGATGTTGTTGGTATGGCCGGGCACTCTCTCGGAGAATATTCAGCACTGGTCGCAGCGGGCGCGATGGAGTTTTCCGATGCTGTGCGTACGGTGGAAAAGCGCGGCCGCTTCATGCAGGAGGCGGTTCCCGTAGGCCAGGGGGCGATGTACGCTATCCTCGGCCTTGATATCGATAAAATCAACGCTCTCTGCCAAGAGGCCTCAACACAGATCTCCCTTGTCCAGATCGCCAATGATAATTGCGCGGGGCAGACGGTGATATCCGGTCATTCAGACGCTGCGGAGCGCGCCGCCGAAGCGGCCAAAGCGGCCGGGGCGAAGCGAGCCGTCAAGCTAGAGGTATCGGCTCCCTTCCACTCCTCCCTTATGGCTCCTGCCGCAAAGAGGCTCTCCGAAGTCCTTGGGGAACTTACCTTCAAAGCTCCCCGCGTACCTGTGGCGGCAAATGTGGATGGAATGATGAACTCCGATCCGTGCCGTATCGCAGGGCTCCTAACCGATCAGGTTTCAGGCGGCGTGAAGTGGCAGGACTGCGTTAGAGCCCTTGCCGAACTCGGCGCGGAAACCTTTGTGGAGGTAGGCCCCGGGAAGGTGCTCTCCGGCATGCTCCGCCGCATTGAGAAGGGCCTCACCGCAGCCAATTTCGAGAAGCCAGAAGACTTGCTTAAAATTAGCTAGGGAGCATAGCTATGTGTGATTTTAAAGATAAAGTAGTTCTCGTTACCGGCGCTAACAGGGGCATTGGCCGTTCCATCGCCGAGCAATTTGCAGTCCTTGGCGCCAACGTAGCGGTTGCCGCGAGAAGCAAGCAGAATGCTGAAGCTGTCGCTGAAGAGCTGGGCGGGGGTGCCGCGCCTTTCGTGTTGGATGTGGATGACGTTGACTCCATAGCCGCCTGCGTCAAGGCTGTCCTTGAGAGATGGGGCAAGATAGATGTACTTGTCAACAACGCTGGGATCACCCGCGATGGTTTGGCTATGCGCATGAAAGAGGCTGACTGGCAGGCGGTAATAGACTCCAACCTCACTGGCGCATTCAACTGTACCAAGGCTGTTTTGAGGCCGATGATGAAAGCCAGAAGCTGCTGCGTTGTGAACATTTCCTCTGTTGTCGCCGCGATGGGCAACCCGGGGCAGCCTAACTACTGCGCCGCAAAAGCGGGGCTTGAGGGGCTCACTCGCTCACTCGCTTATGAGTACGCGGATAGGGGACTCAGGTTCAATGCCGTAGCCCCCGGCTTTATATCCACCCATATGACCGATGCGCTTGGGGATGATCAATCCGCCGCGCTCATGGAAAAGATTCCACTAAAAAGGCTCGGAACGGGTGAGGATGTGGCGAAAGCTGTTATATTCCTCGCCTCTGAAGATGCCTCGTATATAACCGGACAGGTACTTCACGTAAACGGGGGCATGTTCATGGGTTAACCCCCACTCACAACTTAAAAGGAATGAAAAATGACTCAGAACATTGAAGAGATCGTCAAAAAGATCATAGCAGAGCAGCTCGACGTCGATATCGAGAAGGTAACCCTCGACGCGCATTTTCAGGATGACCTAGGCGCCGACTCACTTGACACGGTTGAGCTGGTCATGGCCCTCGAAGATGAGTTCGACCAGGAGATCCCCGACGAAGACGCAGAGAACATCCGCACCGTAGGTTCTGCTGTCGACTACATTAAGAGCAAGCTTGAGGGCTAATTTAGAGCCCTAGTCTAGTGCCGCTTTCCGGAAAAAAGGTTTAGTACGGTGCGCCCGACCAACCCTCTTCACCTAGAAGAAGAGGGATGGCGGGGTGGGCGGTGCCACCTTTATTGCGGAATACGTCACTTTTAGCCTGAGTTAAACATTCTTGGGGAGCCGGGCCGGCCAAACGTCGGCCCGGTTCCCTAAGTGGAATCGCCTAAAGCGGTTTCAGGAGGAAATTATGGCTGACAAGAGAGTAGTTGTTACAGGGATGGGCGTCGTCTCTCCCTTGGGCCTCGACGCCAGCTCGACCTGGGAAGCAGCCCTGGCCGGGAAGTCCGGCGCGGGTCCGATAACTAAATTTGATGCCGCAGGTTATAAAACCCGCATCGCAGCAGAGGTCAAGGATTTCGACCCCCTTAAGTGGATCGACCGTAAAGACCTAAAGAAGATGGATATCTTCATCCAGTACGCTATCGCCTGTACGATGATGGCGATGGAGGACGCCGGGTATCAGGTCTCCGAGGAAGAGGCGGAGCGGGTAGGCGTTTACATCGGCGCCGGGCTTGGCGGTCTCCCGGAGATTGAAAGGCAAAAGGCCCTTCTGGATGAGGCTGGCCCTAGGCGTATAAGCCCCTTCTTTATACCGATGGTCATCTCGAATCTGGCACCAGGCTATGTTGCTATGTTTACCGGGGCCAAGGGTCCGAATATGGCGGTCGTTACTGCCTGCGCCACCGGAACGCACTCCATCGGAGAGGCGATGCATGCAATTAAGCGAGGTGATATCGATGTAGCTTTCGCTGGCGGCGTTGAGTCTACAATTACCCCCCTTGGAATTGGCGGGTTCAATGCGCTCAGAGCTATTACGACGCGAAACGATGACCCTGCCGCCGCGAGCCGCCCCTTTGACAAGGACCGCGATGGCTTCCTCATGGGCGAGGCGGGGACGGTTCTCGTACTCGAATCCCTTGAGCATGCGCGCGCGCGCGGCGCGGAGATATATGGTGAAGTAGCCGGTTACGGCGCCACCTGCGACGCGTATCACATCACCTCGCCCGACCCCGCCGGTGATGGCGCTGCCCGGTGCATGAAGATGGCGATGCGCTCCGGCGGCATAGGCATAGATGGCGTGGACTACATCAACGCCCACGGCACATCAACTCCGCTTAACGATTTCTTCGAGACGCTTGCGATTAAGAGTGTCTTCGGCGACCGCGCTCACGACCTCTGGGTGAGCTCAACCAAGTCCATGACGGGGCATTGCCTCGGCGCGGCTGGCGCGATTGAGGCATTTTTCTCTATCATGGCGCTGAAAGAGGGCATAGCCCCCCCAACGATAAACTATGAAACCCCCGACCCCGAATGTGACCTGGACTATGTCCCAAACACCGCTCGTGAGGGCGATTTGAGGGCGGTCCTCTCAAACTCATTCGGCTTTGGAGGAACCAACGCAACGCTGCTATTCAAACGTTTTTAGCAGTATGGAAAGGCGAAGATGATTCTCATTGCGAGCGACCACGGCGGCTTCGAGGTGAAAGAAGCTATAAAGGAACATTTGAAAGAGAGGGGGGTTGAGGTAGATGACCTCGGCACCACCAATACCGATTCGGTGGATTACCCCGACTTCGCCAGGAAGCTGGCCCGCCGCGTCGCGGATGACTCCCAAAGTAAGGGTATCCTCATCTGCGGTACGGGGATCGGAATGAGCATCGCCGCCAACAAAGTGCCTGGCATCAGGGCCGCCCTTGTTGCCGATACCTTCTCTGCTAAGATGGCTAAGGAGCACAACAATGCCAATGTCATAGCAGTTGGTGGACGTACAAATACCCCCGCTGAGGCGAAGTCTCTTGTGGATGCCTGGCTCGATGCCGAGTTCGAGGGTAACCGCCACGCCCGGCGACTCAGTAAAATCTCTGAGATTGAAGAGACATACGGCATAGGAAGGTCAATTGCAGCCGAGGACCCGGAGGTATTCTCCACGATAGTTGGCGAGGTCAAAAGAGAGGAAGAGACCATAGTCCTTATCGCCTCGGAGAACTACGCGTCGGAGGCAGTCCTCGAAGCGCAGGGCTCAGTCTTCACAAACAAGTACGCTGAGGGTTACCCCGGTGCGCGCTATTATGGCGGCTGTGAGTTTACCGACAAAGTTGAGAATCTCGCGATTGAGCGCGCCAAGGAGCTCTTCGGCGCGGAGCACGCCAACGTCCAGCCCATAGCAGGCTCAGCGGCAAATATGGCCGCTTATTATGCCCTGATAAATCCCGGCGACAAGGTTGTCTCAATGTCGCTCGCCCACGGCGGGCACCTGACCCACGGCGCCAAAGTCAGCTTCTCCGGCAGGCTCTACGATATAGTCCATTACTTTGTAGAAGAGGACACGGGCAAGATCGATTACGACAAGCTGTCTGAGCTGGTGAAGCAGGAGAAACCGCGCCTCCTAGTCGCCGGGGCCTCATCCTACTCGCGTACCCTCGATTTTCAACGTTTCCGTGAGATTGCCGACTCGGTTGGCGCGTATCTCATGGTCGACATGGCCCACATCGCGGGGCTTGTTGCGGGTGGGTCACACCCCAGCCCCGTGCCTTACGCTGATATAGTTACAACAACTACCCACAAAACCCTTCGGGGGCCACGCGGCGGCCTCATCCTCTGCAAGGCAAAGTATGCAGCCGCAGTGGACAAAGCTGTATTCCCCGGACTTCAGGGCGGCCCACTCGTCCACGCAGTCGCGGCTAAGGCGGTCGCCTTCCGGGAGGCCATGACCGAGGGTTTTAAAAAGTACGCCGAGATGGTAGTCAAGAACGCTGCCAGGATGGCGGAAGGTTTCAAAAAAGCTGGCTACGATGTGGTAAGCGGCGGCACCGATAACCACCTCTTTCTCCTGGACCTCTCCTCGCGGGGGATCACCGGAGACGCAGCTGAGAAATCTCTCGATCGCGCAGGTATAACCTGCAACAAGAACGCGGTGCCCTACGACAAGCTTCCCCCCACTGTAACCTCCGGTATACGGATTGGTACGCCTATCCTGACGACCAGAGGCATGGGAGAGGAGGAGATGGACAGGGTTGTCGAGCTTATGATTCGCGTACTTGAAAATGTAGGCGACGCAAAGGTCGAAGCAAGCGTTAGGGAGGATGTGGCCGCGCTTTGCAGGCAGTTTCCCTTTTATGCCCATTTTCTCGCTGACTAAGTGGAGGTTATGACAATGGGGCGCCCCTCCTGGCAGGATTACTTTACGGAAATAACCAAGCTCGTCGCAACACGCTCGACCTGCACGCGGCGAAGCGTTGGCGCAATCCTCGTAAAGGATAAACGTATTCTGGCGACGGGTTACAACGGTGCCCCCGCCAACATCTCCCACTGCGAGGAGGTTGGGTGCCTTAGGGAGCAAAACGGTGTGCCCTCCGGGCAGCGCCATGAGCTTTGCCGTGGGATTCACGCGGAGCAAAATGCACTTATTCAGGCTGCCCGACATGGCGTCAACATGGATGGGGCGGACCTTTACTGTACCAATCTTCCCTGCATTATCTGCACAAAGATGATAATAAATTCAGGGATCACAAACGTTTACTATTTTGATGGTTATGCAGACGAGATGAGCCTGGCGATGTTTCAAGAGGCCGGGGTTAAACTCCATGCCCTCAATGATGAGGGGAGAGGTAAGTAGCGAGATGAGATGCCCTTACTGTGGGGAGAACCACGACAGGGTCATTGACTCACGCACCGCGAAGGAGGGCGATGTAATCAGACGCCGTCGCGAGTGCGAGTCGTGCGAGCGCCGCTTTACCACCTATGAGAGAGTAGAGGAGATAATGCCTCTCCTCGTCAAGAAGGACAACTCCCGCGAACCCTATGACCGCCAGAAGGTCATAGCGGGTCTCCAGAAGGCTTGCGAAAAGCGGCCAATTTCAGCCCAGACAATCGAGGAGATCACCGACCGCATTGAGGCGGAGATTCAGGAGCTGGGCAGTAAAGAGGTCCCCGCGAGCGTCATAGGCGAACAGGTGATGAACGCGCTGCGCGAGCTTGATGCGGTGGCTTATGTTCGCTTTGCCTCGGTCTACAGGGATTTTCGCGACCTAGACGAATTTATGTCAACCCTGAGGGATTTGCTGAACAGATGAGCTCCGGCGGCGACCTCCTTCTCATGGAGCTGGCCCTTAGGCTGGCTAAGAGAGGGGTTGGCACCACCACTCCCAACCCTGCGGTGGGGTGCGTCATCGTGAATGACGGGCGCATCGTTGGGCATGGGTACCATGAGCGGGCTGGCGGACCTCATGCGGAGGTCATGGCTTTACGCGAAGCAGGAGAAGCGGCGCGCGGAGCGACTGCTTACGTGACCCTTGAACCATGCTCCCACCACGGGCGCACCCCTCCCTGCACTGATGCGTTGATTACTGCGGGGGTTAAGCGCGTAATTGCGGCGACGGTTGATCCCAACCCAATGGTCGCGGGCAGAGGGCTGGCGCTTCTTAAAAAAGCCGGGGTAGAGGTTGAAAGCGGTCTTTTGAATGAGGAGGCGAACCTTATCAACGAGGGTTACCGCCATGCAATCCTTGAAAAGAGAGCTTTTTTAAATCTCAAGTTGGCGGCCACGCTCGACGGGCGAACCGCCACAAGTACGGGCGATTCCAAATGGATCACCTCTCCTGCGTCACGTGCGCGGGTGCACGACTTGAGAATGCGCACAAGAGTGGTTATGGTAGGCGTCGGAACGGCAAATGCCGATGACCCGGGCCTTGATGTGCGCCTTGGCGTTGATGAGCCAATCGATACCTTGAGGGTTGTTGTAGACCGTGACCTTGTCATACGCAGCGGCCTCAAGATGCTCACCGAGGGCCGCGCCTCCGGCACAGTTATCTTTTGCGGCTATAAAGCACCGGCAGAGCGCTTGGAGGAGCTTACCGCTCTTGGCGCGAAGGTGATTCCACTTGGCGAGAGCTCCCATACGGGGGGCCTGGACCTAAAAGAGGGGCTCACCGCTCTTTATGGGATGGGCAAGATGGAGGTTCTCTGCGAGGGGGGCTCTAAGTTAGCGAAAGCGCTTCTTGATGCCGGGTTGGTCAATAGGCTGCACCTCTTCATCGCGCCCAAACTTCTTGGGGGAGATGGGGTCCCTATATTTACCGGCGCCGGGGTAAAAAACATTTCAGAGGCAGCAAGGCTTGACGAGGTCCGCTATGAAGAGCTGGGCCAGGACCTCTATGTGACCGGCAAGGTCAAGGGATAGCTTTATATGTTTACAGGGATAGTGGCCGACCTCGGCACCCTGAAATCTTCCACTCCCTCGCAGGGCGGGATGCGGATGAGCTTCGTGACCGCGCTGGACTCCAGCGACTTTGAGCTGGGCGAATCCATCGCGGTTAATGGCGTTTGCCTTACTGTTGACGCAATCGAGCGGGGTGGCTTTTGCGCAGATGTGAGCCCTGAGACTTTAGCGAAATCAACCCTTGGGGCACTAAAGCCAGGTGATAAGGTCAACCTTGAAAGGGCGCTTAGGCCCATTGACCGACTTGGCGGACACTTTGTCCTGGGTCATGTAGACGGCGTCGGGCGCTTTAGCGCCAGGGGTAGGGAGGGCGAGTTTGAAGTGCTCTCCTTCACCGCGCCGCCGGAGGTAGTGAAGTACCTTGTGCCAAAAGGGTCTGTCTCTGTCGAGGGGATCTCCCTTACGGTGGCATCCCTCAAAGGAGATACCTTCACGGTGGCGGTTATACCGCACACCCTTCAAAGGACAACTCTGGGTGGAAGGCAAGTTGGAGTAAAAGTAAACCTTGAAGCGGACATCCTCGGCAAGTATGTTGAAAAGCTCCTTAATAAAGGGGAGCGTGGCGGGGGACTCACCATGGAAGCGCTGGCATCTGGCGGCTTCCTTAGATAGCTAAGCCGGTATTCCCGGACAGAGGATAAAAATGCCGATTAAGAGAGTTGAAAAAGCGCTGGAAGCCTACCGCGCAGGAAAGATGGTCATCATCGTAGATGATGAGGATAGGGAAAATGAGGGCGACCTCGCTATGGCGGCGGAGCTCGTAACCCCGGAGGCTATAAACTTTATGGCCACAAAGGGGCGGGGGCTTATCTGTCTTGCCATGACCGAGGATCGTTGCGACAAGCTCGACCTAAAGCCAATGGTCCATGAAAATACCTCCAGCTTCCAGACCGCCTTCACGGTCTCCATAGAGGCGCGCACAGGTGTTACCACAGGAATCAGCGCGGGGGACAGGGCGCGGACAATTCAGGTGGCCGTGGCAGATGATACCACTGCTTACGACCTCGCCCGGCCCGGTCATATATTCCCCCTAAGAGCTCGCCAGGGAGGCGTTCTTGTGCGCACCGGGCAAACCGAGGGCTCCGTTGACCTTGCCCGCCTCGCGGGCCTTAAGCCAGCGGGCGTCATCTGCGAAATTATGAAGGATGACGGCACGATGGCGCGCATGCCTGACCTTGAAGAGTTTGCCAAAGAGCATGACCTTCTAATCATCTCGATTGCAGACATAATTGAATACAGGCTGAGAAAAGAGCGCCTTGTGCGCCGCGCCGCCGAGGCCAAACTGCCCACCGCTTATGGCGGTGACTTTAAGACGGTGGTCTATGAAAACGATGTCGACGATCTCCTCCACGTAGCCCTTATTAAGGGTGAGTGGGAGCCTGGAGAGCCTGTTCTGGTGCGTGTGCACTCCGAATGCTTGACGGGCGACGTCTTTGGCTCTTGCCGCTGCGACTGCGGAGAGCAGCTGCATGAGGCTATGCGGATGATAGATGAAGAGGGGCGCGGGGCAATAGTCTACCTTCATCAGGAGGGCCGCGGCATAGGCATCGTAAACAAGCTAAAGGCCTATGCGCTACAGGATGAGGGTCGCGATACCGTGGAGGCTAATGAGGAGCTTGGCTTTGCAGCGGATTTGAGAGACTACGGCATCGGCGCGCAGATACTCATCGATCTGGGCATAACCCGCCTTAAGCTAATGACAAACAACCCCAGAAAGATCGTGGGCCTCGATGGCTACGGAATAGAGGTGGCGGAGCGTGTTCCGATAGTAATCACCCCTGGGGCTGACAATGAAAGATACCTCTCAACCAAGAAGCAGAAGCTCGGCCACATGATGTAGGCCTGGGAGAAACGAGGGCATAAAATGGTAGCATTCGTTGAAGGTAAATTATCCAGTCAGGGCCTTAAGTTCGCCCTTGTAGTCTCGCGCTTTAACTCCTTTATCACGGACAGGCTCGTCGAGGGCGCTGTTGACGCTATAGTCCGTACTGGCGGCAGCCCCGATGAAGTCAGCGTCTATAAAGTGCCGGGCGCCTTTGAAATTCCGCTTGTAGCGAAAAAGCTTGCCGAGTCCGGCGACTACGACGGCATATGTTGTCTAGGCGCTGTTATCCGTGGCTCCACCCCCCACTTTGATTTCGTTGCGAGCGAGGTCGCCAAGGGCGTTGCATCGGCTTCACTTGAAACCGGCAAGGTCATCAGCTTTGGTGTCCTCACCACCGATACACTTGAGCAGGCTGTCGAGCGCGCAGGTTCCAAGGCTGGAAACAAGGGCAGCGAGGCGGCGATGGCGATGATCGAGACCGTTAACCTTCTTAATGCGGCTGGGTAGCTTTGGGTTCACGTCACTATACCCGACAGCTGGCTTTGCAGGCTCTTTATGCGCTGGACGCCAATCCGGCCTTGACCGTAGTGGAATCTATCCTCGCCGTTAGGGCCGAGTCCGGGGATGCCTTTAGCCGCGCCGATGAAGAGCGGCTTACCACCCTCGTGGAGGGTGTCCACAGCGATATAGAGCGCATTGACGATACCGTTGAGGCTGCAAGCCGCAATTGGAAACTGCCGAGGATGGACAGGGTGGACCGCTCCATCCTGCGCCTCGGCACCTTTGAGTTGACGGGCCTTGTAGATGTGCCTGCGCCGGTGATCTTGAGCGAGGCGGTTGAGCTCGCCAAGGATTTCGGCAGCACCGAGTCGCCCGCCTTTATAAATGGAATCCTCGACAGGGTCGCCCGCACCAGCCGGCCCGACGAGGTTAAAACCTGAAGCTTTTTTGCTGCCACTAATCCCCGATGGCGCTCTTAAAACCACAACGACTACTTGCTGTCTGGCTTTTTTTGGTCTCCGTTGGAGATTTCGCGGTTCTCTATCTGAACCTCAAGAGCAGCGCAATGCTCCTCCCGATACCGGACGTTCCTGAGATACGCTGGACCCTCTTTTACGTCGTTATGTATGGCCTTGTGGCGTTCCACCTCTGGCGTGGAGACAAGCTTGGGTGGTATGGCTTTATATATCTGACCCTCCTTCGAGTGATAGAGGGGAGCGTTTGGGAGATAATGGACCCAATCCCGCTATACGCGCCACTCGCGGCTGGTATAGCTCTTTTGTATCACGGACTGCTCTTAACGCTCCTAGATAAGCCAATAATGCGCCGGGAGTTCTTCCCCTCCGGCGAAAAACCAGTGGCGATACTGGGAAAAATATCCCTCCTCATCAGATGCTCCGGTTTGGCCCTTCTTGCCTACTACTTTGGCTCCTACCCGCTCGCCATCGCGGTTGTGCTTGTATGGGTCTTCGTGGTCACCTTTTATAGGCCTCTGGTAGCGCTAAAGAGAACTCCAAACAAAAAATAAGCGACGCCGGATCCCCGTTCATGTATGATCTTCCTCAAGGAGGTCAAGGGGTTATGGTGAAGAGCAGCGTCAAAGGGCCGGTTGGGGCTCCCTTTGTAAAATGGGCTGGAGGTAAACGTCAGCTTCTGGATGAGCTCCTTAAGCGCGCGCCTGAATCCTATGAGCGCTACGTTGAGCCTTTCGTGGGAGGCGGAGCGCTATTTTTCGCGCTATCGCCAAAAAGCGCGATCCTGATAGACCTTAACGCCGAGCTTATAAATCTTTATAGGGTTGTGAAGGAGAAGCCACGGGAACTTTTAGAGGAGTTATCAAGGCATAGAAATGAAGAGGAATACTACTATGCTGTGCGAACCCTTGACCGAGCTGCCGAATTTGCTGAGATGAGTGAGGTGGAAAGGGCAGGGCGCTTTCTCTATCTCAATAAGACAGGCTACAATGGGCTCTGGCGGGTGAACTCGAGGGGTGAGAACAACGTCCCCTTCGGCAGGTATAAGAACCCAACAATAGCCGACCCTGATAAAATCAAGGCATCAAGCGCGGCTCTAGCCTCCTCCATACTTATTTGCGGAGATTTTTCCGAGGTTGAACATGCTGCAAGGGAGAATGACTTTCTATACCTGGACCCTCCCTATCACCCCTTGAGCGCCACCTCCGGCTTTACAGGTTACTCATCAGGAGGGTTTTCGGCTGAAGATCAGATCCGCTTAAGAGAGATGGTCCTAAGGCTGACAAAAAAGGGGGTAAAGGTGATGCTCTCAAATTCAGACACCCCCTTCATTCAAAAACTATACAATGGCTTCAATGTCGATAGGGTGAGCGCCACTCGAACCATCAACTGCAAGGGCGCTAAGCGTGGCCATGTCTCCGAAGTGATAATAAGGAATTACTGAGGCACCCCCTTCTTCTCAGAGAAGAACTCCTTCACCGCCGAATGTATCTCCCTGAAGTTCTCTCTAAACCAGGGGCCTGAGGGGAGGATTTTCTCTTCATAGTGGTACTTCATTGAGGCTTCGCTCCAGCGGTTTTCGCTGTCGGCGTCGGGGATGATGGTAGCTACGCCCTCTACGGAATCAACTTCGCCGGAGATGTCGCAAAGTGGGCAATACCCTTTACCACCTCGGTAGGTAACCATGTTAAGTCGGCATATGGGGCACCCTCCCTTGTCCCCTATGAAATTTTTCTCCCCTTTCGCAAGGGCTACCCCGCCATCATAAGCGCGGTCCATAGCAGCATCGTCGTAAAGTATTTCACCTGGTCCTTGACCGTAACCGACGAAGCGATCTACAGGGGCCATGCCTGCCGCCAAAATTGCGGTCATGGGCTGCTCAAGGGCGAAGGGCTCCCAGCCGATGACTCCAGCTGTGGCCACCGCCATCGCGCTCTTACCCGCCAGCTCTCTGGTAAGCCCGAAAACCACCAGCCGGTCCAGGATGTTCTTCATAACTGAATTTGAGCTAAGTATGTAGGTTGGCGTGCCGATTACCACCGCGTCGGCCCAACGAAGCGCATCAAGGAATTCGTTGAAACGGTCCTTTATAACGCAATCGCGGCGTTTAAAAACGCAGGCCATGCAGCCATTGCATGGTTTTAGCTCCAGGTCCGCAGGTCTGATAAATCTTGTTTCGGCTCCCGCTGACTCAGCACCGTAAAGCACCTGAGTAACCAGAATATCTGTGTTTCCCTCTTTTCGCGGACTGGTGCTGACTCCAAGGACTTTCATTCATACTTCTCCCGTAGTGCGCAGACTTAAAATATAAGTACCTGCTTAAGAAGCTTGCGCAAAAAAAATCAATAGTTCATTGATGGCAGTATGAAAGGCCCATATGGATTTAAGGAGCGGTTTACATAGCTGCCTGTACGCTAAAGCAGTGTCGGAGGTTGTCAAACCCTGATATTTGGCGAACCTTTTGAACCGCATAGCCGAAAACCCAGCCCTCCTCGCTCTTCCAACCGAAACCTATAGAGGTTGCATCTTCATCGGTCAGCCCCTCCCACATCTGCCCGAAGCGGAGGGCGAAAGAGCTGCCTGAGGGGGTCCATTCGAGCCCCACATGGTAGTCCTGCCCATCGCTCATCGATTCTTCAGTGTGGCGTACGAAGTCAGTAGAGAGGTTCCAGCGTGGGAAGATCGGATAAGCCAGGCCGAGAGCGATACGCGGAGAGAGAAAGCCGAGCTGATCTGCGAAAAGGTCGTGGCCCGTCACCGCTATCTTGAGGCCGCCGTGTCGTTCGGCCAGAAAGCCGAGGTCGCCCACAAGGGCTGATTCCCAGCTGTCAAGGTTGGAATCCCTGCCGTGGATGTACCTCAAGGTTGCCCCGAAGTGGTTTGATTTTCCACCGGCTATCGATATTCCTAAATCCTCAAGCTGGTAATCCGAAGTGCTGCGCGTGTACTGGATCGCCCCGGCGAAGTTGGAGGTGGCGTTATCCACGAGGGTGACCTGAACGGCATCGAACCCGCCTACGTCACGGTCCTGCCCCTCATAGGAGAAGCCACCATAGAAACCACGGATTGGCGACAGCGCAGCCGGATTCATCCTTGCGGCCATTACCGTGGATGGTATGGCGCGCACAGCGCCGCCTAGGGCGAGAGCCCTGGCGTTGAAGAGTTCCGGCCTTATCTCCCCGGCTGCGGAGGGCAGAGATGCCAAAAACAGCATCGTTGCGAGGATCAACAAAAAAAGTTTGCGATGACTACTCATGTTGCTATAATCCCATATCCTTCATGTAAGGTCAGTATACTATACTCCTGTAGACCCGCTTACCACAACAGTTGTGGAGACGGATTTGAGGATTGCGATATGACAAAAAAACAGCTTGAAGAGTTTAAAGACCTTTTGAATGAAAGGCTTAGCGAACTTGTCGACGAGGCGCACAACACCGTCGGCGACCTCATTGAGGGCGAGGAGAATTTCCCCGACCCGACTGACAGGGCTACCGCTGAGTCGGACAGAAACTTCCTCCTGAGGATTCGCGACAGGGAGCGGAGACTTATTCTCAAAATCCGTGAGGCGCTTGAGCGCATTGAGGACGGCACCTTCGGGGAGTGTGAGAATTGCGGTGAGAACATAGGCGTCAAGCGCCTTCGCGCACGTCCGGTGACCACCCTTTGCATCGACTGCAAAACAGAAATGGAGAGCATCGAGAAGAGTGGCAACTAAGCGGCACCTCCACCTTAAGATGCACACAGGGCGCAAGGGCAATAATTTAGCTATTTTAGCCCTTACGCTCCTCTCCTTACTCCTCCTCGCTTTCGCTCCCCTGCCTGCCGAAATCTTTGAAAGGTGCCGCAAGGCAACACCAAGCGGCCCTGTAAGTTTCCGCGCCTTCTTGGATGGCGTGCCCGGATACCTTCATATAGTTACTCCCGGGCATCATAAGTTCATCCCCGATGGTGGTGAGGCCATCTCAGACCCAGGTCCATTGGCTGGAGATTTCGCCACAACCCAGGCGCTTTGGCGCATACTCGATTTTTACTCTCCAATTGGCGCGGATGAGTATGGCGACCTGCTCCTTGAAGTCGGAGTGGACCTAAATGTGAGGGGGTGGGTACGCCTCGACCCGGAGGGCAAGGCGATGGCTGAGACCATAGGTTCTCCTGGTGAGAGCAAACCTAAAGCGCCTCAGGCTATCTTCGACCGGGATACAGGGCGTGTCGTAAAGGTCATCTTGTGGGGCTCCAGCGTTACCTCGGGACCGCCCGCACCCTCCGGTTATCCCCGCTGGTTCAACACTTCCGCAGGTTTTCTTGAGCTTGTAGGAGAGCCAACCTCTATACCAATGCCATCGGTAACCATTGAGTTTGAAAGTAATACACCGGCCCGCTCCGAAGACCCTCCGCGCTAACCCCGACATGGTGACGTAAAGTGAAATACGCTAAAGTCGCCGCGATCCTTCCTCTAAGAGAGCCGCTCACCTACTCAATTCCCGAGCGCTTTGAGGAGTTGCTTCGCGCAGGGGTGCGTTGCTCAGTGCCCATAGGGCCGCGAAAAGTAGCAGGCTTTGTGCTTTCAATTAGCTCCACTCCGGATATAGAGGAGAAGAGGATAAGGCCTATTCATGAGGTGCTGGACGAGGCTCCCACGCTTACCCCTGACCTCCTGAAGCTTGGTGAGTGGGCGGCCAATTATTACCAGTATCCTCTAGGGGAGGTGCTCGCTTCCTTCCTTCCCCCCTCGGTAAGGACTCCGTCAAAGGTCTCATATCTGGCTTCCGGCGCTTGCGAAGACAAAGTGTCAGAGGCGGCGTTAGCGCTCCACTCCCGCATCAAGGGATTTAAGAATGGACTCCCATCCTCATTGGTGAAGAGCGGTGAAGCCGTTTATTTGGAGGAGCTCTTGAAGGCGGGGGCTGTTACCCGGGAATGGAGCGTTGCCAGGCCAAAGGAGGTTAAGGGGAGGCGTTGGCTCTACCTTACCGAGGAAGCGCCCTCACCGGAGGCTCTTCCCGCAAGCGCCACCCGCCTTGCGCAGCTTCTGGAGCTCCTCTCCTACGGACCTCAGGAGGCTGCTGGGCTAAAGAGCTCCGGCATAACAAGCGACACTGTAAAGCGAGGTGAGCGCAATGGCTGGATTTTAGTTGCAGAGACCCCACCTGAAGCCCTGGAGGCGGGGAAATTCGGCTTTGGAGGGACGGGGGAGGTAACCCTCACGGCTGCACAGTCTAAGGCGGTCGCGCGGATTGAGGAGGCCGTCGAGGCAGGACGGTTCGAGCCGCTTCTCCTTTACGGCGTAACGGGTTCGGGGAAAACCGAGGTCTACCTTCGCGCGGTTAAGGGAGCCTTGGCGGCTGGGAGAAGCGCGCTTATCCTGGTCCCGGAGATATCCTTGACCCCACAGCTGCTCGGGCGTTTCGCCTCCGCGCTGGGTGAGGGGATGGCGCTTTTACATTCGGGGCTTAGTGAACGAGAACGCAGGCTTCAATGGGAGCGCGTTCGTGATGGGGGGGCAAAGGTAGTTATAGGTACCCGCTCCGCTGTGTGGGCACCCTTGAGGGATATAGGACTCATCGTGGTCGATGAGGAGCATGACCCTAGCTATAAGCAGGCTGACGGGCTGAGATACAACGCCAAACATGCTGCGCTTATGCGTGGCAGGGAGGTCGGCTCACCCGTGCTGCTCGGCTCTGCGACCCCTGAAGTAGATTCGTTTCTCTCAGCAAAAGAGGGACGCTTTACACTGCTGACCCTTCCCGAACGGGTTATGGGCGCCTCCTTCCCCGAGGTCCGACTTATCGACATACGAGATGAGGAAAGAGAAAAATCCAAAAGGGTGACGATCTCCGAAGAGCTTGGCGCAGCTGTTGATGAAGCCCTGGCGCGAGGTGAGCAAGCGCTCCTCTTTATCAACAGGAGGGGGCTTAATTCAGCCCTCTTTTGCCCTGAATGCGAAAGTTCGGTGAAATGCGCCTCTTGCTCGGTTCCCATGACCCTCCACAGGCGAGGGGGGAGCTTTAAGCTCCTGTGCCATTACTGTGGAAGCGGCAAAAACCCCCCGGATATATGCCCCGAATGTTCGGCTTCAGAGCTGATAGGCCTCGGCACCGGGACCCAGAGGGTAGAGGAGAGCATCTCCAAGCGCTGGCCCAAAGCGAGGATAGCCCGCCTTGACAGGGACGCGGTAGGGGGCGAGGGCGCTCTTGAGCTTCTCCGAGACTTCTCATCAGGCCGCTACGATATCCTGGTAGGGACCCAGATGGTTGTAAAGGGGCATCACTTCCCCTCGCTAACGGTTGTGGGTGTACTCTCAGGCGATGACCTCCTCCACTTTGCTGATTTCAGGGCCGGTGAGCGCACCTTCCAGATGATAACCCAGGTGGCGGGAAGAGCGGGGCGGGAGGAAAAACCAGGGGTGGTTTTTTTGCAGACGAGAAATCCGCACCATCCTGTTTTGCAGGCGGTTGTCGCGGGTAGCTTTGATTCCTGGGCCAAGGGTGAGCTTGATGAGCGTAAGCTTGCCGGTTTTCCACCCTACAGGCGACTTGCGCTGGTGCGGGTCTCCGGTAGCGGCGAGGCGGCAGTTAAACGTTACACGCTGGATGTCTCCCATTATTTAAAAAGCCGCGGGCGCGTACTAGGCGTTGAGCTATTGGGCCCCGCCCCCGCCCCCATTGAGAGGCTTCGCGGCCGGTGGAGACACCACATCCTCCTTCGTGCGGAGGGGCAAAGCGCCGCTCCCCTTGTGATGCTCCTTGGTGAGTTCACCAGAAGCGACCTCTTTCGCGCCTCTGGAGATATATCCGTCCAGTTGGACGTCGATCCGCTTCGTATGTTGTAACCACCCCCTTGCAATCGCCCCCTTATAATACTAATGTATGCCGCCGGGTCCCTAAAGACCCGTTAGGGGGGAACTATGGATGCACAGGAGATGGTCAGCGCGCTCGCGCTAAGGAGCGTCGAAGGGCTTGGCGACCGCACCTACAAATTGCTTATTGATACCTTTGGTTCTGCTTCTGCGGCCTTTGGAGCATCCAAAAGCGCTTTGAAAGAGGCGCTCGGGGGCAAGTCAAAGGTTGCAGAGAGTATCATCGGAGGGGGCGCTTATCTCGACAGCGCAGAAGCGCTACTTGAGCGTCACAGGGTTGCCGGGGGGTGGCTCATATCATATGGCTGCGAGGGTTATCCGGAGCTGCTTTCGGAGGTTTACGATCCGCCGGGAGTGTTATTCGGTTACGGCGAGCTCCAGGCTGATGTTCCCGCTGTAGCGGTGGTAGGCTCAAGGCGGGCTTCTCCACATTCGCTCAAGCTGACCTACTCCATTTCGCGAGAGCTGGCAGAGGCGGGAGTGGTTGTCGTAAGCGGCCTTGCCGAGGGGATAGATGCCCGCGCCCACGCAGGCGCCCTCGACGGCGGCGGAAAGACAATCGCCGTATTCGGGGCAGGGATTGATGTTGTATATCCACGCTCCAACAAGGCCCTTGCGGAGAAGATTAAGAGCGGGGGAGGGGCGCTCCTTAGCGAGCACCCGCCGGGACAAAAGCCGGATGCCCGCTTTTTCCCGAGGCGCAACCGCATAATAAGCGGCATGAGTATGGCGGTGGTTGTAATAGAGGCGGCTAAAAAGTCAGGGTCATTGATAACGGCTAACTTTGCTCTGGATGAGGGGAGAGAGGTCTTCGCGGCCCCCGGCGTTGCAGGGTCGGCATGGGCCAGCGGCACAAACGACCTCTTGAGGCATGGGGCAAGGATAGTGGAAAGCGCTGAGGATATCCTGACTGGGCTTGGCCTTGGCGGTGTTAAAAATTCTGCCGAAGAGGGGAGGGACTTCTCCTCGACGTTGACCGCTGAGGCGCGAAATATGTTTCATGCGCTTGAGGATGCTCCGATAGATATCGATACTTTGGCGACACGCGCAGGATTTTCTCCCTCAAAAAGCGCCGCACTTTTAATGGAATTGGTTATATTGGGTTACGCGGCCGAATGGCCCGGCAAGCGGTTCACCAGGCTGTCTTGAATAAAAAAAACAAGGGGATTTAAATAGTTATGTCAAAATCGCTCCTCATAGTTGAGAGTCCCGCCAAGGCGCGCACGATAAAGCGGTACCTGGGGAAGGACTTTATTGTTGAGGCGTCGGTGGGGCACGTTAAGGACTTGCCGAAGTCAACGCTTGGGGTGGACGTGGAGCACGGCTTCACCCCGCAGTATGGAGTCATTCGAGGCAAGGGGAAGGTCATCTCCGCCCTTAAAAAGGCCGCGGCCGAGGCTGACGAGATATACCTTGCACCTGACCCCGACCGCGAGGGTGAGGCTATAGCTTGGCACATCGCGGATGAGATTCGTCCCAAAAAGGGTGACAAGCCAATTCATCGCGTGATGATTCACGAGATAACCAAGAAGGGCGTCCGGGAGGCTATAGCGCATCCCTCGGAGCTCAATGAGGATATCTATAATGCGCAGCAGGCAAGGCGCATCCTCGACCGCCTGGTGGGTTATCAGATAAGCCCAATCCTCTGGAGAAAAGTTAAGCGGGGCCTCTCAGCAGGGCGAGTTCAATCGGTGGCGCTCAGGCTTGTCGTAGAGCGCGAAGCTGAGATCAAGGCCTTTGTCCCTGAAGAGTATTGGAACCTCAAGGCAACCCTGGCCGGGGAAATTCCACCTGAATTCGTAGCAAAGCTCTCCAAGGTTGAGGGCAAAAAGATCAAAATCGCCAACGCCGAAGAGGCGGCCGGAATAAAGGCGGAGGTCGATTCCGCTAATTTCGACCTCGCTAAGGTGGAGAAGCGCCAGCAGAAGAGAAATCCTTCGCCCCCCTTCATTACATCAACGCTACAGCGTGAAGCCTCTTTAAAGCTGGGGTTTTCAGCGAAGAAGACGATGATGATCGCCCAGCGCCTATACGAGGGTGTGGATGTCGAGGGGGAACCTGTCGGTCTCATTACCTATATGAGGACCGACTCAACGAGGCTTAGCGCCGACGCGGTAACAAATGTCAGGGAGTATATAGCCAAAAAATTTGGCGAGGATATGCTCCCCTCAGCCCCTGTCGAGTATAAGGCCAAAAAGTCGGCGCAGGATGCACATGAGGCAATCCGTCCGACACACATATACTACCCGCCGGAGGCCGTGAAAAACTTCCTTGATAGGGACCAGTACCGCCTCTACAAGCTCGTCTGGGAGCGTTTTGTCGCATGCCAGATGAAGCCCGCTATATATGACAGGACAACCTTCATAATAAATGCAGGCCGCTTTGAGCTGAGGGCCTCGGGCTCGATACTCCGCTTCAAGGGCTTCATGGCCCTCTACGTCGAGGATAGCGAGGCCAACGGCAGCGATGATGAGAGTGAAGGAGATGAGGGGCGCATCCTGCCAGACCTTTCGGAGGGTGCTCCCTTAAAGCTCAAAAAGAGCGAGACGAGTCAGCACTTCACCCAGCCCCCGCCACGCTTCACCGAATCTTCGCTGGTAAAGGAGCTGGAGGAGCAGGGCATAGGCCGCCCCTCCACTTACGCTTCAATCCTCTCCACCATCCGCGACAAGGGCTACGTGGAGATGGCAGAGCGAAAGTTCACCCCCACTGACCTCGGGACGCTGGTTTGCGAGCTTTTGGTTAAGAACTTTCCAGATGTCTTTGATGTGGGCTTCACCGCCTCCATGGAGGAGAGCCTGGACGAGGTAGAGGGTGGAAAGAGGGATTGGAGAGAGCTTTTAACCAAATTCTACAAGCCCTTCGAGAAATCCCTTGAGAGGGCTGAAGAGGAGATGGAGAACGTCCGCGCGCGCACTGAGGAGACCGACATAGAGTGCGATCAGTGCGGCTCCAAGATGGTGATACGGTGGGGGCGTAACGGCTTTTTTCTCGCCTGCTCGGAGTACCCCTCATGCCGCAACGCAAAGGGATTTGAGCGTAAGCCCGACGGCACCATAGAGGTTAGCGAGGGTGAAAAGCTGGATGAGTCATGCCCGGAGTGCGGAAAACCATTGCTCATACGCCAGGGCCGCCGTGGCCGCTTCGTCGCCTGCTCCGGCTACCCCGATTGCAAATTCACGCGCCCCGTAGGCACCGGGGTCGCCTGCCCAGGTGTTGAGGGCAAGAGCTGTGATGGGGAGTTGGTCGAGAAACAGTCAAAGACGGGGAGGGTTTTCTACGCCTGCAACAAATACCCTGACTGTACCTACGCCCTTTGGGACCGCCCCATTACCCGCGAGTGCCCGGAGTGTAAGAAACCATTTCTGGTGGAGAAGTTCACCAAGAACGGTACTCAGATTCGGTGCCCGCAGAAGGGTTGTGGGTATAAAGAGCAGGGTGAGTAGCGACGTTGCCAAGTGGCTTATAGAAGCGTTATCGCTCCCATCTGCCGGATTTGCCGCCATCCTTAAGTAGTAATTTGACCTCGCCGATAACCATCCCGCGGTCAACTGCTTTACACATATCGTAGATGGTTAAGGCTGCAACGGAAGCTGCGGTAAGCGCCTCCATTTCAACGCCTGTGCGTGAGGAGACGCTAGCAGTTGCCCGGATGTCAATCCGGTTGGCCTCCTCGACGAGGTCGAAGTCGAGGGAAACCGAGTCAAGCCCTATGGGGTGGCAGAGGGGGATAAGGTCGCTTGTGCGTTTGGCTCCGGTGATGCCGGCGAGCCGGGCGACTTCTATTACGTCACCCTTTTTCATCTGGCGGTTCTTGACCTTCTGAAAGGTCTCAGCCGCCATTGTAACGGTGGCTGCGGCGACGGCGACTCTGGAGGTTACCTCCTTGCCGCCGACATCGACCATGTGCGCCCCACCCTCGTCGTCAAAGTGGGTTAGGCCGTCAAACGCCACGGGGTTACTCCACTACTTCAAAGTGGTCAACTACAAGGAACTTGTAGTCGCGGCCCATTGCGTCAAATTTGCCGTAGGCGCGTATCTTGGAGCCCTTTTTAAGGCCCATCAATTCGGGAACCTGAATGTGGTTTTTCTTCAGGTAAAAGCGGATGAGATTTACCGGCCCAAGTGCGAAGCAGAAGTAATCTCGCGTATTTATTTTGGTCTTGCGGATTTGGTAGCAAAAATCGCTGCCCGTAAAGAGAAAGGTACCCTCGATAGAGACATCTTTCTCTAAAAAGTCATCCATATTGCGTGTCAGCTCGGCCTGTGAGGAGGGGGTATACTCCTTAGCCGCAATGGAAGTCAGCGGCAGTGAAACTGCAAAAACCGCTACCAGCAAAAGTGTAATTAAACGGCGCATGAAAACCCTTTCGTCGTAGTCACCCGCACGGGCAGGTTGGCTATGTGCCAATTATCATAAGCGTTTAGCCGCCGATTGGCAAGAGGGCGTATCCGGCCCTGGCGGTAAGTTTACCTATCGGCAGCTTTCTGTTATATCTTTCTCCTCCACAAAGTTTCGGGGGAGGGGTGACGTGTCACCTTTTTAACATTAGAACCTACAAGGCAGGAGAACATGCCTCGTTACGACTTAGTGCTAATACACGCTCCAAGCGTATATGATTTCCGTAAAAAACCCGCTGTGCATGGGCCCATCTCCGACGTTATTCCTCCAAGCCCATACTTCGAGATGTACCCAATCGGCCTCATCTCTATCTCGGAGCACCTTACCCGCGCCGGGTTTGAGGTGCGCATAGTAAACCTTGCCCTAAAGATGCTTGAGTCAAAGACCTTTGACGTTGAGAAGTTTCTCGCCAAGCTGGATGCGCGGATGTTCGGCATTCCGCTCCATTGGCTGCCCCACGTCAACGGCTCATTGGCTGTGGCGGAGATTCTAAAACGCCTGCATCCCCAAACCCCGATAGTCATGGGGGGGTTCTCCTCATCCTTCTTCCATGAGGAGATACTAGCCGAATTCCCACAGGTTGACTTCGTAATGCGCGGCGACTCCACAGAGCATCCGATGGTGGAGTTGATGGAGGCCGTAGCTCTTGAAAAGAGAGATTACTCCTCCATCCCCAACCTCTCATGGCGTGACGAAGCAGGGAAAACGGTGGTTAACCCCCTAGAGTACCGTCCGCCTGACCTGGACCATGTCTTCACCAACTACGAGCACGCCATAGAGCAGACAATCCGCCACCTTGATTTCAAAGGCTATCAGCCCTTCCAGACTTGGAAAAGATACCCTATAACGGCGGTCTTTACCTGCCGGGGATGTGTCCACAACTGCCGCACCTGTGGAGGTGGCGCTCATTACTTCAACCATACGATGGGCCGCAAAACTCCAACTTTCAAAGATCCGAAGCTCGTCGCGCGGGATATGAAAACCGCCGAGACATACCTAAATGCGCCGATCTTCATCATAGGAGACGTCCTACAGCATGGGGAGGATTACGCGAGGGAGCTTTTTGGAGAGCTAAAGCGCCTGGGGATAAAGAATGAGGTGGTTATCGAATTTTTCGATCCGCCGCCACGCTCACTCCTCGAGATAGTCGCCGACTCGGTGCCCAAATTCAACATTGAGATATCACCCGAGTCCCATGACGAGGAGGTGCGTTACGCTTTTGGCAGGCCCTTCGACAACGCCTCTTTGGAGCGCTTTATCGCAGACGCAATCGAGCTTGGCTGCCGAAGGTTGGACCTCTTCTTCATGACGGGGCTACCCAAGCAGAGCGCAGAGAACGTGATGGCTACTGTGGATTACTGCAAGATGCTTTTTGAGCGCCATGGAAAGTCCAAAGTGCTGCACCCCTTCATAAGCCCGCTGGCTCCCTTCGTCGACCCCGGCTCCGCGGTTTGGGAGGACCCAGAGCGCTATGGTTACAAGCTCCTCTTCACAAAGCTAAGGGACCTTCGCGCCGCCCTCGATTCACCAAGCTGGAAGTACTTCCTCAATTATGAGACCGAGTGGATGACGCGTGACGAGATCGTTTATACGACCTATGAAGCGGGCATGGCGCTAAATGAACTCAAGATGGAGTATGGCCTGCTGGATAAGGCCCATGCCGATACCGTACGTGAGCGTAACAGGAAGGCGGTGGCGATGATGAAGGAGATCGACGCCGCAATGGAGATATCGGATGAGGCCAAGCGCGAGGAGGCTTTAGCTGATATCCGTCCCCGAATTGTTGATGTGGATGAATCTACCGTCTGCGATAAGGAGGAGCTTGACTGGCCGACAGGCTTTTTCAAGGTCAACTACTTCAAGGTCGCGCCCATAGTGATAAAGTCCTTTATAAGGAGGCTCTTAAGCCCCCCCCATGCAAAAAGGATAGGTAGAGATGGTTGAGGGTGCATTAGACGCCGCAATAAAGGCCGCAATGGCGGCGGGTGAAATTCAGCGGGAGCGCTTTGATTCGACCCTGGAGATAAAGAAAAAGGGTGTTGTTGACCTCGTAACCGATGTGGACATTGCCTGCGAGGAGAGGATACGTGAGATTCTTGGCGCGGCTTTTCCCGATCTGCCGGTTCTTGGTGAGGAGGAGGGTGAACTTGGCGGCACCTCAGATGAGGTGCGCTGGATAGTGGACCCGATAGATGGCACAACAAATTTTGCCCATTCGATTCCTATCTTCTGCTCTGTTATTGCATTGGAGGAGGCGGGTGAGATAACCGCCGGCGTCATCTATGAGACTATGGGTGACAAGCTTTACACCGCTATAAAGGGCGGCGGCGCTTTTATGAATGGTGAGCCAATCGCTGTCACCTCAACCGAGGCGCTAGTTGATTCACTCCTTGCAACGGGATTTCCCTACGACAACAGGACCAACCCCCGCGATATCTTTGGGGCTTTCGCCGCCACCCATAAGTCATGCAGGGGGCTAAGGCGTTTTGGCTCTGCGGCTATAGACCTGGCATATGTGGCCTGCGGAATTTTCGACGGTTTTTGGGAGATTGGGTTAAAGCCGTGGGATATGGCGGCGGGAGCGCTCCTAGTTGCCGAGGCTGGAGGGGTTGTCTCTAAGATAGATGGAAGTACCTTCGACCATATGCAGGGTGAGATAGTCGCCTCAAATGGCCCCATCCATGGCGACCTCCTAAAGGTCCTCTCAGAATACCTCTAAGGTCAAACCCTGCCCTGAAAAGTTCCAAGTTGAAGGAGTTGGCCGTAGCTTTTTTTAGCGCGCACCAATGAGATGCCTGCGTCAATAAGCAGTTAGGATTTTTAACGCTTCCTCCTCGGATACCCCTGAGATAAGAAGTGTCTTTGACCTGCCGGTCGCCCCCTTCGCCACAGAAATATTTTTTTTTGGTGTTCCCAGTAGCTTTGAAAAGAACTTTACCAGCTCGGCGTTAGCCTCACCATCTACCGGCGGCGCGGCAAGTGCTACTGCGAGGGCACCATCCCGCTCTCCCGCCAACTTAGTCCGTGAGGCGCGTGGCTTTGCCCATATTGATAGCAGGAGCCCATCGGGTGAGCTGGTAAGCCAGGGGGGGAGAGCTGGCACAAGTTAATCCTCAGCAAGGGTAAAGGATGAAGCGCTCCTTGGACTCGGTTCCTCATCCTCTGATGGGTCTTCATCCTCCGGCTCAGTAGCTGGCTTGTCGGAGTTTTCCATGTAGCCGGTGAGAGTAGGCTGTTCTACCTCCTTAGCCTCTTTTTTCTCCTCCTCCGCCGTTACGAATGACGCGGGCTCGCTTGCTGTTGAAGCCATATCCTCCCCAGCAGACTCCTCACTTTCCGGCGTCTGATAATCTTCCAGTTCAGGCGCGGTTGGGTTCATCGGATCGGCAAGGAGCTCCTCCAGCGCGCTGGTGTCGTGTCCCGGCTCATCGGGCTGCCGCTCGACCCACTCGCTCAGCATGGAAGCCATCCCCGCCAGTTCGCTTAGGAACGTTATGCGCTTCTCCTTCAGCATCTCAAGGTCGCGGAGGTAGTCCTTTGCAATGGAGCGGGTCTCCTCAATGAAAGCCTTGGCGTCTGCGCGCGCCGCATTCGTTATCTGCTGCGCCTCGCGGCGTGCGTGGTCTACTATGGTCCGTTGCATATTGTGGCTGGAGGCAAGCGCCTCCTCGACCTTGGCGCGGGTCTCTTTCTCAGCTTTTAGGGCCCTTTCAAGGTCCTCTTTCTCGCTGTTTAAAAGTTCCAGCTCATCGGCTATCTTTTCCAGAAATTCGTCAACCTCGCCAGGGTCAAAGCCCCTGAAAGAGACTGAGAAAGTCTGGTTGTGTATATCTACCGAGCGTATTCTCATCTTAACCTCTCAGCTTAAAACTAGATTTTGTATGCGATATCCACCAGGGCGCCGATAACAAAGTTTTGTACAAGATAAATAGCAAATATCAAAATCATCGGGGAAAAATCTATGCCGCCGAAGGCGATTGGTATTTTTCTCCTTATCCAATAGATAGCAGGGTCCGTTATCGAGTAGATAAAGCGCACCGGCGGAGAAGAGGGGTCCGGTCTTATCCAGCTGAATAAAGCGCTTGCGATAACCGCCCACATATAGAGGGTAAGGGCGAAGTTCAATATCCTCGCTATCCCCATTATTATCGAACCTAATACGGACATCTCTATCCTCCAAGTTCCTTCGAGCGCTGTGTTGCGGCGATAACTGCCTCTATCACCGCAGAGCGAAGCCCCATGGCTTCAAGTGTTCGCACACCTTGAATTGTTGTGCCGCCGGGTGAGCATACCCGGTCTTTCAATACAGAGGTGGGGAGGTCCGCCTCCATAGCCATAGTTGCGGCCCCTTTTACTGTCTGCATCGCAAGGTTTGAGGCGATCTCCCTCGGCAGCCCTGCGGCAACACCTGCGTCGGCTAGGGCCTCGATGAAGAGGAAGACATAGGCGGGGCCGGAGCCGGAGAGGCCGGTTACGGCGTCCATCAATGATTCATCTTTAACCCTGTACGCTTTACCCACCGCAGAGAGTAATTTATCCGCCCAGCCTGCGGCCTCCTCGCTGGAATTGTCGGCGATGCAATACCCTGAAGCGCCTTCGCCGACCAGCGCCGGGGTATTTGGCATAACCCGCACGACCTGGCTATCCGGGACTCGCTCAGAAATCCACTTAAGGGTGAGCCCGGCGCAAATGGAGATGACGGCGGGGCTCCCGGCTTCTTTAAGCGGGGCAAGCGCCGCTGCTGCGTCGCCTGGTTTAACCGCCAGGATAACCGCCCCTGAACCTTTGACGCCATCTTTGACATCGCCGGTTACCTTTATGCCGTGTCGCTTGGAAATCTCCTCTGCTCTGGGAGCAAATGCTTCAACCCCCGTTATCTCCTCCTTTTTGAGGAGCCCGGCGGATAGGATGCCGCTAAGCAGCGCCTCGCCCATATTCCCGAGGCCGATAATTGTAATTTTGGGCAAACTCATGATAGCTCCTGTTAACGCTCGCCGAAGATTGCTGAACCTACCCTCACAAGGGTGGCTCCCTCCTCTATTGCAACGCGGTAGTCGTGGCTCATCCCCATGGAGAGCTCCTCCATTTTGACCGAATTGGGGCACTCTTCGCCAATCTTTTTAGAAAGGTCCCTAAGGGCTCTAAAATGAGGACGGGACTCCTCAGCCGCCATTCCGAAGGGTGGAATGCACATAAGCCCACGAATCTCTAATCCACTCCACTTATCGGCCTCGCGAGCCATAGCCAGCGCTCCACTTGAATCCGCACCCGATTTAGTTGATTCCCCGGCCAAGTTGGTTTGTAGCAGCACCGGGATTGTGATGCCCAGCTTGACCGCTTGCTTGTTAAGCGCATCTGCGAGTGAGGGGCGGTCCACAGTGTGGAGCAGGGCAAAGCGTCCCGCTACGTATTTCGCCTTGTTGCTCTGAAGGTGGCCTATCATGTGCCACTTTATATCGCCGGGAAGGTTCTCTACCTTTGAGAGCGCCTCTTGTACGTAGTTTTCGCCAAAATGGCGCTGTCCTGCTTCGTACGCTTCCAATATAAGCTCTGGCGATTTTGTTTTCGAGACGGCGACCAGGGTCACGGACTCCGGCGCCCTGCCGGCCTTCAGGCAGCTCTCTCCGATATCCTCTAAAATATTATTTATGTTTTTGTAAACGCTCATCTTTACCCGTTAACTTAAGCCATGGTGCGTATCCGGCCCACTCGAGGAGGGTGGATGTCTCTGCCAGGGGGAGGCCGACAACGTTTGAATATGAGCCCTCAATGGCCTCCACGAATGAGGCCGCGAGGCCCTGGATCCCATAAGCGCCCGCTTTGTCAAATGGTTCGCCCGAGGCTATGTACCATTCGACCATCTCCGGGGTCAGCCTCTTGAAATATACCCCGGTCTCAACTACCAATGTTTTCACCTCGCCACCGTGGGAAAGCGCGACCCCGGTAAATACAAGATGGTGCCGACCCGAAAGCATAAGGAGCATTCTCCGGGCGTCATCCTCATCTTTCGGCTTACCAAGTTCTATATTCTCCAAGGCGACGATTGTATCCGCCGCCAGCACATAACGGGATGCCCCCACCCGTGCCGCAACATCGACAGCTTTTTTCTCCGCAAGATATTTGGCCCTCTCGGCGGTGGAAAAATTCGGAGGCGTGATCTCCTCAGCGCCGCTCGCTACTACCTCCAAAGATACTCCTAAAAGTTCAAGATATTCACGCCTTCTAGGTGAGGCGGAGGCAAGCACAAGGGGTTTCATAAATTCCTTTAACATGCGGCAAGTTATTCAAAATATTAACGTTAGAACATAGCTAACGGGGTGTCAAGGTATCCCGGAGGTGGGAGAGGGTTCATGTAAGAGGAGCCGCCATATAAAGGCGCACGCTTTAGTGTTGAATCTTTTTCACTACTTTATACATCTAATAAATAAGGCGTGAACAATGAGTAATATTTCACTATATATTTTATGTGCTTTATAAAGTAAGAAGTGGAATCAATCTGGTGTTTTAAGGTAGATTATATAGGTCATATAAATCATAGGCGGATTATTTCCGCAGTAAAGCCAAGAGAAAATACGTATCAATACTACGAGCTGTAGAGGAGTATGAAAGTGTATCGACTTATAAAGATGGCGATAACTCTAGCCGCCGTATCGCTTGTGCTTGCAGCGCCGGGGTTCTCCTCGGACGCAATGGCGTTCAAGCGCACTTCGGTAGGCGAGACGGTGGTCAACTTCGAACTCACGGACCTTGAAGGCAAGCCTTTCACTCTATCGGAGTCCATAGGATCAAAGGCTACCATAGTGCTGTTTTGGGCGGCTTGGTCTCCCCGTAGCGCGGATTTTATCAGCGATATCCAGGCAATGCTTGATGAGCATGGCGATAAAGGGCTTAAAGCGATGGGGGTGAATGTCGAGCATCAGGAGTGGGATGCCAACGACGCGGCCAAGATAAGTAAGGTGATAGTTGATACCGGAGCCAAATTCCCGATGGTCATCGATAAAGGCCTTGAAGTTTTCAACGCCTACGGTGTAGCTGCCGTACCCTCTGCCGTTATGATAGATAATCAGGGAGTTGCGCTGAAACTTATCTCAGGCTATGGAACCATGGCAAAGTTTGAGCTCAAGGATTATGTTGAGGAGTACCTTGGAGTTGCCAAGGTAAAAGAGCCCGTTGTCAAAGCTCCTGAGGGGTACCAGCCCAAGGGCAAGGCCATACGTTATATGCGGATGGCGGAGCGCATGTTTGAAAAACACAATAACACCAAGGCGCTACGGCTTGTAAAACAGGCTGTTGAGGCTGATCCCGACTACGCCGAGGCGTACCATCTCATGGGCCAGATTTACGACAAGATGGGTAAAGCGGATGACGCCGATGCAGCGGAGAAGAAGGCTGTGGAGATTGAGGGTTCAAGGGGCAGCAGCGTTGAGCGCGAGATGAAAGACGCCTTATCTAACGCCTCCGTAGGGTTGGCTAACTTGAACTGAGAAATCAAAAAACTATATTTAAGGGAGCCTATACGGCTCCCTTTTTTTATGCAGGGGCGCCAAATATCCTATCGGTAAATTTTACGTACCACGCAGCTGCTTGTACCTGGATTATGTAGGCAACGCAGAGTACCAGCGCAGCGTATGAGCCCTCCTCCCCAAAGGAGCTTATCGCCACTGCTAGCGCTATGGATAGATTTCTCATAACAGTGCCGTAGACCAACGCGATAGCGTCTCCTCTCTCCAGAAATATCTTGCCCACAAAAGTTGAAAGGGCAAAATTTACCCCGTAGAGAATCAGCAATGGGAGAAAGATATTTATGAGAAGGGTCGGCTCGCTCGATATCTGACGCGCCTTCAGCGCCATGGCGACAAATACTATGCCTAGAACCCCCAGGGTGGAGAGGGGAGGAAAGCGCGGCGACCACACCTTTTGGAAGGTTTCCTGCCCATAGCGTTTTACAAGCAACTGCTGCGTCGCGAAGCCCACCCCCATAGGCAAAAAGACTATCAACACGATCTGGCGCATCACTGAGAATATATTTATATCAACTGATTTTCCCATAAGAAATTGTACGTAAAAGGGAGTCGCCAAAGAGCCCAATATTAGCCCCACTACGGTCATCTTCACCGCAGCGGCGAGGTTGCCTTTAGCAAAGCCTGTCCAGGAGATTGTCATACCGCTGGTGGGAACCAGCGCAGCCAGAAGGAGGCCAAGCGCCATGTATGGTTCCTCCTCAAAGAAGAGCAAGCCGACTCCATAGGCGAAGAAGGGTATTATGGCGAAATTTATAAGCTGGGTTATAAGCTGCGCCTTGCTGTCACCGCCCTCAAAGACCTTCTTAATCTTGAGGTTGACCATCATTGGGTAGACCATCAGGAAGGTGAGAGGCATAATTGCCGCCTTGAGAGGTGTTGCCCTTACCATGAGGCCAAAGATAAGCCCTGCAACCATCATTGTCGGGATGGCAAGCGTAAGGTTCTTGTTTATCTTTTTTAGGATGGTCCAGACCATAAGCGTCTCCATAAATATACACAAAAAAGTGATGTATTAACTCTTTTGATGTGCAAGGCTGAGAGAGGTTTCAAGTTAATTTGATTTAGAAGATAAAAAATGACCCACTTTCAAGGGGAGCCATTTTTTGGAGAAAAGAGATGAAGAAAATAGGACTTCTGGGGGGAATGAGTTGGGAGAGCACCACCGCTTATTACCGGCTAATAAATGAAGGAGTCAAGGATGCGTTAGGGGGTCTCCATTCAGCGGAGCTATTGCTTTACAGCGTCGACTTCGCCCCAATTGAGAAGTTGATGCAAAAAGCCCGGTGGGAAGCCGTGGCAGAGCTTGTAGTAGAGGGAGCTAAGAGGGTGGAGCTCGGCGGCGCAGATTTTCTCCTTATCTGTACCAACACTATGCATATCTGTGCACAAAAGGTGGAAGCCGAGCTTTCAATACCTTTGCTGCACATAGCCGACGCAACCGCTGAAGCCCTAATTGAGAGCGGAATTAAAAAAGTAGGGCTTTTAGGAACATCTTTCACTATGGAAGAGGATTTTTACAAGGGAAGGCTTAAGGACCGTCACGGCCTTGAGGTTTTGGTGCCGGAGCGAGGTGACAGGACCTTTGTAAACGAGGTTATCTTCGACGAGCTCTGCTGCGGAGTCGCCTGCGGCCCCTCAAAAGATGGGTATCTGAGGATAATTGATGACCTGGCGGCGCGCGGCGCCGAGGGGATCATCCTAGGCTGTACGGAGATAGGGATGCTGATCTCGCAAAAAGATACCCCGGTGCCCCTCTTTGATACCACCGTCCTCCACGCCAAAAAAGCTGTGGAGATGGCTTTGGCGACCTAGTTAGCGACTAGCGGGCGGCATTGCCCAGGCCACAACCAAATCGGCCTGTCCCTTTCTGTCGACTATAATGGATTAAAAAAAGCCGGGACTCTTGGAGCCCCGGCTTTTTTAGTCTTTCAGATTTAAAACTATTTGTTTTCCAACCCTGGCTTTCTGAACTCGCCGGTCTCAATCGGAATCGCAACCTTGAGCAGCAGGGTGAAGATAATCAGGCCTATCGCCCAGATACCCATCGAAATAAGAACCTCGGTTGTCGTGGGGGAGTATTCCCACACCTCACCAAGGGGGGTAGGGGTGAAGCCGGGGATGATGAGGCCGGGGCCCTTCTCAATCCACACGCCGATGAACATCATAACGCACGCGAGGTTCAGGAATTTGAAGTTCTTCCTAAGCTTGGGCACGATCATGATGATAAAGGCGGAGACGTTGAGCGCTATCGCGGTCCAAATCAGCGGAACAAGGCCGTTGTGTCCGTGTAGCCCCTGGAAGAGATACTCCATAGGCGCTAGGTGTACGGTGTGGCTGTAGTACTCCTTGAAAACCTCGGAGATGAGAAGGAAGAGGTTTATGCCCATTGCGTAGGCTATGATCTCCCCTAGCTTGAAGATAGCTTCATCTTTGATCTTAATCTTCGTAGTGGAGCGTATTATCTGGAAGGCTATGATGATAAAGCTTGGCCCTGAGCAGAACGCCGAAGCGATGAAACGCGGGGCAAGAATCGATGCATTCCAGAAGGCGCGGGCGGGGAAGGCGCTGTATAAAAACGCCGTAACCGTGTGTATTGAGACCGCCGCCGGCACGGAGAAGATGATGAAGGGCCAGAGTATCTTATAGTTGGGGTGTTCGTTGTGGTAGGCCTTCCAGAGTATGTAAACCGGTACGCAGAGGTTGAGCGCAAGGTACATGTTCAGCACGACGACGTCCCAGGAGAGCATCGAAACCGGGAAGTTGAAGATGCCGAGCCCCGGTATGAGGTGCCAGAAGCGCTCCGGATGCCCCAGGTCGAAGGTGACGAACATTAGACACATGCATATTGCAGAAACCGCCAGGAGCTCTCCCAATAGGACAATCTCTTTAATCGGCCCCCATTTGTAGATATACGCTGGGATGACAAGGAGCACCGCCGCTGCGGCTACGCCGACCAGGAAGGTGAAGTTGCCGATGTATATACCCCAGCTAACGGGGTCTCTCATGCCTGTTACAATCAGGCCGTCGGAGAGCTGCTGCGACCATGCCGCGAGGCCAATCGCAGCGAGTACGATGAGAAAAGCCATCCACGCGTAATACCGCTTAGACCCGACAAAGACGAGCTTAACGGTACCGACAAAAAATTCCATAAAATTTGCCATTTGTCCCGTCCTTATCCGAAGAAGTAGAAGAATTTGGGCTCAGTCAGGAGGTCTTCCTTGATGCGAAAGACCCTCTTGTGCTCGAAGATGTACCTGACCTCAGAGGTCGGGTCGTTCATATCTCCGAACTTACGGGCTCCTACCGGACAGATTTCAACACACGCCGGGTAGCGGCCCTCTCGGGAGCGCTGTATGCAGAAGGTGCACTTTTCAACCACGCCGCGCATCCTCGGACGGTTGCCGAGGTAGTGGGTGTTGGGATTCATCTCCTCTGCGGGCAGGTGAGGGTCACCCCAGTTAAAGGAGCGGCCTTCGTAGGGGCACGCTGCCATGCAGTAGCGGCATCCTATGCACCAGTTGTAGTCGACTACCACTATGCCGTCATCTTCCGTCCATGTAGCTTTGATGGGGCAAGCTTTAACGCAGGGGGCCTTTTCGCAGTGCTGGCACTGCACGGGCATGTAGTATTTACCCTCTTCCGGCACCTGCTCGGGGTTGTAGTAGCGGTTGGACTCCTCGAAGTCCATCGTGCCATTCTCGAATTGGAGCACTTTGATATATTGGACCTGAGGATTTTCACGCGACTGGTTGTTCTCGTCGACGCAGGCGTATACGCAGCGGCGGCAGCCGATGCAGCGGTTTAGGTCCAGCGCATATGTGAATTTGACGCCGTCGATAGGCTCGGTGTCTTTAACTTTCACATCTTTGCCATAGCGCTCGGAGTACTCCTTCTCCATGCGCGCCAAGACCTGCGCCTTCTCCTCCTTGGTCATCTCGCGATAATTTTTCTGGAGGTACTCTTCAAGGGAGTTGATCGTTAAAAAGCCGCTCTTTTTTGAGCCCGCGGAGGCCATCGCCTTTCCGGCAAGGGTAGCGCCGATAGCTGTTCCCGCGAGCCCCTTCATAAATTTTCGGCGGCTCGCCGTACGGGGATTTACGGTAGTTACCGTCTTCTTATCTTTAGACATATATAGCCCTTTTCCTGAATATGATAAGCGATGAACTAGTGGGCCGCGCCAGCTTCCGCGCCGCCTGGGACCGCCGGGGGCGGTTCGGGCTTGATAGCTTTGAATTTGGGTGTGTGCGGGTTATGGCAGTGCGCACAGAGCAGGTAGTGTTTCTGCCCATTCCAGTTGCCCGTGCGTTTCCCGTGGATGCCTGCGCGCCAGTCGCGGAATTTGTCGCCATGGCACTGCCCGCACAATAGATATGATTCCTCAAATGGAACCTTTGTCCCGTTTTGCAGGTGCAGCACGTCGCGGTTCTCAGCGTCGTGGCAGTCAAGACACCAGCGAAACTGCTCTGCGTGGTGGAGAACTATATCGCTGTGTTCATCCTCAAGCACGCGGGGAGTACGGTCTACATCCATGTCATTATGGCAGTTCTCCGCGCAGGGATAGTAATCCTCGTCCAGCTCCGGGGGGTCAACCGGGAAATCCCCTGCCTGATTGGCTACGGCGAGTCCCAGCCCTCCCAAGAGGACGAGAGCGGCAACTGCGGCTATTAGCCGGCTACGCTTCATCTTCACTGAACCTCCTTTGATATGATTAATACTATGGTTTTGTGTATATAGACCTTAGTCGGTTGGTCTTTATATTTCTTACAATATACCCAAAACATTCAGTTTGAGTAATGCCTTTGGAGGTAGAGTTACTACTTTAGGGTAGTATGGAAAGTCAATCTTGAAAACAATATTTAAAAAGTCGAGAAAAGGCGGGGAATTTCAGCTGAAATCCAGAATCCCCAAAACCTCGTTTTATCAAGATGTTAGGTGTCGTAGTCGCATTTGCGCGCTTAGTTTGGTGGAAAATATATTTTTAACCCTTACGGTAAGGGTCAAAATGTGAGGGCCGATAAATTCTTAATAAATAGAAAAAAAGGGAGCGACACGCTTGGGCCGCTCCCTTTACTTTAGCTAAGTTGCGGGGTTGAGGTTTACCTGATGTAGGCGTCCTCATCCAGCGTCTTTATAGTGGAGTAGGTCTGGAGGTCTTTTTTCGCCTTCTCGACCAGATCCTTGGATTTGTTGAGAAGGTCCTTGGAGAAAGCGTAGTTGTGAACGGGGTTGCCGTTTACTACCAGCTTGAGGTTCTTCTCAGCTTTGTTCAGGAGGTCCTGAGCGTCGTAGGTGTATTCTCCGCTCTTAATCATTCTGAGGACCATCCTCTGAGTGGAGGCGAGCATGTCTTCCACCTCCTGAGTATTGAGTGTAGCAGCTTCAGCTATCCACTCATCCACCATGTCGGCGTAGCTCTCGTCATCGTCGTGACACTCTAGGCATGTGGCCTTGATGCCATCAACTGTGGAGGGCTTGTCATCGGCGATTTCGGCATGGCACTCATCGCAAGCGACTGCGTCTACCATTACGTTTTTCTCGCCGCGCTCGTCACAGCTCTCCTCGTCACAGGCGTTTTGGCCGTTGTAGAGGTTGTGGTTTTCGATGTGGCAGTCAGAACATTCGACTGAGCCGACGCCGGAACCGTGGTGGCAGTCGTTGCAGTTTTTGAGGAATGTCTTGCCGTGTTCGCTGCGCTCGGAGTGGCAGTCAAGACATTTGAAGCCCTCCTCCTCGACGTGTACGTCGTGGGGGAACTGTGAATTGCCGAAGGGAACCGGCTTGGTCTGGATGCACTCAACGCAGCTGTGACAGAGCTGCGTGCAGCCATCAGGTGTATCGACTATCTTCATTTTGTAGCTTGAATCGACTGCCGCAATGGCGCGCTGGGCGCGCTCACGGGTATCTTCGAGTATCTTGAGCGCGTAATCCATATTATGAACACCGCGTCCATTCCTCACGAAGGCAAGGTTTTTGTCTGCGATGTCAAGGATCTGGCTCGCTGCCGAAGCGCCGGAGCCGATGCGCTTGCGAGCGTCGGAGAGATCCTTTTGCGCGACCTTGATCTCGTCGGTGAGGATGTCCTTCCAGTGTTTAGCCATTACGTCGTAGCCCTCGCCATGACAATCGGCGCAGGACTGAATCGCCTTATCAAAGCTGAGCCTCAGGATCGGTTTTTCACCATCCGTAGCCTGGGTTATAGCGATGTGGCAGCTTCCGCAGTCGGCGTGGGCCTGGTACATCGGGCTCGGGTAGTCCGGGATCTCGGCGGCGCCGGCGCCCATGTACATAAGCCTTATCGACTCGTGCTGGTCGAAGGAGTGGCACTTGACGCAGTTGGTGTCGTAGTGGAGCCCCTTGCCCGGGATTGCGTTATTCATGAGGGCGACTCCCGCGCCATCATCAAGGCCCATATCGGTTGATTCTGGGCGGATTATGCCGTGGTCGATAACCGAGTGGCAGCGGTAGCACTCAACCTTGTGCTCGGAAACGTGGAGCTTATGCATCTCATCAGCGTTGACCTCGGAGATGAGGATGTCCGGCTCGGAGTGGCACTGTACGCAGATGTTGTCGTTAAGGTGCCCGTCTCCGAAGATTACATCGAAATGACACTGCTCGCAGGGGACGTTCCTGTCGAGATAGTCCTTATGGACAAAGGGCATATTCTCGTTTGCGTCGATGTAAATCTTCGCCTTCGTCTCCTGGTGGCAGAGCTGACATTCCGCAAGGGGTTCGTCGCGTTCGCCGCCGAAGAAGTGACAGGCAAAACAGGTTGATTCGGTCACTGTCAGGTGCTCGCCCTGAACGATCTGCGAGTGGCAGCTTACGCAGCGAAGGTCCTTGCCGCGGCGAAGCTCTCCAAGGTGTGAGCTGTGGTCGAAGTGGACGCCCTTAAATGTGACGGGAGTCTCAGCCAGCTTGGTCTCGGAGTGGCACCCCTCACGCAGACAGGACTCATCACTGATCTGAGTATGGGGGCGGGAGGGCGCGGTCCCGGTGATCTTCATGACGATGTGGGCCTGAGCCTTCCACTTGCCAACGAGCATGCCCTTGAGGCCCGGCTCGAAGTGACATTCCGTACAGGCGACCTCCTTGTGCGTGGAATTTCTCCAGGACTCGATGTACGTGTTCATGTTATGGCATGAGCCGCAAAATTCAGGGGTTGCGGTAATTTCAAGTACCGCAACGAGCAGGACCGCCACGAAGACCCCGACTATACCCAGGGAAATAAGCAATCCCTTACGGTTTTCGCTGACACCATGTTTAAGAACACGGATTATCCCCGAGACGAACTCGCGGTGCAGCTTCCACAATTGACGCAACATTGTTGGCGTACCTCCATAAACAGTTAATTGTTCATATTTAAATTACGTTGAATCGGGTGGAAACAACGGCCATAAAAGCGTACAATTAAGAGTAGTTACGCTCTTAGTGGCGGCTGCCTGTCCGCTTGATAACCTCGTAAACAGGCAAAATTTCCAGATGCGGTGCATAAACGCGAACAGGCTAAAGGAAGACGTAATTGATTGCAAGAACACTTTTCACTTTGATTGTAGGGATATTTTCCGTAATACCTCCGGTTATGTCGGCGCAAATTTCGCCGGACAATGGCTTTGTGATTCTTTACTCTGCCGATGAGCGCGGCGAAATAGACCCCTGCGGGTGAAACAAAAATCCACGCGGCGGTCTTGCCAAGCGCTCAACGTATTTTGATGAAATAAGAAAAGAAGGGTTGCCGGTCATCACCTTAAATGCTGGCAACATGCTCTTTAAAAGAGAGCATCTCAAAGAGGATAAGGTCGAATCGGCAAGGCTGACTGCCGAGCTTATTCTAAGCGCAAACGAACTGATGAAGTATGACGCCATCAGCGTTGGTGCCTACGACCTTTCAATGGGTATCGATTATCTGCTCTCCAGGGTCCATGAATCCTCCACCCCCTTTCTATCTGCCAATCTTTATGACAAGCGGGGGAGGCTCTTCTTTAAGCCCTCGCTAACAAAAGACGTTGGTGGGTACAGGGTCGGGATAATAGGTCTTTTGGATGATGGGGTTAAACTCGACAAGGTTCCCGACGGGCGAAAGCTTGAGGTCGCGGACCCCTACGACACAGCTGAAAAGCTGGTTCCAAAGTTAAGAAAAGAGGGCGCGGAGATAATAATTATCCTAACCGATATAAAGGGCGGCGCGCTAAGGAAGCTTGCCCGGACGACCTCGGGAATAAACTTCATCATCGCCAGCGACAAAAAGAACCGCATCTCGCTACCCATAGTAGTTAACGATACCCATATCTCCCACCTTGATAGGGGGGGTAAATGTGTCGGCTCCCTTGAAGTTCTACCGGCGAATGGGGCCACCGACGACTCCCGCGGGAAGGTTGTGGGAAAATTTCTTCTTAGAAGCAGCTTTAACCAGCTCAGGCTCGAAATACCCGATGACCCCCGCATAGCCGAAATGGTAAAGAGCGCCAAAGTTCATATCTCCAAGGCACAGGAGGGTGAGCTCGTGGAATCCGGAGTGGAAGAGAGCGACGGCGGCTGTGGCACCAGATACGTTTCAGCCCCGAGTTGCAAGGAGTGCCACCAGGGCCGCTTCGCCTGGTGGAAGACAACCAAGCACTCAAACGCGATGGCCTCTTTGGTCGCCAAACAGAGCCAATTCAACGAAGAGTGCGTAATGTGCCATAACCTAGCCTATGAGTGCGATGATGGGGCGCTCTCGATGGGAACCCTTGAATCATTTAAAAACGTTCAATGCGAATCTTGCCACGGGCCGGGTGAATTACACGTCAAGAGCAAGGGCGAGCAGAGGATGGACCCCGTACCTACCCGCACAACCTGTCTGAAATGCCATACCCCCGAGCGTAGCCCCGTTGAAAACTTTGACTACAAGGTCAAAGAGATATGCCAGAATAAGGTATAGAGGGCCGGTTAAAAAGCCTACGGCAAAAGAGCCCTCATATTTAGAGGGCTCTTTTTTTTGCCTTTCTTCCCACAGCAATACACCCTATCCATTATGCCGACGAGTAGTCGTCATTGCTTCCACGAGCCGTTAGTAAGCATCTTAAGCAAGGCTGGAAAAGTTGCCCTATAGGCTCTTTGCATCCCGGGGGAACAATGAGTTAGCAAAAAGTAAGAGCCGCTTTAAGCTCTTTCCTCTGCCAGTCGGGTCAAGAGGGTTTGTACGGCTTAGAGGTTAATGCAGTTAGTTTATTTTCGTTAAGCTAGGAAGCGCCCTTTGCATTAGATAAAAAAAGGGGCGGCCCATTTGGACCGCCCCTTTGTCATTGGCGTGTTGTCAGTTTTGCCGGTATCTCATCAATGGGCCAGGAAGCCCCAGATGATAAGGATTATGCAGAGTAGCCCAATGCCAAGCGCTGTAAAGCCGAATATCTGGCTTATAAGGTCGGTGAGGGGGTGGCTCGGCTTGGTCTTGTAATCCTCCAGCTTGCCCGCTGCTTCAAGGCGTTTGGCCCAGTCGGCGCGCTCATGCATCAGCTCGAACTTCGGCACCCAGCCACGGAAGATAACCATGTCCATCGGGAACTTTCCGGGGCGAAAGTGTGTGTTAAAGAAGTGGACCGTGAAGATGAAGCCCGATGCAAGGAGCGCCTCGTCACTATGGACGATAATCGCAACGTTGAATATCCAGCCGGGCATGAATTTGCCGAAGAACTCCGGGAACCAGAGCAGCAGCCCCGAACCGCCTATGGCGAACATACCCCAGAAGACCGCCAGGAAGTCGAACTTCTCCCAGTAGGTCCAGCGTTCAAAGGTCGGCTCCTTGCCGCGGCCGAAGAACCAGGCGACCATCGCTTTGAAATCCTTGACGTCCCTCAGGTTAGGGAAGAGGGAGTCGGGGCCGAAGAGGCGCTGGAAGAAGTTGTTTCCATCCCTCTTGAGGAGGAGGAAATAGAAGACGTATGCACAGCAGAGGCCGAAGTATACAAAGGTTATCACCGCGCATATACGGTGCACGTACCCAGCGGCGTGTGGGCCTCCCATAAGGTCCATAAGCGCGTGCGCCCAGGGAGCGCTGTTGAACTTGAGGGGTGCGCCGGTTACCACCAGACCCAGGAAGCTGACCGCCATGAGTATGTGTAAGATCTTGTCGAAGGCTGAAAAACGGCGGTAGGGTCTCAGCGCTTCAGGCACTTCGCGGTGAATGCACTCCCAGTTCTCATGTCCGTTGGAGTGGGTGTCCCAATATGCCCTGTACCACCAGAGGAAGGTGTGTATCCAGAACACTGCGAAAACGCCTATTAGCAGCGCCGTCATCAACATGTAGGTCCAGTAAAGGATCGGGAACTTGTCCTGATCGTGGTAATCGCTGTGGGCGTAAAATTGTGCGAAATTAATCGAAGAGCCAGGATGGCAGGTGCCGCAGGTGCCGGGAAGGTTCTCCGGGCTTATCGTTGAGGCTGCGTCGCTTTGAGGAAGTATACCGTGCCCGGAATGGCAGTCTGCGCAACCTGCTGCAAGGCCGGAGCCGAGGGAGGCGACCTTGCCGTGGTAGCTCTCCTCATAGGTCTCGACCGCTACTTCGGGAACATCGTTACGCGCCATAATCTCCGCATCGGCGTGGCACTTGTGGCAGGAGGCTGTATGAAATGCCCTGCTGGCAGCAGTGTTGGCATCTCCAATCGCCTCAATTCTGTGGAGCCCGTGGCAGTCGGAGCAGTCCGGCGCGTCGGCGTTGCCTGCTGTTACCGCTACGCCATGCACGCTCCCCTGGTAATCGTCACCATCATGGCACCCGACACATATATCCACTACCGTCTGCTTGTTGCCGTCCCATTTCGGGTCGGTGTGGATGTTTGAGTGGCAATCGGAGCACTTGACGTCATTGTACATATGTACAGATGCGAAGTGTTCGCGCCCCTCCTCGGGGTGGCAGCGGTGGCAGGTCTCCACCTTCTCCTGCGTCACAGAGCCGCAGTCTTCGTGGACGCCTATGTCGATGACATCGTAGTGGCAGCTGTTGCAGGCGTTTTGCCCATGCGCCGAAGCATTGTAATCATCGAGCTCGAATTCGTCATGACATTCGATGCATTCGGAGTCGGCTATGCTGGCAAAGGAAGTTGAGCTGGTGAAGATTGCGCCGAAGACAAAAACAACGGCAAAGAGACAAAGTCCCCTGTAGAAAATTTTCATAGGCCACCCTCTCTCACAAACGTGAAAAATACCACAAAAAAATCCAGAGATACGCCGCTATAAATTTTCCGTAAGCTCGGAAATAAAACAGCATATTAACGCTATATGACGTTAAATATGGCTGTTATAAATACCGTATCCAGATGAGTATTTCAAGGCGTAAATTATGAACTCCATTGGTAAATCCTATGTACTCCAGTCATTTTATCGAGAATTATTTCACTTGCAAGGTGTTTGTGAAAAGAATCTCATTTTTCTCGACCAATCTATAGCGCCACTTCTTGCCATCGCGTGTCGCCCTAGTTACAATTCAGTCAAACTTAATGGCGGGCGGGCCCGCAGGGATGGATACATTGTCGGTAATGGAGATTTTGAAGTTCCCCGACCCGGTCCTTAGAAAGAGGGCGAAAGAGGTTGAGGTCGTTGATGACCGTATACGGGAGCTTGCAGGTAAAATGATTAAAACCCTTCACGCTGCGCCTGGCGTCGGTCTGGCCGCACCGCAGGTTGGGGTTAGCGAGCGGTTGATTGTCGTTGATGTCTCTGCGGGTGAGGATCCGGATGAGATACTGGTCATGGTGAACCCCGAGATAACATACAGAGAGGGGGAGACGGGGATTGAAGAGGGCTGCCTCTCGGTGCCTGACTTCACTGAGAAAGTCACCCGCTCGGAGCGCGTAGTAGTAAAGGGGCTCGACCTTGAGGGGCGTTCCATAACGGTAGAGGGCGAGGACCTTTTCGCTATAGTTTTGCAGCATGAGATTGACCACCTTGATGGGGTCCTATTCTTTGACCATATCTCCAAGCTAAAGCGCTCCAGGTACGTTGCAAAGCGAAAGAAACAGCTCCGCGAAGAGTCCAAGCAGGGGGGCGCCTGACCTTGGCGGGAGGGGTTGTCTTTCTAGGTACAGGCGCAGTGGCTGTATCGGCGCTTAATGCGCTTTACGGCGCCGGGGAAGATATCTCCCTGGTGGTTACGCAACCGGATAAGCCTAAGGGGAGAGGGCGCAAGTTGGCGCCAACGCCCGTCAAAGTAAGAGCAATGGAGCTTGGCCTCCCAGTATACCAACCCGAGGATGTTAATAGCCCAGAGGCGCTGGAGTCGATCTCCTCAAATGGACCCGCTTACCTCGTAGTCGCCGATTATGGGCAGCTGCTTAAGAAGCCGCTCCTCCAGTTGGCTCCCGGCGGCGCAATAAACGTCCACCCCAGTTTGCTCCCGCTAGGGAGGGGTCCAGCCCCTGTTGCCTGGGCTATCCTTGCCGGCGAGAGGGAGACCGGGGTTTCGACGATGCTCCTGGATGAGGGAATGGACACGGGCCCCGTTCTTATGCAGGAGCGAATTAAAATACCCCCCGATGCTACTGCCGGTGATATCTCTGAGACCCTTTCGGCCTTGGGGGGTGACCTCCTTGTCAAGACTATTTCCGGGCTAAGAGAGGGAGCGGTCGTAGCGACCCCGCAGGACCATGAGCGCGCGACCACCTCAAAGCTCTTCGACAAGGAGTTTCTCAAAGTCGATTGGGCTAAACCCGCAAAAGAGATTGCGGCCAAGGTAAACGCCCTTTCCCCCTTTCCCTCCGCGAGAGGTTTTCTCGGTGGGAAGCTGATAAAATTTCTTCGTGCACGCCCCACTGGTAGCGTTGGGGAGCCGGGTGTGGTTATTGATGTATCCGGTGAAGGTTTTGTCGTAGGATGCCAAGAGGGGGCGGTGCTCCTCCTTGAGGTGCAGCCCGAAGGCAAGAGAGTGATGGATGCGGGAGCTTTTGTGCGCGGCGGAGGCGTCAAAGCTGGTGATAGCTTTGATAGCGAGGCTTGATTTAAGAGGAAATGAGCGTAATGGAGATAGATAAGATTTTTGCCCTCGCCGAGAGGGAGATGGAAGCTGTCGAGGGCGAGTTTGAAAAAAACCTGGACTCGGAGATATCACTGATCCCCGTAATAGGTAAATACATCCTGGATAGCGGCGGCAAACGTATGCGCCCGCTCTTCTTGATTCTCTCCTCAAAGCTCGCTGGTTACGAAGGGCCGAATGCTGTACCCCTCGCGGCGATTATGGAGTTCATACATACCGCTACCCTGCTACATGACGACGTAGTCGACAACGCTCATATGAGGCGCGGACAGGAGGCAGCTCATGTCATATGGGGCAACTCGGCGGCTGTCCTAGTTGGGGACTTCCTCTTCAGTAAATCCTTTAAGTTGCTAACCTCCCACGGCTCAACCGAGATTTTAAGAGCAGTCTCGGCGGCCACCACGGCGATAGCGGAGGGAGAAGTTCTACAGTTGGTCAAAACATGCGACATCGGGCTCACGGAAGATGAGTATCTACGAGTCGTAATAAATAAAACCGCGATGCTACTGGCTGCTCCCTGCCAGGTTGGGGGTCTTCTGGGGAACCTGCCCGAGAGCCACGTCGCTGCCCTCTACAACTTTGGTCTTGAGCTGGGAGTATCCATCCAAATCATCGACGATTGCCTTGATTATGCCGCCGATGAGGAGACCTTCGGCAAAAAACGAGGCACGGACCTGGCGGAGGGCAAGATCACAATGCCCCTCATATATGTCCTCAGAGTGGGGAGCGATGAGGAGCGTGAACGTATAGAGGAGATAATAAACAGAGATGAGCTACAGGATGGAGACCTCGATTACGTGCTGGGGCTCATTGATAAATACGACGCTATAGCATGGTCCAAAGGAAGGGCTGCGGAGCTTGTGGCCAAGGCAAAGGGGTATCTTGATATATTTGAACCCGGAGTATACCGTGACGCCCTTTGTGGCCTTGCAGACTACACTGTTACGAGACACCTTTAAGCGGAGTCTTAATAAGCTGTATTCACTGAAATGATCAAGTAAACTGTGCTAACCTCTCAGGGATGAAGAACGAAAATTTCCCAAGCGGCTCAATAGCGGTTGTTGCTACACCCCTAGGCAATATGGACGATATAACGCGCCGTGCCATTGAGACCCTTGAGGCCGCGGAGGTGGTCGCAGCAGAGGATACGCGAACCGCGCGAAGGCTCCTCTCCTCTCTCGGCATAGCTGATAAACGCTATATCTCCTACCATGATTTCAATGAAGCAAAGCGTGCTCCCGAGCTTCTGACGCTTTTGGATGAGGGCGCAAGGGTGGCGCTCATAAGCGACGCCGGCACTCCGACTATCTCAGACCCGGGTTTCGATCTTGTGCGGTTGGCTAGAAAACATGGTCACCACGTCTTCCCCGTTCCCGGACCCTCAGCGCTAATATCATTTCTCTGCGCAAGCGGACTGCCCACTGATTCCTTCACCTTCATCGGATTTTTGCCTAGGAGGGAGACTAAGCGGCGGGAGAGCCTGCAAAACCTCGTTAATAGAGGCGAGACGCTCATATTTTACGAATCGCCGCACCGAATTGAGAGCACCCTAAAGGAGGCGAGGGAGATATTCGGCGACCGTGAAGCCGCTCTCGGACGCGAGATGACGAAGCTCCACGAGCAGTTTATCTGTGGAACCCTCAGTGACCTTATTTATGGTGTAGAAGCTATGGACCGAGTACGCGGAGAGATTTGCTGGGGCATCGCCGGGGCATCCAACGAAGCCGGAGAAATATCCCCCGAGGAGCTTGATGAGGTCCTTTTGGAGGCTCTCTCTTCCGGCGAAAGACCCAAAGTAGCGGCGAAGGAAATTGCCTCCAAATACAATCTCTCGGCAAAGGAAATTTACGCCAGGCTCAACGAATTAAAAGAGCGCGAAGGATAAAGATGAAAGCCAAGACTCAATTATTGGGAAAGCTCCATGAGGACCAGGAGGTCCACGACACCTTTTTAGTATTGCAAAAGCAACTATCCCCGACCCGGAATGGCCGCAGCTATCTCAGGGTGACCCTTGGCGATGCTTCCGGCCAGCTTGAAGCGCGTGTGTGGGAGGGAGCGGAGGAGCTTTCGCGTCGCTTCGAGGAGGGCGCCCTGGTACACGTCACGGGAGTCGTGACATCTTATCAGGGGGTTCTTCAGATAAAGGCCACTTATATAGAAGCCGATGAGGGAAAGGATGTGGACTGGGCCAAATTTCTTCCCTCGTCAAAGCGTCCCGCAGAGGAGATGTTGGCGGAGCTTAAAGAGACGTTGGGGGAGGTCCAGAACCCTTACCTAACCAACCTCCTCGATTCATTCATGGATGACGCCGAGTTTATAAATGCGCTTTCAATCGCCCCCGCGGCAAAGGGTATGCACCACGCCTATGTAGGTGGTTTATTGGAACACACACTTGGGGTGGTCAAGCTGGCCCTTATGCTTGCCGGGAGTTATGAGGTCAACCGGGATCTGCTGGTCACGGGTGCTTTTCTCCACGACCTCGGAAAGATGCGCGAACTTAAATCAACCGCAGGCTTTGACTATACCCTTGAGGGTCGATTTGCCGGGCACATAGTTATGGGGCGTGACCTTTTCTTGCAGAAAGTCGCCTCAATAGATTCTTTTCCCGATGAGCTGAGGCTTAGGATTGAGCACATGATCCTATCCCACCATGGAGAGCTTGAATGGGGCTCTCCAAAGCAACCCCAGACCGTAGAGGCGCTGGCGCTTCATATGATAGACAACCTCGACGCTAAGCTAATGGCTGTTATAGAAGCTGTTGAGCGGGAAGATGGGCAGTCGGGTGATTACACAACTTATCTCAAGATGTTCTCCCGACAATTTTACAGGGTGCCGGTAGCTGAAGATAAAGTAGCGCCATCGGCGTCTCGCCAGGAGCCCATTGAGGATAAAGCTGAGGAGTCCTCAGGGGAGCCCTTTGACGAATTCCCATTCCATGAGCCCACCCCTGAGGAGCTGGAGGCCCTGCAATCTGAGGGTGATGAGCCCCAGCGAGTCGAGGTGCCAGAGGATTATGTTATTGATGAGGACGATGAGGCGGACTTCGCAGCTACATTAGCAGAGTACGAGAAGGAGACCGGCGGTGGAAGCGGCTCCTCGGGCCAGGGGTCGCTCTTTTAGGGTGGGTCTTATTGGGGAAGTAAATTTAAACCATGTGGGGAATGGTCACATTAAAGAGAGTGGGAATTTTATGATGAAGAGGCTTTTGTCGGTTTTATTGGTATTAATGCTTCCGCTTTTTTCATACGCCGCCTCTGACAAGGATCAAGTTGTCACTGAGCTTATGAAGGCGATGAAGATGGATAAGATAGCGGAGCAGGTTATTCCCCAGGTAAAGCAGTTTGTAGGGCAGATGAGCTCTCAGATGAAGCTGCCCGAGGAGGCTCGACCCGATTTCGAAAAGTTTCAGGAGAAGGTTATCGAGAGGTCTTTTGAGGTGATGGATCTAAATGGTTCCAATGGAGAGCTGAAAGCTATCTTCAGCGATGTTTACACATTTGAGGAGCTGGAGGGGATTTTGGATTTCTATAAGTCGCCGGTGGGACAGTCGATGATTGATAAACAACCGCTTCTTATGCAGAAAATCATGCAATATAATCAGGAAAAGATGCAGCTGCTTCTTCCTGAAATACAGCGGATGGGCGCAGAGTTTTCAGCTAAGATGAAGGAAAAATTCGGCAAATAGAGCGCCGCCGACACGATGTAGCACCTTCCTTAAAGCCATTAAAAAGGCCGCCTCAAAAGGGCGGCCTTTTTTTCAACTATTTTTGTTTAATCAGAGCTTGCAGACCATGTCTCTTCCACAACACAGCGGGGATTTAATCATGCCGTGGTCGTTGGGGCATTTAGAGACCTGCACCTTGCTGCCGTCTTCAAGGGTTACGTCGCCATTTTCAAGGGGCGCATCGCACTTCCCGCAGGTGGCATTTACGCTCATTCCGCAAACTTCACATTCGTAAGTAGGCATCTTTTAGCTCCTTTGTATTTAGGCTCAAGGTAGATAAATCAATTTCTCCTTTTAATAGATTAATTATAGCGCAGAAAAAAAGGTTAAAGCAAACCAAATAGGTCATAGTTACCATCTCTGCTCCTCTGAAAAGTGTTAAAGTGGGTGCGTTCAAAAAAAATTTATTAAAATTAGTTAAATAAATCAGAGGGTTATGTCTCTTTCACTCCTTTGAGGGTTGCCGTTTTTTTTTCTTTTAAGTAAATTGTGGCAAGTTGGTAAACGGAAGGGGGGGAATATGCTTTCCAGGGTCGTTTCCGGAGGTGTCTTCGGCGTCGATGCCTATCGTGTTGACGTTGAGGTTGACGTCGCCAGAGGGTTGCCTTCATTTTCAGTTGTAGGGCTCCCTGACGGGGCGGTAAAAGAGAGTCGTGACCGGGTTCGGGCGGCCATTAAAAATTCTGGTTTCGCTTTTCCGCAGTATCGTGTAACGGTGAACCTTGCACCGGCGGCTGTCAGGAAGGAGGGAGCCTCCTTCGACCTGCCTGTGGCGATGGCTTTACTTGCCGCCGACCCCGATTAGGGCTTTCACCCCGATGAGTCGCTATTGATTGCAGGCGAGCTTTCTCTGGATGGCCGGATTCGCCCAATCAAAGGGGCGCTCGTGCTGGCGGCAAAGGCTAGGGAGCTAGGGCTTTCCGGTGTGCTTCTGCCCGCGGAAAATTGCGCTGAAGCAAGTCTGGTCAGGGACATTGATATTTTTCAGGCGGTCAGCCTCTCACAGGTTGTCACTGACCTGAAAAGTGGAGCGCTGCCCCTTTATGCTGAGGGGCCCAAGGGGATTGGGGCAGGTAAATACTCCACTGACTTTTCCGAGGTGAAAGGGCAGTGGCACGCGAAGCGAGCCCTTGAGGTTGCCTGAGCAGGTGGAAATAACCTCTTAATGGTAGGCCCCCCCGGCTCCGGCAAGACTATGCTGGCGCGCAGGGTTACGACAATTCTTCCGAGCATGGGGTGGGAGGAGTCGGTTGAATCCAGCTGCATCTACTCTGTGGCGGGGCTACTAACGCCGGAGCGCCCCTATGTATATGAGCGACCTTTCAGGGCGCCTCATCACTCGGTTTCAGATGCGGGCCTCGTCGGTGGCGGGGTTAACCCGAAACCGGGTGAGGTGACGCTGGCGCATAACGGCGTGCTCTTTCTGGATGAGTTGCCTGAGTTCAAGCGAAACGTGCTTGAACTTTTACGGCAGCCCCTTGAAGATGGCGTTGTGACTATCGCGAGGGCCTCGGGTTCGGCGGTTTTCCCGGCGCGTGTAATGCTGGTGGGGGCTATGAATCCTTGCCCCTGCGGCTATCTCGGCGATGAGCGGACGCACTGTTCCTGCTCTCCCTCTGCCGTTGAGCGTTACCGCTCCAGAATAAGCGGTCCTCTGCTCGACCGCTTTGATATAAGAGTGTAGGTGGGCGCGGTCAGATACCGGGAGCTGTCATCGACGGAGAATGAGGAGGAGCTCTCCTTAGCTGTGCGCGCCAGAGTTGAGGATGCCAGGAAATTGCAGGGTGAGCGCTTCAAAGCGCGGGAGTTTTTTACCAATGCGCGGATGGAGCCGGCCGATATAAGAAAGTTCTGCCGCCTTGATGTAAACAGCTCGGCGCTGCTTGAGCACGCGATGGAGGCTATGCGACTTTCTGCAAGGGGGTATGCGCGCACGCTCAAGGTGGCGCGCACTATAGCCGATTTAGGGGGGAGTAAGGGTGTCGGGAGGGAGCACCTGCTGGAGGCTTTGCAGCTAAGAGGGCCTTTGGGAGAGGATGTAAATTTGTGATATGCGCGTTAAAAAGATTTGATAGCGCGCTGGCTGACAGTTTTTTCAGAGGAAAGAAATGGCTATACGCAAGTTATTACCTGGAGTTGATATTGTAATTGATGGTGATGAAATCTCATTTCGCTGCGATGGCGAGACCATTGAGGATATGGAGTTCACCTGGGATGATTTTGAAGACCCGGTGCTCCTTGGAGAGGTCTCGGAGGAGTTGGCTGAGTATGTCGATGAGGAGGAATCATCAGTCGACAATCCGGCAGCGTCTATAAAGCGCCTCCTAAAGAAGCTGGTTCGCGACAATATAAGCGATGGCGAGGAGGAGGATTTCGACCCCGAAGACGATGACGACGACGATGATGATGACGATAGCGAAGTCGATGACGGCGATGACGATGATGCCGAGGACTACGATTACTAGTGGCTGACAATAAAGATTATGAAAAGAGAAGACAGGTAGATAGGCGCTCTGGAAAAGAGCGCAGGGAGTTCGAAGAGGAAGCCCGCTATCTACTTGATGAGCTTAGGCTTGGTGACACTTGGCGGATGTTTCGAATTATCGGAGAGTTCGTCGAGGGCTTTGAGAACATGTCCACTTGCGAGGGCGGGGTTACCATCTTCGGCAGTGCGCGTCTTTCCCAACGCTCAAAGTGGTATCGCCAGGCGCGTGAGCTTGGAGGCAAGCTTGCTAAGCTTGGGATTCCCGTCCTTACCGGCGGCGGCCCCGGTATCATGGAGGCCGCAAACAGGGGAGCCTTTGAAAATGGTGGGCTCTCGGTGGGGCTTAATATTGAGCTTCCCGAGGAGCAAAACCCCAACCCCTACTTATCCCGCTTCATCTCCTTTCGCTACTTCTTCGTCAGGAAAGTGATGCTGGTTAAGTATTCATGCGCTTTCGTTATTTTTCCGGGTGGCTTTGGCACCATGGATGAGCTCTTCGAGGCGCTGACCCTGATGCAAACCAAGAAGATTGCTAACTTTCCAGTTGTGGTCTTCGGTAAGAAGCATTGGCAGGGCCTTATGGGCTGGATGGATAAACATGTCGTCTCAAGAGGGTTGGTCAAAGAGGACGACTTCAAATACATAACGATAACCGATGATGTAGACGAGGCCGTTGAGATAATCTCAAAGGCTTCGTGCGTTGAAAGCATTAGAGAACGTCTGGAGTGACGTAAATTATGATAATTGGAAAAGGATTCAAAGAAGAGGAGCTCTCCGTTCAGGCAGTTCGCAAGATACGCGACCTTGCCAGGCAGGTGCGCGCAGATGTGCTTAGGATGACCCATCTCGCAGGTTCCGGCCCCTCCGGCGGGGCGTTTTCAGTGGCCGAGGCGCTCTTGACCCTCCTTGCAGGTGCCGACATAGACCCCACAGACGCCGAGAACCCGAAGCGTGACAGGGTTATCGTAACCCATGAGCATGCGACTCCGACCCTTTACGCGGCATTGGGGCGGCTCGATTTCTTCGACCTCGATGATGCCGTTAGCCTCTATCGCAAAGCCGGCTCGATATTCGAGGGCGCGTTGGAGAGGTCTGTGCCGGGGGTGGAGTGGGGAGGCGCTTCTCAGGGGCAGGGGCTCTCAGTGGCTTGCGGTATGGCGCTATCAGCAAGATGGCACATCAATAAGCCGAATATCTTCGTTGTGATGAGCGATGAGGAACAGCAAAGGGGTGAGATCGCCGAGGCGAGGCGTTTCGCTAAGAAATACCGCCTAAACAATGTGACCGCAATAATAGATGCCAACAATGTTCAATCTGCAGGCAAGACCTCCGAGATTATGCCCCAGAACATCAAATACGAATACATAGCCGACGGCTGGGACGTAATTGAGATAAACGGACATGAGCCCGCCGAGCTTTATCAGGCGGTGCGCCGCGCAAGCCAGATTCAGTCTACGCCGGTACTGGTAATCGCCAATACCACAATGGGCTGCGGCGTCTCATTTATGGAGAACCAGCCTGAGTATTACTCCCGACGCCTAACAGATGAGGAGTACGAGGAGGCTATGCGCGAGCTGTCGGAGAGCTCCTCTCTGGATGAGGCCGCAGATTACAGGGTTGCTTTTGGTGATTTTGACATCGAATTCACCGTCGAGGAGCCATCGGAGCCAAGAATTGAGATAGGCGAGCCGAGAACATACACGCCTGATTCAGCGGTCTCAAATCTCGGCGCCTTCCGTGAAGCGCTCTGCGATGTAGGTGAGGTCAACAAAGAGGTTGAGGAGGGAAATATCGCCGTCTTTGATTGCGCTCATGTGCTTGAGGTTGGCGTAGAAGCTTTTGCGCAGAAAAACCATGAGCGCTTTTTACAGGCTGGCCTTTCAAATCAAGGCGCAGCCACAATCGCCGCCGCTATGTCCTTTGAGGGGATAGCGCCGGTTATAGTGGATTTCGGTGTAAATGCGTTAGCTGAGAATTATGGACAGCTGAGGCAAGCCGACCTTAACCGCTCCTCGCTAAAGGTTGTGGCTACAAACCTTGGGCTGGATGCTGGCTCAATGGGTAAATCTATCCAATGTATCGACTACATAGGGCTTGCGGCGAACCTCTTTGGCTTTAAGATAATCCTTCCCGCCGACGCGAATGAAACGGACAGAGCCCTTCGCTACATGCTGAAGCAGCCGGGCAACTGGATTCTCGGCGTGAACTCCGGCGATAGCTCTATAATCACCGATGAGAAGGGCACGCCCCTCTTCGGCGGAGACTATCAGTATGAATACGGCTCCGTGGTTCGTGTGCGCGACGGTGAGGGAGGGGTGCTCCTCTCAAGCGGTCACATGCTGGGGCGAGCTCTAAAAGTGTGGGAAAAACTTGCCGAAACTGATAACGCGCCGGAGCTGCTGCATGTATCAGACCCCCTAGAGGTAGATCGCGCTGAGGATGAAGTGCTCCTCAAGGCCCTGCGTAAGGGGCGCGTTGTAACCTATGAAGACCACAACTCCCGTACTGGTTTGGGCGGCTTTGTAGCCAATGTAATCGCTAAGCGAGGTATCTCCTGCCGCCTCATGACCCTCGGTACCGACGCATACTGTCTGAGTGGTGATGCTGAAGATCTCTACAAGTGGAGCGGGCTCGATGTGGAGACCGTCGCCGCCAAAACAGCCAAGTTCATCAAGAAACGCTGATGGCGAAAGTCCCCACGCGAGAAGAGTGCTTTGAGATTATGGAGGAGGCTAAGATGCCTCCTCACATAATCGAGCACAGCGCGCAGGTGACTAAGATTGCAGTCTTCCTGGCCGAGGCCCTTGCTTCGAGCGGGGTCCCCGTCGATACCCGCCTCGTAGAGGCCGGAGCGCTACTGCACGATATCTCCAAGATGGAGTCCATCGACAACGGCGGCAACCATGCCGCTTTAGGGGCGGAGCTCCTGAAGAGCCGGGGCTACCCTGCGCTGTCACCCCTAGTAGAGCGTCATGTTGACCTTGGGGAGTGGTCCGAAGACGCCCCGGTCGACGAGGCGGAGATAATAAACTACGCAGACAAGCGCGTAAGGCATGATGAAATAGTATCCCTGGGTGAACGCTTCGATGATTTAATTGCGCGTTATGGCAAGACTGATGGCGCCAGGACAAGGATGGAGAGGCTCCGCGAGGAGATGTTCCGCCTTGAAAAGAAGCTCTTCAGACACCTTCCCTTTGCCCCCTCACATATCAACACTCTTTAACCTTGCCCATTTAGCAAGCCGCTCTAAACTTAATATCAATAAAAGACAACTTCATCGAGGAGGATTGGCTTCCTTAAGAGAGAGCAAAGGAGCGATGATGGATAGTCTTTGGAAGAAAATCGCAGCTTCTATTGTGGCGGGTATCTTTACCCTTTCACTAACCTCTTGCGCTACCATCATGGGCGAGAAATCACAGACAATAGGCCTTAAAAGCACTCCGGGCGGAGCAACGGTGAAGATCGTAGATGAAAATTCTTCTGAAGTTTTTGTCGGGGAGACGCCAACCACGGTTACCCTGGATAAGTCGGACGGCTCCTACTGGGGGGGCAAACGATATAGTGTAGAGGTGACCAAGAGCGGCTTTGAGACGATGACCTTTGAGGTGAAGGCTACAGCCAATGGCTGGTACCTCTTCGGTAACCTTCTATTTGGCGGCATCATAGGCTGGTTCATAGTCGACCCATTCTCCGGGGCTATGTACAATTTGACCCCCGAGCAGATTGATGCAACCCTTCCCGATGCAACCACAATGATTGAGAAGAATGGTAAGCGCACGCTCTCAATAGTACTCGTTGAAAACGTTCCTAAGGAGCTCCTGCCGATTATGAAGCGGCTAAACTAGATAGGCATAAAAAAGCCCCGGTAAAATTACCGGGGCTTTTTGTCTATTTCTTAAATGCTCCCTAGAAGAGGGTACCGTTCATCAGTGATATAACTATCCCGAGTCCGGCGACGATAAGGAACCATGCCACCATTATCCCGACTGTTATCTTTCCAAGTTTCTCCATCTTACAGCTCCTTTGCGGCTTCTGCGCTCATGCGGCCAGCTTTGAAGGCGATTCCAATCGGGTAGGCGATAACTACCAGCCCCGCCACGAAGGTAGCCAGGAATAAAGCTGTTGAGCCCCAATCCATGCTCATGGGGTAGTCGTAGATCGAGTATTCATATACGCCAACATATTTCATGCGCAGCACTTCGCGGTTGATGCTCATGCCGAGGACCGCAACTACGCTGAGCAGCCCAAGTATAGGTGCGCTGGCGATGGGGTCTTTTTGGGCCTTAACCACCATGCCGAGGGCGACTAGCGCCAGAAGGGCGGCTATCCACACCCAGGGGTTGTAGATGAAGTTGAGCTCTGCGGGTAGCCCGAGGAGGAACCAGAACCCTATGGCTATCTGAACAAAGAAGGCATAGAGGGCCATCTTTGCACCAACCCCGGCGACCCAATCAAGGTAAGCGCCGTCCATGTCGCTGCGGGGCTTGAAGTACCAGGCGTAGAGCATCATGAAGATCCCTGTGTTGATGAAGGCGGGAACAATGAAGTGTAAAAAGCGCTCAATGGAGAAGGCGTTAAAGGCCCACCCGGAGGTGTCCATCACTCCGCCCGGAGCGTACCATTTGACCCACTCTTCGGGGTGTAGCGACTGCATGGCGAGCATATGCATTATAACCCCGGCAAAGAGCACCGCGCCCAGGGTGAACCAGCCGAACATTCCGCCGCCGGATGTGCCGTTACGACCCTTTAGGTAGAAGACGTAGAGGGCCAGAAAACCCAGCATTATGATGAGCAAGAAGAGCATCGACCACCAGCCGCTCATAAGTGTCGCGGAGTACCAGAAGGGGTCGTAGATTACCTGCACGAAGAGCAGGGGGGCTATGCCCAGCAGTATTGCGACGGAGAGATTTACTGTAGTCGCTTTGGCAAGTGTTTTGCTGAGGCGCAGGTTGTAGTCGCCGCCCTTGACGCGGCTCCATATCGCCATGAAGGAGCCGCCTACCACGATATTGACCATGAAGATGTGAAGCGCGAAGGTGAGCACCATGAGCACCTGGAAGACCACTGGGAAAAATGGCACCCCCATTGGGTCGCGCAGCTGACTTAGCATTGCAGATATTTCCATTTTATATACCTCCCGACGTTCGGGTTTGTCTCGTTAGATGATAGTTGCCAGAGGCTCAGTCGCCGTTCACAACCCAGTCGGCGTCTGTAGCTTCGCCTCCGAGTAGTATGTCGGACATGTACGCCGCAGCCGCGCGCTTCTCAATCTCCGTGCCGACGAAGGGGGGCATGTAGCTTGAGGCAAGGTCGTCCAGTATGTCGGTGACTATGCCTGCGGCGGTAAGCCCGGCCTCCAAATCAGCGAGGCTGTTTCTGCCGCCCGCTTCCATGGTGTGACAGGCTACGCATTCAAGCTTGGTTATCACCTCACCCGCCTTCAGATAGTTGTCGGCGGTGATGACCCGTAAATCTTCGGGTATAAAGGGGTAGTTCGTAAGCAGCCCCTCGCTGTTGAACTTCTCAACTTCGGAGGAGACTCCCTTTGCCGCCATGTCGTGTCCTATTATCTGGTTGGAGTACATGTAGCCGGGAATCAGGTAGGGGCGTCGCGCTATTTCACGTACAGACTCGCCACCGCCGATGCCGGCGAAGAGCACTACCATCATAAGTATTCCGACAACGGGGCTTACGAAGCCGCCCTTGCCAAATGCGAGGAGGAGGAAGTAGAGCGCCATCACAACGCCGATGACGAGAGATACTTTCAGCATCATTGAGGTGTAGGCAATTTGCTGGATATTCTCAAGGGCGTTTGCCGGAAGCTTGGTGTAGTACCAGAGGGTAAATAGAGCGCCGGCGATTATGCCTCCCAGCCCCCAGCGCCCGGCAATTTTGCGTATCGTATCACGGCCGCCATCTTTCAAGGTCCCCGCGACCACTGCCGCGTAAGCGCCCGCTATCGCGAACATCATTGATGTACGGGTGAAGAGCTGGGGCCAGTAGGTCTCATTGAAAAAGCCGTCGAAGAAGCCGCCGGTTGTGAGCCACTTGCCGGGGGTCATCATGAAGCCGAGGATGCCCGTGATTATGACCATCGAAATCCATGCCGCCAGCGCATATAACAGCCCGATGCGCAGGTGCGTCTTATTGCTTACCTTGCCAAAGGTGTAGAAATATACATAGATGGTTACGATTTCGATGATGAAGAATACCCACTCAGTCGCCCATCCCCATACGTAATTGTGAATGAGCCCCGAAATAGCTCTCGGGCTTATCACGGTCGCCGAATACCATATGCCAACGCCGGTCAAAGACCCTGTGACGAAGCAGAAGATTAGTATGGAGAGAGTGAACCTTTTCAGAAACTCCATTAGCTCGGGACGGTTCTCATTGATGGATTTTCTCTCGATGAAGTAGGCCATCCAAAAGGCGCCTGTCGCTACATGAGAGGGAAGTATGTGGAACGTTGCGATCGAGGCGATCAGCATCGGTCCTCCCACTGACGGGATTTCAAAAAGCGGATACATCGTATGACACCTCCTCTTTGAAAAGAACTTACGCTACTGGAGCGCGTGATTGACGAAACGCGCAAATTATAACCATTTCAGTTTTAGTTAGCAAGGCTAATTATGACTCCCTGTGAAATTTATCGCGTAAAGGGTGCCCCTAAAGATATATACCTAAATCCAAGAGGTACAAATATTCAGCCTAATATTATGGCAAGATGTTGATAATACTAGTTAATACGAGTTTGTTGAGTCAGCGCAAAAGAAGGGCGTAGGATGTGCCGGGTGGGGTCGGGTTGTCCGATTCGGTTCTTTGAGGGGCGATCGATTGGGAAGGATATTTACGTGTAAATTAAAAAAGGCCACCCCGAAAGGGTGGCCTTAACGATTATTGTTTGATTGGTGTAACGTTAATCTGCCAACGCTTCTTGAACCGCCTTGTCCAGCTCTACCTCATTGGCCTGACCTACATGCACATATGATATCTTCTTGTTTTTACCGATTAACACAATCGAGGGGGTTCCATTCACGCCGTATGCATCTGCGGTGACATATGCGGAATCCTCAATCTGTTCCCAAAGAACGGAGAAGGTGAATTCATTTTTGCTCATGTACTTGCGAACAGCCCTGCCGCGCCTGGGCCCGTCAAGGTTAACCGCGTAGACGTTGAGACCCTTATCTTTGTAGGTATTTGAGATTGTATCAACAAGGGGAAGCTCTTTCTGGCAGGGGCCGCAAAAAAGTGACCAGAAGACCAGCAGAACAGCTTTCTCCCCAAGCATCTCTTCCAATACGATAGTGTTTCCGTCAAGGTCGATTAGGGAGAAGGGAATGGGGTCGGCGCCGACTGCAATCATGCCCTCTGATGCTTCCTCCACTGACTTTGCAAAGGCTGCTGCGGTGGTGAAAATCATCAGTGCGGCGATGAGCAAGACCGACAGTTTTTTTAACTTCATCATTACGCTTGTCTCCCGAAAATCTGACCCTGTTTAAACTTTTGGGGCTCCATAAAGTTGGTGCCACCCCCTGACCTGCTATTTGCCGATAGCCTTTGCTATGACCTCTTCGATCTCCTTCTCATCTCCGGGCTTGTACCCGACATGGTAGAAGATAATCTTACCCGCTTTATCTATGATTATTGTCGTAGGCAATACGCTCACAGAGTAAAGCCCCGCAACTTTTCTGCGCTTGTCGATGATTATGGGGTAGGGGAGGTTTGGAAATTTCTTTTCGACAAACTTCTTGACCCTTTTAGTGCCGAATGAATCAAGGTCAACCCCAATATTTAGGAGGTCGTCAGGAAATTTCTTCTGAATCTTTGCCAGATGGGGCATCTCCTGTACGCAGGAAACGCAGTATATCGACCAGAAGTCAAGGAGGATTACCTTCTTGCCTATAACGGTGGAAAGGTCGAGCTCCGTATCATCCAGGTTCGGTGACACAAAGAGAGGGGCATCCATGCCAATCATATCTTCACCGGCGCTGTATACCGCAGTCCCCATGAAAAATAATGCTAAAACAAGAAAAAATGAAACTAAAGTAATGCGCCGCACTGAAATCCTCCCTGACTCACAGTTCCCTTTTTAATGGTTGAGGTAGCCCTAACCATAAAGCTCTTTGTGACTGTGGGTCGAGTATTTTCTCCACTTCCCCGTAGGGTATATAGTAACAAAACTTTATCCGCCTGTGTAGCAATTCAAAGGCTTCAACCGGCGATATTTTGACCCACCAGCACTTGCTTGTCAATCATTTCACGCGTTCGTCCCTATCGGCAAAAAATTGAAATCACTTTATAATAATCTCTTAACTCAATTAAGATTGTGCCGTATTTTTAAAAGATACCCAACCTTCAGCCTAGTGACAGATTTGACTGATAAAAATTTCTACGACACAGATTCTGAGCTCGCCGTAAAAGCCCGTGAAGGCGACCATGGCGCTTTCGAGGAGCTTTTGGAGAAGTACCAGGGGCCGATTTACGCTTTCGCCCTTAACTTCTTCCGCGAGCCGACCATAGCTGAAGATATCGCCCAGGAGACCTTCCTTCGGGCTTACCGCTTTTTGGGTTCATACGACCCCTCCCGCAAGTTTATAACCTGGCTTTACTCCATCGCTCGAAATCTCTGCATTGACAAGCACCGGGAGCGAACCCGCAGTGAGCAGGTCAATATTGAGGATGTGCCGCATAAGCTCTTGACCACCGAGGGCTTTGGGGCCAACCCCACCGCCGCGCTGGAGGCCAAGGAGGCGCGGGAGATACTTCTCCAAGCAATAGAAACTCTCCCGGAGAAATATAAGACACCTCTACTCCTCTGCTATATAGACGACTTACCCTACAAAGAGGTTAGCGAAATTCTCGGTGTCTCATTAAATAATACAAAGGTGCGCATTTTCAGGGCAAAGAAGATGCTTCTCAAAATTCTGGGGTTTTTGGAGTAAATATGTTTAATGCAAGGAAAATAGCGCTCCTCACCCTCCTGGTTCTCGCTTTGGCGGTCCCTCATGTTTGGGCGCTCGGCTCATCAGCGCCACCGCCTCAGAGTGAATTAAAATCTGAGGACAGCACTCATGACCTGTGGGTCTATCGACAGTCGCTAGCGCTGGGCATTCCGGAGGAGGAGCTCTCGGCGTTGGCGACCCGTTGCCAGGAGGAGGGCTTCACGACGGGTGAGGTGAGACGGGTGCTGGCGCTCATTGCCAAGGCCAAGCTGGCAGGGCTTCCACATGGGGATCTCTTAGCCAAGCTCAGGGAGGGGCTTGCGAAAGGGGCCCCGCCCGAAACGATACAAGCAGCGCTGTCAGACAAGGCTAAGACGCTGCGTCGCGCTAAGGGACTTGCCGATACTCTTATTATGGATGGGTGGGGCACAAAGGATTTGGACCTCGCGGTAAAGGTGATGGCTGACGCGTTAGATTATGGCGTCTCTGCGCAGGAGCTGTTGGGAATAGTCCGGGGAGATATAAATCAACCTGAGGGGATGCCCGATGTAAGTGGCCTTTTTAAACTTATTGTAATTGATAAGTAACCGTTGTGCGCGGGAGCCGTATTACATGTGAAGGTTAAAAGCGTCCTAAAGCTCTTTATGGAGAGTTACTATGTTGTGTAAAGATATTGAGGCCCTCTGGGCCGCCAGAACGGAGGGTGACCTATCCTCCGAGATGGAAGCCATGATGAACGCCCACCTTGATGGATGCAGTGACTGCCAGAAGATGGTTGCCGCGCTGACATGCCTTGAATACTCCCTTGAGGGTCTTGGCGAGTATGAGGTGGAGACTCCTCCATACCTTAAGGCAAGGGTTATGGCGATGATCAAAGAGCGCCGCCCATCCCTTATGGCGCGCCTCATGAGCTGGGCGAGCGCTCCCAGGCTTATCGCCGCCTCACTGGTGTTCATTGCCTTTTTTGGCGGAATGGTCACGCGGGAGATGATTTTAAACAGCTCCGTGGGAGAGCTCCTGGCTTCGCGTAAAATTACCCTTGAATTTGACGCTCCGGGCGCTAGCCAGGTAGGCCTCGTTGGCGATTTCAATAATTGGGGGCAGAAAGCGGTTCCCATAAAGGCAGAGCAGATTGACGGCAAGTGGGTTTTCGAGCTCTCCCTAGAGCCGGGAAGATACCAGTATTCCTTCGTAGTTGACGGCAAAAAGTGGTTGCCCGACCCCAACGCTGCAGGTATCATCCCAGATGGTTTTGGTGGCAAAAACTCTCTTCTATACGTAAACGGGGGTGACAGGGCCACGCTGCTTTGATTTGTAATCTTGGTGAGGCTGATAAGGTTTATAAAGCTTTGCCTTGGTATGGAGGGAGAATGATTCGCCGCTTCGGCAGGCAAATTGCCGCCTTTAAAGGGAATGGCGCAGTGAAGATGAGCGCCGCGCTGTTCGTGGCGGTTATTATAATCCCCTCAACCAGCTGGGCGTTGTTTCATTTTGGTTCCGGCTCCACCCATGACTTTGTCGACGATGGCTTCCGTGGCGGTGGGGTATGCGATGAGTGCCACGCTGCTGGCGGTCAATCCCAGGACAATCGAATCTTCAGGTGGGGCAGTGGCGGTAGCACCGATGCGGTGCTTTGCGCGACTAAGTGCCATTTGAGCGGATCTCTTCCAGCTGAGCCGGCGTGGACTCTGGTCACCGGCAAAACTCCTCCTCCCCTCGGGCACCCCACGCCCGTTGGCCCCGCACGCTGTTTTGATAGCGTCAGGGGCTGTCACGGTGATAGAGGCACAGGCAAGCTTTATGCCGACTGTTTAGGCTGCCACAACGACGCCTATATGAGCAGCACCTTCGCTATAACCTCCAACTACGACAGTCAGGTTGGTGCTTCGGGCGTAGATAAGTTCTTTGGCTTCGACAAGTATAAGCCCTACGCGGACTCTCCGGGCACTATACTCTCCTCCCACAGCATCACCTATGACGAGGGCAAAGATCTCTCCCTCCCTGTAAATAATGAGTGCCTTAAATGTCATGGCGCGGTAGCTGCGCAATACCACCCAGGCGGCTCTGACTCAGAGCTGCCAAGTAAAACGCCGCTGCTTGTTTACCCCGATGATACATCCTCAAATACTATCGGAACCGGCATTACCCTCACGAATGAGGCCGCTCCGGATTATAGGGAGCTCGAGGAGTTCTGCCTCGCCTGCCACGATGGCCGCGCAGATGCAGGCGGAGCTAATATACAAATCGGCGGAGTAGACGTTCCAGCCGTGCCTCGGTACGACTATAACGAGGGCTACGTAGCCCAAAACAATAACTACGCCACAGCCGTGCCATATTTTGCCCTCAGCGGAACGACCAACGGCAACTTTATGGTCGACAATTATTTTGAGCAAAATGGTCACGGGCGAGCCACGGGGCTCTCGGGCAATGACATGAACTTGGGCTGCCTTGCCAGGGGAGAGAGCGGTCAGAAGCTGATGGGTTGCCACACCGCGCATGGCTCAATAAGCTATTATAACCTCGACTATTATCACTACCCCATCGCTATAGATACGGCTGATGAGCTGGGCACCGACCTTTGCATGAGCTGCCATGATGGTGGCGGTACTTACGGCTTTAGTGGCGACTTTTCCGGCTTTCATACCGGCTTCTCCGATAAGCTCCTTCACGTTGGCGATACTTCTAGCGCGGTAACCTGGTACCACGAGGAGTACAGCAACCCGCCTACCAACACTATTTTAAGCAGCATGCCCAGGAAGGCGCCAGTATACACGGGTAGCGAGTTGAGAATTTTGCCATTCTTTACCGGACCAAGCGCAGGCCTTGAGGTCGGGCGGGTGTACAACGGCGGCGGGGCCTCAACACCGGTGGATATTTCCTCGACTCCGACGGTAATTTGTATCACCTGCCATGACCCACATGGCACTTCGGACCGTTATGAGATGTACGATGATCTGGTTGCCCCCGTGCAGCAATCGACAATCGCAATGCCTAGGAAGTTCTTGAAGGACTTTTATTATGATGACCCGCTTTGCATGGAGTGCCATGTAGAATAGGCATGAAATGGCGTGTAGTGGCGGACGTCAATGTGATATATTGCTCAAGTTTAAGGTTGAGCTTGCCGTTTTTGTAAACGGCTTTTCATGTAATGGAGTGGGAGCTTTAATCGGGCCCACATGAAGTGGATGAGATAATGCGAATGCGCTCGGCCCATCGACTAAAGGTTGTGGTGTGTCTTCTCATGGGGGCACTCTTTTGCTTTGCGTCCTCCTATGCTCTGGAAGCGGGCGCCGGCTCAGAAGAGATCACCTATGCCGATGTGGCTGGTCGCGTTGTTGACGATGTTACCGGGGAGGCCGTGCCCGGGGCGTTGGTAAGCCTGCTCTACGAGTCGGTGATAGCCGATATGGAGGGCAACTTCTCCTTCAAAAAGGTCCCGACCGTACACTCCTCCATCATCAGCCTCCAGGTCTCGACCGAAACGGGGGTCATAATCGGCTGCACCTCCTTTGACATACCCGTAAAATACTACCCCCTCTCGGCAGCCGATGGAGATGGCGTGGATGTCGTGGTTATAGAGCCGGGGGTTGATAAGTATGTAGAGCTCAGGCTAAAGCACTTTGAAATAGCTGAGATTGACGAGTACTGCTTTGGGTGCCACGAGCTGAACCCCTGTGCGGAGACCGCCACATTTGGTGAAGTGGCCGCCAAGAAAGACAAGGAACTGCGCGGCATCGTCGTCAAGGAGTCGGAGCTGGAGAAGGTCCGTGATGAGCTCATGCAGCTTGGCCTCAAGAAAGAGACCTACCGAAAGATTCGCTTTGACGATACTCACCCCAACAGCATGAATATGGCTGCTAAAGCCACCGATGTTGGACCGGACGCCGGTTTATTCCAAGTTCCGCTGGAGCTCTCACTCTACGAGCATGTAGAGAACAAAGTCGAATACAAAGAGGTCAGGTGTGACACTTGCCATTCACGACATGTGCCTACGGATAACAGACAGTACATTCTTATGCCCTTCGAGGATGAGAGCGAGCTCTGCTACCAGTGCCACAAGTGATAGTTATGAATAAAAAAGCCGTATTTATTATAGCCTCATTTTTGCTCCTCTTCGCTTTGGCCGGTTGCGCTCCATCCGGTGAAGCGGTCAAAGAGGAGGCGCCCATGCCGACTGCGGATATTGATGCGGGCGCCGAACCTGAATTGGTCCGCCCTGTTTTGGTGATGCCGCCGCCGCCTCCTCCAAGGACAGACGCCGAGGTCTGGAGTGAAGCGGCCAAACGCTCTGAAGCCCTCAAAATGATGATTGAGGCGCGTATAACGACGGTTAAGCCGGGGCCATATCCGGAGCCGGAGAAGAAGCCTCAAAAGGCCGTCGGCGGTGACGCTACTGCGGAAAAACCACGCAAACTTAAAGCTGAACCTTCCCCGACGACTGTAAAGAGCGTGAGAGGGGAGCTTTCAAGCGTTACTCCCTCCCTTATAGATGTCTTCGCTGTTGCGCCGGATCTCTCCCTCATAGCAACTTACACAGACACCACCGGCCTTCCCGCAAAGTTGGTTACCTCAATTTACGTTGATGAAACTGACGCATGGATCGGTACATCGGGGGGCGGTTTGGCAAGGTTTAATTTCTCCGAGCAAAACTGGATCGTGGTTGGAGAGGCAGAGGGCCTCGTATCCAACTACGTTACCGACATAGTAAAGTTCAAAGGCAAGTTGTACGTGGGGACCTCGCGCGGCCTCTCCATATGGGATGGTTTCTCCTGGACCAGCCTTGAGGAGCAGGACCGGGTCAACCTTATGAACGTATCTTTTGCCATAAATGAACAGCTGCTTTGGATTGCCGCAAGGGGTATGCGCGGCGGCCTTCTCACCTTCGATGGTGAAAAGTGGACCAACCGGTCAAATATCAGGGCGGGCGTTATTTTGAACAATGTCTCCGCGATGGCGTTTGACGGCAAGGATATCTGGTTTGGAACCACAAGCAGGGGCGTATTTGTCAAACGCGGAAGAAATTGGGATCTTTTTTCCGTGACGGAGGGAATTGCAAGCAACTTTATCTACACAATGTCAGTAGATAAAGGTAGATGCTATCTCGGCGGTTGCTGCGGACTTAGCTATTATGATGGTAAGGAGTGGGTGATCTATGACGTGCCTGAAGGTTTGCCCCACTCGACGGTGAACGACATAGTCTCTGATGGCGGGATAATCTGGCTTGGTTCAAAGAACGGCCTCTCAGCCTACAATGGAGAGGAGTTCATAAACTATTTCGCCGAAGATGGCCTTTTAACCGACAATAGGGTGACCGCTCTTTTTATTCGCGGCCGTGAACTCTGGGTCGGCACTGCCGGTGGATTAAGCAGGCTAGAGATGAGCCGATGAAAATAGGAGGTAGGGTGGCTTTTAGGGAAGCGTTATTTACCCCTTTTGCAAAGAGCTTGGGCAAGGGGTCCCTTGCTTTACTGCTATTGGGGCTCTTGCTTCTTGCGCCATCATATTCTCTTGCCGACCATTCAAGGGGTAACAGGTGTATAGCCTGTCATACCCTTCGCTCAACTTCTGTTGTAGCCGGGTCGCGAAACGTTCTCTCTACCGAGGTCTACGACTCACTCTACCAGGATACGACTGGCTCGGGCGGCGACCCTTCACAGTGGTACTGCGGCGGTGAGTGGATTAGCTCAGCAAGCACGCAGCCGCTTGACTGTAGTTATTGCCATAAAGCGGACATTGCCGAGGAGTTCTTTGTCGCAGCCTCTGGCGTTGGTTCAGCCCATCCCGTAGACGTGCGGGGCGACAATGCAATTTATACCGCCGGGGCAAGGATAATCTGCAACGATTGCCACAGCGGCGGCAATGTATCCCCTGAAACAGCGTGCTCGAAGAGCGATACCGACGGTTACCCGAACCACATCAATATAGTTCAGACGGGTCTCGCTCCCGGACAAAACGACCTGACGGTTAATAAACCCTCCCTAAGTTATCCCTATGGCCCTATGGGCTCTGATTCAACCTATGGTGCAGGTGAAGTGGACTGGGCTAAGAGTGCGCCATATCAAGCCAGCGACCTGCTCTGCTTCATATGTCACGATGGTGATTCAGGCACATCGCCGACCTTTTCGACGATAGATGAAAACTCCATGGTTGATATCATGGGTGATTACAACGCACAGGGTGGCGGTCATAACGTGCCCGGCTCGGGTATCGGCGTTGGTGAGGGCGCGAATAAGGATACCAAACGCCTTGCCTGTTACCACTGTCATGATCCACACGGCGCAACCATCGTTTCAAGCGGGGTAGAGAACGAAAAGCTTGTCTTGAATTTATCTGATGGTAAGCAGTTCCCCTTTTCCGAGTTCGGCGGTATAAGCGCTACCAATCCCAACACCTTCGCCGTCTCATCTAGTTATGTAAAAGGCGAGGATATAAAGGTTTGCGGTTCATGCCACAATGGCTCGACCTACGTCGAGGACCAGTTGGTAATGGACTACACGGATACCACCAACCTCGTCTTCGGCTTCCACGACCAGGTGCATGCGGGCAACCCGCAGACATGCCTAATGGAGAATGGCGGCTGTCACCAGTCGGCGCACAACACCAACTTCTTCGCCTGCTTGGATTGCCACTCTGCCTCCACCCCCTATGGCCCGATAACCAACGCCAAACTTCTGGCCGTCGCCAATGTTGATAGCGAGATGGGGCATATCGGCAACGTAAACGACGCGAATATTCTGAGTCAGCACAATATAGTCTATAACGACACGGCGGACCTCTCGCTCACCGCCAACAACGGCTGCCTCTCCTGCCACAATGTGAGCGGAACGGCCTTTGTTCTTGGCAACGTGGTAGCGGTTGACGGTGTCTCCTACGCCAAGCCTCTTTTGACGGGCAGGGCTGACCTCGGGGCCTATGACAACTTCTGCATAGGCTGCCACGACGGCAGCAACAACGCCGGGGAGAGCTGGACCGGCCTCATAGCTCCCAAAGTGAACAAGTTTTTCTACACAGCGGGGCATGGCGCTTCTTCACTGGATGCTCGCTCATCTAGAAAGCCGGATATAGGGTGTCTGGAGTGCCACATGTATCACGGCTCCACGGCCTACAAGCTCCTGCCCGGCGACAAACAGACGCTGGACGGAGCGGGCAAGGTGGTGAAGGGATTTGCCTATACATCTCTTACAACCGCGACGACCTACTCAATAGGCGGGGTCTCAGACTCAACCAAGATAGATTACATAGACTACACGCAAAAAGACCTTGCTACGGACGGCAACTCAAGGCTCCCCGACAATAAAACCCGCGCCTTCAAATTTGCCGATTACACCAACAGCAGCGCCTGGAACACCTACTACGAGAGCACAGGCGGAGCCGTCTCCTCTAGCTCGGAGCCGCAGGGCACAGAGGTCTTTTACGGCACCTCCGGTGATATGCTGGATACAGGGCAGGTCAACTGCGGACAGGACGCGACATCTGCAACCGCAATAGGTTTTTGCAACGCCTGCCACTTTTATAGCGACACCACCAACGGCACCGATGAAACCTATGGCTGGGTGTATACCCATGAGGCTGAATTCGGCGGCGCAGATTGTGATACAACGAATTACAACTCAAAGAGGACCATGCACAAGGATTGCACCGAGTGCCATGACCCCCACGGCTCTGGAGATTCCTCCGGCAGCGACACCGACTACAATGAATATATGGTCAGAGGCAAGGTCACCACGGCCTACAGTGAGAATGCCTCCGACGCTACCACCTATAACGTGATTTTCCGTGACACCGGCGGAGATGGTGTTTTCATAGGTGATAATGGCCTTGACGAAGATGATGGCCCGACGGAGTCCAACTCCGACGACATTTGCGCCGTATGCCACACTCGCACGGACCACAACAATGTAAACAACTCGGAGACAACCTCCCACCCTCAGGGCGGGGATTGCACGCATTGCCACGACCACGGCAACACGATTCAGAGCTCAAACAAAGCGATGCTAGGCTTTGAAATCGATATGATAGAGGGGTACACAGATTGTCTTGACTGTCATGATGGTTCGGAACCCCTCACCGGCAACAAACCCTTGGAACCATCAGATGGAATAGCCAACATAATCGATTCAGGGCAGTACAGCTCCTCAGGCCATGGGCTACCCGATACTTCCAGCTATCCGGGGCTCAATGAGGATGGCTCCGGCAGCTACAACTCCGGCGCGAATTTCGTCGATGGTACAGCGCCCTCAGGCTGCACCAACTGCCACGACGACTCGACGCCTCACTTTTACAAGAGCGCTACAGACCCTTACCGGCTTGGCCTATATGCGACCGATACTGACGGGCTCTGCAATAGCTGCCACTATCTTGGCGCTGACCAGACTTATGTTCGCCACATGGTCAAGATACATGACAAGACGATCACTGAATCCGATTACACTTGGCCCGGCCCTAACTACTCCATAAAATGCGTCGATTGCCACGACCCACACGGCGACGACAACCACTTCATGATCAGGTCACACATAGCTGCTCCCGACTCTGCCACCGATACAATCTTCGCCTCAAATAACTATGGTACGCCACGGGACACAGTCAACTTGAAAGCCGTTACCGTAAATACGCAGGATCCTGCCAACCATGGAGCCTCCGGATACTACGTTACGACGGGCGGCGATGGTATCTGCGAGGCCTGCCACAACCAGACTATCTATTACGCAAGCGGTGGCGGCGCCGATGAAACTCACATGAGCGATAGCCGCTGTGCCGATTGTCATCCCCATAAAGATGGTTTCAAGGCCAGCGGCTGTAGCGGTTGCCACGGTTTCCCGCCCCTTCCCTCAGGCGCAGCAGGCGGAGCGGTGCCTCCTGAAGAAAACTACTCCGGCGGCGGCGGACCCCATGAGGTGCATGTAAAATTCTTAGCCGCTTTAACGGGAGCGCAGTACCCGGCGGTTAACCAATTCGCCACTGAGGAGCTTTGTGGACCCTGCCATAACGATTTCGCGGGTAAAGTAAACCATAACCAGTCAATTAACGGCATAGATCCTTGGCCAAATACAGCAAGGTCATCCGTGCAGATTGCAAAGCGCTCCGCATCGATGGACTCGTGGGGCACGGCATCACCGCTATACAACACTTCAGCAGTTACGGATAGTCTCCTCACAACTGCTACTCCTCCGGGGGTGGCGATGGATGAGACCAACTCACGCTGCATATCCTTTGACTGCCACGGAACAGACGATGTGGATGACTCCACCGGCGTGGTCAACTGGTATGTTACTACCGCTGAGAGCGACACTAAAGGTTACTCAGGCCCGGGTGATGAGGACGACGGGCAACTCCGCTCTATGGTATGCAAGGGTTGCCACGCGGTAGGAGCTGACCCATCCACCGCCAAACCAACTGTAATAAGAGTTTGGAACTCTTCGGTTCAGGTTTACGGTATAACCTCCGACACCCCAACGCCTACCTATACATATGAGGAAGATACCCTTGAGGTAGCTGACAACTACTTCGGTACCCTCTCGGGCATGGGCCGGGGCGGGCACGGTGATGCGGAAATTCAGAATGAGGACCCCTTTACCGACTCCTCATCTCTGGCTACGCCTCTTGATTGTACGGTTTGTCATGACCCGGATGCGGAGCACTTCCCGCCCTTCACAGGCAGCAATACATACAGGCTTTTAAATACGAACATCGAGGATGGCAGCCACAACGGCCTTTGCAACGACTGCCATGATTCCAGCTTTTATCCGGGTCCTTTCGGCTCTCTTCAGCACCATCCGAGCTACGACAACAATGGTGCAGTAACCGGTATGGGTAAAGTGCTCACCAACGTAGCTGATGGAACCACCTGGGATAGAGTTTATATCGATCCAGCAGATACTGACCCAAGCGAGCCCACGGCACGCTACGAACAATCCGCGTACGGCGCGGGTGGCTCAATCGGAGCCCTTGATAATGAGCACTTTTACACAACCCACCCCGACAGGTCGGTAGACTGGTGGGACGGCACTCCGGGCAAGTCGGGAGTACAAAGTAGCATTGAGCCATCTTTTTGGCGTAACACTGTAGGCGAGACTCCAGTAGTAGTATTACCACTAGAGAAAGATATCCTGGGGAGTGGGTCCAGCACAGTCGTGATGTGTGTGACCTGCCACAATCCCCACGGTACTGATCTGCGTGTTTGGATAGATGTTATGTCGCCGGGACTTGAGAATATACCGGACAACAACATGTTGAGGCTAAGAGACTCAGACAACACATTATGCAATGCCTGCCACTAAGTGGCAGGCTTTTGCCGTTTATTATTTTTGCATCTTTAAGTTCCATTTTTTGGGGTAGGGAACGCATAGCACGGTTGAAGTGTGGAGCTTCATCTTTACGTGTTAGGAGCAGCTGAATGAACACCAGCGGGAATGGGAAAATGAGACGACTCTCTGCGTATTCGGCAGTGGCTATTTTAGCCATTGTCATTTCATTGTTTGCCACAGATGCATTGGCGACACATTATCCAAGCGGCGCTTTCTGCTATGATTGCCATGCAGTCAGCCGATCGCAGATGGTCTCCGGGACAAAGCTTATCCGCTCCTCGGCCAGGACTATAGCGCTCTTGGTTGAGCCGGAGTGGGATGGCGTTTCGATGCCTTGTCTCTTCTGCCACAGTGAGGCTGCCAACTCAGTCTCCAGCGCAAACGAGATGGTAAGCGTGGATGATATCTTCGACTCCCCCGCTATGTCGAAGCACCGCGTATCAACCATGAGTTCCTCAACTACAAATGCAGATTTCTTCAGCTGTGTTGATTGCCACGACAATGCCGCCTACGTCTCCACCGGAGGTGACACTATCCACGGTCAGGATGCCAGCGCAGTTGATATTACCTGGGCCGACACGATAAATCCCGCAAACTTCCCCGGCCTTATAACCTCTGACCCCTACTCGATTTGTAACGACGCCGATTGCCACAACTCGGACGGTTTCACCCAGAATCCCTACGGCGCCATCGCAAACCAGAGAACAGCGCCCCCCGAACACAATTATACCTACGGCTTGACGCTGGGCGGCCTCGCACCGGACAGCTGCGGAGACTGTCATGGCTCACATGGTTCCTATGGTAGCAGATCGATAATCACCCTTCGCACAGATGGAACAGTTACCCGTGACGGTACAGCCAGCTTCGATGCGGCAAATACCGCAGATTATGTATCGGCGAACGATTGCGAAATCTGTCATGACAAGGATGACGGCGGTGTCTTTGCAACAAATGGTCATGGCGGCAGCGCGTTTTCAGGCGAAGCCGGGTATACCAAAGATATAAATATGAGTTGCGGGGATTGTCACGACGCAACGATAAAGCATGACTTCATAAATAGAAGTGACATGCGCCTCTCGCTACCGGTCCGCTCTGCCGGCACCTCGCCGCTAACCGGGAAAAACCTTGAGTCTCTCTGCACAAACTGCCATCAAACTAAAAATCCGCACATGGGCGCGGTTGCCTGCCTCGATTGCCACGACCCCCACGGCATGGCAAGCGGCTCAAATATAATGATGGTTCGTCAGCAGATACCACTCGATGTAAATAACAACGACAAGTATGACTACATCGGCGATGACACAATATCCGATACAATTGAATACACTGTCTCCGGCTCCCGCAGCAGCGTAGCCTCCTATGATTTCTGGGACACTTCAACTGCCGGCGCCAGCGGCTCCTCTACAGGCGTTTGCGACAATTTGGAATGCCACGGATCAGGCAACCCATACAGCCCTGGGGACGCTATCTTCCCATTTGCTACGTGGTCAACGAACCACGGCGGCGGTGGCGTGACTGATGCCGAGAATTGCGGCTCCTGCCATAAGCATGAATCCTCGGTCAGCTTCCTGCCAGATGCCAGCGTATGTGGTGAATGTCACGGATATCCCCCGGCGGATAACGATCCCTTCGTTGACAACAACAACGGCGTAGGCGTTCACGATCTGCATGTTACCCAGCTTGTTTACGGTTGCTCGGAGTGTCATTACAAAAACAAACATAACAGCGCAAACTGGGTATCCAACACTGGTAGCGTTGTTGACCTTCAGTACCTGAACATCACCTTTGACCCTGCAACAAACCCCGATGCCTACGATGGGCATAACGCAGCAGATGACAATGATTCTCTTTACAAATCGCTATTTTACGACGATGTGACGAACACCTGTAGCAACCTTAGGTGTCATAACCCTGACGACTCCACCATAGGCACCACTGGCCGGGGCGCGACAACCAGTTACGCTCCCCAGTGGATCGATACAGACGACGGAACTTTTCAGCCTATAACATCCTGTGACGGCTGCCATGGCACAAGCCAGGTAGGTGATACACACCGCATACATGAAGCCGCTGACCCTGAGGGTTACGGTTTCGATTGTACTGTCTGTCACTCCACCCTTGATTCGGCCACCAACACCTACTCATCTACGCATGCCAATGGTGTTATGGACGGCAGCTCCAGCCTGGTGGTAATAGACATAAACAACGCCGGCGCAAATTTTTCAGGAAAATCTTCCGGCACTTTCTCAGGGGCTGATAAGTCCTGCTCCAACGTTTATTGCCACGGCAATTACACCGGCAATACACCAACAGAAAATCCAACCTGGGGAATCTCAACGACCGCCGCCTGCGGCGACTGCCATGATTCCAATAACCCGGCGACGGGAAGCCATACGCGTCACACCGGGGGAGTAACTAATTACGACTATTCCTGCGAGAGTTGTCACGCAAGCGTAGTTGACTCCATACCCGATATCTCCAG
>PKTT01000058.1 GCA_002869015.1 Deltaproteobacteria bacterium
GAACGTCAGCCTCGCGCAGCTTGGCGATAATTTCTTCGGGGCGATAACGCTTTCTTGCCATGACCTTTCTCCTCTCGATTTCGGTCGAATCCTAACATTCAAACTGGACCGATTTCGAGGGGGCAGGTCACGCTGACTGGTTCCAAATCTTAAGAGCCGTAGAGGGGTTTGAAGTGGCGATGTAGAATGGTTTGCTCCTAGCCATTCATGCATTGAGTTGGCCTGAATAAAGTGGCTAAAAGAATGGCAACAACAAACAATATAGCAAAACAGGAATTTTCTTTTCATTGGGCCCACAATGCTAAAACGTTCTTTTATGGAATCCTACCATGCTCCGTAATCCCAGACCAAATAAAGGCTTTTCAAAAACCTATGACAAAATATTTTCTTTTTGGCAAACGTTTATGAGCAAGCCTAAAGAGCTTGTGTATTCGTTAACCCGCTTTTTCAGAAAAATCAAAGTGTCGAGTCTTTCGGTTCTCACGAGGAGGACTAAGGGGCGGGGGGCCAAACCCCTGGGTGGGGGCTAATTGTTAATAGTATTATATTCTAACCACATGTACCTATTGCTCTTTCATCTCTCTAAAAATTGCTAAATAGCAGCATTACGACACGTAGAAAGAGACTTCGCAATCCTTCTTACACATACACCTTCAAAACGCATCACCTCTTAATTCTGGTGCCTAAAATGCTTTTTTTGAAGTGTTCACCAATCCCCGACATTTCCTCGCGTAATGACCCGCAGAAAACCTTCACACTCCTCGCGTTGTGACCTCGAAAAAACCTTGCTCACTCTTTTCAAAAGTCAGGTTTTATCAGGTTCTCTTGTCGTCCCAACTTCAACATTTTACAACAGGCAGATGTTAACGCGCTTTCACTGATAAAGGCTTATTGTTAGCCTTCAACACCCCTTCACCATACACCAAAGGAATGTACCTCCCTACCCCGTGGGACAGGTGGCGGTGGTTAGCAATATATCCAGCTATGCCTTTTTGTGCATAGATCGGTTCGGCCTTGGTGTTTGCCCTTCGCCTTCTCGCTATCCAGGCTAGCTCTGCCTTGGTGAATTTCTCTGAGTTAACTTTTGTCAACATGAAGTGTGCATGAAGCCGTCCATTTGGGGCAGGGACTAACAAACCTAAACAACCCACATTTTCACCACAATGATCGCTTATGTCGGCAACAAGGTTGGCAATGCTAAGTTCAAACTCTTCCGGTATTTCTTGCTCTTGATGGATGAATCGAGGCCAACTCAAAGATACCACTGCGGTAAAGTTGTGGCGTCCAAACATCTCCTGAAAAGCCATGCCTATTTCTGCTATTTCACCCTCTTTGTACTCTTTCATTTGACCTTAACTTTCCTTAGCATCTAGGCACAGAGATAACCTAGCACACAAATGTATGTTTTTTAGCCTTATCTATTTAATTTTATTGAGATTTACAGCTGGTAAAACCTGCAAATCAGGGCGGATTAGGGAGGTTAATTGCAAAAGGGGCACTGCCCCAATCAGGCAACCTCTGGGCGGCTCTCTTCAATGCGCTCTTGAAGCCAAGAGTCAATCTCTGATTCAAGCCAACCCGATGCACGAGGGCCTAGCTTGATAGGCTTTGGAAATGAATCTTTTGAAATGTGGTTGTAGATGGTGGAGCGTGAAAGCCCCGTGCGGGTTCTTACTTCAGGTAACTGAGAATGTTGTTTGTCATGTCAGCCTCACACTGTTTAAGTTGAACATGACAACATCTTATTGAACTAAAAGGGAGCCTAGCAAGCTTTCTATAGCAATAAATTTCTACTTAAAACAATAATCAAAAATAAATCAATAGTAAAACTATAGTTAACCTTCAGAGGATCTATATTAGATCAAATATTAATCTAAATAAAACTTTATATATTTTTATAAAAAAAATAATAAAAACAACCTTTGCAAACGCACAATGGCACGAGGCAAACAAACGTAATCTTTATGTTTTCTAAAATTTTTCTTTAGAATTACTTGCATACCCACTCATAAAAATACAAAATATTTTGCTTATCAGAAAGAAAACAGTTTCAAAAGATTCGTTTTTTTATTTTCCTTTGTCATTTTTCTCAGGAAACAGTAGGGGGGGGCATCCTTTCTTAGCCAGCTTTCAATCCGTCCAGATAATCTGCCCACCACTGCATCATCTTTGTTCGCGTCTCTAAATGCTCTGCGTAGTTGTAGGCAGCTCTAACCTTATTTCGCTCAGAGTGTGCAAGTTGGCGCTCTATCGCATCATGGTTCCATTGCTCTTCGTTAAGGATTGTTGAAGCCATAGAGCGAAAGCCATGGCCCGTCATCTCTTCCTTTGTGTACCCTAAGCGCCGCAAAGCTGCGTTGACGGTGTTTTCACTCATCGGCCTACCGTTGGACCTAGCACCGGGGAAAAGAAAGCGTCCTCGACCCGTTATGCGTTGGAGTTCTTCAAGGGTGTTAATTGCTTGGCGGGATAACGGAACAATATGCAAAACTTTCATCTTCATCCGCTCGGCGGGGATACGCCACTCTTTTGCCTCAAGATCAATCTCTGACCATTCAGCCTTTCGAAGCTCCCCAGGGCGCACAAAGGTTAGATATGCAAGACGTAAAGCGTAGAGGGTTACCAAACTGCCGTCATAGCCCTCTATAGCTCGAAGAAGAGCCCCTATTGCCTTGGGATCAGTAATGCTTGCATGGTGGGAAACCTTCACAGGTGTGAGCGTACCACGTAAATGAATTGCAGGGTTTTTCTCTGCCCTATCTGTCGCAACAGCATAATCAAAAACTTGACCGCAAACTTGTAATTGCCTACGCGCTGTTTCTAAGGCTCCCCTGCTTTTAATTCGCTGAACGGCCTTCAATACTGCGGATGAACTCAAATCATTTATCGGCACTTTGCCAATGGCGGGAAAAATATCTCTCTCCATCCGCCGCACAACATCATGGAAATATCTAACACTCCACCTTGTTGACTGCTTTTCAAGCCATTCACGCGCCACCACCTCAAAGGTGTTTGCTCCAGCCTCAGCTTGTGAGGCCTTTTCAGCCTTGCGCACTTCGCCAGGGTCTACCTTATCAGCAACAAGTTTTCGCGCTTCGTCTTGCCGCTCTCTGGCCTGCTTCAAACTCACATCAGGATAGACACCAAGAGAGAGGAGCTTCTCTTTTCCTCCAAAGCGATATTTGAAGCGCCACCACTTGCCACCATTGGGAGCTATTTCAATATAAAGTCCTCTTTCATCGGATATCTTGTAGCGTCTATCTCGTGGCTTGGCGGTTTTTACGGCTGTATCTGTGAGGGGCATTTGGGGGTAACTCCTTCTCTGTAAGTGAAGTTACCCCCACTACTACCCCCAGTTACCCCCAGCTGTCAATAGACGCTAACGGACTGCCATAGACGCAAAAAAGGTCGGGAGCCCTTATTCTAGTGGCTTATCCGGCCTTCTCTGGACTTCTTCAGATATTAAATTGGCGGAGGGGGTGGGATTCGAACCCACGGATGCTTGCACATCAACGGTTTTCAAGACCGTCGCCTTCGACCGCTCGGCCACCCCTCCATCCATTTTTAGTTTTTTTGCTTCGGTTCGGTATTTGTCCTCAAGGCTGGCAACTGCCTAAAAAGTCAGCTTAACCTGTGCTTTCCATCTCGGGGCATTTACCTTATTTGATTATATCAACTCCCATATAGGGCCTTAGCGCTTCGGGTATCACGACGCTGCCATCAGCCTGCTGGTAATTTTCCAGTATCGCGACGAGAGTTCGTCCAACCGCGAGGCCTGACCCGTTGAGGGTGTGAACCAGCTCGGTTGAGGTGCCTCCACTTGGCCTAAAGCGGATGTTGGCGCGTCGCGCTTGAAAATCGAGGAAGTTCGAGCAGGAGGATATCTCCCGGTAAACACCCTGACTCGGCAGCCACACTTCAATATCATAGGTTTTCGCCGAGGAGAAGCCTAAATCTCCAGAACAGAGAATTACTGTCCTATATGGCAAGCCAAGACGCTTAAGCACCTCCTCTGCGTTGAGGGTCAGCGCCTCAAGCTCTTCAAAGGAGTTGTCGGGGTGGGCAAATTTTACAAGCTCGACTTTGTCAAACTGGTGCTGGCGGATCATCCCACGCGTATCGCGCCCGGCCGCCCCGGCTTCCGCTCGAAAACATGGCGTGTAGGCTGTGTATTTTACCGTCAGTTGCTCCTCTTCAAGCACCTCGTCCATGTGGTAATTGGTCACGGGCACTTCAGCGGTAGGCACCAGATAGTAATCACTGCCTCTAAGCTTGAAAAGGTCCTCTTCAAACTTTGGGAGCTGCCCCGTACCGCGCATGGCGCGAGAGTTGGTCATGAAGGGGGGGAGCATCTCCGTGTAGCCGTGTTCCTTCGTGTGCAGGTCAAGCATGAAGGAGATAAGCGCCCTCTCCAGCCTCGCGCCGAGCCCCTTAAGGACTACAAAGCGCGCGCCGGTTATCTTTGCTGCGCGCTCAAAATCGAGGATACCCAGCCCTTCGCCGATCTCCCAGTGGGGTTTCGGCTCGTAATCAAAGGTCGCGGGCTCACCCCACTTTCTCACTTCGACGTTATTATCCTCACAGAGCCCCACGGGCACCGACTTATCGGGGATGTTGGTGATCGCCTCGATCGCCGCCTCAACCGCCGGTTCCACCTCTTTTAGTTTATCCTCAAGCGCTTTTGTCTTTGCGCCGACCTCTTTCATCTCGGCGAAGAGGTGCGAAGCGTCGCCGCCCTCCTTCTTTATCCTGCCGACCTCTTTTGATGCCTGATTTCGGCGTGAGCGAAGCTCCTCAAGCTCTCCTAGTATCTCGCGGCGGCTCTCGTCAAGGGCAAGCAGCTCATCAAGGTCAAAATCGTTGCCTCTATCTTTTAACGCTTTTTTAATGAGCTCAGGCTCGGTGCGAATAGTCTTAATGGGAAGCATGGCTTCTCCCTTTAAAAGGTGCTCGAAACGGTTAATAGTTATAGCAAAGCGGCGTCAACAGTCAACGGCTTTCAGGGAATAGTAAGGATATCCTCCGGCGATGCTACCCTGACCCTTGAGATAGCATCTGAGCGAGCCCACCGCTCCATCGCCGCCAGCGTCCCCTTTCTGGCGTGCCCGATAACTACAGCGTGCCCGCGCTCCACCGCCAACTCAACGCCCTTGTTAAGGTTGGCGATTATCTTCCCCTCATCATCTTCGTTGTCGATGAAGACATCCCGGGTACCATAGGCTACTCCGGCTGCCCGCGCCTCCTCTGCCGCGACGCTCTTGGGGGTGGTTCTAGAGTCGATAAAATAGAGTCCTCGACTCTTTAGCGCATCCATAACCCTCTTCATCAGAAGGGGGTCCGCGGTAGCCTTGGAGCCCATGTGATTATTAACTCCTGAGGCGCCGAGGGCAGAATTCAAGGCTCGGTTCAGATTGTTTATCACCTCATACTCTGCCATCCCCGCGAAGAGCGCTCCCTCACCCGGGTCATTCTCCGGGTAGGAGATGGGCTCCATCGGCATGTGCAGTAAAAAGGGACGGCCCCGCCCCCTTGCCACCGCCGCTATCTCCGAGGAGTATTTGAGATGCGGGATAACTGCGAGAATCACCGGCACCGGAAGGTCCAGGAATTTTTTAGCGATATCCAAATCCATACCGGCATCATCGATTATGATCGCCAGTAGCGGAGCGTGCTCCTTTGCCTCCTCCCGCCATAGAATCGTCAGCGGATAAGCTTCGTCGAGGTAGCGCATATGGGCTGTTATCTTGCCCGGCAGGCGCCGCTCATCCCCAAGGGAGAATGAGCCGAGGGATCTTCGCTCGATTGCGGAGAGCTTCGCGATGGCTTCCTCGCCGCTCACCTCATCGGCGACTCGAATATAGACGCCGGCATCCTTCAAGGGGCCGGTTATAGCCTCCACTTCATTTTTAATGGTCAGGGCGTGATAGTCTCGGAGCAAAAAGATCGCTACAAAGGCTACAAGAAGCGCCAGCGCCGCCACGGGGAGCCAACGCAAAAAAGCCCCTAGGGGGCTCTTGCCCCTCCTCTTTCTAACTCTCTTCGACCCCCTCTTTGCACTTTTTGCCATAATGTTTATACGCCTAAAGCTTTACAACCATTCCTCTGGGGCAAATAGACCCTCTCCCGAGAGGAGAGTGACAGCCTTCGCACGTTTCAAAAGCTCTTCATTGCTGGCGTCCAGCATAACATGGGTAAGCCCCGCCCCTGCCGCCATCGCCAGAAAGACCTCCTCAAGCCAGCGGGCTGCGCGCTGCCCGGTGGAGCGGGTCAAGAGGTTCGACAACCCGACCATGGAGCGAAGGGGCACACCAAAGACCTCGGGGAGGGCACGCAATATTTTTATCAGGTCGGCATTACGCTCCTGTCCGTCAATCCAGCCGAGCGGAGCCAGCACCGGGTCTATTATGATCCGCTCAAGGGCCACGCCCCCGTTAACGCACCTTTCGACAAGCTCCGTAGCCAAGGAGAGGCGCTCTTCGAAACTTTTTGGTACACCCTTGCCCATCAAAAACACAACCAGGTCAAGTTCCATCGAAGCCGCTACCGCTATGGCCCCTTCCCGCTCACCGCCCCCGGCATAGCCATTTAATACGACACCGCCCTCCCATAAATTGGCTGCACGCTTCATCAATTCAGGGTCAACCGTGTCTATCCAGAGAGGTCCGCCCCATGACGTGGAGAGCACGTCAAGGACAAACTCCAGCCTCTCCAGCGCACGCTTGCCACCGTGCCCAAGGTTGACATCCAGATAATCAACCCCCGCCTTTGAGGCCTTCTCTGCAATGGATGCGATGGGACCGGGGTCCAAGGATTTAAGGGCCTCTGCGACGATGGGAGAGGTAGCGGTGAGGTTTTCGGCGATGGTAATCATGATGGGGCAGCGGCCCTCTTAGCCAGCGTGGATGGACCTATCATGGCAGCTCGGTATTTCGCCGCTCCCCCCACCTTTGGGCGCGCTCCTCAAGCGGCGCATATTGACGGACGGCATCGCCCCATAGCTTATGGTAATCCAAAGTGGTCCAAATCTTCCACTCGGAGGTGTAGGATAGCAGCGAAAGCGCGCATACAGTCAATATAGCGGCCGCAACCAGGTCCTTTAGGCGGCCGGGCACAAGCGCTTTGCGTCGTCTGCGTCGAATACGCTCCTTCTTCACCTTGTCCTGGCGGACGATATCTATAACGCCGTCATCATAAAAACGCGCCAGGGTGTCCCAGGCGTCAAACTCGCCCATGCGTGAGCGGTTTATAATTTCTCTAACCGTTCTCTCGCCATCGACAAGCCCCAGTATGCGTAGTATCTCCTCGCCCAGCTCCGCTCTCTCATCCTCGCTAAGACTCTTAACCTTACGGAGGATAAGTTTGTCAGATGGAATCCTTGCGAAGACCCCCGGCCACTCGTCAATCTGCCGTGATCCCTCCATAAGGATTGCGGAGACATTTATCAGGGTGTCCACCCCCTCCTCGAAATCCACCTCCATCTGAGTGAATTTGTAATTGCCCCGCTTCGTCCTCAAAAGACGGAAGGCCAACTCGCGGCGCTGGAGGGTTAGAATATTCTGGAATTCTGAGGTACGGATCGCTCCCATACGGATCAAAGTATCGCCAAGCCGCCGGAGATTCTTCTCCTGCATGGAGAGCGCATACTCCAGCTGCTTTGGAGTTATATACCCCGCCTTCACAAGCATCGTGCCTATAAAGTCATCGGGAGCTTTCTTCGCAGGCATGGCATCGAAGAGGTCACCCTTCACAAAGCGGACCACCGAGACGCCGTCTTCACTGCTGATCTCAAGCACGCCAGTCTTAGCCTGAGTGGCAATGAGCTGAAAAATCTCAGCTATGGCAAAGGATTCCAGCGAGCCTTCAAAGGACATTTTCTACTCCTCTACGGCTCATAAGTGCCCTCTCCTCATTGTAGAGATGAGGTGGCACCCAATAACGATTGCGAGTGATACTACTGGATATGCGCTCTGCTTCCAAGGCAGCAAGGGCAGCGGCACTAAGAGCGTCAGCAAAAGCCAGGCAAGCGACAAGGACCATATGAGCCCGAGTAGAAGGTTCAAAAACCCATCCCCCTCATAGCCATACACAGCCCAACCGGGGAAGAATATAGCGCCGACCTTTGCCGCTGAAGCCTTGCGGGATGCCCACCCTCGCTTCGCTTCCAGGGCCGCGTTTCGTTTTGTCCTATCGAGTGAGCCCTCCCCTGAAAGCTGCCAGCAAGTGCTACAGGATGAGGGGTCCTTGCCCTTTGAATCGCACCTGGGGCACTTCACGATGCCGCAGGATACGCAACGAATGGAGAGGCTCGACCTCTTAACGAAAAATGAGATGAGCATGAATAAAGCGACAAATAAGGTCAGATACTCAGGCCTTACAAAGGGGTTGGTCGATACAAGCAGGGTCCAGATAGTCTCTACCCATTCAGGCTTTTCCACCGGAATCATAAGCTGTTCACGGATAAGCTCGGCCGGAAACTCCGGGCTCGCCATCCTTACCTCTCCGCCGAAATTGGGCAGCGATGACTCATAAGCCCTGAGGGCACTTCCATCAACCTCCTCGGCGACGTTCATAGCTCGTTGCCCCTCGTCAACGTTTAGGACGGCGGTATTCGCCAGAGAGAGGTTATACCAAGCCACCCAATCGTCAGGGCGCTTTTCAACGGCGATTCTAAACAGTTTAATGGCACCATCTCTGTTGCCAGCTTCAAATAGCGCATTGCCCAGAAAGATGTAAGTGGTGCCGTCATCCTTGTACTTCACAGCGCCCCGTAGCTCCTCTATCGCGCCGGACAGGTCGCCATCACGTCGCTTTAGAAGCGACCTGGAGAGGCTTGACGCGTACTCCCCTTTACCAAAATTTTTCTCAACCAGCGACTTTACCTTGGGGCCGTAATCGCCTTTGTAAATTCTGTAGAGGGTAAATGCGCGCTCTCCTGGGGCATTTACCAGGCGGGCGGATATGTGCAGGTAGTTGAATGAGAGCAGCGCAAGCACAAGCGAAACTGAAAGAACCGCAAGGATTCTCTTCGGCAGGTAAAAAGCTATTAGGAGCGATGGCAATACTATGAAGATCACCAAGGGCCCTGTGCCGGTAGCAAAGAGCGCGGCGGCTATGAGCAGCAAGAAGCCGTAAGGGGTTACATTTCTCAGATGTTTAGGAAAGAGGTCTCCAAGGTCGTGCATCAACCTTGGTAGATGGTATGGCAGAGATACGATCAATATCACCAGGGTCGTAATAAGGCCCGCTCCGCAAAGGAGCATCGCGATTTTGAGGGGCACTGAAACGCTGACCCATGGGTCGCTTACAAAAGCCTTAATCGTAAGCCAAGCGGAGCGGAAGCCCTCTGAAAGCTCCATATTCCTGAAGGCCGCGACTGCTGAAGCCCAGTGGACTCGCTGCTCGCCGGGGGCCGCTATCTGCGCTACTTCGAGGAGGCGCTTCGCCGCGCCGGGGTTTCGGTAGGTTTTTGCGGCATCGACGATGGTCATCGCAAGGGGGGTAATATCAGAATACGCCCCCTCCAGGCGCATCTTCGCGATCTCCATCTTGAGGCTTTCAGCGGCAACGGGGTCGGCTGCGGCCGCTTTAATGAGCCCAGAGATATCCTTCGCCCACGCGCCGCCGGAGATGAGGAGCAAAAGCGAAAAAAGAATAAATAAAAAACGCGCCGGGTAGCGGATCTTACCCTCTCCTCCGGGCAATCAGCCCTTCGTGGCCCTGACGTACAGTAGCTTGAGATCGCCGCGAACCCTCTCGATCAGAGTCTGCTCCTCGGAGGTAAGGTTGCCGCGTGTCTTCTCCACCAACATGTCTATCAGGTCTATAGAGAAGCCTGCCTGTGGAAGGTTCCGTGACTTGACTCCGCTGACGGGGTCGGGCAGCTCTCCAAGGTGTATCATAGCCGCCTGGGCCATGCTGAGGATGAAACCTGAAAACTCTGCGGGCGGCATATTACCTGAGAGGGTCCCCTTTCCGGGTCCAGCTCCGCCTTCGCCCAAGGTCTTCTCTCCCTCTTTAGACAAGTCGAGCTCCTATGATGAGCGGTCCTGCCGCAGTTTTCGGAACAATTTCAGTCAATTAGAAAATCTAGCATGGAGGCGTTTTATTGACAAGTGAAATCAGGAGACGAAAATAGGGCCGCATTAAGCGGCCCTATCGATAATAACCAAGCTATTTCAAGTATTTGTATACTACTTCGCGCGGCTTGCCTTCTTGATCACAACCGGCTCAAGGGGCACATCTTTGAAACGATTTACCATACCGGTCTTTACAGCGCGTATCTTGTCAACGGTCTCCATACCTTCAACCACTTTCCCAAAGACCGCATAGCCGAAGCCACGCTGGGATTCATCCTTATGGTCGAGGAAGGCGTTGTCCACGACATTGATAAAGAACTGTGAGGTAGCCGAATCGACTACATTGGTGCGCGCCATCGCGATGGTGCCTCTAAGATTTTTAAGCCCGTTGCCGGCCTCGTTCTTTATCGGCGCGCCACCCTTCTTCGGAACCATGTCAGGGGTGAAGCCGCCGCCCTGCACCATGAAATTACCTATAACGCGGTGGAATACAAGGCCGTCATAGTGACCCGAATCGACGTAGCCGAGAAAATTCTTAACCGATATCGGCGCTTTCTCAGCATCGAGCTCAAGCACTATATTGCCAAGAGTAGTTTCCAAAAGTACTTTGGGTTTCTTGTCATCCGCCGAAGCGCAGGCGGTGGAGAGCATAAGGAGGGCGGCAAGGCCCATAAGGAGCATCTTTCTCATAATTTCACCTCACATTAAAAAGTCATCTGTTCATCAGCACCCAGGAGGCGAGGGCGAAACGCCCCGTCTTCTTGTTCCTCACGGAGATCAAAACCCTGTCCATACGCCGCTTAAGGGCCGCTCCGGGCGCGGTTACGACACCATCCTCGAAATTCACATCGGCGTCAACCCTGCCTAGCTCGCTTACAAAAAGATTTACCCCTCCACCGTAATTTTCCGGAGATTTCAGGGTAGCGCCGAAGCTTGCGGCCTTCCCACCCTCAAGAATTCCCGGTGAAGGCTGCATTGATGAGAGCGGAAGCGGCTCGTAGCCAACCCTCTCCTTGAAGGTAGCCATGTCGGAGACGCTGCCGACTATCGCGAAACGCGGCACCATGAAGTAGTCACCGCCCGCCGGAACAGCGCCAGGGTCCTGCGCAAAGCCTATGCGGTAGCCCAGCTCTCTCGCGGTCTTCAAGACCTCTTTATTGTACTCTCCATAGGGGTAGGCAATCCAGCGAGGTTCCAGGTCAAGGGCGCGAAAGCGCTCCATTGATCCGCCAAGCTCTGAGAGGATGCGCGCAGAGTATTCTTCGGAGGTCTCCGACGCCTCAGGGATACCAAGCCTCAAGTGCTCCCTCCCGTGCGCCCCGAACTCGACCCCCTCACCTGCAAGCTCTTTGACCATCTCCCAGCTCATGTAGTCGCCGTATTTTTTATCTAAAGCGCCCGTGGGTATGAATATGGCGAAGGGGTAACCGAACTCTTTGAGGATGGGGTAAGCATTTTCATAGACGGATAAAAATCCGTCATCAAATTGTATTACCGCTGCGCGCTCGGGGATCTTCGCGCCGTTTATGAGATGCTCCTCAAGCATTCTTGTGGATATAACCTCATAACCCTCATCTGCCAGATAACTCATTTGAAGGCGAAAGGTCTCAGAGTCTACGTTTGTCGAGGGGTATCTTGAGTCTCCGACGCGATGGTAGAGGAGTATCCTTACATCGGCGAATGCCGAGCCGGTTGGCGCCAGGAAGAGAAGGAGGATTAGGAGGAGGAGACCCCTCCTCCAAGAGCTAAACATTTTGTGCTTTAGCCAAGGGGCGGAAATCAAGCTCGCCGGTCTCTCCCATCAGCTCGATTATCTCTGCCCTCTCAACGGGGGTAAGCTCAAAGTGGTCCAGGAGGGTAAGCTTATTCTGGCGTATAACCGCCCTCACCTCCTTGATGTAAGCTTCTCTCCTCACTGAATAGAGGAGAAGACCCTTGGCAAGCAGGTGACCATCGGCGAGACGGCCCTCTTTGCGCAGCTTTTGACGCTGATCCCTCAGGTCATTGTACGCCCAGAGTGTGTTCAGATTTCTGGCATAAGACTCAACGGATTCAGCGATGTTGGTATAACGTGCAACGGAGTAGTTCGCGTCTTCGGCGGCATCGCGTGGCGCCATGCCTGCGCTTGGAGAAAACACCCACTGACCGAAGAGATTGTTGCCCTCCTGGGCGAAGCGCGAAGCTCCCCAAGCCGACTCTATAGCAGCTTGAGCAATGGCTAGCGAGGGCGGGATTATATCAACGCGCTTAAGCAGCCTTGAAATCAGGGCGCCATAATCCACACCGCCATCACCTTCGACCTTTATGCGATATCTGCGCGCGCTCTCAAGCAAGAAGGACCGCTCCGAGCGTGTCGGCTTTTTGCCTGAAGCTATCTGCTTGCCAATCTCCTCTAAACGCTCACGGCGCTCCAGTATCCCCTCATTGACACGCAAAATATGCGGAAGCAGCGAGCGAACGAAGAGGTTCTTTCTTGTTGTGGAAGCGATTGAATCCAGGTCCTTTGGGAACGCCAGCGGCGCCACTGAAGGGACGACGTCATAGAGAGGCTCCTCCCAGATAGCGCTCACAACAGACTCTAGGTCATCGACATCCCGTGGTGCATACCCCCAAAAGGAGCTCTTGCCCCCTTGCGTGGGGGTTAATGCGTAAAGGTTCCCACTCGGCTGGGGCGGATTGACCGCAAGCGCTAGATAAAGGATGAACGCTATTCCCAGACCAACAAGCGCCATGGGCAACAGTCCGAGCGGCTCTCCCGCTGAAATTTCTTTGTTGTAAGTCATAGTAGATACGCCCTCTCCTCCGTTTCCGGCTAGAGACAGCTTCCCGTAATTTATCATATTACCTGTAAACCCAAAAAATGGTTAGACGCCTCTGATGAGGCTGCATATTAAAAAAAAAGCGCCTCACATCGGGACGCTTTTATCACTTAAAGAGTGCGGTTTTTTACATTGTGTTGGGGGTCTGTGTCAATATTTTTCGTTTCCCGGCAAGGCATTTTCAAAAACGCCCGAGAATGGAAAAGCAGGGGAGAGGCAATATCACTCCCCCGCAACCTATGTATTTAGCAGGCAAGAGCAGCTAACGCTTTTTGCATCCTCCGCAATCGGTGCAGCCGCCGCAGGAGTTGATCTCCGTCCGGCAACGGGGGCAGATCTTCCAGAGCGGATCGCTCACAGGCAAGCCGCACGATGAGCACTTGCTCCGGTCCACCGGTTCTTTTTTCTTTGCCATTCCAAACATCTCATTCCTCCTAGATGACAACCGCGGCAAGGAGCCCGCCCACTGTGAAGGCAAGAACCCATGCGCCAGCCCATATGCTGAGCGCCTGTTTAACGCCGCGCTCCTTAAAGAGGATCATCAAAGAAGCGATGCAGGGCACGAAAAGTGTTATCGTTACCAGAGAAACAACCACCTGCCATGGCGACAGCGCAAGCTCCGTAAGACCGGCAGCGCCAAAATCACGCCTTACCATGCCCATGATGAAGGCGGTCGCCGTCTCCTTGGGCAGGCGTAAAATCCCCTCGGTCAGCGGCGCCAACGCCTCCTGCCAGAGGTCAAGCATACCTGTAACCAAAAGAAGTGAAACGCCAAGGGAGCCGGCCACGAACCAGGGCCACGCCTCTTTCATGAAGAAGAAGGAGCGCATAGCAGTCTTCCTCGCCACATTTGACAGCCTCGGGATCCTCATAGGAGGCAGGTCAATCAAAAGCGGGGTTGACTCTCCAGGCACCATCTTTCCCATAACAGTACCAACCGCAACGAGGCAGGCAAAGATGACGAGGGCATAGACGATGGTGTACTTCATCCCTATCGCAGCCAGCATGCCAGCAATAACAGCTATCTGCGCCGAGCATGGGATGACGAAGTTTAGGATAGCCGTGGCAATTGTGCGTTCACGGTTGGAGCCGAGGATACGAGTGGTTATCGTGCCAAGCTGGACGCATCCAAAGCCGAGGATGACCGGTATCACAGCGCGGCCATTAAGCCCCATGCCGTTCATGACCCTATCCACAAACGCCGCCAACCTCGGGAGATACCCTGAGTCCTCAAGGGTGGAGAGGGTGATGTAAAAGCCAACCACCAGCGGCAGCAAGAGCCCCAAGAGGTACGTTACGGTCATCGTTAAGACGCCGTACTCTCCTATAAGTATCTGCCCGACAGCTGAAGCGGGGTCGATGAAGCCTGAGACGACACCTCTTATCCAGGGCTCGTAAAGCCCCTGCATCAAGCTCTCCTCCGTCAGCCCAACCACATCCCCGGCGATCCATACACCGACGAGCTGGTATGCTCCCCAAAGGACCAGGAGCAGTATAGGCAAGCCGGTGATAGGCTCCAGGCACAGGCGGCCTATGACGTCGCGAATGCGGCTGACATTGTCGGGGCGCTTGACGGCAGCGGCAACGAGGTCGTTAACCCTGCTTCTACGCAATGTGTAAACCCGCTCCCTGCCGCCCGTAGGATCATCAATTGAGACCCCATGGCGCTCCGCCACTACCTCGTCGCCCTCAGCTATCATTAACGCCTCGGGGCGTGTATCTATGCGATCAAGGAGGGTGAGCACCTCATGCTCTATCTCGGGTGTCGCGTTACCTCTCCTGGCGTTTGGAATTTCGGCCAGCACCTCGGATATCCCCTCACCCTTTACAGCTGTACAGGGAATAACCGCTACGCCGAGCTCCTCGGAGAGCTTTTCTACGTCAATTTCAAGACCAAGCTCTTTAGCTTCGTCAATGAAGTTAAGCGCAACTACCAGTGGAATACCCATATCGATAATTTGCGCGGTGAGGAAGAGGTCTCTCTCAAGGTGCGTTGCGTCAACTACGTTTACTACGCAATCAGCGTCAAGAATAACATCGCGGGCAACCCGCTCCTCATCGTTGAATGAACCTACCCCATAAACGCCAGGGGTGTCGTAGAGGGCATAATCGCTCACCCTCCCTGCGGTGATTTCAACGGTGGTCCCGGGGAAGTTGGATACTTCTACGTATACGCCGCTCCATGCTCCAAAGAATATTGATTTTCCAACGTTGGGATTGCCAACGAGGACCACTGTCTTCTTATCGGATATATCGCATAGGGGCGAGGAGTGTGCGTGGCAACCCATAATCGCTACCTTAAGCCGCTATGGCCGGGATTACGGGGCTAACCATCATCTGCCTGGCAAGAGACTTGCCTATAGCTATCTCTTGCCCACCATGGCGAAGCACCACGGGCCCAAAGGGCAACTTCACATAGCAAGTTACCCTGCTCCCCTCTGCAATGCCGAAGCGCATCAACTGATGGCGGAACTGACCCTCCGGTATATGCTCCACTACTGCTTCCTGCCCCCTTTTTAATTTGCTTAACAACATCTTCTCTCTCCGTTGCGTCCGCCGCCGCTCTCTTCCGTGGGCCGAGTACAAGCGCTGCTGCGGAAAAGCATTAATGATATTGATTTGCAATATATATAACTACCCGCAGCAGACAGGTCAAGTATTAATTGAAAATTATTTTCAATAACGCACGAAATGATCTTTTTGCCTATTACCGAAAAGGTCGGGATTTAGAGGGTTGCGTGGATTTTCAGCAGGGAGAACGAAATGATTATATCAGGTAAACGTTGATCAAATTTTTGGAGAAACTCCAAGCGTACCAGCCTTTTTCTTCTCCTCTGCCTCACTTAAACGAAGGTATTGGGGAGAGAGAAGCTCGGGAGCGCGGGTATTGCCTTTTAAAAACTCTTCCTCACCGATGAGCGCTACACAAGCCGGGTCTATTTCCCAAAGCGAGCTATCGCCAGGGGTGATCAAGTGTTTGTCGTCAACGAAAAGTTTATCTTCATAAGCGCCGACTCCCGACCCGATGAGCAGCGTAGGACGATTTAGAGCGAGGAGCTCTTCTCTAAAATATTCAGGGCTCCGAGCCCCCTCCCTTAGCAACTCCTCGCCGGTTTCGCAATCGTAAGCGGCGGAGTAAACTTGACCCTTCCTTGCGTCGACAGCAACTCCAATTATTCCCTGAAAGCCCGATACGTTGAGTGAGAGGGCCTTCAGCGTTGATACCCCCGCGACCTCCAAGGCTAATCCGGTTGCAACTCCCTTTGCTATGGCGATTCCGACCCTTAGCCCTGTAAAAGCTCCCGGCCCTATGGTAACCGCAACACCATCCAGTGCATCCTTGGTGACGCCGCCGGTTGAGAGCACCTCTTCAATGGTCGAGAATATCTTCTCCGCGCTCCTACGGTTTCCATCGGCGTATTTCTTTGCAAGGACCTCCCCACCACGTATAAGAGCTACCCCAGTGGTCCCTGTTGCGGTGTCGATTGCCAGGATAAGCGGCATCTACCCAATGACCCGTGCTATATCGTTATACATCAGAAAGATCATGAGCATCGCTATTATTACGAAGCCCACCTGCTGGGCTATCTCCCTTGCCTTCTCACCTACCGGCTTGCCCCTGACCCACTCTATTATAAAGAAGAGGAGCAGGCCGCCATCGAGGATGGGAATTGGCACAAGATTTATAACACCTAGATTTATGGAGAGTATTGCCATAAGGAAGGAGAACGCCATAAACCCTGCGCGCATTGCGTCGCCCGCAAGCCCCGCAATGGCTATTGGACCGCCAACCTCCTCGCGCTTGCCCTGCCCCGTAATCAGCTTGTAAACAACATCCACGGTCATCGCCGTGTACTGTGCCGTTTGCTTTACGCCTTCGATTGGGGCTTCCCAAAGCGGAACCCCGTCACCCGCCGGGGCCATCTCCCCAGACCATTTGATGCCTATAACGGGACGCTTACTTGAGTCGGGCCCGTCGCTTACAAGTTCAGGCACCATATTGTAAGAGAAGCGCTCGCTTCCCCTGACGACATCTATCGAAATCTCATTTCCCCCTGAGCTTGAAATCTCCTTCGCCATCTCATCCCAGGAGTCCACAGTCTTTCCGTCCACCGCCACTACGAGGTCACCGGGCTTTAGCCCCGCTTCCACCGCAGGCAACCCCTCATTGAGCTCCCCTACCGTCGCCACCCTGTACTGGGTGCCAATATATGAGAGCCCCGCCAGGATCACCACGGCGAGGACGAAGTTCATCATCGGCCCGGCGAGCACGGTAAGGAGCCTCTCCCAAACGGGTCTCGCAGGAAAGGCCCGCTCCGGCTCATCGTCAACTTCGCCGGTGAGGTCACCGCCGTGAAACTTTACATAGCCGCCCAGCGGGAAAGCGGAGAGGGCGTACTCCGTCTCCCCTATGGTGAACTTCCAGAGGATAGGCCCAAATCCAAGTGAGAAGCGCAGCACCTTAATCCCAAGGAGCTTACCCACGGTGAAGTGGCCGAGCTCATGGACGAAGATGAGGACGCCTAATAGTATGATAAAGGAGATCGCCGTAGTCACTTTAGCCTCAAGGTCTTATATTTTTGACTGCTTGGTTGGCGCGGTCACGGGCAATACTGTCCGCTTCCAAAACAGCCTCCAGAGAATCCGCCTCAACTGGACTATAATCATTCATCGCCATTTTGACCACTTCTGATATATCGGTAAAGCGGATCAAACCGGAGAGGAACGCTTCGACCGCGACCTCATTTGCTCCGGATAGGAGCGCGGGCATTGTGCCGCCCTCCTTTATTGCGTCGTAGGCAAGCCCAAGCGCGGGGAATGTTTCAAAGTCAGGGTCGGCGAAGGTCAGGCTCCCCATGCGGCCAAGGTCCAGCGCCATGCCAGACAGGGGCAACCTTGAAGGATTGCCTAGCGCGTACGCGATTGGCCCGCGCATATCGGCAACCCCCATATGGGCTATAATTGAGCCGTCAACAAACTCCACCATTGAATGAACCACCGACTGGGGATGCACGGTTACAGCTATCCGCTCCGCACCGAGGCCGAAGAGCCACCGCGCCTCGATAACTTCAAGGCCCTTGTTCATCATAGTCGCAGAATCAATTGATATCTTGCGGCCCATGTCCCAGTTAGGGTGCGCCAAAGCTTCTTCGGGAGTGACCTCTTTCAAAGATTCCAGAGAGCGCCCAAAGAATGGTCCACCCGAAGCAGTCAGGATTATCCTCTTCACCTCTGCGGCATCGTGTCCCGCGAGGGCCTGAAAGACTGCTGAATGCTCACTGTCCACCGGCAGTATTGAGGCGCCGCTCTTGCCGGCTGCGGCGGTCATCAGCTGACCCGCCATTACAAGGGTCTCTTTATTCGCGAGGGCAACATCAATCCCCGCTTCAAGCGCGCCCAGTGTGGACGTCAGTCCAGCCGCGCCGACAAGTGCGGCGACGACCATGTCAACTCCCTGGGATAGCGCCACCTCCATAAGCCCCTCGCTCCCCCACCTGACATCAACGCCGGGGAGCATCCCTCTCACAACGGCAACATCCTCCTCGCGCTCAACGGAGACAAGGGAAACATCAAATTCCCGTGCCTGCTTGGTGAGGCGTTCAATCCTCCTCCCTGCGGCCAGGGCGGTAACTTTGAACTGTTCAGGGAACTCCGCCGCCACCTTTAGGGTGGACTCGCCGATGGAGCCAGTGGAGCCTAATATCGCTAGAGTCTTAATCTTTATCCTCCGATGATGGAGAGGATGAATGCGTAGAGGGGAATCGTCGTGATGAAGGAGTCAATGCGGTCAAGCATGCCGCCGTGCCCCGGAAAGATAGTACCGGAATCCTTGACCCCCGCGCCGCGCTTTAAAAGAGATTCGGCAAGGTCTCCGACCTGCGCCGCGACATTTATTGCTGCTGCGATAAAAATTGAAGCGACCGGCGTATGGGGTACTTCAAGCCAGCCAGCGAAGAGATACCCCGCAGCCATCGAGAGGAGAAGCCCCCCCAATGAGCCCTCGATGCTCTTCTTTGGGCTCACCTTGGGCGCGAGGGGGTGTCTGCCTATTGCGGTCCCAACAAAATAAGCGCCGCTGTCGGAGACGATAAGGAGTATTACGAGGAATATCAACGGCTCAAAGCCGTAGCCTCTTATGGTAACAGCCAACCCCAGAGGCAGGGAAACGTAACACCACCCTGCAAGGGTCCGTCCTATGGCGACGGGTGTGTTATCTGTGGGACCCTCATTCAGGGAAATACCAGCAGTGATGACAATAAGACCTATGGACAGGAGCGCCAACGGCGCCGCCAGCCCGAAGTAAAATGATGCAGCGACCGCTCCCGCCCAGAAGGGCGCGAAAGCACCCTCAATGCCAGCCTTTGGATTGGCGAAGAGGGCTACGAACTCCTTCATACCGATGATCGCCGCAACAAAGACGGCGAGCGCGGTGCCCGCCTCCCCGCCCGGCCAGATTAGAAGTAGGAGGAGCGGGATAAGGATAAGCGCGGTCTTTATCCTCTCAAACACTTTTCTCCCTCTCTACCTGCGCGCTCGTTTTACCGAAGCGCCGCTCGCGGCTGGCGAAGACCTCCAGGGCGCGGTCAAACTCCTTCTCATCGAAGTCGGGCCAGTAAAGGTCGGTAAAATATAGCTCGCTGTAAGCAATCTGCCAGAGGAGAAAGTTTGAGATGCGGTACTCTCCGCTGGTGCGTATGACGAGGTCGGGGTCGGGCAGGTCGGGCAGGTAAAAATGCTCACGGAGGCGCTTCTCCGTGACCTCTTCTTCTTTGACACCCTCGCGAATAAGGCCCTTTACGCCCTCCAAAATCTCATCCCGTCCACCGTAGGAGATTGCAAGCACAAGCTCCATACCTGTTGAACTCTTTGTAATCTCCTCCGCCTCCTCGGCAGCTTTAAGGGCGGGCTCCGGCAACATGGAGCGGTCTCCTAAAAGCCTTACGCGCACATTGTTCTCCGCAAGCTCTTTGGCCTCGCGACGCAGGTTGAACTTCATAAGCTGCATTAGCGCGGCGACCTCGGTGCGGGGGCGATTCCAATTTTCGGAGGAAAAAGCAAAGAGTGTAAGGTATCGCACGCCGCGGTCATTGGCGCGGCGAACGATCTTTCTGACGGCGGATACACCGGCTACGTGACCGCGAATTCGCCCAAGGAGCTTATTCTCGGCCCACCTGCCGTTGCCATCCATAATTATTGCGACGTGGCGCGGTACGGATTCGCCCATCTTCGCGCCCTCGTTGGTCATACGGGGTTTAAACCTCTAGGACTTCCGCTTCCTTGGCTGCGAGCACCTTATCCGCCTCCTTGACGTAGGAATCAGTGGCTTCCTGTACGTCATCCTTCATGCGGCGGTTATCATCCTCGCTAATCTCCTTATCCTTCTGGAGCTTGTCGAGCGCGGAGTTAGCGTCTCGCCTCGCGTTCCTTATGGAGACCTTCGCATCTTCGGTCATCTGACGAACGACCTTAACGAGGTCTTTTCTCCGCTCCTCCGAGAGCTTGGGGATGGGAATCCTCACGAGCTTGCCGTCGGAGGTGGGGTTGAGATCCATATCTGACTGGAGGATTGCGCGCTCTATCGCGGGCACCAGGTTGGACTCCCAGGGCTGAACTACAATGAGCCTCGGCTCTGGAATTGAGAGCGCCGCGACCTGATTTATCGGTGTCGGCGTCCCGTAATAATCGACACGGATGCCGTCAAGCAGGGTGAGGCTGGCGCGCCCCGTGCGTACACGGCCAAAGTTGCGCTCCAAAGATTCAATCGCCTTCGCCATACCCTCTTTTGCCTGTGAGATTACAGCTTCGGGAGTGTCAGCCACTTTTTATCCTCCTACTTTGGTACCCAGATTTTCTCCCGCGACAACCTTGGCGATGTTGCCGGGGACTGTGAAATCAAAGACCACGATGGGCAGATTATTGTCTCTGCACAGCGAGATCGAGGTCGAGTCCATCACTTTTAGATTTTGATTCAATACGTCAAGATAATCAAGGCGGGAAAAACGCACCGCGTCGGGATGCTTGACCGGATCTTTGTCGTAGACGCCGTCGACCTTGGTCCCCTTAAGGAGGGCCTCAGCGCCAATCTCCATGGCTCGCAGGCTGGCAGCAGTGTCGGTGGAAAAGAAGGGGTTGCCGGTGCCCGCCGCGAAGATAACTATGCGCCCCTTTTCAAGGTGGCGAATTGCGCGGCGGCGGAGATAAGGCTCCGCCACCTCTGCAATCTTTATAGCGCTCATCACCCGAGTCTCGCCGCCCTGGCGCTCAATCGCGTCCTGGATGGCAAGGCTGTTCATAACGGTGGCGAGCATTCCCATATAATCAGCTGTAGAGCGGTCCATCCCCCGTGTGGCACCTGAGAGCCCACGGAAGATGTTGCCCCCTCCAACGACCAGCGCCAGCTCGACGCCGGTTGCCGCAACCTCCATAACCTCAGAGGCTATGCGGTCTATAACGCTCTGCTCGATCCCGAAGCCGAGATCGCCCATGAGCGCTTCGCCGGAGAGCTTGAGAAGCACTCTCTTGTAGGCGCTGCCCTTAAGCTCTCCGCCAGCCATCGTCTAAGCCTCGCCCAGCTGCTCGGCGACCTCTGCTGCGAGGTCGTTTGAGCGCTTCTCCAGCCCCTCACCCAGCTCATAGCGGGTGAAGCGGCGGATGGAGATGTTCTCACCGATATCGGCGATCATATTCTTCACCAGGTCGCCGATGGTGGTGTCGGGGTCCTTTACGAAGGGCTGATCAAGGAGGCAGTTCTCTTTGAGGTACTTAGCCATGCGGCCTTCGACCATCTTCTCGATGACCTGTTGGGGCTTGCCGGACTCCTGAGCCTGCTCAATAAGAAAGGCGCGCTCTTTTTCCACGGCGGCGGTATCGGCTTCCTCAGCGTTTAGCCACCTGGGGTTGGCGGCTGCGATGTGGAGGCAGACATCATTCACGAAGCCCTGGAACTTGTCCGTACGGGCAACGAAGTCGGTCTCACAGTTGACCTCGACCATGACGCCGATGCGGCCCGCGCCATGAATATATGCGTGAACGAGACCCTCGGAGGCGATGCGGCCGGCCTTCTTTGCCGCGTCAGCCATGCCCTGCTTTCTCAGGAACTCAATGGCCTTCTCCATATCTCCGGCGCATTCGCCTAGAGCCTTCTTGCAATCCATCATCCCCGCGCCGGTACGGTCGCGCAGAGCTTTAACATCTTTAGCGGTGATTGACATAATATATTTCCTCCGCGTAAATCGCGTTGAATATTCAGTGACTTAGATAAAAGCGCGGCTCTTCCTACTCTGCCGCGGTCTCCTCTGCGGGAGCTTCTTCAGCTGCGGGAGCCTCGGCGGGAGCCGTCTCCTCGGTGAAGGCCTCTCCCTCACTGCTTACACCCTTACCCTCAAGGACCGCGTCGGCAACCGCAGCGGTAAAGAGCTTGATGGCGCGGATGGCGTCATCGTTACCGGGAATCGGGTAGTCAATAAGGTCGGGGTCGCAGTTGGTATCAGCGATAGCGATAACCGGGATACCAAGGCGGCGCGCCTCGCGAACAGCAATCATCTCACGAACCGGATCGATTACGAAGATGATGGAGGGGTGATGCTTCATCTCTTTTATGCCGCCGAGGTTGCGCTCAAGTTTGTCGCGCTCACGAAGCTGGCCGAGGCGCTCCTTCTTGGTGAGCAGGTCAAGGGTGCCATCCTCTTCACGGCGGTCGATATCGACAAGGCGCTCGATGGAGCGCTTAATCGTGTCGAAGTTTGTAAGTGTGCCGCCCAGCCAGCGGTGGTTTACGAAGAACTCTCCGCAGCGAAGCGCCTCTTCCTTAATTATGTCGCAAGCCTGGCTCTTGGTGCCTACGAAGAGGACGCGGCCTCCACGTGCTGAGGCTGCCCGCACTTTGTCAACTGCGGAGCGGAAGAGCTTGACGGTCTGTGAGAGGTCAATGATGTGGATTCCGTTACGGTCGGTGAAGATGTAACGGGCCATTTTGGGGTTCCAGCGGTGAGTCTGGTGCCCGAAATGAACCCCGGCTTCGAGCATTTGACGCATTGTTACGTTAGACATTATTAGCTCCTGTCTGTGGTTTTGTTTCGCGCCGCCCCATCATCCCGCCTGCCGACCCCACTATGGGGCACCACGCAGCGGTCCGGTACGGCGCTAGGGTAGATACAGTCAAGCCGGTACTGATAACACAAGGCGCTATAGCGTTCAAGGGAAAAGCCCCGTCAACTTGACGGTTTTCCAAAGCAGTGGTTGACTTTACTTATTACCCCCTAATGGCTGGGGGCACAACCCGACGGAGGCCAAAAATTGAAACTTATATGCGCAATTGTCAAAACCGAGAAGATCGACGATTTGAGGCAGAAGTTATTTGAGATGGGCGCGCCGGGGATAACAGTCCAAAACGTTATGGGAATCGGCAAGCCGCTGGGGCACCTGCGCTACAGCGAAAGCCACGGCTTCGTGCCAAAATTTTTCGCGGGCACAAGGGTCGAAATAGTGGCGGAAGATGAGCAGGTCGACGAGATAGTCGATACGATTACAAGCGTATGCCGCACCGGAGAAGTGGGCGACGGCAAGGTTTTCGTATGGCCCGTTGAGCGAGTTGTCAGGGTGCGCACCGGCGAGAAGGGTAAGGACGCCCTTTACTGAGCCCCACCCTGCTCTTGGGCAGGCTCCATCGGCGGCTCGCCGCCTTCTTCATCAGCAGGGGCGGCCGTCTCATCCTCAGTTGGGGTGATTTCAGCGGCGGGCTCTGTGAGCTCAGCCGCCTCGGCGGGAGGCTCATCCTCGCCTGTCATCGCCGCTTCCTCTTTAAAAAGTTCAGCGATCTCAGGGTCCAGCGGCGTAAGCTTTATCTCTATTCTACGGTTTTGCGCGCGCCCCTCCTCCGTAGAGTTGTCGGCCACTGGCCTGTTGTCACCATAACCGACTGCCGCAATGCGAAGGGGGTCTACGCCAACCTCTTCAACCAGGTACCTCACTACGGCAACTGCGCGAGCGGTTGAGAGCTCCCAGTTGGTCGGATATTTATTTGCAAGCGCACCGTGAATTATCTGGTTGTCGGTGTGCCCCTCTATGAGGAGAGCTTTATCGGTGGCCCCTTCCAGCGCTGCGCCCAGCTGGGTGAGGAGCGCTTTGCCCTCCTCCTTTACCGTGGCGCTGCCCGAGGCGAAGAGTATCTCATTTAGGAGGTTTACGGAGAGCCGCCCCTGTAGCTGGGAGATCTTTATCTGCCCCTTTTCGATCTCGCTCTTCATTGAGGTCAGGAGACCTTCATAGGTATTTGAAAGCTCATTTACCTTTTCGCGCTTCTCACGCTGTAGCTTTTCGCGTTCCTCCAGGAGGACGGCGCGGTCCGCTTCGATAGCGCTGATGCGCTCGCGAAGCTTCTCTATCTGCGCCATAAGCTCAGAAATACGCTTATCATACTCGGCAGCGCGCTCCTTACCCGCCTTTCGCTCTTTAGCCAGCGATTCGACTAATTTGTTGGTCTCGACCTCTGAGCCCTTCATGGAGATGTGGATGGAATCAAGCTCCTCCACATAGCGATCTTTATCCTCACGGCACCGCTCAAGTTGTCGCCTAAGCTCCTCCTTGGCCTCCATCGAATCGACCAGTTTTCTATCAAGCTCAGCCGCCAACGCGCTTTTTTCTCCGAGAGAAGCCTCGACTTCTGTTCGTTTTTGACGCTCCGCCTCCAGCTGCCCAACCAGGTCCGCGTTTATGACCTCAAGTTCACGAGCCCTGACGAACTCCTCCTGATACACCTCCTGCTTAACACCGCAGCCGGTCAGGCAAATCGTCAGGAGCGCAAAAACAATTAGTACAAATCCAAATTTTTTCATCAGGAAGCCGTATCCTGTCTCTTCTTAAGCCAGACGTAGAAGGTTGCGCCTTCGCCCACCGTGGACTCAACGCCCATGATACCACCATGAGCTTCAACGATGTTCCTTGAAATGGGAAGGCCGAGCCCGGTGCCCTGCACTTTGGTCGTAAAGAAGGGCTTAAAGATCTCCTTCAAGCGATCCGGGGGGATGCCGTCCCCTTCGTCTACAACTGCAATTTCAACGTAATCATTTACGGGGATTCCATCGGGCAAGGGCCCCTCAGGGGTTATGCGCGAGATAATGGTCAGCGCCTGCCCAGGCTTTGAGGCATGGCGTGCGTTTATAAAGAGGTTCAAGAAGACCTGCTGCATCTGATGCGAATCAAGGGGTATTTCAGGCATCATCTGGTCCAGGCGTCTCACTGTCTTAACATCTTTATCGCTAGTCTCACCTATGGCGAAAAAGAGGGCGTCCTCAATAATATCGTTTGGGTTTACCTGCTCAAAGGTAGGGGTGGCGACCTTTGCGAAGGAGAGAAGGTCGTTGATCGTCTTATCAAGCCTGACTGTGAGCTTCAGCATCTCTTTGACGACTTCACTTCTGGGGTCCCCCTCCGGGAAGGAGGAGGAGAGCACCTGGGTCGCGCCGGAGAGCCCAGCCAGCGGGTTCTTAATCTCGTGGGCGACGCTGGCGGCCATCTCACCGATTGAAGCCAGCCTCTCTGCGCGGCTCATCTGCTCTGCATGGAGCCGCTGCATCTGCCTGTTAGCCTCGTCGAGCCTTGAGAGCATATCGTTGAAGGACTGCCCCAGCTTGCCTAGCTCATCATTTGAGTAGAGGCGAACCCTCGCGTCAACCTCCCCACGTCTTCTCTTTTCAATCGTTGACATCAAAGAGGAGATTGGCCGCTTCACTATGAGGGTAGTGAGGAGGCTGATTACTATCACTATCATGAGGATGGTGAGGACTGTGGATATCACCATAAACCGTGCGTTACGCTCAATCTGCTCATCTGTGGCCGCCATGGAGAGGCAGACCTCAAGGACGCCGATTATTTCAGTATCGCTGCCATGGCAACGGTGGCACTCCGGGGCGTTGTACATGACTTCGACGCGGCACATCGAACGGTGCTCCTCAGCGCCGCTGCGAAAGGGCTTATTCATGTCGCCGCTAAGGAATACATTCATGACGAGTTCGTCGATATTCGCTCCGACCTCTTGCGGTATAGCCGAGTGGAGTATCAGCCCATCGGGGCTGAATATACGAAGCGTCTCGATCTCTTTGAACTGCCCCAGGGTGAGGATAATCTTGGTGAGGTCTTTCTCATACTGCCCCACCATATCCATCTTGATTATGTTCGTAACGGACTGGGTTAGTAGGCGGGCCTTGGACTGGGTGTTCTCCTCGGCCTGAACGTTTTGAGTCGATAGGGTAAAGTAGGCGGAGAGCCCAAGAACGATTACGAGGGCGATTGCTATAGCAGCGTTTATCTTTACATTGATTGAACGAAGCACTGTTCCCGCCGTTATAGGTAATTGCCGCCCGGTTGAGGGTCAGGGCGGGGTGTAACGCTATACCAATTCAGTTGATATCTCTTGTTCGCGACGATCGGCGGCAAGGCGGGCACCGGTAAAGACAGTGCATACACTTATCGCCTCGCAATCGGTGCAATCAAGGCAACGGATGCAGTTACCGGTGTTCTCACCCTCCCACACCTTTATATCCATCGGGCAAATTTCCTGGCACTTGCGGCAATGTGTACACTTTTCAGGAACCCACTTGAGGCGAATAAGGCTAAAGCGGTTGAAAAGACCGAAGAATGCCCCAAGGGGACAGATTATCTGGCAGAAAGGGCGTTTGGCGATAACCGATGATGCAACGAAGAAGATCAGCATCGATATCTTTATCCAGAAGAGGTCCCGGATCATCGAACGCACGTCTTCGCTTATTGTGACCCAAGGCAATCCGCCTATAAGAGTCCCCATAGGGCAGAGTTTGGAGAACCAATTCTCCGCCGTCATCCATGGGAGTATTATCACTAGCCCAACCAATACCGCGTAGCGAAATGGCCGCATAAATTCAGGGATACGAATTTTGAGGGACCGCACCCTGTATAGAAGGTCCTGAAAGAAGCCAAATGGGCACATCGTCCCGCAGGGCATCCGCCCTATCATGGTGCCAATGAGGCCCAGGAAGCCGAGCACATAATATGGAATGGCGTGCACCACCATGAAGTGCTGGATGGTGCCTATCGGACAGGAGCCAAGCGCGGATGGGCAAGCGTAGCAGTTTAGGACGGGGACACAAATAGACTTTGTCTGAAGCTGACAAACTGATTTTGAGGTAAAGCCCTCGAACCAGCTGTTAATTCCAAGCGAAGTACCTAGCTGAAAGTATCGTCTGAGTCTCATCATGCCCTGTTTTTAATAACATCATGGCCCGCAAAAGCCACCATTGCCGCCTTACCCCTAAAAAAAATAACTTGAGGTCACCCGACCCCTATGCAGCTAAGTCAGAGGAGGGTTCCGTTGAAAAAGACCTCTCCCCACTCATGCCTGCCTATACCCACGTGAAGGGCAGCCCAGAGAACCGCGATCGATATTCCCCAGACAACTCCTTTATATTTCGTTCTCAGTATGCCCGTGCCGACAACAAGTATTATAAGTGTTGCGGCGGCTATGTTTACAAAGTTCCAGTCCCAAATCAGGTCCAGGAGCTCTTCGGCTTCTTCGCCACCCGCCAGGAGTGTCGCCGCCCCCTCGTAAATTATGCTTGCTATCAGGATAAGGCTAAACCCTGCCCACTTGCTGCGGGAGGAGAAGCCGGCGCGGTCCATGATCTGCCAAGCAACAACAGCCGCGACTAGCCAGATAAGACCGACAAGAAGGCCGCTAACATTATCCATCTACTGTAATCTCCGCGTAAGTGCTTAAAACCGGCCTTGGCCGTAAAACTACACGGGCGATAAAGCTACCGCCCGTGAATGCTGCATATATTTATACCCTATGAGAGCTGCTAAATGCTAGCGGTTGTGCTACTGGTGCTCAGTCTCAACCTCTTCATGGCACTTTTCAGCTGACTTTCTAAATGCCTTAGCCGCTTTCTCCCAGTTACCGGCTTCCTCATGCATCACGCCAAGGTAGAAGTATAGCTTATCTGAATTCGGGCTGACCATTGCCGCCTTCTCAAGCTCCGAGGCGGCTCCCTCATAATCGCCCTTCTTGGCGCGAACCCTAGCAAGGCCCACCTTCCCCATCAGCTCTTTGGGGTCCAACTCAGCGACCTTTTTATAGGCTTCCTCTGCCTGATCCAAAGCATCGGCATCCTCCATCGACAACTCTCCGAGAAGAATCCACGCCTCAAGGTAGGTCGGATCGGCCTCTGTGGCCTTCTTGACTTGCGGTGCAGCTTTGCTGCGCATTTTGCGCTTTATGAACATGCGCGCTTTTTGTAGCTCACGCATGGCGAGCTTACGCTCCTGAGGAATGTTTACCTCGACAGCCTCTTTTGTCTTGCCGTCGGCGCCAATCCCCAGAATCTCCTTTACCGCCATCTCAACGGAGATCTTTGTTGATGAGGTATGCCCGCTGAAAGACTCCTTCAACTTTCCATCGGGTGCGATGACCGCTACCTCGGGTGCTACTACCACCCCGAAGAGGCCATAATTTTTCTCATTCTCATCTATGAGGATTGGATACTTTGCGCCAAGCCCCTTTGCCCAGGCAACCGGATCGCCATCGCCGGGGTTGACCACGAGGGCTAAAACCTGAACCTTGTCGGCTATAGCCGGGTCTAATTTAGCCAGTTCACGGATGAGATCGCCGCTCTTGTCCTGACCCTGCCGGACGAAGGCGAGGATTATTACCTCCTCGGTGGGCGGCGCGTATTCAACTGAGCCACCCTCAGCAGCGGAGGCTGTAAAGTTAGGCGTAACCTCACCTGGCTTTAAATTTCTAAAAGCAAGGGCATCGACGGTAACGGATAAGACCAGCGCGCCTGATAGTATGACAGCTGCCAAGAAGCGGCTTGTGTTTTTTGCCACTTTCATAATCACCCCTCCACACTTCACAATTTAAAAAGAGCGCCGCTGAATTAAACAAGCCCGGCCTAGTTAAGGCCGGGCTTCAATGAATATGGATCAGTAGGTTACGGGATTCTCGCGGTCGTAGTCTTTTGGCTTGTGACACCCGACTACGCAGTTTCCGCCAGTATCATTCTTGGTGTAGTTGACGGGGAGCTTCCACTTCGCGCCAAAGGGAACCTCTTTACGGATGTGTTTATCCTGATTACCGGCATGAACCTCGTGGCAGGCTTTACAGCTGCGCCCTTTGGGGTCCTTGTTGACATGCAGGTAATGGAGGTTCAGGTCACCGTTACGGAAGTCGGTGAGCTTGGTCGTGAACTGATTTAGCGCAATATCTTTATTGTGGCAGTCAAAGCAAAGCGCGTAATTTTCAGTCTTGTATGGCATGTAGAAGGTCGCCGGGAAGGGTTTCTTCAAAACCATAGTGTAATTGGAGCCATGGGGGTCATGGCAAGCGTAGCAATCGTTCTGCGCTACAGGGCCATGCTGGTTCCTGGAACCTGCAACCTGCGCGCCCATGTCTGTGTGACAGACATAACAATTGTCCTTCGTCGGTGACTTTAGCTGGCGCGGATAGTTGGAGGAGTGCGGCGTATGACAGCTTGTACATTCACCCTGCTTAAGCGCGGAGTGCTGAACCTTTGACTCCTCCACAATCTCTTTAATGCGAGTGTGGCAGGCGAAGCAGAGCTGCTTGCCCTCATTTGAAAGCATGTAGACGTGTTCACTGCCATGCGGGTTGTGACACTTGGAGCAGTCCTCCATAACGGGACCGTGGATGTACTTCCTGTTGAACTCCTCCATGCGGTCGACGTGGCAAAGCAGGCAGAGGTCGGAGCCCTTGTCCTCGGTGAGGTTCGGGTATGGGGAGGAGTGCGGGTTGTGGCAGATATTGCAGTCACCGGCCGCTACAGGTCCATGCATATTCTTCTGCTTGAGCATCGCAGGGTCATGGCAGGCAAAGCAGAGGTCGCTTGTGGTTGAGAACTTGAGCATGAGCTCGGCATCAGATTGATGCGGGTCGTGGCAAGCGCTACAGTCACCCGTCTCTACCGGCTTGTGAACGGTGGTATTCTGGTCAAGCCGCTCATGACAACCGAAACAGAGCTCTTTTCCGCCATTGAAAGCAAGGGCGAAATCAGATGAGCCGCTGTTGGAGGGGTGATTAGTCGCGGTCTGTTCATGACAGATTACGCATTGCCCTGCCCCTACGGGGCCATGCACAAATGGCTTCGTCCCCATATCGGAATGGCAAGAATCGCTGACGCAACCCTCTGAAGCCACCGCGGCGGTAACCCCACCGGCAAGGATGAATGCAGCCAGAATTGAAATCATCACCAGAGTGCGTTTCATCTTCCTCCCTTTCATAGCTACCCTCCACACTAGCTACCAAAATAGA
>PKTT01000003.1:0-107072 GCA_002869015.1 Deltaproteobacteria bacterium
GACCCCAACTTCTGCACCGGCTGTTCCGTTTGCGCCCAGGTGTGTAAGTTCGATGCCATCGTAAAATAGCGCGAGAAACGGAAAGTTAAAGGAGAATATAGATATGAAGACAATAAATATCCTGCTCGCCGGTGTCGGGGGACAAGGGGTGCTCCTCGCCTCCAAAATTCTCTCCGAAGCGGCTTTGGTACAAGGCCTCGATATAAAGCAGAGCGAAGTTCACGGCATGAGCCAGCGCGGCGGGTCGGTTGTCAGCCATGTGCGCATCGGAGACAAGGTCCACTCTCCGCTTGTGCCCGATGGCTCCTGCGATATCCTAGTAGGGTTCGAGCCGCTGGAGGGCCTTCGCCACTCCCACAATGTTGCCGCTGACGGAACCCTCATCTATGCGCTGGACCGCATCAACCCCTCCACCGTTTCGGCCGGCTTTGCCGAATATCCGGCGGATACCGAGGAACAGTTAAAAGCGTTGCCAATAAAGACGATTGGTGTCCCCGCGGCCAAATACGCAGAAGAAGCCGGTACACGCAGAGCTGCAAATGTGGTATTGGTAGGGGTGATGTCAAATTTGTTTGATTTTAAAACGGATGTTTGGGAAAAGGCTCTAAAGGCGTCTGTCCCGGCGAAGGTGCTCGATACCAATATTAAAGCCTTCGAGCTGGGTAAGAAGCATATATAAACCCCGTTTTACACCCAACAAGAGGAGCACAACGATGAAACAGATTAAAAGGATGGTAATCCTGGTTGCCCTGCTGGCGATGGCGCTGGTACCGGCTCTGGGCTTTGCAGCCTCCCCCGCCGAGATGCTGGCGGCATGGAAGCCCAAATTCGACCCCTCCGGGGCAAAGTACGTTATGAAGGTTTCAAACGTATCTCACCCCGTGCTTGAGGGCGTCGGCGCAGGATACAGGATTCGCGACCGTCTCTGGGAAGAGACCAACGGACAGATTTACTTCGATTACTACCCCCTCTCACAGCTTGGCGGTGAGGTGGAAGTTTTGAACCAGCTCATGATGGGCTCCGTTCAGGGGATGCTCTGCTCCTCCGTCGCAGCGGCCAACCTTGGCCCCAAGCTCGGCGTCGTCAACCTCCCCTTTCTGGTCAACTCCTTTGATAAGCTTGACAAGTTCGTCAGCGACAAAGAGATCTTTCAGCCCTTCCTCGATGGCGCGCTTGATAAGGGCGTAATGGCCGTTGACATCACCGGCTACGGCAACTACGGCTGGGCTACGACCTCCCCCGTCAAAACTATCGCTGACGCCAAGACCCTCAAGTTCCGCATCGCAGAGGCTCCCGTCAACAAGAGCCTTTACGCAGCCTGGGGCCTAAACCCGGTTGTTATGCCCTGGCCGGACGTACCCGTCGCCCTCAAGCAGGGCGTTATAGATGGCCTCGACCACACCCCGATGGTCTGCAATATCACCAAGAAGTTTGAGGTGGCGAAGTACTTCACGCAGATCAACTACGCTCAGGGCCTCTTCATCCACCTGGTCAACAAGGCTTGGTTCGACTCTCTTCCCGCAGACCTCCAGAAGACCCTTGTCAAGGTCATCCAGGAAGAGTGCGCAAATACCCGCGAGCTGACCCGCAAGCAGGAGGACGAGCAGATCGCCAAGGCCAAGGCCGCCGGTATCGAATTCTTCACGCTCCCAGAGGCTGACATGGCTACCCTTAGGAAAGAGGGCGCCACGGTCATAAAAGAGTGGGAGAAGGAAATCGGCGCCGACTACCTGAAGAAGGTTGAGGAAGCACTGGACTACAAGGCAATGTAATTTAAGCGCTACAGTCAAACCGGGGGCAAGAGATTGCCCCCGGTTTACCTTTATTATGGGAACAGACGATGTTTCGTAAAGCTCTTTACTACCTTGACAAGGCCATCACCTTGTTTGAGGAATGGACGCTCTTTTTGACGGTGTCGGCAGCACTTGTCACCCTCTTCGTGAGCGTCGCTATGCGTTTCGGCGCAAGGTACGGCATAACCTCAACCCTGGCCTGGCCCGAAGAGTTCGTGCGCGAGGTCATCGTCTACTCCACATTCGTGGGGTGTGTCGCCGCGGTGAAGTCACGCTCTTTAATCCGCGTTGACGCGCTGCCGAATATAGTCAAAAGCTGGAAAAAGCCGCTGGAGATACTATCGAATATAACGATGGTCTTTTTCGCCGTTTTTATAACATGGTTCGGCGTGAAGATGGCGCTCTTTCAGTACAAAATGGGTATGAGCACAATCATCCTCAAAATACCTCAGGTATGCCTCTACTCGATTCTTCCGATAATGGGGATTGGGATGCTTTGCAGACTGTTGCAAGTGTTTTACGAGGATATAACCGGCACCAAGGTTAGCGATCTGGAAGCGGGAGGCTAACGGCACATGGATACATCAATATTCTTTGCCCTTGGGCTTTTGCTCATTTTCCTCGCGCTGACAGTGCCGGTCTATCTGGCGCTATTCGCCACCGGCGTTCTTGGGTTGGTTTTCCTCTCCAACTCGATGCTCCCCTTCGATGTTCAGGCTTTGCAGCTTGTAGACGCCTTCTATAAGAGTATGGACAAATTCCCCCTTGTGGTGGTGCTATTCTTCATACTCTGCGGGAACATAATGACCTCTGGGACAATCGTGGACAAGCTTATCAAGGTCGCCAAAGCGGTCGTAGGCTTCTTCCCCGGCGGGCTCGGCATGGCTGGAATTCTCGCTTGCGGGCTTTTCGGCGCGATCTCCGGCTCCACGGTCGCAACGGTCGTCGCTATCGGCAGCTTCATGATCCCCGCGCTCGTTGCAGAGGGCTACGATGAGAAGTACGCGGTTGGCGTTATGACGACCTCGCCGATTCTCGGCATCGTTATCCCGCCCTCCATCTCGATGATCCTCTACGCGATGATAACCAACGATTCGCTTGAAGCGCTCTTCATGACGGGCTTTGTTCCCGGCGTCCTTATCATCCTCAGCTTTTGCATCTACACCTACGTTGTCTGTAAGCGCGGCGGCATGAAGATGCAGAAGATTATCCCCTTCGCCGAGTTCGTAAAGATAATGAAGGAGGGGATGTGGGCGCTGCTCCTGCCGATACTTATCTTCGGGGGCATCTTTTCAGGCGTCTTTACGGCGAATGAGGCTGCGGTAATAGCATGCGTCTACGCTTTCATCGTGGAGATATTCATCCACAAGGACATGACCTTCAGGCAGGCAAAGAAGGTTATCGTCTCCTCCGCGGTTACCTCCGCGACGCTGCTGATAATTGTTGCGGGCGCGACGGTCTTCGGAAAGTACCTTACGGTTGAGCGTATACCCGAGATGTTAACTGAGGCGGTAACCGCCTCAATAAGCTCGAAGGTAATGTTCCTCCTTGTTATGAACATCTTCCTTTTGATCGTCGGCATGTTCATGGACATCATCAGCGCGACGATGATCCTGACGCCTGTATTTTTGCCGATGCTCTACCAGTTCGAGATAAATACCCTGCATTTCGGGCTTCTGATGACAATAAACCTTGGTATCGGCTACGTCACTCCTCCCATGGGGGTCAGCCTCTACATAACTGGAGCGGTGGCGGACAGGGACCTGATCTATGTTACCAAGGCTGTTGCGCCGTTTATCTTTATTCAGCTCGCAATCCTGGCCATCCTCACCTACTGGCCCGACGTGGTCCTCTTTCTTCCGAGGATTTTTTACCCGGGCGCGTTCTAGCCGCCTTAACTTGAGGAGAGCTACATGCCTATGTCTGTAAAGATTTTGGTGCCGGTAGAGGATACTGAGGTGAGCAAGGCCGCTGAGGACGCATGCGCCTGCCTGGCAAAGTTTGTCGGAGCGGAGGTGACGCTCTTTCACACCACCGACATAAGCGGGGTGCAATATAAGAACCTCACGGAGACCCTCCTGGATTCTATACGCGTCAGCGCGAGAAGCACCGCCCACCGCTATCTAACAGCCCGCTCGGAGGCGATGGCGGCGCGCAGCGGGGTCCTCCCGAGAATTGTCTCGATGGAGGGGGAGCCCGCCGAGTGCGTAATCAGGGAGGCCAAACGGGGATATGATTTAGTGGTTATGGGAACTGAGGTTCATAGCGATCTCCGCTACATGTTTCTCGGCTCCGTTTCCAGCTCTCTCATCAAAGAGTCGCCGATTCCCGTGGTCGTTATAAAGAAAAACGGCCCAAATCTTTCGCAGTGCATTGATGGCAAGCCGGTAAAGGCGCTGGTTGCCGTTGATGACTCCAACGCCTCCAGAAGGTGCGTCGAGGCGCTAGCGAGGTTGGCGATACCCAATGCCTTCGATATCTCCCTGGTTCATGTAATGTCCAAGGAGTTCCCCACCTCCAAAGACCCGGAGGCTACGCTGGACCGTAATGAAAAGCGGTTGACTCTCGCGGGGTATACCCCGGATACTATCCTCGCCGAGGGCGACCCCGGCAAGGTCATCGCAGAGATTTGCGAAGTGGAGGGGTTTGAGATGGTCATCGCAGGTAAATCCAGGGGCAACGAGCTCCGGGAAACCCCGGCGATGGCCGTGGGACACTACCTCTTTCACCACTCCAAGGCCCACCAGATGATAGTCCCATGATGGCGATCTGAGGGACAGCCGGAGAGATTCCGCGCTCCTTGAGGTCACCGGGAGCGCGGTTTTTATTTATGGACAACTTTTCAAAACTTACCGAGATACTAGCCGAGGCGATTGGCCCTTACGGTCTCCATGAGACGACCGTTGAGGCGATAGAGCACCTTGTTGATAACCGTTACGAGGGGCTTATCATTGTCGATGTGAATGGCCGCGTCGTCTACATGAACCGGGAGAATGAAAAGTTCCTTGGGCTGCCGAGGGGAGGGGCCAAGGGGCGGCACATTACAGAGCTGATACCGTCCAGCCGGCTGCACATCGTCTGCCGTGAGGGCAAAGCGGAGGTTGCGCAGATTCAGGAGGTTGACGGCGTTCTCAAGGTCTCCTCAAGAATCCCCATACGGAAGGATGGCAAGGTGATTGGCGCCATGGGCTCAATCATCTTCCATGACGTAAAGGAGGTGGACAAGCTCTCGCGCCGGGTTAAAGTCCTTGAAGACCAAGTCGCGGTATACCAAAAGCGCCTCAAAGCAGTGCCCCAGCGTCAGCGCTATACATTTGAGAATATCCTAGGCGTAAGCGAGGCGATGCGCCGCACCACCTCCTTGGCGAAGCAGCTCTCCGCCTCCGGGGCGGATGTCCTTATCAGCGGGGAGACCGGCACCGGCAAGGAGCTCTTCGCCCACGCGATCCACAACGACAGCAACCGAGGTAATGGACCCTTCGTAAGGCTGAACTGTACGACGATCCCCCGCGAGCTAGCCGACAGCGAACTCTTCGGCTATGAGCCGGGGTCATTCTCAGGAGCCAAGCGAGAGGGGCAGGTGGGTAAGTTCGAGCAGGCCCACGGCGGAACAATCTTTCTCGATGAGATTGGCGACCTGCCCCTTGAAATCCAGGGTAAGCTCCTTCGCGTCCTTCAGGAGCGAGAGGTTGAGAGGATTGGAGGCAGCTCAATAAGATATGTTGACTTCCGCCTTATCGCCGCATCAAATATAGACTTGAAAGAGCTTACGGAGCAGGGCAAGTTTAGATTGGACCTCTACTTTAGGCTCTCCAAAATGCTCCTGCATATCCCCCCGTTGAGGGAACGCCCGGATGATATCCCCCTCTACGTCCGTCACTTCCTCGATACCCGCTTTACCTTTGAGGGGCGCCAGAGAGAGATAGCGCCGGAGGCAATGGACGCGCTCACACGTTACAGCTGGCCCGGCAATGCGCGTGAGCTTATGAACGTCATTGAGCGCGTGGCCTGGAACGCTAAGGGGCCCGAGATAAGCCTTGAAGATCTGCCGGCCGTAGTCCTTACCAACCAGAGTAAGCCCCACTCTCAAGAGGCGCCGCTTTCATTGGCGGAGACAGTGGAAGCTGCCGAACGCGACCTCATAACCCGCGTCCTTACCCTCACTGGAGGCAACAAAAAGCGAGCTGCCTCTATACTCGGAATCCACCGAACCACCCTCTACGAGAAACTTTCAAAATACGGCCTCCTTCAGTGAAATAGCCCTTTTAGGTCAGCGGTGTAGCATATGCGGTACATGTAGTGAAAATGCTACACGTTTGCTATAACCCCACGCCCCATGGGCTTTGTAGCCTTGTGAAGCAAGGTACAGCTTGGCGTGTAGCGTTATCGCTACACTTATCTGGTCGAATTGATTGACCAGGTTCCTTGTTCGCCTGTAAGTATCTAATAATACAGCTAAAAATATTATAAAACAATGGTGGCACGCCTCTTGCTATGTTAAGTCGGCTCACAATCAATGGGCGGCAGGCCCAAGTGGAGACGATGATGACGGAAGCATTCGGCATACTTTTCGGGGGCATAGTTAGCGTCTTTTGCGGGATGGCGCTGCTTTACATTTCGATTAAGGTTACCGGCAAAGCTGTAGCCAAAGTAACGAGCGGGGAGAAATCCGATGGATAACAGCATAGTCTCCTCACTCACTTCGGTTTTTACAAGCAGCGGCTTCACCGCTGTGACATGGCAGGGCTGTGTGATGTGGGCGCTGGCGCTTGGACTTCTCTACCTCGCAATCAAGAAAAAATTCGAGCCGCTCCTCCTTTTGCCGATAGCTTTCGGTATTATATCGGCCAATTTACCCATGACCGGCCTGATGGAGCCGGGTCACGGCCTGCTTTGGCAGTTTTACGCCTATGGCATAAAGAGCGAGGTTATCCCCCCGATTATTTTTCTGGGGCTTGGCGCCCTTACGGATTTCGGCCCGATGCTCAGTCAGCCAAGGCTCATATTTTTGGGCGCCGGGGCACAGGTTGGCGTCTTCGTAACGTTCTTTGGCGCTCACCTTATTGGGTTCAACCTCTCCGAGGCTGCGACAATAGGTATAATCGGCGGAGCTGACGGGCCGACGACAATTTTCCTCGCCACCAAACTCGCTCCCCATCTCTTAGGGACTGTTGCAGTAGCTGCATACTCCTATATGGCGCTTGTTCCGCTCATTCAGCCTCCGATTATGAAGCTGATGACCAGCGAGGATGAGCGCAAGATAAGGATGAAGCCCTCCCGTAAGGTGCACCCCGTCGAGAAGATACTTTTCCCGATAATTTCGGCGATGCTCCTCATACTGCTGATTCCGGCCTCCGCGCCCCTTATGGCGATGTTCATGCTGGGCAACCTATTCCGTGAGTCCAAGGTGGTTGAGCGCCTCGTTGAGGCCAGCCAAAATGAGCTTATGAATATCGCGACGATCTTCCTTGGTGTCTCGGTCGGCGCGACGATGAACGCCGAAAACTTTCTTACCCCCAAGGTTATATTCGTCTTCTTCCTTGGCTTGGCCGCCTTCGCCGTTTCAACTGCGAGCGGAATACTGATAGCCAAGGGGATGAATTTGTTCAGCAAAGATAAGATAAATCCTCTCCTCGGCGCAGCTGGCGTTTCGGCCGTCCCAATGGCGGCGCGTGTCGTTCACAAGGTTGGCACCGAGGCTGACAAGAGAAACTATCTCCTCATGTATGCCATGGCACCGAATATAGCCGGGGTAATCGGAACTCTCATCGCGGCGGGCGTCTTTGTCTCGCTGCTCAAATGACACTGATCATTGGAAAGGTAAAGAACGATGGAAGAGGTACGCGCACCTATGTCTGGTAACGTCTGGAAAATCGAATGCGCCGAGGGCGACTCTGTATCCCTTGACGACGCCGTCATCGTTATGGAGGTGATGAAGATGGAGGCTGAAGTTTTCGCCACCGCCGACGGCACCATAGCTGAAATAAAAGTAAAAGAGGGGCAGGCTGTCGAAGAGGGCGACCTGCTCATGACGATAAATCCCTAGTTCACACACTACTTTATTTAAGGAGAACGAGATGAATTTTGAGCTGACCCCCGAACAGAAGATGGTACAGGAGCAGGCGCGCCGCTTTGCCGAGAACGAGATCAAGCCATATGTAGAAGAGGAAGAAAAAAATCACGCCTTTTCACTGGAGCGCGTCCGCCAGATGGCAGACCTCGGCTTCTTCGGCTGCGGCATCAAAGAGGAGTACGGCGGCAACGGCATGGGCATCCTGGAGTCTGTCCTCCTAGCCGAGCAGGTCGCGAAGGTAAGCCCCTCCTGGAGGCTCCCCTTCAACATGCAGAACATCGGCCCTGCCCTCACCGTGCAGAAGTTCGGCAACGAAGAGCAGAAGCAGAACTTCATTCCCAAGTGGGTAAGCGGCGAGAACGTAGGCTTCTTCGCGATAACCGAGCCCAACTCCGGCTCCGACGTCGCGGGCATGAAGACCAACGCCAAGCTCGATGGCGACGAGTGGGTAATTAACGGCCAGAAGACCTGGATCTCCAACGCCCACATCGGCGACTGGGGCCTGCTCTACGCCTACACCGACCGCGACGCCAAGTACAAAGGCATGACATGCTTCCTCATCAACCTGAAAGAGACCCCCGGCGTAACCACCCAGGCGATTGAGACCAAGCTCGGCCTCTACTCCGCCCCCACCGGCGAGGTTCAGTTCGACGACGCCCGCATCCCCAAGGACGCAGTTCTCGGCGAGGTAGGCGACGGCTTCAAGATTTGCATGTGGCAGCTGAACAACACCCGCATCGGTTGCGCCGCCGGCGCACTCGGCTGCGCGGGCGGGCTCATCGACCTCGCCCTCCAGTACTGTGAGGACCGCACCCAGTTCGGTCGTCCCATCGGGCAGTTCCAGATGATCCAGTCCTCCATTGCCGAGCTTATCGTGGAGCACCATGCAGCGCAGCTGCTCGTATACCGCGCCGCCTTCCTGAAAGATCAGGGTAAGCCCAACCAGTATGAGACCTCCATGGCGAAGTATTACTCCGCCGAGGCCGCCGTCCACGCAGCCAACGAAGTCATGAAGATTTACGGCTCCTGGGGCTTCTCCACTGAGTACCCCGTCGAGCGCTACTTCAGGGACGCGAAGTCCTACCAGGTGGTTGAGGGTACCTCCAACATCCAGAAGACGATCATCGCCGGCATCGCTATGGGTACCGCCCAGAACCGCTAAATCGTCTACGGGAGATTAGATATGAAAAGATATTTTGAACATATGCCGACCTTCGGCTCGCCGCTGACCGACCGGCAGCTTGAGACCACCGTGGAGAACCTCCGCGACATCAAGGCTGTGGAGGAGGAGTACGCGGCGGCGGTCGAGGCGGTAAAAAATGCGGGTATCCCCACGGAGAAGGTTAATTCCCGTGGTCAGATGACCGTTTGGCAGCGCCTTGAGTACCTCGTTGACGAGGGAACTTGGTGCCCGCTCAACACCGTTTATAACCCGTTGGACAATAATTACGGCACCACCGGCGTAATTAACGGCCTCGCCAAGATCAGCGGCAAATGGGCCGTAGTCATCGGCTTTGACAACAAGGTGCTCGCGGGCGCATGGATCGCCGGGCAGTCGGAGAACATCCTGCGCGCCACGGACCAGGCGAAGCGCCTCAATATCCCGCTCGTCTGGCTCGTCAACTGTAGCGGCGTCGATCTGCCGAATCAGGAGCAGGTTTACGCGGGCAGGCGCGGCAGCGGCACCACCTTCTTCCGCCACGCCGAGCTACAGCAGATGGGCGTGCCGGTACTCGCCGCGATCTACGGCACCAACCCTGCGGGCGGCGGCTACCAGTCGATCAGCCCCACGGTCCTCTTCGCCCACAAGGACGCCAACATGGCGGTCGGCGGCGGCGGTATCGTTTCCGGCATGAGCCCCAAGGGCGGCTTTGACGAGGAGGGCTGTCAGCCCCTCATCGACGCGACCCGCAAGTTCAAGGCGGTCGCTCCGGGCCGGGTTGAAATTCACCATGATGTTACAGGGTTTTTCCGCTACGTCTCAGACGCTGAGACCGGCGTCCTCGACGGCATCAAAGAGTACATGGCTGAGATGCCAGCCTACAAGCCGCGCTTCTTCCGCGTGGCCGAGCCAAAGGAGCCGTTGTTCAAGCCCTCCGAGCTCGATCGTATCGTGCCCTTTAACCAGAAGCGGACTTACTCCCTTACGCAGGTTCTCGCAAGGCTGGTCGACGGCTCCGAGCACATGGAGTTCCGCCCCGACTACGGCCCGGAGGTTTACTGCGGCCTCGTCAAGGTGGACGGTTACCTAGTAGCGGCTATCGGCAACCAGCAGGGCTTTTTGCCCCACGGCTACCCCGAATACGCCGACTATCCCGGCATAGGCGGCAAGCTCTACCGTCAGGGTCTCATCAAGATGAATGAGTTCGTGACGATGTGCGGCCGTGACCGCATCCCGATAATGTGGTTCCATGACACCAGCGGCATCGACGTCGGCGACATCGCTGAGCAGGCGGAGCTCCTCGGCCTCGGTCAGTCGCTCATCTACTCCATCGAGCAGACCGAAGTGCCGCAAATGCTCGTCGTCTTAAGAAAGGCGAGCGCGGCGGCTCACTACGTCATGGGCGGCCCCACGGCCAACAACCACAACACCTTCACCCTCGGCACTCCCACCACCGAGGTCTACGTCATGCATGGCGAGACCGCGGCGGCAGCCTCCTTCGCGAGGCGTCTGGTGAAGGAGCAAGATGCAGGCAAGCCCCTCGGGCCGGTCATCGACAAGATGAACGACCTCGTGGAAGCCTATCAGGCCAAGTCCCGCCCGCTCTTTTGCGCAAAGAGCGGCTTCGTGGACGAGATCGTACGCATGCCTGAAATCCGTAAGTACATGGTCGCCTTCGCAGGGGCCGCGTACCAGAATCCGCGCTCAATCTGCGCGCAGCACCAGCTTGTAACGCCACGCCTCATAAAGGGATAGGGTGAATGGCGGCTTATGCCGCCGGTTGAAATAAAAGAGGGGCCGCTTATTTGCGGCCCCTCTTTTTTTGCCAGGCTAAATGTCAGCCGTTCTGGCGTCTTATCTGGATCATCTCGGCTACGATTGAGACGGCTATCTCCTCGGGTGTCTGCGCCCCGATGGAGAGACCGACCGGGGTGCGCACCGCAGAGGTAATCCGCTCCTCAGAGATGCCCTCATCGGACATCTTTTTGAGGACCATGCCACGCTTTCTTTTGGAGCCAATCATGCCCACATAGGGCGCATCGCTCCTCAAGGCGTCGAGGGCGCAGATGGTATCTCCCATGTGACCCCTCGTCGCTATGACGATAAAGGTATTCTCATCCACTCCAGCCTCTTCTAGCGCGCCCTCGAAGGGGCGGCATAGTACGCTCTCCGCCCAGGGTAGATTCTCCTCATTGGCGAACTCCGACCGATCGTCGATAACGGTGACGGCAAAACCCGCCACGGTGGCGACATTGGCAAGGGCCCGCCCGACGTGGCCTGCGCCCATGACAATAAGCGGCGCCCGTTCGCGCTCGATAAATTCAGCGAATAGCCCGCCGTCATCATCAACCCTTACGACGTTAGCCGCATTGAAGAGCGCCTCCTTCGCCGCCTCCTCAAGCTCCTCCGTGAGCCCGGAGCTGGAGTGCCATTGACCATTGAAGTAAAGACCTATGGCGAGAGCGTTTCCCTCTCCATCCCACTTGGTGAGGAGCGCGCCGTGGTTGCCGGAGGAGTAGAGGGCGGAGAGGCCCTCTGACACAGGCACCTCGGCTTCGCCCCAGGGGGCGACTAGAATGTCAACGGAGCCGCCGCAGATCATACCGCTTGCCGCGAGCTCCTTCTCTTTGAGGCGCATCTTGAGGTACTCGACGTTGTTGTCCGAAAGCGCTTTGGCTCCGGCCTCCTGAGTCTTTGCCTCCATCAAGCCGCCGCCGATGGTCCCTAAAATTGAACCGTCAGGGAGTATGGCGCAGCGCGTTCCCTGGCTTCTGGGAGCTGAGCCGATTCGACGGGCAATGGAGGCGACCGCTAGTTTTTCGCCACCAGAGAGCCGCGCCGATATCTCTTCGTAAAGCTTCTTCATCTGTGTACCACTTTCTTCACGGGCCTTCCGCCCGCCAGTTTAAGGATTGCCACACCCTCCCACTCCGACGACCCGGAGAGAATCTTTTTAGCCAATTCGTCGGCTTTCCTGAATTCTTCATCCGTGTCGCACTGGTTTAACGCCACAAGCCCACGGGCATAGGCTGGGAGGCCCTTTTTAAGGCCCTCCGGTGCGTTTAGAAGGGCGCTTACCATCTCAGTCGTTATTGTATCGCCGACCTTCGCACCTGTAGCCTTGGCGGCAAGGTGGGGCCGAAAAACATTATCCTCGTCCAAGGTGGCCCCCAGCGCTGAGAGCCCTACTACCGCGATGAAGAGGGAGGTCATGAAGGGCACCACCGGCTCACCGTCACCCGGGGCTTTCAGGGGCATCCTACGAGAACCGTCGCCCTCTACTACAATAAGGTCATAGCCGCCCTCACCGTAGAGCTCGTCAATAAGCTCGGGAGTGAGCCCGGAGACCTTGCCGCCGGGTATACGCCCGGAGGCGAAGAGGGGAGGGACCGCCCCCCCTAAAATCCGAGGGAAGTCTTCCTTGCCATTTACAAGGCAGAGCTCGACGCCATCTGAGGACTTAGGCTCAAAGAGCTTGGTTGTAGTGGCTGCCGCCGCCTTGAGCCCTCGCGCCTTTGCCTCTCGTATCAGCGCGTACATGAGGGTCGTCTTCCCGCCCCCGCCCACCAGGGTAACAAGCTCAGGGGTGTCCACGGAAAAGGCCTCAAGGAGATGAACTGGAACGCTCATTTTTCATTCATCCAGCTTAGGATCGCCTCAAGAGCGCTGCCGCCGAGGTTTCTTCCCTTTTCAGAGATAGAATCGCAATAGGCCACTATGCCGCGCGGGTCAACGTCGGCTATTTTGAGACCGGCCTTGACCTTGGAGCCGGGGCGTATGAGACCGCGCACTACTCCTGACAGGGGGGAGGTAACATCGCTACCGCCAACCCGCGCCAATAAATCCCCCTCCTTAACCAGATCGCCTATTGAGACTACCGGTTCAAGTATACCGGTATCGGGCGAATGTATGACGCGCCTAGCGCTCTCTCCAGCGATTACACCAGGTATTCCCGTGTCTGGAGCGGCGGCGCCTTCGCGAATCAATCTGCCGAGGTCGTGGCCCCGATTGGTCTCTATAACTATGTCAACGTCTTCACCGGCGGTGAAGCCGGGGCCATAGCCAACTACAAGGGGGGCCATGTCGCGGGTTGTGCCCAAGTTGCGCTTCGCTATTGCGGCGTCGAGGAGGATGTGGGGCTTCCACTCGCCTATTGAGGCCAGGCCGGGGTCCACAATCACCGGAATCTCACCCGCCGCAATAGTCTCGCTAAACTCACTGGCGCTACTCACTCGTCTTGCGGTGACACCCTCAACTTGGCGTGTCCCGTCATGAATGCACTCGCAAAAAGATACGTGGCGCCTTATGGCGAGGGGGTTTTCAAGCTCCGTCATAGCGATGCTGAAGCCGGCGCTTCTAAGGCGGTGTGCAATTGCGGAGGCGAGCTCTCCCGCGCCCCGCATAAGTACGCGCACTTCGCTCACTCGCTCAGGTTTATTCAAGGTCCAGTCTCCTATTTAGTTCGTCAAGCTCCTCCTCGGTGTCTATGTCAAGGAGGATTCCCGGGTCCTGCGCCTCCACTTCGAGGAGGTCATCCTCATGATCCCGAAAGATAGAGCGGGCACCCACGTCGCCTGTTAGGGCCAGCAGCTCTTCCCTGTACCTTGCAAGGTCCAGGAGCGCCGGGTGGCCTCTCTCCCCGCATATAAGCGGGAGGGTAAGCCCCTTGGTTGAAACTCCGTGGGCCGTGAGCAGGAGGCGTATTGTGCGAGGCGACACCTTAGGCATATCGCCGAGGGCTATGATCAGTGTCTTGGCGTCGGGGGGCAATGCCTTTACCCCGGCGACTATCGAGGAGGCTTGCCCCTCCTCCGGGGCCGGGTTATCGACGAAGGTGATCGGGAGCCCCTGTAGCACGGCGCGAACCTTGGGGGCGCTCTTTCCGACTACGACGTAGAGGCCATCCACGCCGCCGGCAAGGAGATTCTCCGCAGCTCGCCTTACGATCGGCGCTTCGCCGAATTTGCGTATAAGTTTGGATTCTCCCTCCATGCGCCTGGAGAGACCGGCGGCGAGGAGCAGCGCATAGTTTGACATCAGCTTCTATCCCCCTCAGAGGGGAGGAGGGAGAAGCTCCCCGGCCTTATGTGGAAACCTATCTTCTCGCCAATCGACATGGGAAACTCCCGCGCTGCGCGTATGTTGAGCCACGATTCAACGACCCAATCGCCGACGCGGAGGTTGACCAGCCGGTAGTGCCCGAGGTCAACCCACCCCGTTACCTCGCCGAAGAAAAAGTTGGGAGTCTCACGGTGGTACTCGACGCGCTCGCTCCTTACCAGGATTATCTCCTCAGGCCTCACCCCAAGATAAACTTCGTCTCCCACCTTGTGCTTGCCGTCATCATCGACGAGCAGGGCGTCTGTCTCTGTCTTTACCTCAAGGAAGCCCTCATCAGTAATCCCGACTACTGTGGCGAGAAATAGATTCTGAAGCATTAAAAAGCTCGCCACCTTGCGGTTGGCGGGGTTGTTGTAGAGGCTGTTGGGGGTGCCTACCTGCTCTATGCGCCCTCCAATCATTATCGCCATCTCATCCGCCATGAGGAAGGCCTCCTCAGGATCGTGGGTAACCTGTACGGTGGTGAGGCCGAGGTTTCGCTGAAGCTCTCGAAACTCTATCTGTATTCGCCGCCTCAATGATACATCCAGCGCGGAGAAGGGCTCATCCATGAAGAGCACCCTCGGCTCACGGATGAGGGCGCGCGCAAGGGCTACCCGCTGCCTTTCACCGCCGGAGAGGGTGGCTACGTCGCGCCGGTGGCGTACCCTGCCGAGGTTAAGGAGCTCAACCCACCTGTCGAGACGCTTCTGAACCTCCTCGCCTCGCTCCTTCATGCCGAAGAGGATGTTTCCCTCGACCGTGAGGTGAGGAAATAGGGCAAGGTCTTGAGGTACGTAGGCTACGCCACGCTTCTCAGGCGGCGCTTTGGTGATATCCGTAGAGTTTAAAAATATCTTTCCGCTCCTCGGCGGCTTGATGCCAAGGAGAATCTCCAGGAGGAGGGTCTTTCCAGCCCCCGATGGGCCCAGTATGAAAAAGGATTCCCCTGGAGCTACCGACAGAGATATATCCTCCACTATGAAATCGCCGAAGCTGAAAGAGAGGTTCTCAGCCCTAATCATCTTGCCCTCACCAGCAGTCGCACCATTAGGAGCGCCGAAAGGCTGATCATTGAGAGCAGCACGATGAGCGATACCGCTCCGGTGATATCAACCGAGGCCATCCTAAGGTATATCGCCACGGGGATGGTCTCTGTTTTGCCAGCTACCGCCCCTGCGAGGGTCACCGTTGCGCCGAACTCTCCCATTGAGCGGGCCCAGGCGAGGATAAAGGCCGCCAGGATGCCCCGCTTTGCCAATGGCAACGTCACCTTTAGCAAGGTCTCCCATCCGTTCAGCCCAAGGAAACGGGAAACCTGCTCATAGCGTACGTCCACCTCTTGAAATGCAGCCTTAAGCACCCTTATCGATAATGCAAGCGCTACGGTGAACTGCGCGAGGACTATTCCGGGGGTCTCGAAGATAAAGGCCATAAGGTGAGTTTCCACCCACCGCCCCGGCGTCGTTCTGAGGAGGAGCAGCAATGATACGCCAACCGCGACCGGCGATAGGATGACGGGCAGGTCAAGGATCAGGTCAACCAGAAATGACCCCGGAAATTGGTGGCGGGCCAGCGCATATGCAACCGGGAGCGCCGCCAATAGCGCCAATGTGGAGGCGATCGTTGCCGTTGTCAGGCTGAGGAAGATCGCGTGCCTAAGCTCGCCGTTCCTAAGGGCGGCGGCCATATCGCCGGGCTGGGTGTAGCCAAGCTGCACCGCGAGGAGGCCCGCTACAAAGGATAGGGCGAGCACTACTGCGGCAGCTAGCAGGAGGTTTAGTCCCCTGGAGGACAAGCTATTTCCATCCATCGGGGAGGGCATAGAAACCTCCCACCGGAGTATTGGGCGTGGTGCGGCGGCGGGCCTCCTCGACGCTGGTTATATACCCCGCCTCGCTAAAAAAACGAGCCCCTTCTCCGTCGGTGATAAAGGCAAGGAAATCACTGGCAGCGGCTGGCTCCGTAGTGTTTTTGGTCAGCGCGCCGGGGATGTAGCCTATGCGCGGGGTCGACTCGGGAGGCAAAGGAACCGCTTCAATCTTGTCGCTCCACTTTGCGAAAACGTCCCAACCCATTACGGCATCGACCAGGCCAAGGGCCACAAGCTGCGCTGTCTTGGAGCATGACTCCGCGTGGGAGACCACGTTGAGTTTGACTCCCACGCCAAGGCCGGCCCGCTCAATCGCCTCAACTCCGTAGAGGCCTACGCAGACGGTGTCGGGGCGGCCTATCCCCACTCTTAGGCCGGGTTGGGATAGGTCCTCAAGGGTTTTTATCCCTTTGGGGTTTCCTTTGGGGACGCAAATAGCCGGTAGAAGATAGGCTATTACCCGCTCCGTGGAAGGGTCGACCGCGTCTTTTTCCTTGGCTAGCTCCATGAAGTCGGAGGAGCCGGGGATGTACAGGTCTCCGCGCCCCGAGAGGGTTATCTGAGATAACATAGTCCCCGACCCGCCAAAGTGAAGGTCGACCTCTGCGCCTGTGCGCTCCTTGAACAGCAGCGCCGCTTCGCGCAGGGGCGGCGCCGACGCGGAACCGGCGAAGACCTCTACAGTTCTTCCCTCCCACTTAGGTGCGCCCACCGCAACTGCCGCCGTAAAGAGGAGAACCAGTAGAGTTAAAGCTAGCTTGCCCATCTTCTTAACCTTCCGCCGCGCCGGCGGTTTTATCTTTGTTTACTCTTTTTTGCCCTGCTCCCGTTCGCGCTTTTCCTTCAGCGCTCTCCACACCTTCTCATAGGAGAGGGGCAGTGAGTATACCCTAACTCCCATCGCGTCGTAGATAGCATTTGAGAAGCACCCCATAGTCGGGTTGGTGGAGCCTTCGCCAATCTCTTTGACGCCCCAGGGCGCGATATCCTCGTAGGAGTCTACAATCTCCGACTCTACCGGGGGCATATCGAGGGCTGTGAGTATCCTGTAATTGGCGAGGTCGGGGTTTTTGATCTTGCCCTTGTCGTCAAAGAGGACCTCCTCCCAGACCGATTCTCCCATACCCATTGAGAGCGCGCCGTGCACCTGACCGTGGAGCAGCCGGGGGTTGACGACTGTACCACAGTCGTGGACATCCCAGAACCCTACAGCTTCGATCTCGCCGGTCTCTTCGTCGATTTTAACCTCTCCGACCTGTACGCCAAAGGAGTACGCGGGGCTGGTTCCGACGGGGGAGCCTTTGAATTTGCCGCCGAGCTTGGGCGGGGTGTAGGAGCCTTTGCCGATGAGGGGGCCCTTTAGGACGAAGTGTTTCCTGGCGACCTCCTGAAAGGTAAGCGCTTTGCCCTCACGCGATTTGGAGTAGATTATCGCGTCCTCGCATTCGAGGTCATCCGGGGGCAGGTGTAGCATAGAGGAGGCCATCTCAAGGAGGCTCTTCTTGATCTCCTCGCCCGCGGCTTTGCATGCCGCGCCGGTCATCAGGGTTAGGCGGCTTGCGTAAGCGCCGAGGTCCATCGGGCATGTCTCAGTGTCTGCCGCGATGATCTTCATCTTCTCATAGTGAAAGCCCATCGCCTCCGCGGCCATCTGGCAGAGGACGGTGTCTGAGCCCTGCCCGATATCGGGGGCGCCTGTGTAGAGGGTGGCGCTTGTGCCATCCTCGTTGACCTTGATGACAACCGCTGAATGGGGAAGATCCGTGCGGTAAATCGGGTAGCCCGCGCCGGATACGAAGGAGCCGGTGGAGACTCCTATGCCGTGGCCCTTGGGCATGCCGCCCTCTTTTTTCTTTTCGTCCCAGTTGGAGATTATCCTCGCCCTCGTAAGGCACTGGGTAAGCTCGCAGGAGTGAATGGCAAAGTCATTGGGGGTTACCGTCTCCGGGCGGCGGGCGTTAAGGAGCCTGATATCCATCGGGTCCATGCCGAGCTCGGTGGCGACGTTGTCGAGGTGGCTCTCAAAGGCGTATTTGGGCTGCGGCGCGCCGTGACCGCGCTGCGCTCCGCAGGCGGGGAGGTTGGTGTAGAGCCTGAAGAGGTCGAACTTGTAGTGGTCGAACTCGTAGGTCAGGGGCAGCAACGCGCCCGCGTAGTAGGCCGTGGCGATACCGAGTGAGGTGTATGCGCCGCCATCCATCATGAAGTTGGAGTGCGCGCCGAGAATTTTGCCATCCTTTGTGACGCCGGTGGTAATCTCCATATACTGCGCGTGGCGGCCACGGTTGTGGGCGAACATCTCATGGCGGTCGAAGAACATCCTAACGGGTCTGCCGGTAAGCTTTGCCAATACGGCCCCTGCGAACTCCAGGCCCGTTGGCTCCATCTTGCCGCCGAAGCCGCCGCCGACATAGGGCTTCACAACGCGCACATTACCCATATCCATCCCGAACTCGCGGGCGATGTAGTACTGGAAATAGTGAGGTGACTGCGTTGAGGAGTATACCGTCAGCTTATCGCCGTCCCAGAGGGAGGTCGCTGAGTGGGGCTCGATGGGCGACTGGTAGGCGCGGTTGCCTAGGAAGGCGTCGGTCCTGACCAGATGCGCTTCTTTGAAGGCTTTTTCAATGTCGCCGAACTCCTGATGGATTTCGACGTTGATGTTTTTGGGGTACTCATCGTGAATTTGCGGCATCCCCTCGTCCATCGCTTTTCTAAAGTCTAGGACCGCCGGAAGAATCTCATACTCGACCTTGATTAACTTTAGGGCCTTGTAGCAGGTCTCCTCGTCTGTGCACGCCACCGCCGCGACCTTGTCGCCGACGAAGCGCACCTTGTCGATGCAGAAGATATTCTCATCCCAGCGGGCGGGGCTGATGCCATATTTAATGTCCGGCACGTCCTTGTGGGTAATCACCGCCTTCACCCCCGGCAGCGCCTCCGCGGCGGAGGTGTCGATGGAGATTATGCGCGCGTGGGCGTGGGGGCTCGTCAATATCTTTCCAAAGAGCATATTGGGGAACTTTATGTCGCCGGTATATTTTGCCGCGCCGGTTACCTTGTCCCTGCCGTCAATGCGGGGGACGGACCTACCTATAATCTTGGTGTTGATGCTCATGATTATGCCTCCCCTCCGGCGTTGGTTTCCTCCGGCGGGGTCGTGCGCCCCTCCGATACGGCGAGAATCGCCTCTACTATGTGGACATACCCGGTGCAGCGGCAGAGGTTGCCGCTTATTGCTTCTCTAACTTCGAGCTCGGTGGGGTGGGGGTTCCTTTTCAGGAGCGCCTTGGCGGAGAGGACCATGCCGGGTGAACAGTACCCGCACTGGACCGCTCCATGGTTGACGAAGGACTCCTGTAGGTCGCTTAGCTTCGCGCCCTCGGCGACACCTTCGATGGTCGTTACCTCGTGGCCCTCGGCCTCAAGGGCCAGCACCATGCAGGAGTTCACCGGCTTGCCGTCCATGAGGACGGTGCAGGAGCCGCAGTCGCCAAGCTCGCAACCCTGCTTGGTGCCGGTGAGCGCAAGCTCGTTCCTCAGCACCTGAGAGAGGGTGGTGTTGGCCTTAACAACGACGGTATGGGGGTCGCCATTCACCGTCAGGCTAAGCATGTATCTCTTTACGCCTTCTTTATCTTCAATCGTATTCATCTCGATATCCTCTTCTTAATCTTCGGCGGGGAGTCCGTGGCCGCTTTCGACCGCATCTACAAGGGCGCGTTTAGCCAGTACGCCGGCGAGGTTCCTGCGATATTCAGCGGAGCCCCTTATTGAGTCCCTGGGCCGCACCTCGCTCTCGACTATAGCCTGAAGCTCTTCGAGTACCTCAGGTGCCGGGCTCTTGCCTGCTAGGAAAGCTTCTGCCTTGGGCGTGCGGATTACCTTGGGCGCGCTTGAGGCGCATACAATGCGTGCCTCCTCAATGACCCCCCCAGCGACACGAGCGGATGCCGCGACGCCGACTACAGCGAGGGCGCCTGAGCGCCTGAGCCCGAACTTGTGGTAGGAGCTGCCGGTTAAGTCGCCATCGGGGATTACTATCTCCGTTAAAATCTCCCCCTCATTAATCACCGAGGAGGCGGGCTCTACGAAGAACTCCTCAAGGGCCATCTCCCGCTTGCCGGAGGTTGACACCAGGGTTATCGAAGCCCCAAGGGCTATGAGAATCGGCGGCAGGTCAGCTGAGGGTACTGCGTTAACAATGTTACCGCCCACTGTGCCAAGGTGGCGTATCTGGTTTGACGCCATCTTTTTCGCCGCATGTGAGACCGAAGGGTACTTTTTGGCGAGCACTTCGGAGTAAAGGATGTCGTTTTGTGTGGAGAGCGCGCCAATTACTACGCCGCGTCCCTCTACATAGTTGATTCCTTTTAGCTTGTCGAGCCCTTTGAGGGAGACCAGGGCTTTGGGGGCGAGGTCGCCCTGCTTCATCTTGTGAAGCAGGTCTGTGCCTCCGGCGAGGACCTTTGCCCCGCTCCCCAGGTTGGCTAGGAGGGAGAGCGCTTCATCTATGCTCTCCGGGGAGTGGTAATCGAAGTCTGGCAAATACATTCGTGATACCCCTTGCTGTGAGGTTGTTGAGTGCGGTTCACAATACGGAACATTATTTTCGTAAGATTATGCCAGCATAATACCAACAAACAAAGGCAAAAATGTATGGATTATGATTTTTTTATTGACCTTGTACGCTTCTGCTGGCACTCTCCTGTTCACAGGAGTGAACTTATGAACAGAGACAACCGTATTAAGGCGCCGGCGGCCAAGCGTGCGGCAGAGATAATGAAGATGGTAGCCTCCGCTGCTGCTCCTCCGACCATGAGTGAAATAGCCCGCGCCCTCTCACTTGGTAAGTCTACCACCCATAACATTCTGCACACTCTAGAGGTTGAGGGGTGGCTGAAAAGAGGCGATTCAGGTGAATATTTGCTTGGCGACGAGTTCTTGAGCCTCTTTCATGCCAGAAGCGGAACAAGGGAGCTAGTGGAGCTTTCAAGGCCCTTCCTCGATGAAGTTTCGGCGGAGTTCGACCTGTCGGTGTGCATGGGCACCTGGGAGGGCAATGAGGTGCTGATAAGAGCGGTGGCCCGCGGGGGAGGCGGCATGAAGGTCTCTGTGGAGCCGGGGCTTGCGCTGCCCTTTATGACACCTGCGGTAGGGCGCGCAATACTTTTGGCGCTTGGACCTGGTGAGCGAAGCGCCCTCGTAAAAAAATCAAGGTTGCCCTCATTCACCGAGCGCTCGATTACGGATAGCGGCAAATACCTTGAGGAGGTGGAGCGCTCGGCTAATCGTGGTTACGCAGTTGATGACGAGGAGTATCTGCGTGGCGTTCGCGCTGTCGCCGCTCCCCTTAAAGCCGAGGGGGCGCCCGTCGGCGCGCTTTGGGCTGTGGGGTTCACCCATTCAATTGATGAACTCCGCTTGCGCGCGACCGGCGAGGCGCTGGTAAGGGCTACATCGCTCATCTCACGTCTTGCGCAATAATTCAATCACCTAAAATATCCCACCTGAAACAATTGTTAAGATAGTTGAGCTGTGAAGTAATATTCCCTATCTTTATTGAGATTATTTCCCCGGCGGAGTATGATGAATTTGGCAAATTAGGAGGGATCGTCTCTTCTGAAAGCTGAGCCATATGAGTTGGGGGGAGCCTTGCGCCAGAAATTTATAACTGAGAAGCATTATGAATAGATTAGTTTTGATCTCAGCTTCAAAGGACTTTGTTGACGGACTAGCCTCAGAGCTTGAGTCTGTTAAGGGTGAATACGATTGTAAAATCACTACCTTTGATAACTCAGAGGAGGGTGCCCGCTTTCTCTCCTCCACCCCGGTAGACCTTATAATTGCTGACCTTCCGGCGTCGGAAATCGACCCTCGCAGCTGGGTGAGAAAGCTCCGAAAAGCCCGCCCCGATGCCCCTCTCCTTGTAATGATCGATAAGGATGCCGCACACGACTTCAAGGGGCTCAAAGGGGTATGGCTGGTAAGAAAACCGGCGCCGCTGGGCAAGCTCGCCGAGGCCGCCATAAACATAGCCAAAAAGGAGGCCAAGGCCTTCCTCAAGGGTATGAACATCGGCAACTTCACCCAGGTCGTTACCAGTGATGGTAAAACTTGCTCCCTTACGGTGAGAAGCAAAGAGGGGGAGGGGACGCTGCACTTCATTAAGGGGCAGCTTTACGATGCAACCTGCGGAGCAAAGAGCGGCAGGAACGCCGCAATAGAGATATTGAGCTGGCAGGATGAGGTCAACACGGAGCTTCGCAAACTGTATTTCGTGCCTGAGCGCACCCTTACCGACTCCATCGATTCGCTTATAATAGCCAGCGTCCATTATGCTGATTCGAAGCCCGCGGCGGCTGAAGTTGCCGATAACGATGTTGAGATAGTTGCCCCCGAACCAGGTGAAGCACCATCACCTGAGGCGGAAGCGGGACCAAGTGAGGACAGGGGGCTGCCCGAAGCGCTGGTGAAGCTCCTCCCGGAGATAGAAGAGGTCTTAACCAGGCAGATAGGGCCAGTAGCTCCGATGGTTTTAAAGAGCTGCATCGACCGCTGGGTGGCTACAGGGGGGGCGGACCTCGTGGATTTCGAGGGGCTACAGGAGTGTATCTGCGAGGAGGTAGAGGACAAAAAGGCCTGCTCAAATCTGAAAAAAGAGTTCAGCCGTAAGTTCGCCGAAATTCATGGAGAGGTCGGCAAACAGATAATGGGTGGCAAAGAGGTGCCCTTTACCGTTTCGGATGAACAGCGCGCTGCTCTGGGCGACCTGTTGGCGGTTGCCATCGGGCCTATTGCGGCTATACTAACCGACGATCTCATCGCAAAATGTGAGGGAAGCGGCGGCGGGGTGGAGGAGCTGATAGCGCTTTTCTCCGAGGAGATAGCAGACGGCAGGGACAAGGAAGCCTTTATAACTTCCGCCAAGAAGTTGTTTTAAGGCTGAATTCATTTTAGATAGTTAAAAGCCCCGCCTTTATAGCGGGGCTTTCTTTACTTTACCAGCCTGAACTCGACTCTTCTGTTTCGCAGCCTGTTATAGGGGGTGTCGTTGGGTGCGACCGGCAAGCTCTCTCCAAAGTAAGCTACGCCCAGGTTTTCGGCAGTTACTTTAAAGTTTGTCAGGATAAAGTCCCTTACCCCTTCGGCTCTTAGCTTTGAAAGCTCAAGGTTATATTGCTCGTCGCCCATAGCGTCAGTGTGCCCGACGACCTCAAACTTCTGCCCCTTTAGCTCATCGCTTTCGAGGGCCTCGCCAACAGTCTCAAGCTGACTTTTCGAGCCCTCGTCGAGTACCGCCGAATCTGATTTGAAGAGAATCCTCATGCGCAACAAGGGCCCTGTTGCGTCGTTTGGAGCGTTGCTCTGGCCTATGCGCTCTTGCATGACCCTTACGAACTCCTCCTTAGTAATCGCTTCACCCTCCTCGGCGCGGGATTTGATTAGGGCCAACTCCAAAGAGTGCCTGGCGCGGCGATCCTCCTTTATGGCGAGCCCCTTCTCGTAGGCAGCGATTGCCCTCTTCACCTCACCCAGATTCATGTAGACATCGCCCATGCCGAAATAACCTTTTGGGGTAACCTCAAGCGACTGCGCTTTCTCGTAAGCCGTAATCGACTCCGGGTACTTTCTGAGGCGCTCCTTAATCCAAGCGTACTTAAGGTGGATACGGGAGTCGCCGGGGCAGGCTTTAATGGCCTCCTCAAGGTACTCTTCCTGCTTCACCGCATTGCGTATATCCCTCAAGCCGGTCAGGTAGCTGTCGCAATCCGCTGATAGCGCCGCCGGGGGATGCAATGTGACGAAGAGCCCCGCTAAAACAAGCGGGGCTGCCAGCTTAATCACGGGTCCAAGGTTCACTCTATTTCTTTCCTGTCATCGAAAGTATCTTGACCATGCTTATACGCAGTCTGTTTATCGCTTGCGCCAGCATGCCGATCTCATCCTTTGATTTGTGCTCGATAGGCTCGGTCAGGTTTTTGCCGAGGCTGATCTCCTCTGTGCGGCTGGAGAGGACCATGATCGGCTTTACAACTGCCCCATTTAAAAAGAGCGCTATACATATGAGCATTATGAGTATCGTCCCCGCGCCAATTGCGAGCAGGCTCGCGGCGGACTTTCTGGCAGCGGCCATCGCCTGTGAGATGGGGATGTAAACTACGAAGGCGGCAACGGTGTCATCCATCTTCCAGTTGTAGCCATTTGTATCGCCGTAGATCTCAATCTGGTCCTTGGGTGCGTCCATGGGGTCGCCGTGGCAGCGCAGACAACCCTTGGCGTTTACCTTAATCGGAGTTGCAAGGTAGAAGTAATCGCCCCCATCCTTGCTTATGAGGCCCTCCTGCTTCTTGAGCTTGTCGTCGCTCTGGAATTTGGAGATGATCTTAAGTTCGTCGGCGTCTGCTTTGTTGTCTTTGTGTAGTGGGTCGATCGTGGCCTGCTTGAAGAGGTAGCCGGGCATATTCTCTTTGAATTTGGCCCAGGTTCCTCGGGTGACGACGAAGCCGCTCATGAGCTCGGGGTAGAAGCGGTCCTGCTCGACTATCTCAAGGACTATTGAGCGCTGCTCATCTTTGAAGAAAGCGCGCTGCGACTTTATGTAGTTAAAGATGATCTCGCCCTTGGTTTTTGCTTCGGAGATCGCCGACGCCGTGCTGAACTTGTAGCTGGCCGCGCCAATTACGGCAACCGCTACAAGGGAAAGTATGCCGACGAATGCTATAAGTTTTCCTCTGATGCCCATACTCAAAAACCTCCTCTATTATTAAAAAGGTTCAAAATTTCAATCAGTTATTCAATATGAAAGTTGTAAATAAACGGGGTGATGCCTGACGCAAACAACAGCAAATTGCGTAAAATATTCTCACTGCGCCACAAGCACCATCATTACTCATCGGCGCGTTCCCATGTGACTTTATGTACCAAGCAATTTATGGTTGAATTTTCTAAGAATAAATATCCCGATTGATGGCGTATCCTGCTTTGCCCCGATACTTCGATGGGTGGATAGTGTATACTTCAGCCGCTTGCAATTTATAAAAGAGGCCCTCAGAGGCGGAGTTTGTGATGAGTGAAGGAAGTATCGTAGAGGATTTGAGGCTCATAGGAATACCTGGCACCAATAAGGTTATGGCGGGTGAGTTCTCCCGCCTTGTCAGGAGAGCCTTTGACGATGTCAGGGTCAAAGATCCGGTAAAAGCAGGGCTTGGTGCGCTCATCTACCCCTTCGACCCTCGCTTGGCGGCGCTGGCGGTTACCTATCACAGGACCGCGTCGAGGGTTCTGCGCGGGCTCTACCAAAGCGGGGCAAAGAGGCTGGAGCCGCTATATAAGGAACTTTTGGCGGGTGTTAGCGCTGACACCCGTGGTTGGTTCAAAGATGGTATGACCTTCTCGGTAGCGGTCTCAAACGTCGCCAACTTTGAAGCCGGTGGCAGGCAGATAGTGGGGGTGGTTAAAAACGCCATTGTTGATGGCGCCAAAAGCAGGGGGATAAGCCTCAGCGTTGACCCTGAAAACCCCGACTTCAAGATAGATGTCAGGATGCACGGCGATACCCTGGCGGTGGCCATGGACCTGGCGGGCAGGCCGATGAATCAGCGTGGCTACCGGACTGATAGGGGGCTCGCCCCGCTCAGGGAGAACCTCGCTGCGGTGCTCCTCATGCTGGCCCGTTACGACTCGCGCTTCGACCTCCTCCTGGACCCGATGGCAGGGTCCGGCACGATAGCGATTGAGGCAGCTCTGATGGCTAAGGGGCAGGCTGTATGGAGCCCTCCGAGAGCCCCGATGGCGAAGGGGATTGACCCCTACAGAGAGTTTATCTCCGATGATCCGCCCCCCCTCTTCGCCGATGCCGAGCCCGCGATAATCGCAAGCGATATCGATAAACGTATGCAGCGGGTCACGCAAAAGAATATGGCCGCGGCGGGGGCTCAGGGCCTCATAGAGTCGTGGTGCGCAGACTTCAGGAGCCTTGATGCCGAGATGGTAAAGGAGCGCGCCCTCGCTCTTGGCCTCACGCGCGAGCGTGGCCTCATCATAACGAACCCACCCTACGGAGAGCGCCTCGACCCCGAGGACCTGACAGGTCTATATGGAGAGCTTGGAGAATGGGCGCGCACCTTCAAGGGCTGGCGCGCAGCTTTCATAGTGGCAAACCCCGACTTCGAGAGGGCGTTCGGCGGCAAGGCGAGGATCAAAAAACCCCTCAGCAACGGACCGCTGAAGGGTTATTTTCTACAGTACGACCTCTAGGGGAGAACCTTTTTAATAGGCGCTCTCCCTGAAGGTCACCCCTTTGTGGCGGTCGGCGAGTAACCCGACTGCCCACTCTGAGTTGAAGAGGACGACAGGCCGCTCCTCGTTATCGACCACCCACCTCGTTGTTGCCGAGCGGTTTACCACCGCCGGGTCGAGCTTGCCCTCGACCCACCTCGCCGTCTGGTAAGGGAGTTTTTCCAGAGTAACCACAGCGCCATACTCATGCTCCAGCCTGTATTTCAATACGTCGAGCTGTAGCTGACCGACAGCCCCGACTATGGGGTCCGGGTCGCCGGTGGGCTCGCTGAATAACTGTATTGCGCCCTCCTCGCCAAGCTGCTGTAAGCCCTTCTGGCGCTGCTTTGATTTTAAGGCGTTCTTTATGCGCACCTTTGCGAAGTGCTCAGGTACGAAGTGGGGGATGCCCTTTAGGAGTATGGGCTTTCCGGTGTAGAGGGTGTCGCCGATCCTCAAGGTGCCCCGGTCGTGTATGCCGATGACGTCGCCGGGGTACGCCTCCTCGACGTGGTCTCTCTCCTGCGCCATGAACTGCATCGGCAGCGCGAGGGTCACCTCTTTGCCAAGGCGGGCGTTTGTTGCTTTGAGGCCCTTTGAAAAGTGGCCGGAGGTTACCCGGATGAAGGCTACCCGATCTCGGTGCTGAGGGTTCATGTTCGCCTGAATCTTAAAGACGAAGCCTGTGAAGTCGGCGCTAACCGGCTCTATGCGGCCCTCCTCGGTATACCTGCCCGAGGGCTGCGGGGAGTTTTTTAGAAAATCCCGCAGGAAGGGTTCGACGCCAAAGTTTTTCATCGCCGAGCCGAAGAATACGGGGGTCAGCTCTCCCGCGAGTATCCTATCGAGGTCGAACTTCTCTCCGGCCCCCTCCAGGAGCTCGATCTCATCCTGAAAATTTTTATAATCCTCCTCAAAGAGCAGCTCTCGGAGGGTAGGGTCTGTGGGGCCGACCAGCTTTGAGGGTGCCTGGTACTTGCCGTGTCTGGTTGAGTCATAGAGGTGTACTTCACGCCTGGTCAAGTCGTAGACACCCTTGAAGCGTTTGCCCATCCCAAGGGGCCAGTTGACCGGGCAAGCCGCGATGCCAAGGACCTCCTCGATCTCCGCCAATAGCTCAAGCGGCTCCCTGCCTTCACGGTCCAGCTTGTTGACGAAGGTGAATATTGGAATCCCGGACATCCGGCAGACTTTGAAGAGCTTCATCGTCTGCGCCTCCACGCCCTTTGCGCAGTCGATGAGCATCACAGCCGAGTCGGCAGCGGTGAGGGTGCGGTAGGTGTCCTCAGAGAAGTCTTGGTGGCCCGGAGTGTCGAGGACATTTATCTTGTGCCCTGCGTACTCAAACTGCATAACCGAGGAGGTGACGGAGATGCCGCGCTGCTTCTCAAGCTCCATCCAGTCGCTCGTCGCGTGGCGCTCGGCGCGCCTTGCCTTAACTGCTCCCGCCTGATTGATGGCGCCGCCATAAAGAAGGAGCTTCTCGGTGAGGGTCGTCTTGCCGGCGTCGGGATGCGATATGATCGCGAAGGTGCGACGGCGGGCGACCTCTTCAGATATTTTGTTAAGTGTTACGCTCATTTTTTCTCGCAATGCCTTAAATACGGGGAGGCGTGAAGGATAGAGAAAAAGATCGCCGCTGTCCAGCGTATTGCTTTTTGATTGAACCACTTGGGTGGTAGAGTAACTTAAGGATGCTCTAACTTTTCAGGAGGGGAAAAATGCCTGTTACCTCTTATGGCAAAGCCGGACTAGCCTTAACCCTTGCAATTCTCTTCTCAATTCTCCTCCTCTCTGGTTGCGCGGATTCAACGGGGGAGGAGCCTATAGTCGTAAATTCCCTAAATGATACGTTGGAGCCTGCCGCTGACGAGGTCACCATGAGGCTGGCGCTTGAGCTTGTAGGGGAGGGCGGAAGGATAACCTTCGCCGATTCGCTCGACGGCGGCGTTATCAATTTAACCATTGTCGGAGATGAACACTCCATCCTCAAAGGCGAGGTCTACCAGAATTTTCGCACCTACCTTGGAATCTTTGAGCGGGACTACGGCAGGAGCGCCCTCTATACGGATAAGGACGTTATCATCGACGCCTCGAATTTGCCGGAGGGAATAACGCTGGCTTGGAGCGGTGAGGATAACGCCAGAGTGATGGCTGTCTTTGGCGACTTGACGCTCATAAATGTCGATGTCACCGGGGGCTTTTCAGAAGCGGCGCCGCTGGAAGGCGACCAGCCATGGACACTCGCTCGCGGCGGCGGCCTAGCCGTTTGGGGTATAGCGGCCATCAAAGGTTGCGCGCTCTACGGTAACCGCTGCGTCGGTGACTCCGAGGGTAGCCGGGACCGGGGCACCTTTGGAGGCGGCATCTATGCCGACGTGATTTTGATGGAGGACTCGGTTGTAAGCGGCAACAGGGTCGAGGGTTATGGCGGCTCCGGCGGCGGCGTGTTCTCAGTGGGCGGCGCAGAGCAGCCGGATATTGAGGGCTCGGTCATAAGGCGCTCCTCAATCTCTGGCAACAGGGTCACCGCCGAGCACGCTTACGGCGGCGGAGTTTACTCGGATGGAGGCTCACGCGGCTTCACCAAGCAGATGTCGATTTTGAACACAACTATCGCTAGGAACATCGTCGAGGATAATCCGGCTATTACCGACCAGTCTCCCTATGCGCAATTTTACTATCGAGGCGGCGGTCTCTATTACTCCAACGGAAATATGTACATAGAATCGTGTACCATCGTTGAGAACGAAGTCACCGGCAATCCCTACCCATTCTCCGGCAAGCCCAATATGGGTGGCGGCGGCATTTGCGCTACCATCGGCGATGCGCATACCGTGGAGAAGATGGAGATTATGGAGACGGTGGTTGCGGGTAATACTGTAAATGACCTCCCCGAGGATATCTTTACAGGCTCTTTGGTTCACTTTTTGAGCTACGGATACAATTTGCTAGGGGCTATAGACTTTAGCCAGATTTTGGTGCCAGTGCCCTCTTGGAGCTCTCTCAACCGCCGCCATTATCCAATGGAGGGCGATGCTGACGGAGTTGACCTTGAAGATGCGGTTGACCTCGGGAATATAGCCTTCAGCACCAATATCATCTCCACCGGTGTAGCTTCGGGAGACCCCGCGCCGCTTTGGTACCCTCCGGGGGTATCGGCAATCGATGCGGTGCCGGAGGAGGGGTGGGTAAACTACCTGCGTTTCCTTGGCTATCGTGTAGCTGATGGGGGAGTCGATGATTTTCTGCCGAAGCTGATGGATTACCTTAGAAGCAGCTACGGTGACGTAATTGGAAATGACTTTGGAGTTGAGTACGACACTTCGGGGCTCTTTTACGGTCCCGCCGAAACATGGCCCTCAAACCCGGAAAATGAGGGCTGGATAACTTTTTGGCAGACACTCGACGCCGACCTTGGCGATTCTCTTGGGACTGCTGGCCTTGGCGAGTCATTTTGGCAGGATTTCCCCGCTGAGGGGTTCTCGGAAAACCTGATCTTTAGCGGTGCTCTCTCTGGAGTCGGGGTCGTCCCTCCTCTCAATGATCAGCTTGGGGAGAGCCGTCCGGTAGGCGATGGTGTTGATATTGGCGCTATTGAGCTGCCCCTTTGATAGCTGGGAAAAACTGCGCGAGTAATTTCGAATAGGGCGAGGCGCTAAACCCGCGCACTCTCTCTATCTGCCCTCAAGCGCTTCTATCCCCTCGCGGATGACCTCGGGGATGGGGGCCTTCGCCGCGATATTGTAGTCGTAGGAGACGAGGTCGCCGGAGCCCTCGGCGGCAATCCGATCCTCCCTTGTAGAGAGTATCCGGTAGTGCATTGTAAAGCGATCTATTGAGAGCTCTCCTACGCGGGCGCCGACGCGTATCGTATCAGGGTAGGTGAGGGGGAATTTGTAGCGGCATTCAGTTGAAGCAAGGATCGGCCCTATCCCGGTTTTCTTCGTGTGCTCCATGTACCCCAACTTCTCGAAATAGGCGAGCCGCGCATTCTCGAAATAGCGAAAATAGGTGACGTTGTTTACGTGCTCCAGCAGGTCCATCTCGCCCCACGCCACCGGAAACTCGACCACTACAGGAAACTCCTTAAGAATACCCACCGTTATCCTTTCGCCTTGGTGAAGTCGGGTATGCGCTGCACCGCGACGAGCGATACTAAGCTCATGGCCGCCCCCGCGATGAAGGGGATTCGATAATCAATGACCCATAATGCGCCGCCAACCACGGGCAATACTACCGCCGCTATATGATTAATCGTAAAACCCACCGCCATGGAGGGCGCTATATCCGATGGGTCAGCTGTCTTCTGGAAGAAGGTGCGGATTGCTATTGCGAAGTTGAAGAGCAGATGGTCCATTATGTAAAGGAGCGCGGCGACCCACCGTGAACCTGTGACCGCATAAGCTAAGAAGATGAAGATAAGTCCCGCATACTCAACCGAGAGCACCCTTCTCTCGCCAAAGCGTAAAATCGCTTTTCCGATGAGGGGAGAGGTGAAGTATGCAAAGATGTTGTTGACCACGAACAACACCGCTATCTCCCGCACTGAAAATTCAAAGACCTTTACCAGGAGAAATACGGAGAAGGCCATGAATATCTGCCTTCTGGCTCCGCTCATGAAGGTCAAAAAGTAAAAGAGTATGTACCGCTTCCTGAAGACCATCTCCTTGCGCTGGGGCATGAGATCGTTGTCAACGGGGTTGACCATCATTCCCCACACCCCGGCTGCGGCTGCGGCGAGCCCTATTATCAGAAAAGCGACCTTGAAGTCAGAGATATAGCTTAGGAGGTATACCAGAACACCCATTACAACATTAGTCGCCGCTGAAACGGAGCGGATAGCGGCGAAGACCACAGGGGTGGTAGCTGTGTCGAAATATTGGAGGGTCAGCGACTGGTTGGTGGTCTCATAGTAATGAAAGCCGAAGCTGAGGATTAGGGTCGTTGCGCAAATACCTAGGTAGGTTGGGTAAAAGCCGACCGACGCCACGCCAAGGCCCAATATCGTTATTGAGAGGGCGGAGAGCTTGTGCTCCTTGATTAGCAGCATCACCCATACGGCGAAGAGGGCGAGGAAGCCCGGAATCTCTCTTACCGATTGGACTACCCCAATCTCCTGGCCGTTTAGCCCGGCGCTCTCCACCGCGAAATTGTTAAAGAGGGTGCGCCACCCCTGTAGCCCGCCAATCGACGCTATGGTCAGTACAAGCAGGAAGAATAGCATCGGGCGCTGCTTTTCGGGAACTTCGGGTATAGAGAACATGGCTGCCCCTAACTGAATTTAATATCAATTGATAGACGGCAGATAATCCGCCGTAAACTCTCTTAGAGTCAACCCCTGCGCTCTTTAAAGGCAGCCCTGGTGTCCTCTATATTATGGCTCTCCGATAAGCTCCATAATAACTTCACGCACTGTTTTGATAGATTTTATCGCCCCCGCTACCTGCCCCGAAGCGAAGAGCCCCGCTTCTAGCTCTCCTCCAATCCAACCTTTACGAATCTTCTCCGGGACGAAGAGGGCGGATGGGTCCAGCTCTGACTTTGATATCAATTCCACGGTTTTGGTTACCAGCGCGCGAAGGCAAAAACTCCCAAGGTCAACCACTTCGGTTGAGGTGTCGTCTGCCTTAACTATTGCCTCCTTAAAGGTCGGGTGGGCTATGCACTCCTTAGTTGCGATAAAGCGGGTCCCAACCTGAACTCCGGATGCTCCAAGGGCGAGGGCGGCGCGATATGATCTGCCATCTGAAATGCCGCCTGCGGCGACTACCGGTATATCTACCGCATCGGCCACCTGCGGCACGAGGACCAAGGTCGATGAGCCCCGGTAACCCTGTACGCCGCCTGACTCGCTCCCTTCGGCTACGACCGCCGCAGCGCCAGACTCACTGGCGCTCACGGCCCCTCTAACAGTCGCGGTAACGGCGATAAAGTTTATGCCGAGGTCATTGAGGAGGGGCGCTATTTTTTTGGGCGAGCCCCCTGAAAAGGTGACCGTTCTAACTCCCTCCTCTGCCAGGACTCGTGCAAAATCAATCGATAGTGGCTGCTTCGCGAAGAGATTTGCCCCAAAAGGGCGGGAGGTCAGGGCTTTAACCCGTCTTACCTGCCTTCTCAGCTCCTCAATATCCTCCAGAAAAATTGTAGCTAACTGGCCGAACCCCCCGGCGCCGGAGACCGCAGCCACAAGCTCTGGGTTAGAGACAAACCCCATAGCGCCCTGGATTACAGGGTGCTCAGAGCCGAGTATCTCCCTTAGTGAATTTTTCATGGCTTTTACCTCCTCTCTTCAGTGTTTCCATAATCCCGCTTAAAGGTCGACAAATACAAGCGTGGGGATGATGAGAGGGGAAATACATTCATAACAATTTGGTTATTGACAGGGGTATTTTATTGTATTACCTTTCGGTTATGAAGAGAGAGGAGCAAAACATGGCTGAAGAGAGACGTTTTGAGATACTTAAAGCATTGGCTCACCCAACTAGGGTAGAGATTCTTGAGATTCTGCGGCGCGGTGAGGAGTGCGTCTGCCGTATAGTGCCCGCTGTCGCGGGCAGCCAGCCCAACACCTCCAAACACTTGGCTATACTAAAGAACGCCGGGATATTGAGCACGCGCCAGGAGGGAACGATGACCTTTTACTGGGTGGTCGACACGAGGGTGTACGAGATTCTGGACCTGGCTGACCAGATGGTTAAACGGATGGAGCGCGAGCGGGCTGCTTAAAGACTAGTAAAAATATAAACAAATGGTTATGCAAAATATACTATCGGTTTGGGGTGAGAAATGAAGAAAAAGGCGCTTTTAACTCTTTTAGTTGTCGCTTTGGCAGTAGGGGCGGCGCTTGTTTTGGAGGGTGTGGGGGAGAGAAGTGTAACTGAGCTGGAATCATCAACCCCAGATTATGAAGCACGCGGTAAATTCACTTTTTTTGAGCTTGGAAGCGTTGGGTGCAAACCCTGCGAAGCTATGAAGGAGGTGATGGCTCAAGCGGGAGAGACCTTCGGCGACAACCTTGAAATTATCTTTCACGACGTAAAAGCCGACCCCAAAAAAGCCGCATTTTACAAAATATCCCTAATACCGACGCAGATAATCGTAGACCCACTGGGTGTCGAGAGGTACCGCCACGAGGGCTACCTTTACTATGACAAGCTGGAAGAGGTGCTCCTTGACCTGGGAGTTGAGAAGCGATGAAGCGATTGTTTTTTTCTCTCTTACTGCTGCTCTTCTTAATTTTGCCGCTAGCGGCGGCGGCAGAGGAGGGTAAGGGAGTTGACCTGGGCGCACAGGCCGCAGCGCAGGGCCATCCATTGGTCGCGGACTTCGGGATGAACCGCTGCTCCTCCTGCATCAGACAGTCCGAGATTATCGAAAAACTAAAGGATGAGACCAGCGGCAAGGTCGAGTGGAAGTTCATACACATTGGAGAGGATGAAGCCACCGCAGGGCGCTACAAGATACTCCTGATACCGACCCTCATCTTTTTCGATGGGCAGGGTAAGGAGCTTTATAGGTATGTAGGCCTCATGGATGAGGCCGCCCTCAAGGCGAAGCTCGCGGAATTGAAACTCCTCTAAAGATTAACCGGGGCAATTTAAAAATGAGCGAAAAAAAGAAGGCATTTCTTATAATCGGCGTCTTTGCGGCGGCTTATTTCATTCCCCTCGGCGAGGAGCGGGTGAGAGCCGCGATCCTTGAATCCTTTTACATGTTGCAGGATTACGCGCGCGCCCACGTGCTGACCTGCTTGGTCCCCGCCTTCTTTATAGCGGGCGCAATAGGGGTCTTCGTAAGTCAGGCGGCTGTTTTAAAATACTTTGGGCAGGGAGCCCGCAGAGTTGTCTCCTACGCGGTGGCCTCCATCTCAGGCAGCGTCCTGGCGGTATGCTCTTGCACGGTCCTTCCCCTCTTTGCCGGAATATATGCCAGGGGCGCTGGCCTCGGTCCGGCAACGGCATTTCTTTACTCCGGACCTGCCATAAATGTTCTTGCCATGATCCTTACCGCCAAGGTGCTGGGGCCCGAGCTTGGAGTGGCGCGCGCTGTCGGCGCGATCCTCTTCTCCATAATCATCGGCCTTTTGATGGCCTTCACCTTCAGGCGCGAGGAGGAGGAGCGCATGGAGGGGTTCGCCGCCCTGCCGGTTGAGGATTCCAAACGCTCCCTAGGGCACAACGCTATATTTTTGGCTGCTATGGTTATTGTCCTCGTCTTTGGGGCGTGGGGGCAGCCCAAGGAGGCGATCGGCTGGGCTCAGGCGATCTTCTCCGTTAAGTGGTATGTCTCAGGCGCAGCTCTTTTAGCCGTGCTCTTCATGACCTTCAAATGGTTCGATGCCGAGGAGCGTGTGGAGTGGATGGAGACCACTTGGGGTTTCGCCAAGCAGATACTCCCCCTGCTCTTCGCGGGCGTGCTTATAGCTGGGGTGCTCCTTGGGATGCCTGGGCGAGATGCGGGGCTTATCCCGGCGCGCTGGGTCGCGGAGCTGCTCGGCGGCAACTCACTCGGCGCCAACCTCTTCGCCTCATTGGCCGGGGCGTTGATGTACTTCGCCACCCTGACGGAGATACCAATTCTCCAGGGGCTCCTTGGCAGCGGTATGGGGAGCGGCCCGGCGCTGGCGCTGCTGCTTGCCGGACCCGCGCTCAGCCTACCTAACATGCTCGTCATACGCTCCGTCTTGGGGACAAAGAAGACCCTAGTATTCGTCTTCTACGTGGTAACCCTCTCGGCGCTTGCGGGGTGGGTTTTTGGAATTTTCTACCCGGTCGTCAAGGTGGCGGGGTAACGATGGAAATAACCGCTTTTCTCGACAGCACCCAAAGCCTCATTGAGACAAACCCCTGGCTTGCCTTTGTCGCGGTATTCATAGGGGGAGTGCTCACCGCCTCCAACCCCTGTGTGTTGGCGATGATACCGCTTGTCATGGGGTTCGTCGGGGGTCGAGAGGAGCTTCGCGGCTGGAGAAAGTCTCTCGGTTTTTCACTTATTTTCGTTGCGGGGCTTGCCGTTACCTTTACGATTATGGGGGCAGTTGCGGTCCTTGTGGGGCGGCTGTTCGGGGATGTCGGCACCTTCTGGCCCATAGCGATCGCGATAGTCTGTATAGCGATGGCGGCGCATCTCTGGGACCTCTGGACCTTCTCAGTCCCCCAGGCGCTCACCGCCTACCGGCCAAAGCATTCGGGAGCGCTCGGCGCGCTCGCTTTGGGTCTGCTCTTCGGAGTCGTATCAGCTCCATGCGCCGCGCCAATCCTGGTCGTTGTCCTCACCTTCATAGCCTCAAAGGCAAATATGCTATACGGCCTCGCCCTCCTTTGGACTTACGCAGTAGGGCACTGCCTGCTGATTATTGCGGCAGGTACATGCATGGGGGTCGCGACGGGGCTCATTGAGTCAAAGGGTTTCACAAAGGTAAACCACTACCTAAAACGCATCGCGGGGGTGATTATCGCCGCCGTCGGAATCTACATGTTAGTAACCGCTATTTGATGACGCCAATTAAAGGAATACACTATGAAGATCGAAGTGCTGGGAACAGGTTGCGCAAAATGTAATAAGCTCTACGAAGCTACTAAGGAGGCGATAGCTGCGGCCGGGGTTGACGCCGAGTTAGTCAAGGTTGAGAAGATTATGGATATCGCTGCGCGTGGAGTCCTGGTTACTCCTGCCCTTACCGTTGATGGTGAGGTCAAGTTCTCAGGAAAAGTTCCCAAAGTAGAGGAGCTAGTCAAAGCAATAACGGGCTGAGCTTACCTTACGAAGGAGAAGCCTATCCTAAAGACCTCTTCACGGTCCTTGTAATCCCGCAGACCCTCTGCGAGGGCATTGACGTACTGCACGTGAAGGTATAGGTCCAGGTTGTCGTCAAAGAGGGGGCTTAAAGGGTAAGTCAGATCCACATACCCGGAGACCCCCTTTTCGGCGAAGGCCAACTTAGTAGTCGCCACCAGCCCGTAAAGGTATCCCGCCGACACATCCAGCTCGAAGTTTCCCCTGTACTTGTGAATGTCCTTATTCGTATCGTCGTTTGCGAAAAAGAGCTGTAACTTTGGGGCTATATAAAGCCCTCCACCTCTTTTGAAATAGGGCTTTATGTATATGGGGCGAAAGTAAAAATAATTTGTCGAGCGCGACTCGTCACCTGCCTGCCCGTTTGACTCGTGCCTGAATCCCGTATGTAAGAAGAGCTTCGCACCGAAATCAGGTAGTACATCAAAGTTGTTGGTGAGAACGAAGATCTCCGGCTTATAGCTGGTCTCCTCAAAGGGGGCGGAGTCGCTTCTAAGGTCCCAGTATGAGGTTTGGGTGTAGCCAAAGTAGAGTCCCTGGAGCCACTCGTGACTCTCCCACATAGACCCCTTGGGGTTGAAGAGGCGGTACTTGAAGCTTATCTGGAACTTTGAGTTCTTAGGGTCTCCGCCAATGAGAAAGTACATCGGCTCATAGGTTGAAGCGTTGGCTGCATATGGTTGGTATATTCTCTCCAACTCTTCCAGGGTGTTGAAATCATTGTATACCGCCTCTGCTTCGGAGATATCTGACGATTCGCTATGAGAAAAACCAGCGGCGGAAAAGAGTAGTAAAAGCGTAAGGAAGACTCTAAGCAGACACATTATAATCTCTGATCATTTATGGTTAATTCAATAAAGGCGAATATTTTACATTGGTGGGGCTGGTTAGCCAAGCAACCTTAATGGACTCTCTTTACTAAGTTTGTGGAGGAGTTTTTGTGTGGGGTGGAACTTGGCAATTTTCGGGTGTAGAATCGACTCTCATTTATTATTCTGGGAGGTGTCAAGTTGGAAGATAGGGCTCTTGAATCTAGGGTTGTGCTATTTGGAGCATATATCGCGCTCGTGGGTGCGCTGCTGACTGGCGGGCAGGCTGCATATATAACCTTGACCGGCGGAGAGCTTTGCATCAGTGACGGATGCGCCCTGGTTGGGCAGCTTACCCGGATACCACCTTTCTGGTTTAATCTCCTCGGCTGTGGGCTCTTTCTTACGGTTGCTTTGGTCTCCTTTACACTCTATCGCACAGGGCTGACCGGCGTTAAGAGTATCCTTCACCTACTCCTGACGGCGGCCCTCGCGGCGGAGGGTGTTCTCTTCACCTACCAGTATTTCGTTGCAAGTGCGTGGTGCCCCTATTGCCTCATCCTCTTGGCGCTGATTATTGCGCTGAACCTTATACTGCTTGGCCGCGGGGCGCTTTTCGGCTTTGCCGCCTTCGCTGCCTCCGCGACTATATTCAGCCTGCTTACCTTTGCACCATTCAATAAAGATCTCTCCGACGGCACCTACGCTGTAAAAAATAGCGAAGGTGGTATGGAGTTGACCCTACTCTTTGATGAGGACTGCCCTCACTGCAGGGAGGTGGAGGAGGCGATACTGCCCCTCGACGGCTGTACCCTCTACTTTAACCCGGTCTCCCCTGTTACCAGAGAGCTCTTTCCCGGCCTTGAGAAGAGGCCGGTATATGACTACCGCGTTAACTTCTCAGCAGCCTCCCTCATGGGGTTTGACCGTATTCCCATTCTGATAGCGAAGAAGGATACAGGCCGTGAGATCGTCACGGGCACTTCAAATATCATTGACTTCGTCGAGGCGATGTGCGGCGGCGAGGAGCCTATGCTGGACTTCGGCGGAGGTGGTGGCGGCTTCTCCGGTGGCGCTTCTCCCGCAGGTGGCCTCTTTACCCCGCCGGATGATGAGGGATGCGGCCTGGTCGCCGACCCGGACTGCGTCGAATAAAAGCGGCCTTACAGGACACCCTTTCTTATAACCGTATCATGCCTGAAGCGGGCGTCGTCGCGCTCGGGGTGGTCTATGTTGTAGTGGAGCCCTCTTGACTCCTTCCTGGACTGTGCGCAGCGGATGATTAAGAGCGCCACAAGGGCGAGGTTTCTAAGCTCCACAAGGCTTGGTGTGACCGTGAAGTTGTAGTAATACTCCTCAATCTCCTCCATCAGGAGGTTTATCCTCTTCCTAGCCCGCTCAAGCCGCTTGTCCGAGCGGACAATGCCTACGTAGTTCCACATAAAGCGCCTTATCTCATCCCAATTCTGGGTGATGACGACCTCCTCGTCGCTGTCGGTCGTGTCGCTGGCGTCCCAGGGGTCGGGGGAGGGGAGCGCCGCATCTTCAAGTGAAAGCGCCATGGCTATTGCGGCCTCCGAGGCACGTGCGGAGTAGACCACTGCCTCAAGGAGGCTGTTTGAGGCGAGGCGGTTTGCGCCGTGAAGGCCCGTGCAGGCGCACTCTCCCACGGCGAAGAGCCCCTTTAACGAGGTGTGACCTACGGCGTCCGTTAAAATGCCGCCGCACATGTAGTGGGCTGCGGGGACGACCGGAATCGGCTCCTTGGTTATGTCGATGTCAAACTCAAGGCATTTAGAGTAAATTCCCGGAAAGCGCTCCTTGATAAAGTCAGCATCGCGATGGGTAATGTCCAGCAGCGCCGAATCGAAGCCCCCCTTTTTGATCTCTGCGTCGATGGCGCGGGCTACGACATCGCGTGGGGCAAGGCAGCCCATCTCGTGGTAACTCTCCATGAAGGTTTTACCATTTGGCAGGCGCAGCACCCCGCCTTCGCCTCTAACTGCTTCGCTTATGAGGAAGTTCTTGGCGTAGGGGTGGTAGAGGCATGTGGGGTGAAACTGCATAAACTCCATGTTGCCGACGTCAGCACCGGCGCGGTAGGCCATTGCGACGCCGTCGCCTGAGGCTATGTCGGGGTTGGAGGTGTAAAGGTAGACCTTCCCCGCGCCGCCCGTGGCAAGCAGCGTAGCCTTCGCGGTGAAGGGCTCAATCACCCCGTCCTCATGGAGGACGTATGCGCCAAAGCAAGCCGGGGAGCCTTCAAAGGGGTGGTGCACCAACAGGTCGACGCCGTAATGGTTGTCAAAAAAGGCGATGTTGGGGTTTGCCTTTGCGCACTCAAGAAGCGCTCGCTCAACCTCTCTTCCCGTGGCGTCCTTTGCGTGGAGGATTCGCCGCTTCGAGTGGCCGCCCTCCCTGCCAAGGTCGTAGGCTGAATCATCACTCTTTGAGAAGTGCACCCCCCGCTCGATTAGCGACTTTATCGCGGCGGGACCATTCTTTACGACAAGGTCAACTATTTCACCGTGGCATAGGCCCGCGCCTGCTTCAAGGGTGTCCCTGTAGTGCTCCTCAAAGGAGTCCTCATCGCTAAGCACGCACGCAATGCCCCCTTGCGCATAGTTCGTATTGGACTCGCCGCGCTCCTTCTTCGTAACCACTGCAACCCGGCCCTTTTCGGCTGCGTCAAGGGCGAAGGATAGCCCCGCGATGCCGCTTCCGATGACCAGGAAATCATATTGTCTCATCTTCTCTCTCGTTTTGTATCGGCTGCCTCTTCACGCCACCTTTTACTAGTTGACACACTCGTTAACTCTTGTCAAGTTGCGGCGCTGTTTGGCGAGGTGAAAAATCTTTTGATTATACGGACTTGCGCACATTTTTATCACGCCGTGCGTTGACAATACCACCTTGGGCGAATACACTCCTAAAAAAGTAAAACTTTTTGATGGGGCCTGTGCGCCCTGCGACGGATTTGAATTGAAAAGTTCCAAAATAATTGAAGGGCTCGAAAGAGCTCCATCAAGGGCGCTCCTGCAGGGTGCCGGTATGCCCAAGGGCGAGTTCGGCAAGCCGATGATCGGCGTTGCTTCGAGCTTTACCGATCTAATTGCCGGCCATGTGGGGATGCGTGACCTTGAGCGCTATATAGAGAAGGGCGTCCACTCAGGCGGCGGGTATCCTTTTATCTTCGGAATCCCGGGCGTCTGTGATGGCATCGCCATGGGCCACGAGGGGATGGGCTACAGCCTGCCCTCCCGCGAGCTCATCGCAGACTGCGTTGAAACGGTGGCGAAAGCTCACTCGCTGGATGGCCTCGTGCTTTTGACCAACTGCGACAAGATCACCCCCGGCATGCTCATGGCCGCTGCGAGGCTCGACATCCCATCGATAGTCGTCACCGCCGGGCCAATGCTCTCGGGCAACCTCCGCGGCCGCCGCCTCTCCTTCGTAAGGGATACCTTCGAGGCGATGGCGATGAACAAGGCTGGGGAGATAAGCGCCGAGGAGCTGGAGTCCTGTGAGTCTGAGGCTTGCCCCGGCTGCGGTTCCTGCCAGGGGCTCTATACGGCGAACACGATGGCGTGCCTAACTGAGGCGCTCGGAATGAGCCTGCCCGGCTGCGGCACCGCGCTTGCGGTATCCGCCAAGAAGCGCCACCTCGCCTTTGAGAGCGGCGCCAGAATAGTCTCACTCGTCAAAGAGGATGTAACCCCCTCGAAGATTCTCACCGAGGGCGCCTTTGATAATGCCATAAGGCTCGACCTCGCGCTGGGCGGCTCCTCCAACACCCTCCTTCACCTCTGCGCGATTGCGCGGGAGACAGGCTACGAGCTCGATCCGGATCGTTTCGATGAACTTAGCCGTGTAACGCCGCAGCTCTGCTCGCTCAGACCGGCCGGCGACTTCTTCATGGAGGACCTTGACGCAGCTGGCGGCATCGCGGCGGTATTCAGCCGTTTTTCTGGCGAGCTGGCGGAGGCCCCCTCTGTTGGAGGCGCATCGGTAAAGTCTGTCGCCGCCAAGGTGAGCTGGGTAGATGATGAGGTCATAGCAAAGATTGACGCCCCTGTGAGAAAAGAGGGCGGCATAGCGATACTAAAGGGAAATCTCGCCCCAGACGGCGCCGTAGTGAAGCAGTCCGGCGTCTCCGAGGCGATGATGAACTTCACCGGCACCGCCCGCTGCTTCGACTCCGAGGAGGAGGCGATGAAGGCGATCATGGAGGGCACGGTGAAGGGCGGAGAGGTGGTGGTAATCCGCTACGAGGGCCCGAAGGGCGGCCCGGGAATGAGGGAGATGCTCGCGCCAACCGCAGCGCTTATGGGGATGGGGCTGGGAGATTCCGTGGCCCTCATAACCGACGGGCGCTTTAGCGGCGGTACGCGCGGCCCCTGCATTGGACATGTCTCACCTGAGGCGGCGGCGGGGGGCACAATCGCCCTCGTTAAGGATGGAGATAAAATAGAGCTCGACATTCCGGGGCGCGGCCTTTCGCTGCTGGTCTCGGAGGAGGAGCTTTCAAAGCGCAGGGAGGACCTTGTGGCGCCTAAGGCCAAAAACCTTAAGGGTTGGCTATCACGCTACGCCCGACTTGTAACCTCGGCGAATACGGGTGCCGTTTTGGAAGGGTGACTTCACCCCTGACGCAGTCAGTCCAAAGCGGCCGACCCTTAAATAGGAGTCGGCCGCTGACATTTGAAAGGTAATGACGCCGCACACGCGGCTTCATCAAAGATATGGAGGCATAGATGAAACTCACTGGGGCCGAGATACTCATAGAGTGTTTGAAAAGAGAGGGCGTCGAGACGATCTTCGGCTACCCCGGAGGGGTGGTCTTAAACGTTTACGACGTGCTCTACAACTCGGATTTAAAGCATGTGCTGGTGCGCCACGAGCAGGCGGCCGTGCACGCCGCCGATGGTTACGCGCGCGCCACTGGCCGCGTCGGTGTTGCCCTTGTAACCTCCGGGCCGGGCGCTACCAACACCGTTACAGGGCTTGCGACGGCGTATATGGACTCAGTCCCGATGGTTGTTATATCGGGGCAGGTGCCCACCGGGCTCATAGGCAACGACGCCTTTCAGGAGGCGGATATAGTAGGGATCACGCGGCCCTGCACAAAGCACAACTTCCTCGTAAAAGATGTAAAAGACCTCGCCCGCATAATGCGCGAAGCATTTTACCTCGCCGCTACGGGCAGACCGGGGCCGGTCCTCGTCGACCTGCCAAAAGACGTTGTGGTCAACTCGACAAAATTCGAGTACCCGGAGAGCGTTTCCCTGGTTGGCTACAACCCCACCATCGAGGGGCACACCGGGCAGATCAAGAAGGCGTTAAAGGCAATACTTGCCGCTAAAAAGCCTGTCATCTACGCGGGCGGCGGCGTGGTGCTCTCCGACGCTTCCGAGGAGATGACCGAGTTCGCGCGTAAGTTAAAGATCCCCGTCACGATGACCCTGATGGGGCTTGGCGGCTTCCCCGGCTCCGATGATCTTTCTCTCGGCATGCTGGGGATGCACGGCACCTACCGCGCCAACCTCGCGGTAACGGAGTGCGATCTTTTAATCGCGCTCGGCGCCCGCTTCGACGACAGGGTCACCGGCAAAGTGGATGAGTTCGCCCCCCGGGCCAAAGTCATCCACGTCGATATAGACCCCACCTCCATCTCAAAGAACGTCAAGGTGGATATACCGATTGTCGGTGATTTAAAGGCTGTTCTCACTCGCGCCCTCGACATGTTGAAGGAAGAAGACCTCTCCACGCGCGACAAAGACCTTGCCCCCTGGGAGGCGGAGATAAATGAGTGGAAAGCCCGTCACATGCTCGGCTATGAGCAGAGCGACGAGGTGATAAAGCCTCAGTACGTCGTCGAGATGCTCCACGAAGTTACTGGCGGCGACTGCATCATCTCCACCGAGGTGGGGCAGAACCAGATGTGGGCGGCGCAGTTTTTCGAGCTGGATAAGCCTCGCTGCTGGCTCACCTCAGGCGGACTTGGAACCATGGGTTACGGCTTCCCAGCCGCCATCGGCGCGCAGGTGGCCTTTCCTGACAAAGTGATCATCGACATAGCGGGCGACGGCTCCATCCAGATGAACAGTCAGGAGCTTGCCACTGTAGTCCAGTACAAGCTCCCGGTGAAGATCGCCATTTTGAACAACCGCTTCCTCGGCATGGTCAGGCAGTGGCAGGAGCTCTTTTACGGCAAACGCTACTCACACACCGTAATGGACAACGCCCCGGACTTTGTAAAGCTCGCCGAAGCATATGGCGCGCTTGGGCTCAGGGCTGAAAAGCCCTCCGAGGTGGTGGATGTCATCAAGAAGGCTCTTGCCCATGACGGCCCCGTGGTGATGGATTTCATAGTGGACCGGGAGGAGGGCGTCTATCCGATGGTCCCCGCCGGCGCGGCGATCAGCAAGATGCTGCTGGCGTAGGAGGAGAGCGATGAGACATACAATAACGATAACTGTTGAAAATGAATTCGGCGTCCTCTCCCGCGTGGTGGGGCTCTTCTCCGGCAGGGGCTTTAACATAGACTCCCTCTCCGTTGCGGAGACTATGGAGCCCGCGATAAGCCGTATGACAATAGTCACCCGAGGCGACGACCAGATTATCGAGCAGATAATCAAGCAGCTAAACAAGCTGGTCAACGTCATAAAAGTCATTGACCTTGACGAGGGTGAGTACATAGACCGCGAGATGATCCTGGTCAAGATGAACGCCAATGAGAAGAACAAACCAGAGCTTCTTCGGCTTACAGAGATTTTCAGGGGTAAGATTGTGGACGTAACCCCTGCGACATACACAATCGAGCTCACTGGCGATGATGGAAAAATAAAGGCGGCGTTGGAGCTTTTCCAGCCGCTTGGAATAAGAGAGATAACCCGCACCGGAAAGGTCGCCATGCAGCGCGGCTCCGGCAACAACGGTTAATGAATTCAAGCCCTTTAAATATAAAGGCGAAAAAGGAGCAAGAGATGAAAGTATATTACGAAAAAGATGCCGACCTTTCACTTATCAAGGATAAGACGATAGCGATGATCGGCTACGGAAGCCAGGGCCACGCCCATGCTAACAACCTCCGCGATTCCGGCCTGAATGTCATAGTCGGGTTAAGATCGGGCTCCTCCTTCGACAAAGCGAAGGCCGCGGGCTTTGAGGTTTACTCCGTCGCCGAGGCCGCGAAAAAGGCCGACATTATAATGATCCTCCTGCCCGACGAACATCAGGCGGGAGTGTACAGGGAGGAAATCGCCGGTGGCCTCAACCCCGGCGACACCCTTGCTTTCGCGCACGGCTTTAACGTCCACTTCGGGCAGATTGAGCCCCCGGAGGGGGTAGATATCTTCATGTGCGCGCCCAAGGGCCCCGGCCATCTGGTGCGCTCGGAATACGTCAAGGGAGGCGGCGTCCCCTGCTTGATCGCAGTGGCGCAGGACTCCTCCGGCAAGACCCGCGACCTCGCCCTGGCCTACGCGGCAGGCGTAGGCGGAGGCCGCGCGGGCGTAATCGAAACTACTTTTAAAGAGGAGACGGAAACGGACCTCTTCGGCGAACAGGCTGTCCTCTGCGGCGGCGTCTCCGCGCTTATCCAGGCTGGCTTCGAGACCCTGGTAGAGGCGGGCTACGCACCCGAGATGGCTTACTTCGAGTGCCTTCACGAGACAAAGCTCATCGTTGACCTGCTCTACGAGGGCGGGATGGCCAACATGCGCTACTCGGTGTCCAACACCGCCGAGTATGGCGACCTTACACGCGGCCCCCGCGTAATCACCCCCGCCGTAAAGGCGGAGATGAAAAAGATCCTCGACGAGATCCAGACCGGCGCCTTCGCGCGCGAGTGGATACTTGAGAACCAGTCCGGCTGCGCCGGCTTCAAGGCTCTCAGGCGTCGCGGCGAGGAACACCAGATCGAGGAGGTCGGCGCAAGGCTGCGCTCCATGATGCCCTGGCTCTCCGAGGGCCGCCTCGTGGACAAGTCGAAGAACTAGGCCCTACCGAAAGGAACGTCTCCGACGGAACGGAGAAGAAGATAAAATGGAACGAGTATATATATTTGATACGACCTTGCGCGACGGGGAGCAATCCCCCGGCGCATCAATGAACGTCGAAGAGAAGCTGCGCATGGCGCAGATGCTCGAAAGGCTCGGCGTCGACATTATCGAGGCGGGTTTCCCAATATCCTCGCCCGGTGATTTTGAGAGCGTGAAGCTCATCGCCGACAAGGTGAGGGGTCTTCAGGTGGCGGGCCTTGCGCGCGCCTCCTTTGAGGATATCGACAGGGCGTGGGAGGCGCTTAAGGGTGGTGCGGACCCCCGCATACACACCTTTATAGCGACCTCGCCCATCCACATGAAGCACAAGCTCAAGCTCACCCCCGATCAGGTCTTTGAGCAGGCAGTGGAGTCGGTGAAGCACGCTGTCAAGTACACATCCAACGTCGAGTGGTCGGCGGAGGATGCGGTCAGGAGCGACGTCGATTACCTTTGCCGCATCATCGAGGCGGTCATCGACGCAGGGGCGAAGACGGTAAATATCCCCGATACTGTGGGTTACGCTATCCCCAACCAATGGGGGCAGACGATTGCCGAGATAATGAACCGCGTCCCCAACATCGACAAGGCGGTGGTTTCGGTGCACTGCCACAACGACCTTGGGCTAGCCACCGCCAACTCGATAGTCGCCCTCCAGGCAGGCGCGCGGCAGGTTGAGTGTACGATAAACGGCATCGGCGAGCGCGCGGGGAACACCTCCCTTGAGGAGGTGGTAATGGCGATGAAGGTGCGCCCGGCGCTCCTTGAGATGGAGACAAAGATAAACACCGAGTATCTCTACCCGGCGTCAAGGCTTGTCTCCAACATAACCGGCCTCCCCGTGCAGCCCAACAAGGCTATAGTTGGCGCCAACGCCTTTGCACACGAGGCGGGCATCCACCAGGACGGCGTCTTAAAGGACAAGTCCACCTACGAGATAATGACCCCCGAGTCGGTGGGCATAGCGACCAATGACCTCGTCCTTGGAAAGCACTCCGGCAGGCACGCCTTTATAGACAAGATTAAGCGTCTCGGCTACGACCTCGAAAAGGAGCAGCTTGAAGTTGCCTTCTCGGCGTTAAAGGAGCTTGCCGACAAGAAGAAGACTATCTACGACGAGGATATCGAGGCGATAATCGCCGAGCGGATATTGAGGCTCCCCGACCGCTTCCGCCTGGTCTACCTTAACGTGACCTCCGGTACTGTAACCGTGCCGACGGCTACGGTTCAGATGGAGGTTGACGGCGTGGTCAGGCAGGAAGCTGAGTTTGGCGATGGCCCCGTCGATGCCGTCTTCTCGGTCATCAAAAAGCTCACCGGCAAAAAGCCGAGGCTGGAGTCCTTCAATATCGCGGCTATTACAGGCGGCACCGACGCTCAGGCGGAGGTCTCCGTAAGAATTGAGGAGAGCGGCGTCATGTCCAACGGGCAGGCTTCGGACACCGATATCATTGTTGCCTCTGCGAAGGCCTTTGTACGGGCGCTCAACAAGCTTGAGCACAGAAAACAAAAAACATTCATGGCCCACATGTAGGGCCTCGAGGTATCCGTAAAATGGGTATGACTATAAGCGAGAAGATTCTCGCAAAACATGCCGGAGTAGAGGGGGTTGAGCCCGGGGAGATAATCAGCGTAAAAGTTGATATAGCCCTCGGAAACGACATCACCGCTCCAATCGCGATAAAGGAATTTAAGCGCGCTGGCGCGAAAAAGGTCTTCGACAAGGGTCGCGTTGCCCTCGTACCCGACCACTTCGCACCCAATAAGGACATCGCCAGCGCCGAGCAGTGCAAGATACTCCGCGACTTCGCCAAGGAGCAGGATATCGAAAATTACTTCGAGACCGGCGAGATGGGCGTTGAGCACGCGCTCCTGCCTGAGCAGGGTATCGTTACCCCCGGTGATGTGATAATCGGCGCGGACAGCCACACCTGCACCTACGGGGCGCTCGGCGCTTTCTCCACCGGCGTCGGCTCCACTGACCTGGCTGCGGCGATGGTCACAGGAGAGACGTGGTTCAAGGTGCCGGAGTCCATGAAGTTCGTATACACCGGCAAGCTCCCAAAGTGGGTGGACGGTAAGGACTTGATCCTCTACACCATCGGTAAGATCGGTGTTGACGGCGCGCTATACCGTTCAATGGAGTTCACCGGCCCGGTGATCGACTCTCTCCCGATGGATGACCGCTTCACGATGGCGAACATGGCTATCGAGGCGGGCGGCAAGAACGGCATCATCGCGCCTGATGCAATAACAAAGGCTTATGTGGAGGGGCGGATGAAGCGCCCGCCTGTCTATTACGCCTCCGACGCTGATGCGGTCTACTCCGATGTAATCGAGATAGACTGCTCCAAGCTGAGCCCCCAGGTAGCCTTCCCGCACCTGCCCTCCAATACCCGCGCTGTCGAAGAGGCTGGCAATGTAGCTATCGACCAGGTGGTTATCGGTTCTTGCACTAACGGCAGGATAAGCGACCTTAGAAAAGCGGCCGCTGTCCTGAAAGGCAAGAAGGTAGCGAAATATCTACGCCTCATCGTCATACCCGCCACCCAGCAGATTTATCGGCAGGCGATGGAGGAGGGGCTTTTCGACATCTTCCTCGACGCGGGCGCGGCTATCTCCACCCCAACTTGCGGCCCCTGCCTTGGCGGACACACCGGCATCCTCGCAGCGGGAGAGCGCTCCCTTGCGACGACCAACAGAAACTTCGTGGGCCGCATGGGCAGCCCGGACTCCGAGGTTTACCTTGCGAGCCCCGCTGTGGCGGCGGCGACAGCGGTGAAGGGCGTAATCGCTTCGCCCGAGGAGGTGGCATAGATGAAGTTCACGGGTAAAGTTTGGAAATTCGGCGCGGATATAGATACCGACGCCATAATCCCCGCGCGCTACCTCAACACCTCCGACCCGGAGGAGCTTGCAAAGCACTGCATGGAGGACGCCGACCCGGAGTTCGTAAACAAGGTTAGCCCCGGCGATATCATATTGGCGGATAAGAACTTCGGCTGCGGCTCCAGCCGCGAGCACGCGCCCATCTCCATCAAGGGCGCAAAGGTCTCTTGCGTCGTCGCCAAATCATTCGCGAGGATCTTTTACAGAAACTCCTTCAATATGGGGCTCCCCATCTTCGAGTCGGAGGAGGCCTACGACAAGTGCGATGAGGGTGACGTGATCGAGGTCGACGCCGACAACGGCGTCATAAGAAACATCACGAAGGGAATAGAGTTCAACGTTGCGCCCATTCCCCCCTTCATGCAGCAGCTAATTGAAGATGGCGGTCTAATGGCGCATATCGAGAAGCGCGGCAAGTAGCATATGGCGCGCCTCGAAGGGTTCGTCGTGGCGCCCCCCGGTTTGGAGGGGGTGCTTAAGGATGAACTCTCGACGCTTGGGGTGAGAGCCCTCCAGCTTACCGTTGGGGGCGTAGCATTCATGGGCGGTTGGCGCGAGGTATATGGAATAAATCTAAGCTCAAGGGTTGCGGGACGGATCCTCGTAAGGGTCGCCCGTCTCGCAGCCCACTCCTTTAAGGAGCTCTCCAGGGGCCTCTCCCGCATAGCGTGGGAGGGTTGGTTAGACCCCTCCAAGGGAGCCTCCATCTCCATCTCCACCAGAAAGACCCGCCTCTACCATACCGGCAAACTAGAAGAGATATTTCGGGAAGCTACAGGTCTTGGGACGGGGGAGGGAGCCAACCTCTTAATGCGCATCTCCGGCGACAAATGCCTAATATCCCTGGACACCAGCGGCGAGCACCTTCACCGTAGGGGGTACCGTGTGCTTGCCGGTGATGCACCGCTTAGGGAGAATATCGCCGCAGGGCTCCTCCTAGCGGCTGGCTATGACGGCTCCCGCCCGCTCCTTGACCCCTGCTGCGGCAGCGGTACCTTCGGGGTAGAGGGGGCGATGATCTCCTTGGGGCTGGCGCCGGGCCTTGGGCGCTCCTTCGCCTTTGAGACGCTGCCCTCCTTTGACTCCGAAGGGTGGTCCGGCTTAAAGGAGAAGGCGCTAAAGGGCGCTTCTAAGAAGCTCCGGGCTCCCATACTCATAAACGACATTTCATCGGATGCCGTAGCCCTCGCGAGGGCCAGCGCTGTAAGCGCCGGGGTTGGTGAAATGCTTGAGATATCCCAAGAAGATATGGAGTCTTTAAAGCCGCCCTCAGGGTCGCGGGGAGTGCTCATTGCAAATCCTCCCTATGGAGTCAGGCTGGGCAGACCCGGGGAAGTTTATGGTAAGATAACCCATCTTCTTGCCGGTCCCTTCAAAGGTTGGCGATGGGGTGTAATAGCGCTGCGGCGTGGTGTTTATAATCTCCCTAACGGAGCGTCGGAGTGTATTGACTTTACTAGCGGCGGGCTTTCCCTCGCCTTTCACATGGGCGGCATGCCCTGATGGGGAGCAACTTATGAAGACTGGCGTTATACTCCTCAATATGGGCGGTCCCGACTCGATAGAGGCGATACAGCCATTCCTTGAAAACCTCTTCTCCGACCCGGAGATCCTCCGCTTTCCCCTCTCTTTTATCCTCCAAAAACCCCTGGCCCGTTTCATAAGTAAAAAAAGGGCTGTCAAGGTAGCGCCCCTATATGAGGCAATGGGCGGCGAGTCGCCACAGTGCAGGATAACCGCGGAGCAGGCCCGCCTCCTTGGCGAGGAGCTGGGCGATGATTACCGAGTGGTTGTTGCGATGCGCTACTGGAACCCCAGAGCGGATGAGGCGGTGCGGGAGGTTAAGGAGTGGGGCGCCGAACGCCTTGTCGTGCTGCCCTTATACCCTCACTATAGCCGTGCAACCACGGGCACCAGCTTAACCGACCTTGACGTAGCCCTTAAAGCAGCTGGAGCAGTAGGCTTGCCACGGGTCACCGTTACCTCATGGGAGGATTTTCCGCCCTACGTTGAAGCGCTTGCAGAGACGCTTAAGGAGGCGATGCCGGAGGGTGGGGAGACGACGATTCTCTTCTCGGCTCATGGTTTGCCTGAGCGGCTCATCAAGGAGGGAGACCCATACCTTGCGCAGGTCGAGCGAACTGTGGCGGCGGTTATGGAGCGCTTCCCCGGCAAGCCGAACAAACTATCATTCCAATCACGCACAGGCCCGGTGAAGTGGCTTGAACCCTATACGGACGAAATGATTAAAGAACTTGCCGGGGATGGTGTGGAAGACCTCACCGTGCTCGCCGTCAGCTTCGTCTCAGACCATATAGAGACCCTTCAGGAGATTGACGTGGAGTACCGGGAGCTGGCCCTTGAGGCTGGGATGAAACGCTTCAGGCGGGCTCCTGCGCTCAATGCGCGGCCCTCCTTCATCAGGGCCCTCGCAAAGCGTGTTAAGGCGGCGGAAGAGGAGTTCTAGAAGGGGTTTTCGGCAAAAGTTTAGATTACGACAAGGGGTGGCTTTGCGAGGAAGATTTCATTACGGCTGGGTGATCGTCGCGACGGGGATTCTAACGGTAATCTCCTGCCTGGGTTTTGCCCGCTTTGCGCTTGGGATGATTCTCCCCGCGATGGGCGAGTCTCTTGGGCTCTCCTACTCCGAGATGGGCTTCATAAGCACGGGCAACTTTATCGGCTACCTCATCGCGGTTATCCTCAGCGGCAGGCTATACACTAAATTCGGCGCGAGAAAGCTGATTGTAACCGGAGCTTTGACCTGCTCCCTTATGATGATGGCGGTCTCCCGCGCTGAGGGTTTCTGGCAGGTCTTTATCGCTTACATAGTGACGGGAATTGGAACAGGCACCGCCAACGTCCCGATAATGGCTTTGATTCCACACTGGTTCAGGCGCAGCCACCGGGGAAGAGCTTCGGGGTTTATAGTCACCGGCAGCGGCATCGGTATAATTATCTCCGGGTGGTTGATACCACTTGTCAACAGCGCGTTGGGGGTAGAGGGTTGGCGGAGCAACTGGCTCATATTGGGCTTGGCGAGCATCGTCACAACTATTATAGCTCTTACCTTTCTTAGGAATGACCCAGCGGAGGTCGGCCAGGAGCCCCTTGGTGTGGACCCGCCTCCATCTGAAGAGAAGGCCGGTGGCAGAGAGCTTGCCCCGGAGAGGGCGATACTCCTCCTCGGCACCCTTTACTTCCTCTTCGGCTACACCTACGTTATCTACGCTACCTTTATCGTAACGACTTTGGTAAATGAGGTTGGCCTGTCTGAGGCGGTGGCGGGTAAGACATGGATGTGGATCGGGGCGTTCAGCCTCTTTTCAGGCCCGGTCTTCGGTGCCTTGAGCGATAAGCTGGGTAGGCGCGAGGGGCTGGCGGCGGTCTTCACCTTCCAGATGGCAAGTTATCTCCTCATGGCTTTCCATGGAGGCATGTGGAGCATCTACCTCTCAGTGGGGCTCTACGGTTTTGTCTGCTGGGCTATTCCCGGAATTATGGGCGCTGCTGTCGGAGACTACATGGGGCCGCAGCGGGCGGCTATGGCCTTTGGCACCATAACCCTCTTCTTTGGCGTGGGGCAGGTGGTAGGCCCATCGGTCGCTGGAATGCTCGCCGATGCCTCAGGCTCTTTCTCAACCAGTTACATGATGGCTGCCGCTATGGCAGCGGTAGCGATAGCGACAACAAGGTTAATTCCAAAAAAGAGGTGAAGCAAAAAAGGCCGGGTTAAGTTTTACCGCCCTTAACCCACCAGTCGGTTCCCTTGTCGAACCACCAAGCCGATGAGTCGCCATTTACTATCGCTTCGGCAAGCTCTCTGGCGCGCTCGGTTTTGATCCTCTTTACGGTGAAGGGTATCCACTCGTCGGCGTTTTTGTTTCCAACGTCGTGGTGCTCCTTTAGCTGGAGGAGCATCTCTATATTGTCCGCGTCCTTAACCAGTATGGCTTCAGTGCTTTTCTGGGCGCGAAACTCATCGAAGAGGTCGACAATATCTTCACCGAAGGGGAGCCCCTCCGCCATGTCTGCGGCGGCGCGCTCCTCATCCGCCTTTACATACTTTTGATTCATATAGTTGAGGTCGCCGGTGCGCGCCTCGGCAAGGTCGTGGAAGAGGGCCATCCTGAGCACCTTGTCGCGGTCCACATCATCGCGCTCTGAGGCCAGGGAAAAGGCTATCATTGCGGTGCGGAAGATATGCTCGGCTACCGATTCGGTGCCGGAGCCCAGAAATTGCCAGCCGGTGCGGGGTGTACGCTTTAACATCCCGACCTCGAAGAGAAAGTTCGCTAAACGATCCAAGCTAAACTCCTGATTGTTATTGCGTATTCACGCTATGGGAGGTAAATCTATAACCTATGAGGCGAGAAAGCGGGCCCCCGGAGAGCAGCAGGACTCAAGTTAAGGAGACATTATTCGACCTCCTTGGGGAAAGTCTGGGCAAAAACGCCGCCCATGTCTTCGAGGAGGTCCTCGCCATCCACTCAAGACTCGGCTCAATCGAGCACGATCAATCCTGGAAGTCCATAGCTTACGACGCCGCGCAGATATTTGTCGAGAGTTTCGGCGCGAGCGGCGCTACAGGGCTCTTTAAAGAGCAGGGCACGGGCAAGCTAAGGCGCTTTTTCTCCTACCGCTTTATAGGGTCGATTCCAGATGCCGCCAAAGGTTATGAGGAGGAGGTGTCTCTTGAGGTTATAGAGCGCGGCCTCCCCATAATATCAGATTGCGTCCCGGAGCATACGGGCACGATGACCTTCGGCCTTCCCATCACGATACGGAGCACCCGGGATATAGAGGAGGACATAAGGGGCGCGCTCCTCATATTCTTCGACCACTGCCCGGACTTTAACCCCCTTATCGTAAAGGTCGCCGAGATGATGGCGGGGCGCGTCGGCGAGGTGCTGGCTAGAAGGCGCATACTGAATATGCACCGTGTGGCGCAGAAAAAAGAGTGGATTGTCGAGAAGGTTTTTTCAAAGATATCCATTGAGAAGGGCGTAAAGATGAAGGACCTCTTCAGCCTTATGGTTGAAGAGCTTGCCGATATAATAAGGGTGCAGTCATGCTCGCTCTTTTCAATCTCCGAGGATGGTCGTGAGGCGCTATTGGAGGCGGGTTGGCCGGAGAGCGGCAGTTATCATTCAATTGGCAAGAATTTCAAATTGTCAGATCACCCTTACCTTGGCGCGGCAATCAACCGCGATGGCTTGGCCGGTGACTTTGAAAATGAGCGCTTCCACGAGAATTATCTTTTAATTAAAAATCCCGCCGAGTCCAGCCTCTTGACGCCCTCCATGAAGAAATTCTCGGAGCAGCACGGCATCCATTCAATCCTCTATATACCTATATCGACTGACAGGCGGGTCAGCTATCTCCTGGTCTTTGACGCGCTGGAAAAAAAGCGCATCTTCTCCACCGGTGATATCGAGGTGCTCACTTTTTTCGGCAAAGAGCTGACCCAGGCCCTGGAAATCGAAAAACTCGACGATATCCTCCACGATTTTAAGAACCCCGCCATAGCTGTGGCCGGCTTTGGGCGTAGGGTCAAGAAGATGGCGGAGCGTGGTGAGAACTCAGAGAAGTTCTTAGCCTACCTGGATATAATCATAAAGGAGGGGGTGCGCCTACAAGAGATGGCGATGAGCCTCTACCCTGTGGCGCGGCTGGAGCCCGTTGACCTATGCGCCGTAGTGCGCGACCGCTTTAAAATTAACAGGGAGGCCTTAGGGGAGCAGGGGCTTACGAACATAAAGCTAAGCGCCGAGGGGCTTGATTGCGGAGGGGTGAAGATATTGGCGCCCCAAATTGCGATCGAGCGCGTGCTCGACAACCTCTTTAACAACGCAACAAAGGCGATTGGCGCTGCGGGAGGGGAGCTCTCAACCTCTATTTCGGTGGAGAGGGATACAGCGGTGATAAAGATATCAAACACCGGAGAGCTGCCCGAATATATCCTAAGCCGCCTAAGGACCGCCGAGGTTACGACGGGCAGAGGGCTGGGCATCGTCAAGCGGTTGGTCGCTAATATGGGGGGAGAGGTGGTCGCCGAGCAGGATGAAGACCAATGCGTCTTTACCCTTCGTCTGCCACGTTACCGGGGTAAGGGTGGATGATAGGCGAGAGATATCTATCTGCAACCTTTAGTCGGAGTATATGCCTCTCTTCTTTTCAAGCTCAGAGGTGTACCTCGCCAGCGCGGAGCGGCGGGTAATCATGTAAAGCACCTTGCCAGGGTTGGCAGGGTCCATCACGGGCAGCTCCTCAAGTCCACGCCCGGAGAGCTTTTTGAGCGCATTTGAAAGCAGCTCACCGGGGGTAGTGTAGACAATCTTCGTCTGAGCTATATCCCGGGCGATCACGAGCCCTGGGGGAATGTCCTCATCGAGAATTCGCCGGATGTCGTTTACCGAGAAAACTCCGGTGCATTTGCCCTCATCATCAACCGTATGGTAGTAGGCGCCCTCGGCTTGAGCTATCAGCTGCATTACCTCTGTCAAGGTAGTGTCATCTGGTATAAGGGTCGGGGGCAACCCTGTGTCCCTGAGATCACCTACGGTTATGCCCTCCATCACGTCAACGACGAAATCCCCGAGGTGGGCTTTAGACTCCATGCGGGAGGTTACCTGCTTCTCATAGATGCTGGATTTTCGCCAGGCAAGCATGGCGAGGGTGCATATAAGCATCAGCGGCGCCAGGAGGCCATAGTTGCCGGTGAGCTCGCTCACCATTATTAGGGTCGCGATTGGGGTCTTGGAGACGCCCGCGAAAAAGCCCGCCATACCCAGAAGGACGTAGGCGCGAGGGTCTCCCGCGATGGCTGGAAAGAGCGCGCTTGCGCCCGCGCCGAAGGCGCCGCCGAGCATGGCGCCGATTACCAGCGAGGGGGCGAATACGCCGCCTGAGCCGCCGGAGGAGATGGTCAGCGAGGTGGCTACTATCTTTGCAAGGGCTATAACCAGCATGACCCAGAGGGCGACCTTGCCGTAGAGGGCCGCCTGCACCCAGCCGTAGCCGGAGCCCATCACCTGAGGAACTGCCAAGGCCAGCAGGCCGAGCGCGAAAGCGCCAACAGCGGGTTTCGCCATCTCGGGCAGGGGGAGCTTCCTGAAAAGGTCCCTCATACCGTAGAAGAATTTGCTGTAAAAGACACCCAGGGCAGCGAGGCATACCCCCATGACGCCGTAGAAGATAAGCTCCCTTGGATCACGGAAGTGGAAGTTCGGCGTTGCCAGAAGCGGCTCCCAGCCGGTGATTACGCCGAATATAGAGTATGCGACGATCGATGAGATGATGCAGGCGATGAGCCCCTCATGCTCAAACTCAGTGTCACGGTAGAGTACTTCGACGGCAAATAGCGCTCCGCCCAATGGGCTTCTGAAGGTCGCCCCTATGCCCCCCGCCATTCCAGCGAGCAGGAGGACGCGTCTGTCGGCGTTGGAGAGGCCCAGCTTAGTTGCTAGGAATGATCCGAAACCAGCGCCAATCTGCGCTATCGGACCTTCGCGGCCAGCCGAGCCGCCGGTGCCTATCGTAGCTATGGAGGCGAGGGTTTTGATCACCGGCACCCTAGCGCGGATAACGCCCGCCTTATTGTGGAAAGCGTCAATCGCGGCGTCGGTGCCATGGCCCTCAGCTTCGGGGGCGAATTTTGTTACTAAAAAGCCTGAGACCAGGCCGCCTATTATAGGGATTAGACAGAGCCACCACTCAAAGGACATGTGGAGGGAATTTATGATTTCAGGGAAGTGGCTAACGGCCGCGCCCTCCTCGGGTGGCGTATATCCGGCGGCTTTAGTGAGAAATATTTCGGTGACTGTGTTTGCCCCGAAGTAAAAGGCGATGGCTCCGAATCCAGCGACGACGCCTACCGATGCCGCGAGAATTATAGACCTCGTCACGGTCGATGATCGGACGTTGCTAAATAGATATCGGAGTACATTAGCCATCTTTGAAGCCTTTTATCTTAACGCAAGAAGCCCCGACGTCATAAAAACGCGGGGAGGAGGGCTGCTTTTTCAGGGAATTCGGAAGGTGCCGATGAAATCAGTGACCCTCCCAATTCCTTTAGCGGTGAGATAGTGCTCTATTTCGGAGAGAATATCAAGGACTGATAAGGGTTTGATGAAATTTGCAGTGCCTATCTGGACTGCGCATGCCCCTAGACATAAGAATTCAAGGGCATCCTCGCCCGTTACGATTCCGCCGAGGCCAATAACCGGAATTTTGACGGCTGAGAGCGCCTCCCATGTCATTCTCAGCGCCACCGGCTTTATCGCAGGGCCGGAGAGCCCACCGGTGACGTTGGCTAGGGCCGGAGTTTGCCGGTCTAGATTTACCGCCATGCCTGTAATGGTGTTGATAAGGGAGATAGCGTCGGCTCCCGCCTCCTCAACAGCGCGGGCTAGCACCTTTATGTCTGTGACATTTGGAGAAAGCTTTACTATGAGGGGCAGGTTTGCGGCTTTTTTCGCAGCACCCACCACCTCTGCGGCGAGGAGGGGGTCCGTACCGAAGGCTATCCCTCCCGCCTTTACGTTCGGGCAGGAGATATTCATCTCAAGGGCGTGGATACCCTCCACCTCAGAGAGACAGGAGGCCATCGCCGCATAGTCCTCAACGGTATTGCCGAAGAAGTTGGCTATAACCTTGGTGTCGAGGGTGCGAAGATAATCCAGCTTCTCTTCGATGAAGCGCCTTAGCCCGACATTCTCAAGGCCGATGGCGTTTAGCATCCCGGCAGAGGTCTCGACGATGCGCGGCATCGGATTGCCCTCTTTGGGGTTGAGGGATAGACCCTTTACCGCGATAGCGCCGTAGCTGGACGGATCGACGAAATCGGCGAACTCGCTGCCGTAGCCGAAGGTGCCGGAGGCTGCTATGAGCGGATTTTTCAGCTCAAGAGCCCCGACCTTGACCGAAAGGTCGAACTCTTTAGCCATCTTCCCTGTGCTGCTCCTGTGACCAGACCACCGCTAGAAGCTGCGCGGTCTTGCCATCAACTGCGGAGAGGCTGTGGGGCACCTTCGCGGAGTATTGGATGGAGTCGCCGGGCTCAAGTATGTCCTTGTGTCCGTCGAGCTCAATCTCCAGCTTCCCATTTAGGACGTATAGGAACTCCTCGCCCTCGTGGCAGGAGGGTTTGGTTTTGTTTACCGTGGGTGGCTCAAGGGTAACGATGAAGGGCTCTATGTGGCGGCTGCCCATCCCCATGCCGAGGGATTCATAGCTGTAGCCGTAGGAGACGCCCTCTTTGGAGGCGAAGCGGTTCACCGGGCGGCGATCCTTCTTCCTCGCGATTGCATAGGGCGCATCGCCGTGGTCGCCCCACAGCTCTCCGATATCAACGCCGAGGGCGTGCGCTATCTTGCCCAGCGCGCCAAGGGGGGGAGATTCAAGGTGGTTCTCAATCTGGTTGACGAGGGCTGAGGTGTAGCCTGACTTTTCGGCAAGCTCCTGCAGGGTGAGGCCCTTTGCTTCACGCACCTCTTTTATCTTCTCGCCTACCGATAGGGTCTTCTCTTCGCTCATCTGACTGCCTCCCTTAATTCTCAGCTGCGTATTTGGCTCCCGCTTTTAGCGCCTTCTCATTGAGAGGTATAAGCTTGTGGGCCTTCTCCGGCAGTACTCTGGGCAACGCCTGAACCAGCGAGTCGATAGTGACGATGCCCGTCTTCTCCACGAAGGCACCAAGCGCAACCATAGAGGCGAGCTTGGGGTTGCCCAGCTCTGTGGCGATTGTGTTGCACCCGATCCTGAGTACATTGACGCCATCTTTTGAGAATTTCTCATCCTGCGCCATATCCGTGTTGATAAGGAGAAAGCCGCCCTCTTTAACGCGTGGGCCGAACTTATCCACGGAGGGGCCGTTCATCGCAATCACTCCGTCGGGGCGCGCGGTGACGGGGCTCCCAACCTCCTTGTCGGAGATGGTAACGGTGCAGTTTGCAGTGCCGCCGCGCATCTCAACACCGTAGGAGGGGAAGTAGGTACACCCAAGGCCCTGCTCCAGCGCGCCGATGGAGAGCAGGTTGCCTATCATCAGAATACCCTGCCCGCCGAAACCTGCCATTATGCTGGCGTAATTCATATTAATGCCTCTTTAGAAGAAATCCGACCCTTTCCGCTCCTTGAATACGCCAAGGGGGAAGTAGGGAATCATCTCTGTTTCAATACGCTTGTTGGCTTCTATAGCGTTCATGCCCCAGTTGGTCGGGCAGGAGGAGAGTATCTCCACCATCCCCATTCCGCGTTTTTCTACCTGCGCCTCAAAGGCCGCGAAGATTGCCTTTTTAGCTTTGGCAAGGTGCGCGGGAGTATCCACCGCTACTCGCGCCGCGTATGCTACGCCTTCAAGCTGCGCCAGCATCTCGGTGATCTTGATGGGGTAACCGTCCTGGCTGAACTCCCTGCCGTAGGGGCTTGTGGTAGTGCGCTGACCCAGCATCGTCGTCGGTGCCATCTGACCGCCGGTCATCCCGTAGACGGTGTTGTTTACGAAGATGACTGTGAGGGGCTCGCCGCGGTTCGCCGCGTGGATGATCTCTGCGGTGCCAATCGCCGCGAGGTCGCCGTCACCCTGGTATAGGAGGACGAACTTCTCTGGGTTGGAGCGCTTCACGCCGGTGGCGACGGCTGGTGAGCGGCCGTGGGGGGATTCGACGACGTCTATGTCGAAGTAATCGTACATGAAGACTGAGCAGCCGACTGAAGCGGCGCCGATTGTCTCTTCACGGACGCCATAGTGGTCAATCGCTTCGGCGACTAGACGGTGTATTGTGCCGTGGTGGCAGCCGGGGCAGAAATGGCTCGCAACGTCCACCAAAGATTCGGGGCGGCCGAATACCTGTTTCATCTTAATTCTCCTCCCCCTTTAATATTTCCATAATCTTCTCGTAGATCTCATCGGGTGAGGGGAGGTAGCCCGGCGGGTAGCCGCAGAAGGATACCTTGCTGGCTCCCTTCACCGCTATCTCCACGTCCTCCACCATCTGCCCGGTGTTTAGCTCTACAGCCAGTATCGGCGTGCCCTTCTCTCCGACCTTGACGAACTCCTCTGCGGGGAAGGGCCAGAGGGTAATGGGGCGCAGCATGCCGACGGAGTGGCCCTCTTCGCGCGCGCGGTCAACCGCGGTACGGGCGATGCGAGCCGCAGAGCCGAAGGCGGTAACCACAAGCTCTGCGTCCTCGGGTATATCGACGCTGGCACGGGTTTCGTTTTCAGCTATTCGCTTATGCTTTTCGGCGAGGCGCCAGTTGTGTTCCGCCAAATCGCCGTCACCCAGGTAGAGAGACTTCACTCTGCGACGCTCCCGGCCTTTGGCGCCGGTGAGAATCCACTCTGAGTGGCCGTAATCGATGCCGAGCTCCGGCTTCCACTCGTCTAGGGGCTCCTTCATCTGACCGAGCATGGCGTCAGCCAGGATCATCGAGGGGATTCGATACTTGTCGGAGAGGTCGAAGGCCAAGATAGTGAGGTCATACATCTCCTGCACCGTGGCGGGGGCGAGGACAATGGTGCGGTAGTCGCCGTGGCCGCCGCCTCGGGTGGACTGGAAGTAGTCACCCTGGCTCGCGGAGATGCCGCCGAGGCCTGGGCCTGAGCGCTGGATGTTGACGATGACGCCCGGTATCTCCGAGCCCGCCATGTAACTTATCCCCTCCTGCTTCAAGCTTATGCCCGGCGAGGAGGAGGAGGTCATGGCGCGCTTACCTGTGGAGCCTGCGCCAAGCAGCATGTTGATGGAGGCAACTTCGCTCTCCGCCTGTACAAACTGCCCGCCGAGGCCGGGGAGGACTCCGCTTAAATATTCAGGGATGTCGGACTGCGGGGTGATGGGGTAGCCGAAATAGTAGAGGCACCCTGCGCTCACCGCCGCCTTAGCAATGGCGACATTGCCCTTCTCAAAGGATTTGGTCATGGCTGATTCCTGCTCACTTGAAAACTTCGATTACGACGTCGGGACACATGCGCGCGCAGATGGCGCAGCCGGTGCATTCTTCCGTGTTCATCCAACCGACGGGGTTGTACCCCGAGGGGTTAAAACGGTCGGTTATTTCGAGGCACCCCTTGGGGCAAAACTCGATGCACAGGCCGCAGCTTTTGCAGCGCTCCTCCCGAATCTCCAGCTTGGGCATTATCTTTCCTCTAAGGTTTGAAAAAGTTGAGCATTGCACCCTATCAGGACGGCCTCCCGGCGTCAATCCGCTAGATGGCGCGGGGGGAAACCAATTGTAAAAAAATAGCTCTAAAGCACTTGCCGACAGGGTCAAACAAGTGTACCAATTAAGGGCGCGGCTGTGTCGAGGTCGCGAAAAAAACGTTTTACCATCCCCTTTTGGGGGGTAACAATCAAATGAGGTGACAATGCGTATCCTGAAATTCATAGCGGCGACGGCAATCGCTATCGCACTCTCCACCCCGGCTTTCGCCCTCGGCGGACCCTACTTCGGCTTCAACTATTCAACCCTCGACCTTGAGATTCCGCATAACTCAGATGCAGACATAGACTACATAAGCGGCACCATAGGCCAGTATGTACACCCAAACCTCGCCGTGGAGCTTAGGGCGGGGCTTGGAATAGATGACGACAGGGTAGATGGGGTAAAGGTCGAAGTGGACTACCTCGTCGGCGCTTATGGCAGAGTGGTATATCCCGTGCAACGCTTCGTCCCCTACTTCCTCTTCGGCGTCACCGGCGCCAAGGTAAGCGCGGGAAGCGACGACGAAAGCGAAATGGACCTCGGCTACGGCTTCGGCACCGATTACATAATCACAGACCAGCTCTCAATGAACGTCGAGTATGCCAACATCATCGACGGCTCCGACATCGACATAACCTCATTCTCAATAGGGCTGAGATTCAGCTACTAACAAATAAATCAACCAGCTAGAAAGGGCCGGCTCAAAAGAGTCGGCCTTTTTTTGCCGCAGCCATAAAAACAGCAACTGAATCAAAGTAAAACTCACCTCAATTTTGCAATAAAGCTCCAGCCGTGGGGCAATGTGAATCCAATCACACGTCAGGCGGGGGGTGCCACTTGGCAATTTATTCTCTTCAGAGAACAACTCAAAAGAAAAAGAGCTACGGCTATGCAGCCGATTGGGGAGGCGGGGTGATGAGCTTCACATTGAAAGAGAGTAACTTGAGTCGTATTTCATTTCATTCAATCCGACCTACAAGGCTACTGCCTTTTTGAAAAAAGTGGGAGCGTGGGCAAGAAAGCACCCGCTACATAATTAAAGGGTGGGCCATGCCAACTCTACATGGTACTCAGCGTCAGTGACCTTTTGATTGGCGTCTTTTCCTTATTCAGGTAGATTTTCTCCATGGCGATTTTTTTGAACTTTAACGGCATGGTGGGAATACGATGATTCTAGTTCACCCGATTATGCAGGTTTTTTTCATTGCGATGGCTGCGGTGGCGTTTATCCTCGGGTCGCAGCGGTTTCGCTCTAACCATTTGGGCCATCAGACGCGCTTCAATTGGAAGGGCCATGTTTATGTGGGCCGTATTGCCATTGTGGGTTTGATTTTGGGCACTGTTGCGGGTATCGCGATTACCCCCCACTATTTTGAATATACGCCTCCGGTGCTTTCTCACGGGCTGCTCGGACTTGTTTCCATCTCTTTTTTCCTGGTTGGAGCGGTTACGGGCTATATCCTCGACAAGCACCGAAAGAAGCGTAAAATCCTCCCCCTTATCCATGGTACGGCTAATACCGTTGCGCTTATTCTTACCCTCAATCAGATTAAGTCAGGCTATGCCCTCTACATCTCATTTGTCGGTGGCGGCTAGTTAGCGGCGCTTGAATTCTTTGACCTTCGCGGTGGCGGAGGTGTAACCTGTTCCCCACTTGTAATGAAGAAGGGGCGGGAGTGGTTCTTGAGGCCGCCCCGCCCCTTTTTATGTCTTTGTGGCGCTTGTTTGCCATTTGGAGGGAGTAACCATGAAAAAGTTTGCGGCCTTAGCGGCAGTTGTTCTTCTTTTAGCGATTATATTTGGCGCGCCTTACTACGCCGGGATGAGGATTGAAAAGGCGCTCATAGAGCATGCTTCTCCCGATGCGAGCTATGAGCTTTTCAGTATCGACTCAATCTCCATCACCAGAGGTATTTTTTCTAGCGATGTGGAGTGGGGAGTTTCTATCCCGACGGTCTCGGCGGCTACGGTGCAGGATTCCCCCGAGGATGGCGGCGAGGCTGTCGAGACTATGGAGGAGGGCGAGGTCAATTTTACCCTCAAGGCGCATATCACCCACGGCCCCTTTGCCTTCCCCGGAGAATTTCACAGCCTCGAAAGCTCCTCATTCGGCTGGGGTGTGGTTGATACAGAGCTTTTTCTCCCCGATTTTTCAGAGACCGCGCCTATCTACGTGAGTCGCAGCATAGCAACTTTTGGCGGCTTGATAGAGGGCGAGGGCCTCTCCGACGCGGGTTCGTTCAAGGATGAGGAGGCGAAGTCCCTATTTGCCTGGGGAGATTTTACCAATACTTACTCTACGAACTTTGAGGGGAACTCCGTAAGCTACAAAGGTGTTTTGCAGAACCTGAAGATAGAGGATGAAGCCGCGAAGCTGTTGATTAGCGATGTTGCCTTCGATGGCGTCTTCGCCGAGTACCCCCCGAAGGGCTCCTTTGAGATTAAGGTCGCCTCAATGGGTATTGTGGATGAGAGCGGCGAAACAACCATGAAAGGCTTTGCCTTTAAGGTAGATACGGATACTGAGGGTGAGATGGTTTCATCCACAGGAAATTTGCATTTAGATGAGGTTGTCGCTGACGGTAAGCGGTCCGGGCCGCTTGGGGGAACAATTAGTTTGAAGAGGGTCAGCCTTGAGGCCTATAAAATGCTCAACGAGCTTGGCGAACGTGTTTCGGAGCTCGGGCCCGATGCCGATCCCGACGCGGTGCAGACGGTGATGATGGGCGAGATGATGCGCATCGTCCCCATAATCCTTGAGGGCGGTCCAGTTCTAGAGGTTAAGGACGTCTTCGCCAAATCGCCCCTCGGAGATATTGAGGGCGGCGCGGTGGTATCCTTTGAGCCGGATGGCTCCGTCAACATCTTCGACCAGCAGGATTTGCTCTCCAAGGTGCGTGGCGATATGGCGGTAACTGCCATAATCCCAGAGGGGGCGAATTCCCCCTTAGCGCAAAAAGCCGAGGAGTTAAAGGAGATGGGCTTGGTGGTCTTCGAGGAGGGCAAATATATCATACGCGCAAACTTTGACGGCGTTCGCCTCACCGTAAACGGAAACACCCTTTGGGAAGGCCCCCCGCCAATGAAGCATGAGATGGCTGAATAATTTAACCGATTAGGAGAGAAACCAAGTTGAGGGTACTTATATCCGCCATTACAGCGCTTTTTATTGCGGCCAGCGTATTAGCTTCGCCCTCATTTACGGCAAAGCGAGAGAGCCTTGATGTCACCGATGACAAGGTGAACTCTATAAAACTCCATTGGAAGGGTGAGGTGGCTAACGAATCGCTCGTTGACGCCAACCTCGCCGTAGTGCTCAGCCTTATAAACAAGCGCGGCAAGGTGGTCACCCAGCTTGAAGGAAGGCCGTTTTTGGCTAAGAGGTTGACGACTTACAAAGTTGAGGATGATTTCAAAGTCAAACGCGAGCTTTGGGTAAAGGCAGAGAGTGTTAAGACGGGGGTTAAGTTTCTTGGTTCGCCTAATAATAATGACAAGGTAAGCGGTGTTGAAATCTTCGTCACCAACTCATGCCCCTACTGTAAAAGGGCGCTTGCCCACCTAAACCGCCTGGGAGTTGAATACACAAAATTAAACGTACAGACCGACCGCAAAGCATACAACCGAATGAAGACAATAAACCCAAGAGGCGGCGTGCCAACGCTCCTGATAGATGGAAAAGACGTCCACATCGGCTATTCGCCCGAGCTTTACGACAGCCTCTTTAAGAAGTGAGAGCATAAATTTTAAGGGTAGCTCAATCACCACCAGGAGGTAGAAATGGTTGGAAGGCGCATAAACTGGTATCTGGTCTCGCTGGCGATAATCTTTCTCGCCGTATGGACATGGTCGGCGATTGAGCCAATATATCCACACGACTGGCTCCTCGAAAATTACCTCGTCTTCATCTTCGTACCGGTGATTGTCGGGCTAGGCTTCTACTTCCGCCTCTCCAACATCTCCTACACCCTAATCACCATCTTCATGTGCCTCCACGTAATCGGCTCACACTACACCTACGCCGAGGTGCCCTTCGGCTTCGACCTGCAAGAGATGCTCAACGGCACACGCAACTACTACGACAGGCTGGTGCACTTCTCCTTCGGCTTCCTCCTCGCATACCCCGTAATGGAGGTATACATACGCGTAAGCCACACTAAAGGCTTCTGGTCATACTATCTGCCGGTGGAGCTGACCCTCGCCTTCTCCGCGATATTCGAGCTCTTCGAGTGGGGAGTGGTGGAGATGGTCAACTCGGAAGCGGGGATAGCCTACCTCGGCGCGCAGGGCGACATTTGGGACGCGCAAAAAGACATGGCCCTTGCCGGGCTCGGCGCGCTCATCGCAATGGTCATAACCATGCTTATCGCCTTCAAAATCAACCCGGAGACGGTGAGAGAGTTCAGAAACAGCTTCAAAATTGACAAAGATGACCGCCCAATAGGCGAAATACAGCTAAAAGAATGGTGGCAACGCAAAAAAGAAAAAGAACTCCGACGCCTAAAGAAAATGCGGCATAAATAAGTTGGATGATGAGAAGTTAGAGAAAAAATTCCAGCATGTGGAAAAAGCGAGTTCTATAGAGTGGGCATGGCCCACCAGTTGAATGTATTGAGGGATTGCATGGGGCGTGAATTCCTTATTTTACCAAAGAATAAATAACCTCTTGCCACTTGGACAATCATCACTCAAGCGTAATTAAGTAGTCTTCACGCCACTCGCAGCCATCGCTTTTGGTAAAGATATAGACGGTGTTTGTGCCGTAGGTTAGTTCAACCTCGTTTGTTATGTGCATCCAGTTACCGCAACCAATTGGGAAAAAGCATTCATAGGTTTTTTCCACTATCCCTGAGCCGCATCCTTCAGTAGTAATGTTTTCCCATCTGGTTCCGCTGATTGCATAGTCGGTCGAGTATTGGCTAAGTGTGTAAGGGGTTTGGCTTGTCGTTATCTCAATCGGCGGAAGGTAGTCCTGCTCGCACTCATCACCGCAGGCGGCGAGGGTAAGCGGAAATAAGAGGATTATTGGCATTAGGCATTTTTTCATGAAATACCTTTAAGGTAAGCGTCTTCCAAAACGCTTTGTTTCTCCTCATTTTACCGCACGTTTTTGTGTTCGCCTCCTTTCCTCGGCTTGGAGAGCAGTATCTGCCAGAGCTGGTTGTCGTCGGCGCGAAATGACCCTGCGCAGGAGAGGAGATAGTAGCGCCACATCCTTTTGAACCTCTGGTCGAGCCCGCCTTTGATATCATCCCAGTTCCATTCAAAATTTTTGTGCCACGCCATCAGGGTGGGGTCGTAGTCCCTGCCGAAGGAATGCCAATCCCTGATTGAAAATAGCCCCTCGACCGCAGCCGTTATCTGCGCGGGTGAGGGGAGCTGCGAGTTCGGGAAGATATACTTTTCTATCCATGGGTCGACGGATTTTGAGGAGACATTCCTACCTATTGTGTGGAGGAGGAAGTTGCCCTCATCGTTGAGGCAGCGCTCGGCGAGTTCCATGTAGGTGCGGTAATTTTTGTGCCCAACATGCTCAAACATCCCGACTGAGACGATGTGATCGAAGCGTTCGGCGAGGTGCCGGTAGTCCTGTAGGCGAACCTCCACGGGCAGCTCTTTGTAGCGCTCATTGGCATATTTTGCCTGCTCGGCGGATACGGTAATGCCGACCAATTTGGCGCCGTAGTGTTCGGCGGCGTATCCGGCGAAGCTCCCCCAGCCGCAGCCGATATCGAGTACTTTATCGCCGGGCTTCAGGTCTATTTTGCGGCAGATTAGATCGAGTTTGGCTTCCTGTGAGGCGTCCAGGCTCTCGGCGTCGCTCCAATAGCCGCAGCTGTAGGCGAGGCGGACATCGAGCATCCCCATGTAGAAGTCGTTGCCGATATCGTAGTGATGCTCCCCGACCTTGTAGGCGCGGCGGCCCTTCTGGGCGTTGGTGGCAAGTGAGCGGATGAGCATCCAGAGTTCGCGAAATGATTTACCCACGCGCTCATCAAGCCGCGCTGATAGGACCCGGTGAAATAGTCCGTCAAGTGAATCGCACTCCCATTGCCCCTCCATATACCCCTCTCCCAGGGCGAGCGACCCTTTGGCGACTACCCTGTCGAAGAGGCCTGGGTCATTAACGTGCATATCCCAAGGGCGGGAGCCGCCAATTGATACACCCGCGAAGGAGAGAAGCTCCTCAAAGTAGTCCCGCGGCGCTCTTCCGCTCCTAATTAGTGGGGTAAGAAAGACTTTTTTACTCTTTTCTTTCCTCTCTTCGCGCGCTTCTCTAAGGTGCGCCATTTAGCTTCTCCCCGGTGCGAAGATATGAATTTCTCTATAGCGTATCAGGGGAAAAGGCGCTGTCAAACCTGCTTTGACTGTAACGGTATTAAATAAAAAGGGCGAAACGCCTTTTCGCGTTCCGCCCGCTTTGTCAATCAATCATCTTGCCGGAAGGCTACCCCAAAGACTTTAAGAGGCGCACTCGCATACCTCGCTGTTACTCGTCCATGTCGATTTGTCTTCGAGAATTTTACCATCCGCTATCTTTATGATTCTCCTCGCGTTCTTTGCGCACTCGAGGCTATGGGTGACCATGATGATTGTCATCCCCTGCGCATTCAGCTTCTCCAAGAGGGACATGATCTCCTTGGAGGTGCCGCTGTCGAGGTTGCCCGTCGGCTCGTCCGCCATCAGGATGGGGGGTTCATTTACAATGGCCCTGGCTATCGCGACGCGCTCCGCCTCTCCGCCTGATATCTGGCTTGGCAGGCGGGGCCCTTTATCTGCGAGGCCGACACGCTCAAGGGCGGATTGCGCCAAAGCGCGCTTTTCAGCCATCGATTTATTGGTGGTTACTAGAGGCAGCATGACGTTCTCGATGACCGACAGGTATGGCACGAGGTGGAAGGACTGAAAGACGAAACCGATAAACTCGCGCCTGAAGTCCGCGCGCTGGTCGGAGCCGAGGCTGTAGACCCTCAAATCCTCGACCACATACTCACCGGTGGATGGGCTGTTCAGTGCGCCGAGCATGGAGAGCAGCGTCGACTTGCCCGAGCCCGACTCTCCCATTATGGAGATGAACTCACCACGCGCCACCTCAAGGCTGATGTCGCGAACCGCGTGAACCGCCGCGTCGCCTTCACCGTAACTCTTGCTCAGGTTCTTTGCGCTAATCTGTATCATTTTTATATTCCTTATATCGCGCGTAACGCTTCGTTGGGGTCAAGCCGCGAAGCGATGAGCGCGTGGTATATGCTTGAGATGAGCCCTAGCAGCACAGCAAAGACAACCGCGCCGCCGCCGAGGAGCGGATCGAGGTAGAGCGCCGCGCCGTGTCCGTCTGTGAAGAGCGGCAGCGAAAGCCAAGAGGCCCCTATCCCTACTCCGTAGCCGAGGATGCCCGCGATTAGGGAGATAACCGCAGCCTCGAAGAGGACGATGTGCATTACGTGCGAACGCCTGAAGCCTATGGCGCGGAATATCCCAATCTCTCTGGTGCGCTCACGCACGCTACCCATCATCGTTACGAAGACAACCAGACACCCGACGAGGACGACAAGTATCGATATGCCGTAGAGGAAGTTCTCAAAGTGGCTCATCGCGTTCATGCGCCCCTGCACAACCTGCTTTATCGCCATTACTTCGGCGTTGGGCAGATTTGTTGAAATCTCGGAGATGATGCTCTCTATGGGGCACTCGCTGCATAGCGCGGCGACCTCGATTAGGGAGACCTTGCCATCTTTGCCGAGGATCCTCTGGGCGGTGCGAGTGTCGGTAAAGATTATCTGGTCATCCTGTGAGCCGGTGGAGCCCAGGACCCTCTCTACGGTGAGGCTGCTGCCTCTCAGCATAAGGGAGTCTCCGGGTGAGAGTGATAAAATATCAGCGGCTGTGGAGCCGACTATAAGCGAACCAACGCGAGGCAGTATGCCGCCGAGCTCCCACCAAGGCTTGAGGGTGCGCGAAACCTGGAAGTCGACTCCGGCGAGCATGACATCGTTCTCCCCCACACGAACGGCGCCGAGCACCATCGGCCCCACTGCCGCGAGGTTCGCACTGCTTGGAATTTCGTGGATACGCGCCACGTCACTCTCGCTTATCTCCTGAGTCTCTAGCGATACCCCGCCCAGGGAGATGCCGCCATAGCTGAGGGAGAGGTTCTGGCTCTTTGGCACCACCATTATATTGGCGCCGTACTTCTCCATCTTGTGCATTATGTTGTGGCTGACAGACTCAAACAGGGTAATGAGCGTTACAACAGTGGCAACGCCTATCATCAGTCCTGTCAGGCTGAAGGCTGCTTTCGCCTTACGCCTTCTCATATTTAATAGTGCTATATCTCTAAGCTTCATCTTGATAAAGCTCCCTGGAAGTTGGACTTTAAATGTTTACCGGGGATGCCGGCGCCCGGACGCACTTTGACTTTTAAAACTTTTTGCGGAGTTTGAACTGGCGGATCAGCAGAGAAATGAGCTGTTGAGGATGAATACCTTGGGTGGAGGCTGCCCCATCTCGGCTTTGCTGGTGACGGGTTGGCTGTATTTCTTTATGGATGGAGGTGAAGCAGCGCTTATGGCTACCGTGTAGAAGGTGACTTTTGGCATAACTTTGCCATTAAAAGCCAGCTCGTTTGAGTTTTTCTCAAGGGCCTTATTGCATCCGCCATCGGCGCAGCAGGGGCAAGTGTCGTTGGAAATTTCCCCCGCAGGGCTACAGCAGCTTTTTGTCTCAGTTATGCTGAGGGGGCCTTCCATCATGCAGGGAGGGCGCACCAAGGCATACCCTGCCTGACAGAGTATAACCACAAGTAAAAACACGAAAATTTTTACCCCCAGTTTATTGCCCATTTACATCCTCAACTTTCTTCTATAAAACTTAACTATATAAGTAAAGAATGTCAACGCAGATTTATTTTTGATGTGTGCGGCAGGTTAGGGGAGAGTTTTTTACGGGGGGGATATTTGACGAGCCGGGGTTAGTTTGTAGTCAGCCAGAGGTGATCCACTTCAGCGCTTCATCCAAAGTTCGGAAAACCATAGTCTCAAAAGAATGCTCGCCTACCTCTTTTTGAAGCTGGTACATCCTGGAGAGGCCAAAGCCGTATGTTGATGATACCACGACGGCTGTTTTGCCACCTCTTCGCGACTCCTCCGCGTCAGTTGGAACAACTGTGAATTCACGAACGGAGTGGGAATCTATTTTTTTTAAATCAGCTTGGGTAAGGTCCCAAAGCACGTTTAGGGTAACTTCTCCACGGTAAAAATCATTGATTGATTCCAGAAACTCATGGCTTGAGAGCTCACCGCTGCCGACAAAGGTGGTTAGGGACTGCTCTCTGTCGATACGCTTTGTAATGGTGCCCATAAACGCCCTTCTTCTTTGATTCCAATGATTTATTGCGACAACTGTATAGGTGGAGAAGTAGTTCCTCTTTAAAGGATAGACAATGTTGACCAATAGTAAAATATCTAATTAGATCAAAAGCGCTTCTACTGCTTTGGCCTACGCTTTGGGGTAGGGTAGGGTGAAAAAAATCCGATTCTCCGGTTAGGCGGGCTCCAAACATGATATATTCACAAGCCAACTTAAAGAAAACAACCTCTTGGAATTAAGATGAAGATAAAGACTTTTGCGGCAATATTTTTAATCCTCCTCCTCCCCGCGTTATCAACCGCCGGGGTTGGTTTAAAGCCTGGCGTGCAGCTTTGGGTCTACTCTATGAAGGGCGACGTTGACTCGATAAGCGAGGCAGTGACCGAGCACTCCTTTGACAGAAAAGTTCTGGGCAGGGCTCTTTATCACTACCTGCGCCGCTCCAAAAGCGTCGATGAGAAGGAGGTGCTGGAGGTGGTCAGGCTCCTCCTGACTAATGGCGCGGATGTAAATTATAAATCCGTGGCGGGGCGGACCCCCCTGATGGCGGCGGCAAAGAGAAATTCACGGGAGCTTATAACTCTCCTGATGGAGAACAACGCTGATCCGACCTTGGCTGATTCAACCGGCAAAACCGCGCCTTCCATAGCAAAGGCTGAAGGCAATATTGGCGTTACCTATGTCTTTGATAACCCCCCGGCGCTCAATCCACTAGCGAAGCTTACCCCCGTCGAGTCGAAGATAGTCAATCCCGACCTCTGGCTTGAGGACAGGACGATAGTAGTCACCTATGACCTTGTTGGCTCAGCTCCCTCCTGTACAGCTTTAATTGGCTCTCTTGATGGTGGCGCAACTTACCAGATGGTTTTTACCACGGTCTCCGGCGACATAGGGGTTGGGGTAGCACCTGGGGACGACAAGAGGGTGGAGTGGCAACTATATGACGATTATCCCGGAGGGCTGGACGATTACGATGTCCTAATCGACATAGTTATCGCCGAGTGCCCATAGCATAAAACCACATAATGAATTGGCCGCCGCCTTGGCGGCCTTTTTTATTTTAGGTTTTAAGATCCCTGTTAAGAATTTTCTCCTGATAATTTACTCATTAAAATATGGAGAAACACTTGCTTATGGATAAACCGCGTAGTATAAAGTTTCACATGCGCTTCATCCGGTTGTTCCTCCCGCTGTTGTTCTGTTTCATCACCGCTACTCAGCTTTATGCCGACGGGGCACAGAATCCTCTCCCAGGGCCCTACCTGGACTCAGAACCGGCACCATCCTTCCATGATATGCGCAAGAACCCCGCCGCAGCTTATATCTCATTGATTGACCCTAATGCAGACTGCATCGTTGAACTGGCGGCCAAGTTTGACACCCTTGAGGAAGCCTACAGATTTGTGCGGGACGATATCGACTTCGTTCCCTACGCGCCGCCCGGCCCCCTGGAATCTACCCTCTCATATGGCAAGGGTAGCTGTCTCGGCAAAGCCGCTTTGCTGGTGAGCATCTACCGGGCTATGGGGGTGAAGTCGAAGGATATAAGGATTGTTGTGGGGATGGTGATGACGCCGCAGGGTCTGACAGACCATGTATGGGTAGATATCGACTATAAGGGTGGCTACGTTCAGCAGGACCCCTCCGGCATGCTCGGCAAATTTCATTTCACCGAGTTTCGCGACTACTCCTATTGCAAGCAGTATGTCATGAGGGAGCTTTATTGCTTCAATGACAAAGAGTTCTCCCTCGTATCACAGTTAAATCGCATGATAATGATGGGCGGAGGAGAGTAGCCGCTCCCTCGTTACACCCTACTCCACAAAGCAAAAAGTCAAATACAAACTACTTGTAAATCTCCCATGGCAACTACTGGAAATTGCCCCGTTAAATCGCTCCGTTACCTGCCAGTAAATGCCACCCCATCCAGTTTGAATCAAGCCACAGCAGAAGCTCAAAAACGACCGTTTTTTAATGGTCCTCTAGACAATACTCTTTAGTAGTCCTGTCATGCAAAGAGTATGTAAAAATGGCTGCAACACTTCGTTGCAGCCATTTTTAATTTTTCTCAGATGCACTTACTACTTTATTAAAATACTATGTAAACCTAATTGACTTAGTATTGCTCTTGTGACTATTGGCAGGTAAAACTCTCCGCCAACTCCAAGCTCCCTAAGCCATTGTAAACAGCAATCTGAGGGTATGGACAGAGGGGTCTGGTACGGTCAGCCGACCAATCGTCGGGCAAATCTTCATTTTCTCCGCCCGGGTTGTTTTCACCGCGCGCGGTTGCGATGATGCTATTCGGAGCCACTCCTTCTTCAACCCAATCCACCAGCGCGGTAAGCGCGTCGAATTGGTCAGTAGCCATGCCTCCCCTACAGTGGTTCATACCTGGCACTAGGAAGAGTTTTGCAAAATCACCAGCGGTGCCCATATTTGCGATGTCTAGTTCGTCATACCAGTCCATTGTATCATTGGGGGAGAACACGCCGTCAGCTACCCCATGAAATACCATCAACTTGGCGCCACGATTTCGTAGTGTGCTCAAATTGGTCGGATTTGGCGGTGTCATGAATGTCATTGGGGCAACAGTATATGTTTCGTCAGTATCGAATATTCTCGGGGCGTCATCATCCATGCTGAAGTTCATCGCGTATTCGTAACCACTCTGATCTAGAAACTCTAACATTGGAGAAGGCGGTGTCGTAAAGATGAAAGCCACGGCCCCCGGGTCCCGCTGGAGAGCCATATCGTATTCCCAACTTGCCCAATTCGGTGAAGCTATGCTCGGATCATAGGGAAAGCTTTTGTAAATGAATTCACCGAGGCTGTTACGTGCACCTGTCATAATATTGTCTACGGCGGTCATCTGGTACTCATCCAGGCAAGTGCCATCCCGTTCGCCATCACACAAAGGCACATCACGAGTAAGCTCAAACGCCTCCTGACAGCCTAGGGTATCAGATACAATACCATCCGCTGCGCCATCGAGGCCGTCACATTGGGCAAGTATCTTTCTGCTAATCAGCTCAAATTCTTCCGGTGTGATTGCTGTGTAGATATCCGGGTAGCCGGTTTCTCCATCCACATCGCTTGCTGCGTCAGAATACTGCTGAACGCCGTAAAGTTGTGCTACCGCTGCCTGAGGCAGATTGAAGCCAGGATTGCCTGCCATAATACCGTCATACTCACCTGCGGAACGAGCTGCTGCGACCATCGCGTGTCGCCCACCGTTTGAGCAGCCTCCAAAATATGATCGGTCCGGCCCCTTACCATAAGCAGCTTCAACCAGGGCTTTAGCCATTGGCGTGAGGGTAGCAACAGCATTGTAGCCGTAATCTAACCTTGCTTGGTTATCCCGACCCCAAAAAGGATGCCCGTATGAATGTCCTGCGTCCGAGCTAATCACGGCAAAACCCATACCCAAGGCGGAGCTCAGAGGTCCACCTCCAAGATTATCACCAGTGGCTGTTCTAACCGAACCGTCGATCCCGCCATTGGCCTGGTAGAAATATCTACCATTCCAGTCAACAGGCAGGCGCATTTCAAATCCGATGGCGTAGGGTACTTCGTCACCTGAGAGTGGTGGGAAGCCAGTGCCTGTTCTCTCGTTCATCTTTCCGGTCACTCGACAGTGCTCGCCAATTGGATTCCCTGCAATCTCCAACTCTCCGGCGGGCACCAGTTCCGCTGAAGTAATATTTGTGGATGCGAAGTCGAAGTCGTCTAGCAAGTCCTCACAGGAGGACAAAGTAGCCCCCGTGGCCGGGGCAAGTTGCGGAATCTTGGGCAAGTCGTTTCCAGTGTCGCCGGCGCATCCGAAGGTAAAGAGCGCTAAAAACAATGCCCCCCCTGCGAAAAGTTGAGTTCCCGTTAATTTCTTCATCCGGTGCTCTCCTTTCTCATTGTAGTAAGAAATGATTTATATCGACCAAGGACTTGCGATTTAGATGAAAGATAAACAAAAAATAGTTTTACTCTTCCATCTAAGAAATAAATTCATTATCCGGTAATTTCACCAGGTGAAATTTGTCTCACTACAGGCCACCCCAGCGGGTGGCCTTCTCATATACGACCGGTTTAAATCAATCCGGAAGGAGAACATCATGGCGCACGCCCAAAGGCATGAAAAGTGAAGAAAAAGGCAAAGTAGAAAAGTGCTACAGAAGCTATTGGTAAGTACACGATTGCAATTACCGTTGCCGAAGAACGTTTAATTGGCAGCTTGAAAATAGATGCCACTCCAAGCAAAACTCCACCAAATATTGCTAAATAATCAAGAGCTGTTTTTTGGGAGCTGCTATAAGCTATTTCGGATGCAAGTAGCATCAAGAACACAAAAAGAAATGGCCTTTTGAAAGAGAGAGGCGCCTGTCACCAAGTTTGAGGCCAGAATGCTGCGCCGATTTAGTGCAGAATATTCACTTGCCGAAGAGAAAATTTCTACTAAAATTTTAGTAGTATCCTTTGAGATTCTCTTGTGGGGTTGGCATGCGGTGCATTGTTGCTACTTTAATTATTCTCTTTTTAGGGCAGTTTGCTTATACCCAGCCTGATAAGCGCCTTGAGCTGGTTGCGTTTGACTATAACGCAATCTCCATAGGGTCCGGTGATGAGGTCGGGATAAGTTGGTCAGGTTCCGTAGAGAGCTACCTCTCCTACAAAGTTAAGTGCAGGGTAGTCCTCTCATTGACTACTGCTGTGGGCGAGAGGCGGGAGTTCTCCTCGGCTCCCATTGACCTCATGGGCCTTGGAAGCGCATCTCTTTCAGGGGAATTTCATCTTCCAAGAGAGCTTTGGGATGTCGCGGAGGTCGTTGAGGTTGAGGCTGTAGAGGGTGAGGTTGATTCTCATATTGAACAACCCAACCCCCAATTTGAAGGCGAGGCGCACCTTGAGCGCTGCAAGGAGGAATCAAGAAGTGACCCTGATGCCTACCGCTACCAGAAGAACCTTATCGCTGAAAAAGAGGGTGAGATAAAACGCATCCAAGGGCTTATAGCTGAGGTCCAGATGGCAGAGGATAAAGTTATACCTCGCCGCAAGGTCAAGGAGTGGGAGCTTGAGAAATGGGAGCTCGAAAGGGAGCTAGCCTCAATGGTAGATAATTTGGAGAGGGCGATCGATGCCTACTGCACTGAGCTTCATGGGGAAAATGAATATCACAATCGCCGACAATAGCCGCCTCAAGTCAAGGGGCGGTTTTTTAATTTATGGGATTTAACAGGGCTCCTCTCTTTGGGGTAAACTGGTAAAAGGTAACGCATTTGCTGAGAGGTGAGAGGATGTCAAAGGGCGTCAAGATTCTACTTTGGATAGTAGCTGTGGTGGCGATATTAGCTATCGTCGCTTTCGCGGCAATTAAAATTTATGTAACGGAAGAGCGCGTTCGGGCTTGGGTTATCCCGCCCCTTGAGGAGCGCTTGGGGCGTAAGGTTTCATTTGATTCAGTCTCCGTCGGCTTAACGGGCTTTCATCTCTTGGGTTTCGACCTCCGCTCCGCCGGGGCTCCGGCTCCTTTGGTAGCGGCGGATGGGGTTGAGATAGCGTGGCGGCTCATGCCGCTCCTCTCCGGCACCCTTGAAGTTGATAACGTGACTTTGGCAAACCCTGAGATACATATCGAACGTTTAAAGGACGGCACCCTCGATATAGATGATTTGATAAATAAGGGCGCCTCTGAACCTTCCACAGAGAAGAGCGACGAGAGCCGCTCAAGCGGGCAGGGAGGGGAGAAGGGCATTGATGTGGCGGTACGGCGCATTTCGGTGGTAGACGCCAGGGCCAGCTTCACGGATCGCATGCCTGCTAAACCTGTCAGCTACTCAGTTGAGGAGTTAAACCTCGAAGTAGTTGAACTCTCCAATAAAGCGCCCTTTGATTTTACCCTCTCCGCTGGATTTCCGACTGTAGGAGGGGCGCACCTCTCGGCAAAGGGGCGTATAGACCCGATCGGGAAGGCTATTAATACCAATATCAACCTCTCCTCCCTTGATTTGAAGAGCGCCCTCGGCTTAGTGGGCGAGAGCCCGGTAAGCGCCGGAACCCTATCGATGAATCTGGACTTCTCCGGCAGGGAGCGTCGCATGGGGGACCTCTCCGGGGATATTAAGGTGGCAGGGCTCATCCTGGAAGAGGGGGGGCGCAGGGGCGTACCAACCGACATATCCCTATCTACAAAGCTCTCCTGCCCGATTGACAGCCATGTCATCACAGTTGAAAAGCTATCGATGAATGCCGGGGGGCAGGCCCTAAGCTGTACAGGTGAATTTACCCATGGGGATCGCCCCGACTTCAACCTCTCAATTGAATCGCCATCCATCTCGGTGGATAAGCTCCTTGCCATACTCCCTCCCGCCGCTGATGAAAATTCAAAACCGGGTGGAAGCAATGGGAGCGGAACCGCTGCTCCCAAAGCGGCTGCCCCCTCGCCAATTCCCGTCGACGGGGTTGTGGACCTATCGATAGGAGAGCTTTTGGCGTCGGGATTCAAGGTTGAGAGGGTCAAGGCCACCGCAGCGCTCAAAAACTCTAAGGTTACAGTTACACCCTTGGCCGCAGAGCTTTACGGAGGCTCCTTTGGTGGGATTTTGTCGGCCAACCTCAAAGAGGCCGGGCCGCCTGTTAATATGGATATCTCCATGAATGGTGTTCAGCTCTCCGGCCTGTTGGGCGCTGTGGACGGCAAGCTTGAGAACTCAATAACAGGGACGCTTGCGGGGAGCGTTAAAGGTAAAGCCGTAGGAGGTGATTTGGAGAAGCTAAACGTCGCCTTCAAAACTTCATCCACGGAGGGTAAGTTATACAACCACCCGGCGGTCTTAGCGCTGGCTTCAGCGCTCAAGGCGCCGGAGCTTGAGGAGCTTAACTTTTACGACCTTCAAATGGATGGCGATGCCAGCGGTGGCGTTGCGAACGTGACCACGGGAAGGCTGAACGGCCCCGATATGCGTGTCGAGCTAAAGGGCAAGGCGGGTCTGATAGACCAGAAAATTTCCTTTGATCTGGTTGCCGCTGTTCCAGAGAAGATAGCCAAACGGTTGATTGGAGACCGGAGGGTGCGCGAGGCTTTGTCGGACTCCCAGGGGTGGACAAAGGTCCCCTTCAAGGTCAGGGGCAGCACCTCCTCGCCAAAGCTCACGCTGGACGAGAGCGCCCTTGGTAAGAGCGCCGGGAAGGTGCTGGAGAAGGAGGTCGAGAAGAAGATACAAAAAGCGGTGGGTGATAAATTCGACGCAGGTGGTCTTCTTAAGGGGCTTCTGGGCAAATGAGCCATGCCCGGGCGCGCCGCTTTACCGCGCCCACAGTGAACGACTCAAGCCGGTTAGGGCTTATAGGTGCTCGCGAAGCATTTAGGGCAGTTGGGGAGCTTCTCCTTGTGGTCCTTTATCTCGACCTCAAGGCCGCACATCGTGCATACATAGACTCCGGGCCCCGGTTTTTCACCTGCTCTTGCCATTATCCGCTCCTTGGGTAATTGCTCTTGTCCTTCAAATATACCAGCTTAGGGCGGCTTACTGTTTGGCGGGGTCGCCTTTAATATAGCCCCACTCCAAAAGCCTTTTTTTGCTGTACTCCGCCATCTCTCCCTTTTTGACTTTGGAGAGCACCTCGGAGAAGGCTTTTGCCGCAGCCTCCCGGTTACCCTCCTCCTCATGGTTCCTGCCTATAAAGAAAGCGACAGAGGGTTGCCCCGGAACTATCTCATCAGCCGCGCCCAGCTCCTTAATGCTCTTGTCGTATTCATCCAGCTTGAACTCGGCGAGGCCTCTCACGTAGCGCGCCTGAAACAAACCGGGGTCAAGCTCAACGCTCCTCGCGGCGGCCTCCGCGGCCCGCTTTTCATCGCCCACCTGCAACTCGGCGGATGCCAGGGTAGCATGTAGTATTGCATGGGACGGAGCGCTCTTTGCCCCCTCCCTGATCAGCTCGAGCCCTTTACTATCCTTACCATCATTAATTAGCTTCTTGCCCTCGGCGACCTTGTCGAAGGCGGGCGCGTCATCCTTTAGCTTTAAGGTCTCTTCCTCGAAAGGTTCTCTTCCCAAGCGCTCAATTGTTTTGAACCTGTCCGGGTAGGAGTCAGTGCGGCGTTTCGCGGCCTCCAGCCGGTCGGAGGTCAATGGATGGCTGGAGAACATCTGCTCGATAGTGGAGGGTGAGCCCTTCCTCGCGCTGTCCAGCACCTCCATAACTTCGACCATCCCACGCGGGTCATATCCCGCCGCGACCATGTACTCGGTGCCCAGCTTATCCGCCTGCCTCTCCTGGTCCCGGCTATAGCTTGTCAGCACCAGCTGCATTCCCAAGAGGCCGCCGCCCGCTATAATCTCCCGTCCGTTAACATCCGCCGCCTCCATCGCAGCGATCCCCGCCGTTGAGAGAACTCCCGCCAGGACTTGCCGCGTATACCCCTGAGCGCCGTGACGCGCCGTGACGTGGCCTATTTCATGGGCGAGCACCGCAGCAAGCTGTGACTCGTTGCTAAGCTTTGCAAGGAGCCCCCGGGTTATCGAGATGTTGCCTCCCGGTAGGGCGTAAGCGTTTATGTTGTCGTCATTGACTAGATTGAAGGAGTAGGTGAGCCCTGGACGGTGGCTCACCGCGGCAATCTTCCTGCCGACCTCGGATACATATCCTTGCAATCCATCGTCGAGATATTGACCGCCAGACTTTTGAGTGTAGAGAGGATACGCCTTGCGCCCTGCCTCAATCTCCTGAGCCTCGCTCATCAGAGAGAATTCACGCTCATTAGTTACCGGGTTGACCGCGCACCCGGCAAAGAGAAGTAGCAGAGCGATGGTTGCGGTGATATAGAAATAAAGCCTTGAGGACCACTGCCCTTTCATCACTTGACCTCTTTTACTTTCAAAAAGTTATATATAAGCCCTAAAAAGAAGTTTAACGCATTACGGCTTATTCGCGGGGTAAAATTTGGCTTTATTCAATGGTCGTCGCAGGTAAGCTCGGCGGCGCTCATGGAGCCGGCCTCTTTGCAAAGCTCAACATAGCGGGAGAGATGGTCGCGCTTAAAAGCCATGAGGTCCCAACGCTCTTTATTTATGAGGTGGGCGAAAGGCGCTGAAAGCAGATAGACAAGGGCGTCGACTTCCTCTTCGCCGCATTGGACGCTTATTATGCTCAAAGTGTACTCCTCCCCCTCAAAGCGGTCGAGGACCTCCATCATTTGACTATCCAGCCCTTGATATAGAACCCCCTTTGCCGACTCACCCTCCTCTTTGAGGAGCCCCGGATAAATGCGCCCCGAAAGCGTGCGCGCTGAAAAACCATTCGCTACGGCAGGTGTTGCCTCAGGAAGGGCGCCAAGGAGCGCCCTTACGACCTCGGGGAAGATGAGCGTCCCGTAGACAAAGAGCGGAAGATTGGCTGCCTTTGCCCGGCATCCTGAAACAACGTCGTTACTGGCGTCTTTTGTCATGGTACACTCACGTGAAAAAGGTTTGGCCTTGCCGCCAAAGTTTGAAAGTGGTTATTCTCGCGCTCTTCAGTGAGCAGCGCAAACGTAAAGACTTACCCTTGAATTGCGGCAAGGTGGTTATTTAGCTCCCCATATAGGTGATCTTTTATGGATGTTAGAATTGCGATAAATGGTTATGGGCGGATAGGCCAGTGTGTCTTTCGCGCCCTATACGAGACCGGGCGGTACAATGGCCTGTCCATAGCGGCTATAAATGACCTCGCTCCCCCGGAGACGATCGCGCACCTCACCCGCTATGACAGCACCCACGGGCGCTTCGGCGCAGAGCTCTCACTCAAGGGGCGGGAGCTTCTGGTCGGGGGTGATTCTGTTAAGCTTTTCAACGAGGCGGAGATTGAGCGGTTGCCCTGGGGGGGGCTGGGGATTGACCTCGTCATGGAGTGCACCGGGACAATCTCAAAGGGTGAGGAGGCCAAGGGACATCTCACCGCAGGTGCCGGAAGGGTGCTGCTCTCGCAACCCGGCACAAGCGGCATTGACAGAACTGTGATCTTCGGCTTCAACCACGATGCCATCACCGGGCAGGAAAGAATCGTTTCAAACGCCTCCTGCTCCACAAACTGCATAGTGCCCGTCATCGCTGCTCTGGATGAGCGATTCGGCATAGAGAGCGGCACTATTACCACCGTTCACTCAGCGATGAATGACCAACCCGCAGTAGACGTCTCCCACCACAGCGATCTGCGCCGCTCCCGCAGCGCAATGCAGTCGATAATACCGGTGGAGACAAAGTTGGCGCTTGGGATTGACAAGCTTCTGCCGCACCTTCAAGGGCGTTTTAGCGCCATCGCGATGCGCGTCCCCACCCTCAACGTTTCCGTAATAACGCTTGCGGCAGTTTTAGGATCCAATGCCACTGCCGCAGAGGTTAACTCTTACCTTAAAGAAGTCGCCGATACCCGCTTTAACGGTGTGCTTGGCTATACCGAGGAGCCGCTCGCCTCCTGCGATTTCAACCACGACCCTCGCTCTGCCGTGGTGGATGGGAGCCAGACGAGGGTCGCCGGTGAGCGGCTGCTTAAAATTTTCTGCTGGTTTGACAATGAATGGGGCTACGCGAACAGGCTCCTCGATGTAGCGGGCTGCTGGATGGAGCGCGTAGAGGAGGGGCGTGGGCGCTAAAGAGGCGACTTGCCACCGGCAGCTACCACTCCCGACCACTCCACGGCAAATTGTTTTGCAGTTCTGCCTGAGCGTATACCCCGCGAGATAGCCCAGCGGATAGCTTCCGGCTGCCACTTACCAGCCTCTTTTGATATTCCAAGGGCATCGAGATGCTTCTTTACCGCCTCAAGATAGGTAGCCTCGTCGAAGGTGTAAAAACCCAGCGATAGGCCGAACCTGTCAGCCAGGCTTATAGCTTCCGCCACGCTCTCCCCAGGGTGTATCTCCCTCTCGTCGGCGAAGGTTTCAACGGTAAGGTGGCGCCTGTTTGAGGTGACCACCATCATCGTATTGGCGGGGCGCTCCTCGACGCCCCCCTCCAAAAGGGATTTTAGCTCCCTGTAGTGTCCGCCGGGAGATTCAAAGGAGAGGTCGTCAAGGTAGACCACCCAGCGCCTTGCGTCACCGTGGAGGGCCTCCATCAACTTTGGAAAGTTTGGAATCTGCTCCTCGGTGAGTGATACGAGGGCCATTTCGCGGCCCTTAAAGACCATCGGGAGTGAGCGGACCAGCGAAGATTTTCCAGCGCCGCGCTCACCCCAAAGCAGTACGTCATGGCATGGAGCGCCCAGCAAAAAACGCTCGGCGTTGAAATAAAAGCGCTCCTTTTGCTTGTCTATTCCAGTAAGGATCGCGGGGTCGATGAGGGCGGGGCGGGTTACGGCATTAAAGCCCTTTTCCCCGCTCCACGTGAAGGCGCCCCCTTTAGGCGGGGAGCTTAAAATGTCTGCTCCATCCGCGCCGGCTGCGTTCCTGATGAGCTTGGCGACCATGGAGGCCAATTGATCTATATCATTCATGGGTTTTCCCGGTAATTTTTTAATCGCCCAGCGCCGCCCTTACCTTTATGGCGAGCGCTTCCCTGGAGAATGGTTTTTGCAGGAAGTTGACGCCCTCATCAAGAACCCCCCTGTGTGCAATTACATTTGAGGTGTATCCTGACATGTAAAGCACCTTAACCCCCTCGCATCTTGACTCAAGCTCTTTCACCAGCTCTTTGCCCGTCATCCCCGGCATTACGACATCGGTCAAGAGTAGATCGATCTCGCATTTGCTCTCTTCAAGCGTGTTAATGGCATCTCGTGGCGAGCCAACGGCGATTACCTCGTAACCCAGTCCCTGCAAAATTAGCTGCGTGAGCTCTAGGATGGAGGGGTCGTCCTCAACAACCATCAGTGTCTCACCTGCGCCCTGCGGGACTTCGCCCCTGTGAGGGCTCTCAAGTGATTGAGGAGTCCCGCTCTTCCTGGGCATGAAGGCTTTGAATGTCGTTCCCTCGCCGGGCTCGCTGTAGACGTTTATGAAGCCGTTGTTCTGGCGCACTATTCCATAAACCGTCGCAAGCCCTAGCCCCGTTCCCTCCTCCTTTGTGGTGTAGAAGGGGTCGAAGAGGTTCCCGAGTTGCTCTTCTTCAATGCCTTTGCCGTTATCGCTTACAGCCAGCATTGAATACTCGCCCGGTAGAAAGCCTTGATGCTTGGCGCAATAGCTCTCGTCAAAGGTGAATATGCCGGTCTCAATCGTCAGATTACCCTTGCCACCTAGGGCGTCCCTTGCATTGATGCAAAGGTTGGCGAGAATTTGGTCAAGCTGTGTCGGGTCCATGTAGACGAGCACGGGTTCGGGGGATGGATTCCATCTAAGGTCGATATCCTCGCCGATCAACCTTCTAAGCATCTTTAGCATGCTCTCTATGGCATCGTTGAGGTCTATTATCTTTGGAGCAATGGGCTGCTTTCTAGCGAAGGCGAGGAGCTGGCGCGTGACCTCCGCCGAGCGCTTGGCCGCTACATGGACCTCTTCGAGATAGGCGTTAATCGGGGAGTCGGAGGGGAGCTTATCAATGGCAAGCTCTGTGTAGCCCAGTATGACGTTCAGCATATTGTTAAAGTCGTGAGCCACCCCGCCCGCAAGCCGTCCGACAGACTCCATCTTTTGAGCCTGGAGGAGCTCTTCCTGTAGGGTTTTTCGCTCCTCCTCCACCCTAATTCTCTCGGCGAGGGACTCCTTCAGCTCCGAGGAGTAGGTGTTCAGCTCAGCGTAAAGTCTCGCGTTTCTCGCGGTTAGCGCCGCCAGGTTGGCGAGCGTCCGCGAGAGCGCTATACGCCTTGGAGGGATATCAACTACATCCGTTGTAGAGCCAACTATAAGTGCCCCGATAGCTTTGCTATCTACAACCATAGGCACATACAGGACCGTCCTCAGGCCCCGCTGGCGTACTACTTCCCCTTCGGCTTCGGAGGAAATCTCTTCCCTCAAATCGTTGATGAGGAGGTGCGTGCCCGTTTCCATGGCTGTTTTAAGGTGCGGATGGTCATCTATGGGCGCAACGCTTAAGTGGTCAGGGAAATCGGGGGGCAGAGGCGGGTAGGTTGCCCAGAGGCGCAGGTTAGCCCCTTCCTTCAGGTAGACGACGGCGGAGTCCAAGCCGACCAGCTTGAGAATGCTCTCCACAGCGTTTTGGAGCACTTCGCGGAGGTCAAGGGTCTCGGCGAGCTTTTGGCTAGCTTCGAGAATAACCTGCAGCTCCTCAGTGCTCCCCGGGTTTTGCTCTTCGGGGTCTTTAGGTGCCTCCACGGTCTTGTTGTCCGGCATCCGCATGCTCCCGGCAAAAAGCCATCCGTTGGGATTTGCTGCCCCTGTCCTTTATGTGACCTATCGGCAAGACAGAAAAAAACTACATTCGCTAAGCATTAAGGCGCTGGAGATTCAATCAAATAAATTGAATTTGCAGGTCTTCACCCGTCTCAGCTTGCCTCGGATACGGCGCTCACTTAAAGCGAATGGATATTCTTTTGGTAAAGTGACTTTTCCCACCGCGCATCACCCCCCGATATGTGATTTGAGGAGCCGGGTAGTTCAACCCTTTGAGAGCAGCTCCGCCAGAGCGCCAGCTATATCGGGCGCCACCTCAGGGAAGAGGTCCTTTGCCCTAACCTTGATTATGAGATTCTCCCCTGAAGAGAGGTCGACAAACTCCAGGCTGTAGGTGACATCCATCATAACGCCCCTCGTAGGCGCTACTACGGTGTCGCGGCTGAGTATTGTTCCGACAAGCAGGTACTCGGGGGTGAAGTCTAGCTCCGAAAGAGCCTTGAGCTCTTTTGGAGACATCGACTTGTATTCGGCGGCTTTTTTCTCAAGAGAGTAGTAATCGGGTTCAAAGAGAAACTGGCCCTCGAAGAGGCTGATACCATTGATGGCGTCAAGGAGGTTTGCGGCATCATCACCCCTGGAGACGTAATACCCATCCTCACCCTTCAGAAAGGGCGCGAGGACAAGGAGCTTCTTCCCAGCCTTGAAGGTGGCTGTATCGCCCTTGGTTACCTCTATATCCTTTACTCCGCCCCCCATAGTCATAAGATTGCCCATGATCGGGCCACAGGAAACAAGGCTCAGGGCGGTAACGATAAGGAGGAGGTTCTTAAGCTGCTTCATTCTGCTCATCTTTTACCTACCTTACTGAGAGGCGGTGGCAACGTGTGCAATTGTCGCCCGCGCGGTGGCCCTTCAAGTTGCCGAGATCGTGGCAATCAAGACAGGTTTCATTGGTGGCTCTTTTGTGGTCATCATTGAGGGTTCTATGAGGCGCAAGGACCGGTGTGCGTGCGGCGCATGCGCCTAATAGAGCTGTGGCGAGAAAAATGAGGAGTGAGCGCTTCATTTAAAGCTCCTATCCAATATAAGAAATACAAACTTATCACAGGTGTTTTTAAAGTGAACCTGAAAAAGAGCCTCCATCAAAACGTTTATTGTTGCGGAACTAAAGCATGCTTATTCATCGCAGCAAAAATAAATTACTCAAGTATTTTGCAGCCCTGGGGTACGAAGCCCTCATTGGTCAATCCAATGACCTCACGGCCATCCAGCATTATAAGCTGCGAGAGGTATACATCCTTTACCTCGCCGCCCAGGGGAGGGATGTTCATCCTCTCGACATGGTCAGCGCGGATTACATCAAGCTTGGCGTCGGGAGTAACCTTGCATATCTCCGTTACTACGAAGAACATTTTGCCGCCCACATCTTTCACCGTGATATAGGTATAAAGCCCTTCAAAGGTCACAACCTCAACAACTCCAGAGCGTAGGGGCTCCTCAGCCGCTGCTGCATGTTGGGGAAGCCCGGCGGCTATCGCTGCCAGCGCAATAATTGCCAAGAGAAACTTTGCTTTGAAAACCATGCCCGCCTCCTGAAGTATTCTTAATTGAAAAAACTATTTTGCCTCAACAAAGGTACCACCTCATAGCCAAGAGACAACCCCGCACATTATTACTTCACCGGCTTAATTTTGTTAATAGGGCAGGAGAGATGCCCCAATCGACTAGTGGTATATGGGAGAGGAGTGGAGGGGCGTAATAAAACCGGGGTAAAGGAGCTCCCGGGTCTCTTCAAAAGATCTCTTGGCTAATGCACCTTTAAATACATTGCGTTGCGCTTAACATCTCCCATCTTTCGCTAAGTAGCTCTGGTATATTGTAAGCCTAAATTTTAACTTGGAAAATCGCCCAGGCAATCGGAGCAATTTGCGCATAATGCGCCGTGGTGTTAAGTTGAACTTGCCTGAATCAAATACCCCCTTGAATTGTTGGCGTCTTTACATATATATATTGTCATCGAAATTCTCAAATGACCTCATGGAGCTTTTAAAAAGTGGACCTTATAGGCGAAAAGTTAAAACTGATGAGGGAGGCGCGCCGCCTGACCCTCAAACAGCTTGGTGAGAAGGTCGGCTGCACCGGCGCGCACCTTTCACTAATCGAGAAGGGAAACTCCTCCCCATCTATCGCCACCCTTAAGAAGATCGCCGAAGCGCTGGGCGTCAACATTGTCGATTTTTTCACGGCAAAGGAGGAGGCCGAGCCCGTAGTGATGAAGGTCTCCGACAGACGCGACGTATCCTTGCGTAACTGGAACGCCAAAATACAGCAGCTTGTGCAGCACAATGAGGGCAAGATGATACAGCCCTTTTACACCATAGTATCGCCCGGCGGCGGCTCTATGGAGACCTACACCCATGTCGGCGAGGAGTTTGGCATAGTTATAAAGGGCGTGCTCTCTATAGAGGTTGACGGCAGGCGCTATCAGGTGAATCCGGGCGAATCATTCTACTACTCCTCCCGAAGCCCGCACATGTGGGTTAATGAGGGCGAGGTGGATGTCGAGGTGGTATGGGTCGTCTCGCCGCCTAGCTGGTAAAAATATCTCCACAAAAAAAAAGACCCCCTCGTTGTCAGGCAAGGGGGTTTTCTTTTTTCGCTCAACTTCTTACGAAACGGCGTTTTTAGAGAGGTAAGATTATTCTCTCTCAAGTGCGTCTCAGGATAGGTAAGAAGTTTAAAACATATTCAAAATCGGCGATTCAAAGGTTCTGTAGAAGTGTTAAAGCTAAAGCGCCATGACTTCATAAGTGCCTAAAAACACATGTAAAAACGCAAATTTACCTGCCCTCTATCCCACTGGATACCACCCCCTTTCGAAAAGTAATTCACAAGCAATCTTTTATTTGACTGAAATCAAGTGTTAGTTTAGTCTGAGGTTGCACTTGTTAAAAATTAAGCTAGAATTAACAAGTCCGAACTTCACTCTGCTTAAAAAAACAAGTTTCGGGGCTTTTTAAACCGCCTCATTTGACGCGCGGCCAGAGGCTTTGCGCAGGACTTCAGAGGAGTCCACACTTAAAAGGAGAGCAAGATGAGAGCAAGGAAACTTTTAATGGCAGGACTGGTGCTTGGTCTGGCGGCCGCGGGTATCTTTACCGCCCCAACCGTCTCAAGCGCGAGCGATGACACTGTACACATCCGCTTCAGCACCTGGCACCCCCCGGCGAGCCGCGAGGTCAAAACCGTATGGGAGCCGATGCTCGAAGAGATGAAGAAACGCTCCAACGGGCGCATCACCTACACCCTTTATGCCGGCGGCGCGCTAGGCAAGGGGCCGGAGCACTTTGACATCGTAAAGAACGGCCTCTCCGACATGGGTTACTTCACCGCCTCCTGGACACCTGGCCGCTTCCCCAAGTCTGACGTCCTCTCCCTCGCGACGAGCGTCGACTCCAAGGCCACCGCGGCGACCATCGGCAAAGAGATGTATGAAAAAGAGCTCAAAGATGAGTTCGAAGGCGTGAAGGTTATGGAGCTTAACGGCTGCATACAGGCCTTCATCTGGACCCGCCAGCCCGTTAAAAGCCTTGAGGACCTCAAGTCCCTCAAGATCAGGACCCCCGGTGGTCACCAGACCAACTACATCAAAGCCCTCGGCGCAGAGCCGGTCTTCATGCCCCTTGGTGACGTATACCTAGCCCTTGAGACCGGCACGATCGACGGCCTCGTAACCTGCTCCCCCCTCGTCCTCGCCTTCAAACTTCACGAAGTCGTCAAATACGGCGTAAAGGCCACCTTCGGCTGCGTAACAGAGGGTGTAGTCGCAAACCAGAAGTTCTGGGACAAGGTGCCGGACGACCTGAAGGCCATCATTGAGGATGTAGCCTCCAACCCCTACGAAGCCACCGGCGGCCTCGACCACAAGGTCTATGGTGAGATGATCTCCGAGATCGAATCCAAGGGCGTAACCCTCTACGAGCTTCCCGCCGAGGAGTCTGCGCGTTGGTCCGAGCGCTTCCAGGACGAGACTCGTAAGTGGGTCAAAGACCTAGAGGCAGAGGGCAAGGGTGCCAAAGAGGCGGTCGTGATGTACAACCAGATCGTCGGTAAAGAGGGCATCACCTGCACAGCTTTCCCCGCTGAATGGCACGAATAGGTCAGACACTTAAAAGGACGGATGTAGATATATGTCTTTATACCTGAAGATCAGGGGCTTGGTGCAGCTTGTCACTAAGCGCTTGGCGCAGATTGGCATGTTTGTAGTGATGCCCATGATGTTTCTGACCTTCGCGGATGTTACCGGCCGGGCCCTCTGGGACCGGCCGGTATCCGGCTCCCTGGAGCTATCCAGCTACATGCTGGCTGTCTTCGTCCTCTTGGGCGTGGCATATACGCACCAGGTACGTGGACACGTCAGGGTTGAGATGCTCCTTCAGCTATTGCCGAAGCGGATGCAGGCATTCCTTGATGTGGTGACCACGGCCCTCTCAATGTTCATCATCGCGATCCTCGCGATAGAGGGGTTTAAGGCCGGTATCTCTGAAACCGCGGTCTCCGACATGCTCCGCGTCCCCCAGTGGCCCTTCAAATCCCTGGTGGCCGTTGCCGGGCTTATGCTCTTTTTGGAGCTCTTGTTCGATTTCTTTGAAAACGTGGCACGATTGGTAAGGAGATGGTAATGGACCCGGTAACTATTGGAATACTGGGCACCGTTGGCTTGTTTGTTCTCCTCGCCATCGGAATGCCCATAGCTTTTGCGCTTATGTTCGTCGGCTTCATGGGGATAACGACACTGGCCTCGATGGATGCGGCCATGCCCGTCGTAGCCTCTACGATGTACGAAGTCTCTTCATTTTTCCCATATACGGTAATACCGCTCTTTATTGTGATGGGCGCCTTTGCCGGTAGCTCAGGGCTCACTAAAGACCTTTACAGCGCCTTTGAAAAGTGGCTGAGAAAGCTTCCGGGAGGGCTAGGAATAGCCACTATCTGCGCCTGCGCGGGCTTTTCAGCGGTCTCCGGCTCATCGGTTGCGACCGCCGCCGCGATGGGCACCGTCGCCCTGCCGGAGATGGAGCGTTACAAATATCACCCGCGCCTTGCCACCGGCAGCGTAGCGGCTGGCGGCACCCTCGGCTTTCTGATACCGCCGAGCATAGGCTTTGTCGTCTATGGAATGCTCACGGAGCAGTCTATTGGAAAGCTCCTTGTAGCAGGAGTTATCCCCGGTTTGCTTTTGGCGCTCGCCTTCATCACCATCATTATTGTTACAGTAAAGATGAACCCCTCCCTCGCCCCAAGGCGCGATGAGGAGGTGACGTGGAAAGATCGCTTCAGCGCGCTGCTCGGCGTCTGGGAGCCTATGCTCCTCTTCATCATCGTCATAGGCGGCATCTACCTGGGCTTTTTCACCCCCACAGAGGCTGGCGCCATCGGCGCAACGGTGCTCTTCGGGGTTGCGCTTATAAAGAAAAAGCTCCGCTGGGTCGATCTTCTTGAGGCGCTAACCGAATCAACGCGCATATCTGTAATGGTCCTCTTCCTTGTCGCTGGCGCAAATGTGTTCAGCTACTTCCTCGCGCTATCCACCATACCCATGCAGGTGGCGAATTGGGCGAGCTCCCTTACAGTTTCTCCCTACCTGATTCATTTCGCGATTCTCTTCATCTACCTCATCCTGGGATGCTTTCTGGATGCGATTTCGATGATGGTGCTGACAATGCCCGTCATCTACCCGGTAATAACCACCCTTGGTTTCGACCCCATATGGTTCGGCGTCATAGCTGTTCTGATGATGGAGGCGGGGCTTATAACCCCTCCGATGGGGCTCAATATCTTCACTGTTGCCGGTGTCTCGAAGAACGTAAAGGTGGAGACGATATTCAGGGGGGTAATGCCCTTCCTGCTGGCGATTATAGTTGTCGCGGTGATACTCACCTTCATCCCCTCACTGGCGCTTACTCTGCCAAAGATGATGATGAGATAAGCAGCATTCAAGTAGCTATTAAGAGAAATGAAATACCCCGGACGCGTTCTTTTGCGCGGCGCGCGTCCGGGCTCTTCACGCCTTAATGCATGGAGGTCCCAATTGTTCGTTGAATTTACATTAAATGGCGAAAAGGTCTCAGCCGAGGTCTCCGGCGAGACTACAGCCTTGGCACTTTTGCGGGAAAAGTTCGACCTCACAGGAGCTAAAGAGGGCTGCGGCGTAGGCGAATGCGGCGCTTGCACCATCCTTGTTGACGGGGTCGCGGTGAATGGATGTCTTTATCTGGCGGGTAAGCTGGATGGGCGCAATGTCTTGACCGTGGAGGGTGTAGGGGGCGAGGAGGCGCTCGACCCGCTACAGCAAAAGTTCATGGAGCATGGAGCGGTTCAGTGCGGCTACTGTACGCCAGGGATGCTCCTCAGCGCCAAGGCGCTCCTCCTAAAGAACCCGAAGCCGACCGTTGACGAGGTAAAGGTGGCGATATCGGGGAACCTCTGCCGCTGCACCGGTTACACACCAATAGTCAAGGCGATCCTGGCGGCAACAGGGGAGGGGAAATAATGGCTGATAGGGAATATCTGAGGCCATCTACCCTCGTTGAAGCGGTCGAACTTATGGCGGCGGCCCCCGGAAGGAGGATCGTCGCGGGTGGCACAGACCTTATGGTTTACATCCGTGAGGGGAAGGAGCGGCCCTCCGCGCTGGTAGACGTTACCGGCATACCGGAGCTAAATGGGGTACGGAAATTGGATGACGGCGCCCTTGCCGTCGGCGCCGCAATGACCCACTCAATGATAGGGAGCGATCCAGTTATACAGGCTGTGGCGCCGCTCCTCTCCGATGCCTCTTCCAGCGTCGGCGCGGTGCAGATAAGGAACCTGGCTACAATAGGCGGCAACGTCGTAAACGGCGCCGTTGCGGCTGATACGCTCTCCGCCCTCGCCGCCTTCGATGCGGCATTTATCACCTACGGGGCCGAGGGTGAAAAGCGCTACACGATAGATGAGTTTTTCCTCTCCCCCGGCAAGACTGCCGTTGGCGCTGGCGAGATACTGACTAAGATTATACTGCCCCCGCAGCCAAAAGCGGCACACGCCTTCATAAAGGTGGCGAGGCGCAGGGCGGCGGCGATAAGCCGCCTGGCGGTTTCCGTGATGGCGAATCCCAGCGAAGGGTACGCCCGGATAGCCGTCGGCGCGGTGCTCCCAAAGCCTGGACGCATAACCATGGCGGAGGAGGCTTTAATGAATGGCTTTGACCTCTCGGCGGCAAAAGCTGCCGGCGATGCCGCCAAGGCCCACGTTCTCTCCATCTCCGGGGAACGCCCCTCAATGGTCTATAAGCTCCCCGTGGTCAGCTCGGCGGTGGAAAAGGCGATAATTAAAGCGCTCTCACTAAAGGGGGTGAAGTAATGGGTACCTTCAATAAAGTGGTGGGCGTTGACGGCGTACGCAGGGACACCGTCGATAAATTGACAGGCAAGGAGCGCTTCTCCGGTGACTACAAAATTCCCGGCGCGTTGGCGCTTGCAATAGCTCGCTCAAGCGAGGCGCACGCACTGATAAAAAATATCGATTTAACCAAAGCCAAAGCGCTCCCCGGCGTCGTCAGGGTGTTCACAGCCGAGGATGTGCCCGGTGAAAACAGCTACGGAATCATCCCCATAACCAAGGACCAGCCTATGCTGGCCGCTGGCAAGGTGCGCTTCAAGGGTGAGGCTGTTGCCCTTGTCGCTGCGGAAAGCCTGGAGGTTGCCCGGGAGGCGGCAGCGCTAATAGAGGTGGAGTATGAGCCTCTTAAGGCGAGCTTCACCCCGGAGGAGGCGCTGGCTGATGGCGCGGAGGCAATCCACGATAAAGGCAACCTCTGCTTCGAGCATGACTCATTAATGGGCGACCCCGACAAAGCCTTCGCGGAGGCTGCCGTCATAGTTGAGGATACTTACACCACCAGCGCCATCGAGCACAGCTACATGGAGCCTGAGAGCGGCTTTGCTGTGATGGAGGATGGAGTAGTAGTGGTGACCGTCTCAACTCAGAATCCCCACTATGACCATGCCGACCTCTGTCGCCTATTGGGGCTTGAGGAAGATAAGGTGCGGGTAAAGCAGGCGACGACCGGCGGCGGTTTCGGTGGGAAGCTGGACCTTTCCGTGCACTCCTACGTCGCTTTGGCGACGCTCCTCACAGGACGTCCCTCACGACTTGCCTATACTCGCGAGGAGTCTTTCGCCGCCAGCGCCAAGCGCCACTCCTTTACCATCAAATACCGCACAGCGGCGGATGCGGAGGGCAACCTCCTTGCCGTGGACGCAGAGCTTGTCGCCGATACCGGCGCATACGCTTCCTACGGTGTTGCCGTCGCAATGCGCGCAGCGGTGCACGCAGCGGGGCCATACATGGTTCCAAACTCAAGGGTTTATAGCCGGGCGGTATACACAAACCATGTCTTTAGCGGCGCGATGAGAGGGTTTGGCGTACCCCAGGTGGCCCTCGCCCATGAGAGCCAGATGGAGAAGATCGCGGCGAAGCTGGGCATGGACCCCATCGAGCTGAGGCTTAAAAACGCCCTGAAACCCGGAGACAAGACGATAACGGGGCAGGTGCTCGGTGATTCGGTAGGGATACGCGAATGCCTAGAGAAGATAAAAGCCGTCCGTGACGAGTGGGGAGCTGCTAAGGGTGATGACGATGGAGTTCGCGGTATAGGAGTCGGCGCGATGCTCTACGGCATCGGCAACACCGGCGTCTCCAACCCCTCCACAGCGCAGATCAGGGTTAATAAAGAGGGCGGCGTGACGCTATACACGGGCTGCGCCGATATAGGGCAGGGGTCCGACCATGTCCTCCTAGGCATCTGCGCGGAGACCCTCGGCCTCGCCCGCGAGGATATAGCGCTGGTGCGCGCAGATACTATGCTCACCACAAACGCCGGCGCTACAAGCGCCTCCCGCCAGACCTATATCTCAGGCAACGCCGTAAAGGCTGCCGCTGAGATGTTCATCGCAAAGGCGGTGGAGGCTGCGGCCAAGGTATCTGGGAGCGCCGCCTCCGAGCTCTGCTTTACCGGCACTGCGGTTAAAGGCCCGGATGGTGAGTTGTCACTCCTTGAGATAGCCGAGTCGCTGAGAGCGGAGGGCAGGGAGCTGGAAGGAGAGGGGTATTTTGACCCGGAGACGGTGCCCCTAGACCACCACACAGGTCAGGGCAAGCCCTACTCCACTTATGGTTTTGCAGCCCAGCTTACGCTCGTTCACGTAGACAAAGCCACAGCCGAAGTGAGGGTCGAAAAGCTCTTTGCCGTCCATGATATAGGCAAAGCGATCTACCCCCAGGGGGTCATCGGCCAGATATCAGGCGGCTCCGCGATGGGCGTTGGCCTTGCCCTCATGGAGGAGTTCGACCACACCTCCGATAAAAACTTCGATACATACCTGATCCCCACCGTTCTAGACGTACCGGACGTGGAGGCGAGCTTTATCGAGCACGCGGAGCCCACAGGACCATATGGCGCTAAAGGGGTAGGGGAGCCGGCGCTGATTCCAACCGCACCGGCGATTGTAAACGCAATAGCAGACGCCGTTGGCGTGAGGATCACCTCGCTCCCCGCCAACCTGGAACGTGTCCATAGCGCACTTCAGTTGATGGGAGGAAAGTAAGATGGCAACCACTAAGATTATTAACATCGGATTGATGCTCTCCGGCGACGTCGAAGCGCCCATCATAGATGCAGATACCCTCCTCGTGGAGGATGGCGTAATCAAAGCGGTGGGCGCAGAGGCGAATGTCTCCGATGTCGACAAGGTCATAGACGCATGCGGCTCAGCCCTGACCCCCGGCCTCATGGATTCGCACTGCCACCCGGTCTTGGGCGATTACACACCCCGCCAAAATCAGGTCGGCTTCCTTGAGAGCGCGGTCCACGGTGGCGTCACCACCTCCATAAGCGCGGGAGAGGTGCACCTCCCCGGCCGCCCCAAAGACCCAGCCGGGGTAAAAGCCCTCGCCATCCTCGCAGCTAAATCCTTCTCCGCATTCAGGCCGGGCGGGATGAAGGTCATCGGCGGCTCCGTAATCCTTGAGCATGGCCTCGTGGAAGCGGACTTTGAGGAGATGGCGCTAAATGGCGTCAAGACGGTCGCCGAGATTGGCCTCGGCTCCGTGAAGAGCCCGGAGGACGCCTCCGTTATGGTCAAGTGGGCTAAGAAGAATGGGATGGTGACCCTCATGCATATGGGCGGCACCTCAATTCCCGGCTCCTCTACGGTAACTGCGGAGATGGTCATTAAGGCCGGCGCGGACGTTGCCTGCCACATAAATGGCGGCCCTACGGCGGCGTCCATAGAGGATGTAACCGCCATAATTAGGCAGAGCGACGCGATGATAGAGATTTGTCATTGCGGCAACCCCAAAATGGCGGCCTACGCCGCGCGTGAAGCGATAAACGCAGGCATGAGCCACCGCGTAATGATAGGTAACGACGCGCCCTCGGGCACCGGCGTTGTCAGCCTCGGCATACAGCGGGTAATAGCGCACGTCTCCAGCCTAGCCGATGTGGACCCTGCGGTGGCTACCGCGTGGGCGACGGGCAATACGGCGCGCTGCCACAGCCTCCCCCAGGGCACCATAAAGGTTGGCGCTCCGGCCGATCTGCTCCTTTGCGATGCGCCGATGGGTTCAGTGGGGAGCGACCTTCTAAGCGCCTACACCGCCGGAGATACCCCCGGTGTATCGGTGATCATGATCGACGGCAATGTAGTAGCGGCCAAGAGCCGCAATACGCCTCCCCCAAAGCGGGCGGCTAAGGTCCTTTAAGGATATTAAAAGAGGATTTTTAAAAAATATGAGGATTGATGCCGAGCGCTGCATTGTTTGCGGCAAATGTGTAAAAAATTGTCCCTTGGAGGCAATCTCCATAGTCGACAAGAAGGTAGTAATCGACGAGGCTATTTGCGTTGATTGCTCCGTGTGCTCCCGCGTCTGCGGTGAGGAGGCGGTGCTCTCGACGGGCCAAGTAGCAGAAGGGACAATTATCTGCGACTCCTGCCCCGTTGCTTGTTCAATTCCCGAGGGGCTGACAGGCGCATGCCACCGCTACATAAACGAGGGTGGGATGCTAAAGCGCATGGCAAGGCTTCACACCTTTGAGGACGTCAAAGATATCGTCGGCCCCGATTGGGAGCCGGCGATAAGGGAGCCGATTGTCACCGCAATCGGTGCGGGGACCACCTACCCGGACTGCAAGCCCGCCCCCGTCATAGTGAGCGGCGTACGTGATGGTGTCGATGTGGTCACCGTAGTCACCGAGGTTCCCCTTAGCTACAGCGGCGTCAAGGTTAAGATAGACACAGACGTGACCATCGGTGAGGAGGGCGCCGCGGTTTATAGCTCCGGCAGAAAGGTGGGCCACCTTACCACCGAGGAGTACGGCTCAAAGATTGTAGCGATCGGCGGCGTAAACACCCTCACCGGAGGCCCCGACGGCTTTACCGCCGCGAGGCTTATGACGGATATCTGTAATCAAAAGCCCTTCTCCCTAAGGGTAGAGGGCGGCGCAAAGCTTAAACTCTGCGTCGGCAATGCGCCTGTGATAGATGGCAAGGAGATTGGGAAGATGCGCGTCGGCTGCGGCTCAGCGACAGTGGGCCTCTTCGCGCCCTTCTTCCTCAAGGCCGCTGACGAGGTTGTGGTTCTGGACAGCCACTTGACCGCGCTCTTCACCGAGCACACCGCAGGCAGGTTTTTGGGAACGACTCCTTCAGGTGTGAAGATCAAGTTCCCCCGCTCGACGCCGGGACGTTACTTCGGAGACCACGGCTCTGGTTGGGGCGGCACCTCAGTAACTTCCCCGGAGGAGGTCTTTGCCGAAGGCGGGCTCGACGGAGTAAAGGGCGGAACCACTATTCTCATCACTGAGACCACCGGCCAAAACGCCGCCCTCTTTGAGGTTGTCGAAGGCGGAGGGGTAAAGGAGATTGAGATAACCCCCAAAGCGAAAGAAGCTGTAAACGCTGTGAGCGAGTCCTGCCAGCCCAGCCGTGTCTCCGCTTTCTACGCCGGTGGAACGGGCGGCTCCGCCCGCGCCGGAGTGGTCAAGCGCCCAATCAAGATAACGCAGGCGGTGCACGACATGCGCGCGCGCCTAACCGTTGGCGGCGCGCCCACCTTTCTAATGCCGGGCGGCGGCATAAACTTCTTTGTAGATGTCGAGAAGGTCAAGAAGGGGTCCTTCACCTGGGTGCCGACCCCCGCGCTCGTCGTGCCGGTAGAGTACACGATGCGCGTTACCGATTACGAGGAAATCGAGGGGCATATAGAAGCTATGAAGCCGGAGAAAGAGGTTGTCAAGTAGCTGATGAGCGCCTGGCGCGACGGCGAGGCATTCCTCACAGAGGATGGGACACTCCGCGTGGAGTGGGGCCCTGTAAGCCTGATGGCTGTCGCTGAGTGGGATAAAAAGAGAGCGCCGGAGAAGCTTAAGAAGGCAGGTGATTACTGCCTTGGAGTTCTCGCGGAGGTCGCCAGAGATGCGGCGATATTAAAGCAGGATATTAAAAGGATAAAGATCATCGGGGGGCTTTCACCACATTCGGCGCGGATGGTCGAGGTGGCGAAGCTCTTCCCCGGAAGATTTATAACACCGATGATATCGGTCGCTGGGACTGTCGCCGAGGCTGTTGCCAGAAAATTGTTCGCCCTGGGCGCGGATAGGGTGCTGGTATCAAATGGTGGCGATGTTGCGCTGGTGCTCCCCTCGGGAGGGGAGGCGAAGGTGGGGTTGGTGGCTCGACTCGGTGATTCAGAGCCCTCCTTTGTGGTCAACGTAAGGGAGTCCGACCATGTAGGCGGCGTAGCCACCAGTGGCATGGGTGGACGGAGCTTCACCCTTGGAATTGCCGACGCGGTGACGGTTTTTTCCGGCAGAGCCCCTGTGGCAGATGCGGCAGCGACCCTCATCGCCAACGAGGTCAACGTAAAGAGCGAAGCGATTTTACGGGCGCCGGCATCATCAATAGAGGCCGGCAGCGACCTCGGCGAGATGATGGTAACCCAAAGGGTGGGAGAGTTAACTCATCTAGAGGTTTCAGAGGCATTGGAGAGAGGGGCTGCCTGTGCAAGGGAGCTTCTTGACTCCGGTCTAATACTGGGCGCCTTTCTCACCCTTAGGGGGGAGCGGCGCATTGTCGGCTATCCGGGGCCGAATAGAGTTGAAGGGCTTTAGAGTTTGGTGAATGGCGAGAGGTATTCCTCTCCCGATAAAAATGTGAGGAGGTTGTAATGGAGATTAGAAAGATTGTGACGCTGATGGACGAAACCTTCATTGAAGGTGGAAAAAAAGTCGACCCCCAGACTAGAAGGGCAGCGGTCCTCGCGGTGATAAAGAACCCCTATGCGGGCAAATATGTTGATGACCTCTCCGAGCTGATGGAGACCGGCGAGAAGTTGGGTACGCTCCTCGGCGAGGCATGCGTAAAGGCCCTCGGCATCAAGCCTGAAGAGGCGGAGAGCTACGGCAAGGGCGCAATCGTGGGTGAATCCGGCGAACTTGAGCACGCTGCGGCGATTCTTCACCCCAAGCTGGGAAAACCCTTCCGCGATGCTTTGGGCGGCGGCAAATCGATTATCCCATCAGCGAAGAAGATGGGCATCCCCGGCACAGAGCTTGACGTGCCCGTCCACTATAAGGACGCGGCCTTTGTACGCACCCATTTTGACGCGATGCCCGTGCGCTGCTACGACGCGCCCAAAGCCGACGAGATTGTCGTCGCCCTCGTAGTCACGGATTCCGGCAGGCCGCACCCCCGCATCGGCGGGTTGACCATAGAGGAAGCAGAGAAGAAGGACGGCCTCCGCTAGGGAGGCTCAATCCGACAATAACCTGAAAGGATAGAAGGTATTATGAGCACTGAAATCAAGATGAAAAAACACTATGGGATGCTGAAGCTTCTCATAGGCGGCGAATGGGTGGAGTCAAAGTCCACCAAAATCCAGAAGAGCTACAACCCCGTCACCGGGGAGGAGATAGCGGAGTTCCCCGAGGCGACCAAGGAGGAGGCGCGCGCGGCGGTAGAGGCGGCGCAGAAGGCCTTCCTCGTATGGAAAAACGTGCCCCTGCGCGAGCGCGCAAGGCTACTCTTTGACCTGCGCGGTTTTCTCGACGCGAATGAGGAGGAGCTTTCACGCATCTTAAGCCAGGACCACGGCCGCACCATCGGCGAGGCGCGCGGCTCCATACGCCGCTCCATTGAGAACGTCGAGTCAGCCTGTTCCGCAGCTTATCGTCTGGTGCGCGACAACGAGCACCTCGACTCCCTCGCCAACGGCATCGATCAGACCCTGGTATGGGAGCCCCTTGGCCCCTTCCTCGTCGTGACCCCCGGCAACATCCCGGTTCACGCGTGGTCCTCCTTTGTTCCCTACGCGCTGGCGACAGGCTGCACAGTTGTCGTAAGCCCCAGCCGTCAGGATCCAGTGGCCGCAGACGCCATCGCTCGCGCCGCCACCGCCGTCGGATTCCCCCCCGGCTGCATCAACCTCGTACACGGCGGCCGCCACATCAATAAATACATCCTCGACCAGCCCGAGATTCAGGGCGTCGGCTTCATCGGCTCCACCCCCGCGGGTTGGGACCTCTACAAGCAGTGCGGCGAGCTCGGCAAGGTCTCCTCGCTAAATGGTAACGGCAAGAACAACGTCGTCATCATGGACGACGCCGACATGGACCAGGTCGCGCAGTGGCTCCTTCGTTCCTGCTTCGGCATGGGCGGTCAGCGCTGCCTCGGCTCCGACAACGTTATCTTCGTCGGCGAGCGTTACGAGGAGCTCAAAGAGAAGTTCGTCGCAGCAGCCAAATCGCTGAAGCTCGGAGACGGCCTTGATGAGTCCACCGGCCTCGGGCCCATGTGCACCCAGGCTGGCAAGGACAAGGTGATCGACTTTATCGGCCGCGCGCTTGACGAGGGGTGCCAGATGGTGCTTGACGGCAGAAACCCCGTCGTTGAGGGTTGTGAGAATGGCTACTTCCTCGCGCCTACCATAATGGAGAACGGCAACCCCGACATGGAGACCTCAAAGGAGGAGTCCTTTGGCCCCGTGGCGGTGCTGATGCGCGCCAAGGACCTCGATGAGGCCCTCGACTGGATAAACAATAAGACCAATTACGGCCACTCCGCCTGCATCTTCACTGCAAGCGGAAAAGCTGCCCGCAAGTTCTCCAAGGAGGCGATCGTAGGCAACGTCGGCATCAACGTAGCCGTTCCGCAGCCCTACGCCTTCTTCCCCCTCGGCTCAAAGAGGGAGTCCTTCCTCGGCAGCGCCAAGAGCAGAATGGCGTCGCTCAGACTCTTCCTCGACGAGAAGACGATTACCTCCCGCTGGGTGTAAAGCGTCCTCCGATCAAAGGCATAAAAAAGGGCCGCGCTATTTGCGTGGCCCTTTTTTTATTCCACCATTTTCTCTTTTTATAGGCCGGTACCCTCAAAAAGCTTCTTCTGTATATCTATCGTGAGGATGTCAATTTCAAGACCGACATTCGCGCTTGCCCACGCTTTAAGGGCTTTCTTAGAGTTGGCGCCGAAGGCTCCATCGACAGTCGAGTTGTAATACCCAAGCGCTTTCAGCCTTGACTGGACAAGCACGGCGTCGTCGAATTTCTTTACGTCAAGAAGCCGCGCGCCCCTTGAGATGGTCCCACTCGCCGCAGTTTGCGTTGATGCTTCAGTCCGGGTGGTATTAGACATGTTTTGATTGGCGCCTTCTGCGGTCACCCTATCCGGCGCTTTGGGTGCATCTTCGGGGTAGAATTTGAGGCTAGAGTAGCTGGCGATCTTCTCTGTTCTCAGCTGGGTCGATGGGTCGGGGTTGAAGCTGACCTCTATGTTGAAGCTCTTTGCCGGAGAGAAAAGACGGGCTGTCCCGCTGAGGGCTACTATTCTCCAGCCATCGAAGTCGAGTTCAAATGGACTGTAGCTCGTTATCGCTGAATAATCGCTTATGCCCGAGAGCTTTAGATTCAACTTGGAGTTCTCTCCAAGCCTGTCGAAGCAGAAGGTGAGCACAACAAGCTCATATTCCTTTCCGGGGTCACCCTCGGAGAAGGATTTCTTCATCCTGTCCCAGGTAGAGAGCTTCAGCTCCTTGTTGTGTTTGGCGATATCCTCACCGGTGGCGCGCATCTCTATGCCGTACTTCATGGCGTGGTCTAGGTATTCAACGAAAGTTTTGGGCTTGCCTCCTTCACGATACTCAAAGCTCTCCGCCGGGACATAGAAGGTAGCTATTGCGGGAAACTGTGGTAGGACCGTGGAAACTACGCTGCGGAGTATGAGCGGAGGTTTATCCACCTTCTTCCACCTCCTGTAGCCGACCTCAAAGGCGACCACGGTGCGCCTGGCGCTGCCATCGATAAAGTGAAGAAAGCCGCCAAGTATCTGCGTTGAGGTATCGAGCGTCTCCTTGACAACATGGTACTTGGCGATATCCGTGTGTATCAGGTCAAAGCCGTCATAGTCGAAGCCCTCTCGTATGAGGTGCGTACCAGCAGGGTCGAAGGTGATACCTGCAAGCGGCTTGTGGCGCATATGCTGTATGAGACCGGCTATCGCGAGTTTTGCATGTGAGGGTAGCTCGATTGGGCCCGATCGCGGAGGCATTATGGCTTTTGTCTCTTCAACTCCAAGTGATTCCTTGATGTTTTTAAGAGAGCTTACGCAGCCGGTCAATGTGAGGGCGATTAAGACGATCAGTATTGAACGAAGAAATAATTTCATGATTTTCCCCTACCAGAGCTGGTTTGCATCCATCAGGTCCTGCGGACCGCCTGCGCCGAAGCTAGAAGAATCGGGCGGCGGGGCTAAACCTGCAGGTGGGGGAGGGGTGCTATTTGGTACAGCGTTGGGCAGGCTGTCGTAAGCCTTGCCGAGGCCGAAGCCCAATGCGGCGTCCATACCGGAGGAGCCTGTCTTAATCTTGTTGCCAAGGTGTGAGACCAAAGCTTTCTTTGCCCCTGAATAGGCGGCCTCGGCAAAAACTTCATCGGCGCTCTTGCCGTTAAGGTGCGCCTCCATCCCCTTGCCGCCGCCCTCGGCTATGGCGTCACCGGCGACTCCAATCACGGCCGCGCCGCCGCTGGCGAATATTCCGGCAATCGCACCGGCTATCGAGGCAATTGTAGAGATGGTTGACGCATTATCCTCTGCATCCTGCCACTGGTCGCCCGCGCGCATCGACTTTTTGAAGATGAAGCGCTGATAATCCTCATTTTGCTGTATCGCCCTCCGCCGCGCCTCTTTTAGGGTCCGTACAACGCCGTCGTCGCACATAATCCCCTCTGTCTGCTCAGGGGAGTAAACGCCGGTCCAGCCTCCGTCGGTGGACATTCCATCGGCCATACCGCTGCCCTCACTGCCGCCACCGCCACCTCCACTAGTAGCGAGCGCAGGGGATGAGGTAAATAATAAGAAAGAGAAAATTAGCACAACCGTAAGGGCGCGTTTCATCAGGGGACCCCCAATATGAATTACAGAAAATTAGTGCATCCCATTTAACCGGAATGCACTAACATGCGTTGTATGCTCTAGTTCTTTTTGGCGGCTTCGGTGGTGGTAGTCTTTTTGACCTGACCGGGGGCGAAGGGATTGCAGCCTGCCGCGGCTGAGAGGCAAAGAGCGGAAATGATCAAAACTGCCAGAATCTTTTTCATTATAACTTCCTTTTTGTTATGAAAACTTGTTGGCATTAATGTTGTTACTGTTCGTCCTAAAGAGCAAAAAGTTTAAATGTTCTTGAGTTTATTCGTCATCCAACCCCAGGGATATCCTGAGCTTCTTTACAAATTCTAGGCCGTCTGCCTCAAAGGGGCGGGGCACCCAAGGCATCTCGCGCAGGGTTTTCAGGAGGCCGGGGAGGCGGTCGAAGGGGACAGCGATAAATTGCCGCCCTTCGGGGAAAAGCTTCCTTCTGCGCATCCCGAAGCCAAAGCCTGTGGTGAAGTAGTTTATCTCCCCTGATAGGTATGGCTGCGCGAAGAGCCACGCGCATCCTATCGCCGAGGAGTAGCGGCTCATCCACATCTCGCCGCTTTCATAGCTCATAGCTCTTAAGATAATCTCCGCTTGTGGTATCTCAGCCAGGATTATCAGAATATCGGGTTCGAAGGTTACCTTGCCGAGGGGCGCGAACGCTACGTAATTGAGTACCCCAGGGCTGATTCTGGGGGTGTAGTGGTAAAGGCGGCTTGCCGCTCTCGGATCTTTGAATACGCCGAGCCCAGCGCCGAATTCTCCGCTGATAAACTGCTCTTCTATCTCCTTTAAACCGAGGACGTAGGGACCCGCCTCGCAAGTGTGGTTTTCTAGACCGGCATAGAAGACTTCGCCGCCCTGTGCTTTTTTTAGCATCTCGCAAAGGGCGCTCTTCGTCTCTAAGGCGGGTATATCTTTGGGTGGCTTAGTAAGGTATTTTATCGCAACCGGCTCATATTCAAGCCCAAGCTCCTCCAAAATTTTGAATTCGCCATTATCAGAATGCATTTTTGCTCCTGTACTTTAATAAGGCTTCAGATAAACCCCTTAGAAAGTGCAAGAATAGCATGGACAGTATTTTTTGACCAGCGTCTGAGCCTAATGAAAGTGATCCGTTTCTCTTAAATATTTTGAACTTTTAGAGGGCGGCCGAATCCAGCAGGGCTTTGAAGAGCGCTCGCTGCTCGCTTTTCATGGGGAGGTACTCCGGGTGCCACTGGACGCCGATCAAGAACTTCTCGGAGGTAGCCTCTATGGCCTGAACTACCCCGGCGTCATCCCTGGCAGAGACCTTCAGCCCTCTTCCAAGGGTGTCGACTGCCTGGTGATGCAGTGCGTTTACCAGTAGCTTTTCCGACCCTAAAATGGAGAAGATTTTGCTGCCAGGTTCAACCCGTACAGGTTTGATGGGCCGCACCGTTTTAAACTGCGGCGTCTCCTCATAAAAGTCTTTGACCTCAGGGTGTAATGTGCCACCCAGCTCTACGTTGATGAGCTGCATGCCACGGCATATTCCAAGGAGAGGAATGCCGCGCCTTATAGCATCATTCAATATCTCGCGCTCGAAGCTGTCGCGCGCCGGGTCGGAAGCGGAGCCTCTCTTTTTGCTGAAGAGTATTCGCAAAAGGAGGAGTAGGGGAGCCAAGATAAGTTGAAAGATACCTATCAATGAGTATTCAGTATTTCCATTGGAGGTTGACGACGCTTTTCGCGCTCCAGCTGGGAGAGTCTCAGGTCCAACATCAGCACCGCCGCCCAAGATCAAGGCATCGGGCGGTTTTCCAGCGAAGGCGCCTCCAGGCCTCCTGCGTACAGCCTCTCCCCCCGCCAGCCATACCGCCAAGCGGGTGAACAACCACGCGGCACCTCCGCCGCTATCCGGACCGGTAACCCATACAATGGGCTTCTTCTGATTGGAGCGCGGCATCAGCGGAAGAGGTCTTTAAGCCAGTCACCGATGGAGGTTCTGTCGGCGAGGTAAACCCCCGCCTGCTCTTTTAGAAGCTCCTCATCATCGGCGAGCTTTTCAACGGCGGCCCAGCGGTTCCACTCCTCGGCGACGCTCCAGTCATCCTCATCGATTCGGCAGTTTGGAAGGCGATAATGGAAAGCCGGCCTGGCATTAACGAGGTCTGGCTCCTTAACCCCGGCCTTAACCCTCTCCAGGTCGAGGTGCGCAAAGATGGGCAGCATATCCAGCGCGCGGTTTCTCGTTGGGTTTTCGACAAGATAGTCGTCAATAAGCTCGTCAATACCGGGGTGGTAATCGGAAGCGAGTACTTTCCTTACGTAGCGCTCGGGGAATGTGTCGATATAGGGTGTAAGCCTGCGTGTCGGGTCGACGTCCGAGGCCTCCAATAGCTCCCTAAAGAGTATAAAAAAGGCTCTCAGGATATTTAGCAGATATCTGGCATCTAGCGATGCAGCCTCAGGGTTTATGTGTAGGCCGAAGGCATAGATGAAGGAAGCGTTTGTGCCGAGAGCTTTTCTTTGACGCAATTTAGCCCTCAGCTCTTCAAAAAGGTAGATCGAATCCATCTCGATAGGGGGCGTTACAACCTCCATCGGTACAGCGATGCCGGAGAGCTTTCTTAAGGTCTCTTTAAGAGATTCCTCAGCCAGCTCGCTTAAATCCAGAAGCTCCAGGAAGGGCTTGTAGCGCTCCTCCTTTAAAAACGCGCTGTCTACCTCAACTTGAAAGTCGCCGTGCGCCGTACCCTCGACTCTGTAAATGAATGCGTTCTCTTCAACTACTGCGCCGCCGAATAACTCAGCAATCAAGTTGGCGACATCCTCTATCTCGACCCCCGCAAACTCGAACTCCATCCCTACTTTTCTCCTATTACCCGACTGGTTGGTTAGAAGGGGAGGCATTGAAAAACTTATACTTTTACTATCAACCATCTAATAAATTACCCGTAATGAATTTGTTAAAACAGAGAAATTTATAGCAATGTTAATCTAAAATCGTAATTGCTATTTTAGCAGCTAAGCAGTCGACATGCCAGGGGGATTAATTACAATTAAAGCAGGTCGAAAGGAGGAGCTGTGTTTTTAAATATCAGATGAGAATGTGCATGGCCTTTGTTTGTTAAAGGCCATGCACAAGTGTACTGGCAGGCGGTGATAACTAAAAATACATACTTACTAATAAAACTTATAGTTACGCAAGTAGTTGTAACGTTTTAAAAATGCTTAAATACCTAGAAACTCCTAACGGCAAGATAAGGATATGAAACCCGTTTGTAGGTATAATTTATTTGGCCGGTCGTATATATATACCATGCAAAAGAAGCGTCGCGTTGTGATGACGTCCAGTATTGTCCTGGCGCGGGCTGAAGCGCTTTTGATGAGAGTTTGTTGTATATAAGAGACATTTCATCATTTGAGGGCAGGAACCAATCGCTGTAGCCATTAAGGGAGAGGCTGTCGCAAAGTTTGGCCGCAGTACCATCGCTTGAGCATGAAGCAACGATGGAGGCGGTGTTTGTGGCGCCGGAACCAACAATCGTATTGGTCGGGATATCAGTTCCCTCGCAACCCCAAGTTCCAGCTCCAGGACTTTGTGGTGTGACGACCATCCCGTGCTCCCCTGTCTCTTCTAGATAAAAAACAACCCCACCGGCATAGTTTTGACCAATATATGGTGTTGGCGGCGTAAGGGTAGTGAATACCTTCTCCGGGCCATAAGCTGTGCCTACGCTGTTGGTGGCGTAAGCCCTAGCGTAGTAGGTTCTGTTTGCGTAAAGCCCCTCCATATTAGAGGTGAAGGCTGCTGTTCCGCTTCCATCCTCTGAGTGGGTGTTTCCGGTTGAGGGCTGTGTAAAATAGTTCCAGGTGACGCCCTTCTGAGTTATCTGGCATCCGCCATCGTCCTCGATAAGCCCTCCGGAAGTCGCAGTGTAATAGCCGATGTCGGTAATATCGCTTGTGGTCACCGTGGGAAGCAGACCGGTGCTCAACGAAGTTTGGGAGCCATAGCCTGTGCCGGTGCTATTTGTTGCGTAGGCCCTTATGTAATAGACGATGCCGCAGCCGCTCAGCCCGGTTGCTGTGCTTGAGAAGAAACCGACGCCGCTTCCGTCGACGTAACAGGAATCAGCAAGGGTAGGCTCCGGTGTCGTGCTCCAGCAGATGCCGCGTGCCGTTACCGTAGAGCCTCCATCCGAGCTTACATAGCCGCCGCTTGAGGCCGTTGAGCTGCCGCTAATGGAGGAGGAGACCGTTCCCACGACGGGCACCGTCGGGCCTGGGTAGACAAGGTCAGTTGTGGTGAAGGAGAGCTCGTTGCCGTAGGTCGTGCCCACCGCGTTTGTTGCATAGGCTCTTACATAGTATGTGGTCAATGGGGTAAGGCCGTTTAACGTGCTGTTATAGCTGTCGGGTCCTGTGCCATCGGTTGTCGTAAAGTTAGCGGTTGCGGGGGAGGGATTTACGCTCCAACATACACCTTTGGCAGTTATGGCTGAACCTCCATCAGTCGAAATTAGCCCGCCGGAGCCCGCTATGTTGGAGGATATGCCGGTAATAGCTTTGGTAGTGAGCTCGGGTGCTACCATCGAGAGGGTGGTTAGCGTAACCTCATTGCCGTAAGAGGTGCCAACCTCATTCACCGCGAACGCTCTTATATAATAGGTGGTGTTTGAAACAAGCCCGGTGATATTCGTTGAGAAGGATCCCAGCCCGCCCGGTTCGGAGTAGCAGGTATCTTCAATGTCCGGCGACTGGAAAGTAGACCAGCAGAGGCCCCTTGCTGAGAGCTGTGAGCCATTGTCTTGCGTCACGTTTCCGCCTGCCGTCGCGGTCGTATAGGATACGCTGGAGGGGGACACTGTCAGCACCGTAGCAAGCTCCAGCATCCCTGTGGTGAAGGTTAGATCGTTGCCATAGGAGGTTCCAAGGTCGTTGGAAGCGTAAGCGCGTACATGGTAGGTAGTATTTTGTGACAGCCCCGTCATCAGTGCGATGAAGCTCCCTGAGCCAACGCCCTCGCCAAAACAGGTGTCATCCAAAGTTGGGTTCACCACCTCAGATACGCATACTCCCCGCCCTATGATTGGCAGCCCTCCGTCGTCCAGAATATCACCACCGGAGATAGCGGTGGCAGGGGTTATGTTTGAGATGGCAGCGGTGCTAATCGCAGGTGTGGTCAGGTTTTTTGTTGAGAAGGATATATCTTCGCCGAAGGAGGTTCCTCCTACATTTGCGGCAAAGGCCCTCACGTAGTAGGTAGTCTCCGGGTTTAGCCCATCCGCCAAAACGGAGAATTCCCCATCTCCAGTTCCCCCAAGATAGACTGCGTCCTCAAGACCTGGCTCTGGACTTTCGGAGAGACAAACACCCCTGGCGACGATGTATTCGCCCCCGGAATCAGTAATCTCTGCATTAATGCTGGCGGAGGTATACGTTATGGATTCAGCGTTTACCGTTGTCACCAGCGGCAAATCGGCTGAATAGTAAATATTCGTTTCGTCGGAACCGCAACCAGAAAAGATGATCAGAAGGAGTAAGGATGCAAAGCTAACCAGGCAAAAATTTTTCATTCCAGCTACCTCCACAATTAGGTTGTGAACCAATGGCTTATATTATTCCTAATTTAATGGTAGTAAAAATAAATAATGCACCGGTAGATGGTGTGTGTTTCTGGGGGTAGCAAATATTTAGGCAGGTATTGAGTAGTTGGGTGAGTATTGAGCTGGGCGGGGAGCGGCTCCCCGCCATTTGTCTATGTTTCTATCGTCTTATAGCTTTAGCCACCCATCTTCTGAGCAGGGGGCCACATATAATGAGTAGGTTGATCAAGAGCAGGGTGAGGCTTATTGGACGGGTGATAAAGGAGGTCCAGTCGCCCCCGCTCATGAGCAGGGAGCGCCTGAAGTTGTCCTCCAGAATCGGGCCGAGGACGAAGCCAAGGATTATAGGCGCTGCTGGTACATCAATCTTTTGAAGGAGGTAGCCTAAAAGGCCGCATACAAGCACTACCCAGAGGTCGAAGGTCGTGTACCTGAGCGCGTAGGAGCCAACAAGGCAGAAGACCAGGATAGAGGGCAGCAGGTAATAGCTTGGCACCTGGAGGAGCTTAGCAAAGTACTTGGCGCCAACTAGCCCGACCACAAGAAAGGTCAGCACAGAAAAGATGTTGCCAAGGTATATCGTCGATATGAGGTCAGGGCGCGAAGCGAAGAGGAAGGGCCCCGGTGAAAGGCCGTGGATGAGGAGCGCCCCTATGAGTATCGCAGTCTGTGGGTCGCCGGGTATGCCCAGCGAGAGCATCGGGACAAAGGCGCCGCCGACCGCTGCGTTGTTTGCGGCCTCAGCCGCGACAATGCCCTCGGGTGTGCCGGTTCCAAACTCCTCGGATTTCGAGGATATACGCTTTTGGATTCCATACGCCGCCATTGACGCTATCGCTCCCCCTGCGGCGGGGACAGCGCCTATGAAGGTCCCTATCAGCGAGGAGAGGGCGATCATCGGCGACATGCTAAAGAGCTTCGCCGGGCTTGGAATAACATTCTTAATCTTAGCGACTATTGGTGTGAGGTGGGTCTCGGACTCAAGCTTGGTCAGCACCTCGCTTACGCCGAAGAAGCCTACCATGACCGGGATCATCTGAAGCCCGGCCTGAAGGTCCTTTGACCCCATCGTAAAGCGCGGGTAGCCGGATATGACATCCTGCCCTATGCATGCGAGCAATAGTCCAATCACGCCGCCTATGAAACCCTTAATTATAGAGCCGGGGGAGATGTAGCTGACTATGCTGATGCCCAGCAGCGCTATGCCCGTGTACTCCTGCGCTGAGAACTCTAGAGCGAGGTCGGCCAGGATCGGCGCTGCAAACATCAGAACAACGACGCCAAGGAGCCCGCCGAGGGCCGAGGATGCCGTTGCGTAGCCAA
>PKTT01000003.1:107080-111836 GCA_002869015.1 Deltaproteobacteria bacterium
CCAATTGCTTGTCCCGCCTCTCCCTTTTTCGCCATCACGTAGCCGTCGAAGCCAGTGGCTATAGCCGAAGGGGTTCCGGGTATATTGACGAGAATGGCGGGGAGCGAGCCGGAGTAGCAAGCGCCTACATATATGCCAACGAGGAAGGTGATGCCGTGCACCTCGTTCATGCCGAAGGTCATGGGGAGAAAGATCGCCATGCCCATCGTCGCGGTGAGGCCGGGGATCGCCCCGAAGAAAATCCCGAGCAAGCACCCGCCGACTACGAGCAGTATCGCCATCGGGTCGGCGAAAGAGGAGAGCCCTGCGGTCAACATCTCAAAAGCGCCCATCATATCACCCTAACCGTTGAAAATAGCCGCGCGGGGAAGCTCCACGCCGATGAAGACCTCAAAGAGGAGGTAGATTATAAATATCATCGCCGCGCTAAAGAGCACGCCGGATATCAACATCATCTTTGTCTTCGGGGGTCTTATGAGAAAGATTGTAATCAAGACGAGGGAGAAGCCGCTTGCAAAAAAGCCGATGTATTTCATGAGAGCGATTGAAATACCGGAGAGCACTACGACCAGCGAGACTATCCCGTAACGGGGGAGAGCGCCCTCGTCACCTTCCTCGGCCTCTATGGCCTCGGCTCCTTTGCCGGCGGGCTCCCTTAAGGTCAGGAGCCCCAATACGATCAGTATCCCTGCAAGAAGGGTGGGATAAAAAGCGGGTCCCTCTCCAAAGCCACCTCCCTTGGTTTCAGGGAAGGTCATCGCCTCAAGTATTACGGCGATGCCGGTCACCAGAGATAAGAGGCAGGTGACAAGCGCTTTTCGGCTCAACGACTGCATTGGCTTTTCCCTCGTCTTTCCTGGGTTAGTTGCTTATGCCTGCCTCTTTTACCATGACCTTGACTTCGCTATCGGAAGTGGCTCTGAGTTTTGCGATCTCCTCGGTGTTGAGATAGGAGATGTCAAGCCCGGAGTCCTTGATCTTCTTAGCGATGGCAGGGTCTTCAAAGGACTTCTTGATTGCATCGTCGAGCTTGGCTATGACATCGGCGGGGGTGCCTGCTGGGACGACAATTGATTCCCAGAAGGGCATGACGATGTCAACACCGCTGGACTTCATAGTGGGCAGCTCGGGGAAGGAGGGGTGGCGCTCGTCACCGGCGATGGCGATGGCGCGAATCTTACCGGACTCTATAAGTGTCTTCGCTGGGCCGAGGGCGACAAACATGGAATCTACGTGTCCGCCCGCAAGCGCCGCGAGAGAGGGGCCCCAGCCTTTATAGGGAACCTGGGTGAACTCAACGCCGCTTACCTTTGCGAACTTGCTTGAGTAAAGGTGGTCGATAACGCCCGCACCTGCGTTGGCGTTTTTGATTTTGCCGGGGTTCTCTTTTGCGAACTTGACGAACTGGTCGAGGGTCTTGAACTCCGTTTCGCTGTTCACAAGAAGGGCGAGGGGAGGATTCAGGACGCCGGAAACCGCCGTATACTTATCCATAGGAACAGGGGAGACGGAGGTGTACTGGGCGATGGCGGCGCTGATTCCAAGAAAGCCCAATGTATAACCGTCGGGAGCTGCGTCTACCAGGGCCTGTGCGCCGATCATTGAACCTGCGCCGGGCATGTTCTTGACGACGACGGGTTTGCCGAGAACTTCCTTCATGTGGGATGCGAGGATTCGACAAGTCAGATCGCCGGAGCCGCCTGAGGACCAGGGCACGATAAGTGTAATTGGTTTTTCAGGGAATTCGGCGCGGGCCTGACCAGGCGTTACCAGCGTGAGGGAGAGGGCGGCCAAAGCCACCAGAGAGACTAAACGGCTAAGTTTTCCGAACATCCTTAACACTCCTTTTTTTGATTTAACCGAGTCAAAACAAACGACAGTCTAATTTTGCGTCGCTTGATAAAAATAAAGCACAACTTGACAATAGACTAGCACTTGACCCCTGTCAAGCAGGGTTTTGATGGAGCAGCTAGTCAATAAAGACAAAAAAATATAATGATGTGTTTGATTTTTTTACTGCCGCTTTTGGAGGCGCTGTTTTCCGCCAAGTTATTCATCCGTAGGTGTAATCCCCTTAAAATACAGAATATTTAGCTGAGCCATTACTTTGTTAAATAGAACAAGTCAAAAGGTAAAGAAAAAATGCTAGCAGTGAAAAAGTGGACAATGTAAAAACCATCCAGCCAGTACTTGACAAATAAGGTGGTAATGTTAGGTTTTCTTCAAGGTGCTAAATAAGGAGGTTATCTTTAATGCAAGGTATGTAAAAAAGGAGGGTTTCATGATCACGCGAAGAAGATTCATGCAGATGACAGGGTTCGCTGTAGCGGGTTTGATAATACCGGGAGTGCCTCGAAGGGGGCATGCGGCGGCGCAGATTGCAGGACTCAGCGACCCGGCCCTCCAACCAAAATTTGTAAATTTAGTACCAGATGCACTATCCCCCGCCTTCAAGTTCTACCCTAAAAACCAAAAGAAAATGACTTACGTTGTCAGCATGGGGCCATCGGTAATGCAGACCGGCCTCGTCGATCAAAATGGAAATCTTCTCTCAACCCCAATATTCGGTTATGGCACACCAGACGAAGGCTTCACCTGGCCGGGGAAAACCTTTGAGGTTGAGTCTGGTATACCGATTGAGGTCAAGTGGCAAAATAAGCTGATCGACTTTTGGGGAGCGCCGCTGCCGCATCTGCTTACGAGTTTAAGCGGGCAAAGCGTTGTGGATACCTCTATGCACTGGTGCTATTCACTGCATGGTTATACAGCTTTTAGCCACGAGGTTGATGGGGTGCCGGTAATCCCACACCTTCACGGTGGCCACAATATAGACATATTCGATGGAAACCCTGAGTATTTCTTCAGCCCTGGCTATGCTGTACGCGGGCCAAGATGGGCGGCGAAGGATTTTATCTACGAAAATGATCAGCCCGCCGGGAACCTATGGTACCACGACCATGCCCTCGGAATTACCCGGCTTAATGTCTATGCGGGGCTGGCTGGTTTCTACTTCATCCGCGATGCCGAGGATACCGGCAAGGCGGACAATCCCCTCGGTCTTCCTGCCTGGCCTTATGAGAAAGCTTATGCAATTCAGGACAGAATGTTCAAAGACAACGGCGAGCTCTTTTATCCAGCTTACCCCGGAGATCCCTTCTACGAAGACTTTATAATTGAGGAGGGCGCAGAGTTGCCGCCGGAGCTCTTCCCCGGCGGAGGGCCCACCGGTTTGGCTGAGTTCTTTGGAGACCACATGGTTGTAAACGGTCTTATCTGGCCCAAGGAGGATGTTGAGCGGCGAAATTACCGGCTACACCTCCTAAACGGAACTGACAGCCGCTTTCTTGTTCTGCGGTTCCGTCAGGTGCCCGCCGGAGCAACTGACCTTACGGAGGCTGGGCCTCCATTGCCCTTCTACGTAATCGGCAGCGATCAGGGCCTTAGCTCAAGCGCTGTAGCTACAGATACGCTGCTCTTCGAGCCCGGCGCCCGCTACGACATCATCTTCGATTTCAGCATGGTTGAGATGGGCAGCAGGATACTCATGGAGAACATCGGCGGCGACTCACCCTTTGGCGGCGCATTTGGAGAGGAGCTCGAAGATGAGGATGTTTTTGAAAATCGCCAAACAGACCGGGTAATGGCTTTCGATGTAGTTCTCCCCGCAAATAATAATGTCGCCGACAACTTCAACCCTGCGGCTATCTCTCACTACAGCGGCAACACACAGGCTGTTGCCAGGGTCCGTAAGGTCGCGCTATTCGAGGGAATGGACGAGTTTGGCAGGCTTCAGCCGCTCCTTGGTACTGCGGAGCCTGCGACCGACTACCTTGGCAACCCTATAAATTGGCCCGACACACCTGAGTATGCCGCGGCAGGGCTCGTCGGTCAGATGCAGGGGGCGATTGGTTGGCACTCTCCCACAACCGAGAACCCGGCCCTCGGAGACACCGAGATATGGGAGATATATAACGCAACAGGTGACGCCCATCCGGTCCACTTGCATCTAGTTAATTTCGAGGTGATGGACCGGCGCGATTTCAATGCGAACGTCGTCGAGCAACCTATTCTCCAGCACAATGGTACGGTAGGGAATGGATTTAGGCTGGAAGATATCCAGGTTGGAGCAATTCAACCCGCTCCCGAAGGGGCTGTGGAGAATTCACCCAAGGATATGGTCACTGCGTTACCAGGACAGGTTACGCGAATCAAAGCCACCTTTGACAGGCCTGGCCGCTACGTATGGCATTGTCACATCCTCTCTCATGAGGACCACGAAATGATGAGGGTGCTACACGTCGGGCCCGGTGCATAACCCTTAAAATGCCAGTGGAGTAAAATTTAATAAGGCCGCCTCGATAAAGGGGGCGGCCTTTTTGCCGTAAAGTAGTAGCTAAGTTCACAGACCGATAAATTAGTGCAAGCATAGGGTCAATTTCTCCAACTTTGATAACCTGCAAGCAGCATCTAAAAGCTAATGTGACCTGCCCCCTCGAAATCGGTCCAGTTTGAATGTTAGGATTCGACCGAAATCGAGAGGAGAAAGGTCATGGCAAAGAAGCGTTATCGCCCCGAAGAAATCATCGCAAAGCTGCGTGAAGCTGACGTCCTGCTAGCCCAAGGAAATAAGGTCCCGGAAGTCGCCAGGCATCTTGGAGTCACAGAGCAGACCTACTACCGCTGGCGCAAGGAGTACGGCGGCATGAAGGTCAGCCAGGCCAGGCGGCTTAAAGAGCTGGAAAAGGAGAACGCCCGG
>PKTT01000002.1 GCA_002869015.1 Deltaproteobacteria bacterium
GGCTGAAGAGCCTTCCGTTACCGAGCCCACCTTCACGCCTTCTCCCTGCCAGGAGAAGTCGGGCACTGTGCCAAGGCTCACCCTTCGCCGCTCTCCTGCATCCACAGCTGAGCGCCCAACCGGAGCGGCGGAAGATTTGCCGGCTCCTTCAAGCATGATTGTGAGTGGTTCAGGTCTTCCGGCCAGGTATTCGACGGCCTCCTTCGCCACCTGAGCAACCCCCACCATGCCGTCATAGTCAACCTTGTCGGCTGTATCCCCGACCGTGTGATAATCGCTATTTGCTCCGGTAAAGAGCTGAACCGCTGGAACTCCAACCGCATTGAAGGAGGATTGGTCACTTGAGCCAAAGTCCTTTGAGACCGACTCGACGCTAACCCCCGTTACAAAACCAGCCCCCATGAATATATGGACCCATTCACGTGCTGAGCCTGCACCAAGTATCAGGAGCTTCCCATCTCCCAGATGACCGACAGTGTCGAGGTTAACCATCGCATATAAATCTTTGCCCCCGGCAAAAGCACCATCCCTCAACATATATTTCGAGCCGGCCCGTGCTATCTCCTCGCCGCCGAAGGCTGCAAAGATCACTGAGCGGTCACTGCCTGCCTCTGCAAAGTAGCGGGCAAGCTCAAGGAGCACAGCCACACCGGAAGCGTTATCATCAGCGCCCGGATGCAGTTGGCCCTCTTCGCCGCGCCTTACATCGGGCCAGCCATAGCCAAGGTGATCATAATGCGCGCCGACAACTATGTACTCATCCTTTAATTTGGGGTCTTTGCCTCTGATAAGCCCAATTACATTAGTTAAAACCCCTGACTCTCCACTCTCTCCAACTTCACTGAATTGCTGCAAGTAGCCAGAATCACCAGCGGGCTCAAGGCCTGCACCTTTGAATTCCTGCACAAGATAATCAACAGACTGGCTCAGCCCATCGCTTCCAAAACCTCTTCCTTCGAAGGCAGGAGACGATAGCAGTTCCACCATTTCACGCATCCGCTTTTGAGAAAATAGCGGCGGTAAAGTGGCAAGCGGCGTCCGCTTGGGGAGCTTGCCAATCACCGCATCTGAGTTGAAATAATGGGTCAGCGGGGACCCTACTGCGGGCCAGCGCCCCTTAGCGATATTAGCTGGCTCATCCCCCTCGAAACCAAGGTAGCTGTATTTATGGTAGTGGGGAAGTTTTCTTGCGAGCCCCTCCATCGGCGAAATGGAGTCCGCCGCCAATATTGCTATATAGCTAGTATCATTCTCGCCCCTCTTGGCGGTGACTACTATCGAGTGACCTTCACGGGGTACCGTGGCATAACCCATGTCACTCTCATCCTCTTTTAGGGTTAGAGCATATGGAGAGGCCGCTGCTTCAAACTCCTCCCTAAAGCGGTTCTCCCACCCCATAAGCCATACGCTCCCCTCCTCCGGCAACGCATCAAGCTCCGAATCGAGCAGCGTCGAAGACTCGCCCTCCACAGAGGCGGAGAGCTTGTCCGCCAACGCGCGATAACCATCGAGGAGCTCTGCTTCCGCTCCAGATGGCAGGACAAAGGTCAGGCTCTTCGAGCCGAAGAGGCCTGAGAGGGCCGGGGGTGTCTCCGAGGGGTCGAGTAGTCTGAAGAGGTCGAACTCAGGGTCGGCATCGACCCTCAATGGGGTTCCCTTAACAGCAATAGAGAATGGTGTTTTCTCCCCTGATACGGAAACCTTTTGGTAAACCACAGAGCCGCCCTCAAGTGTAACGGCTATATTGAGGTCGAAATCGTATTGCTCTCTCTGGCGCTGCCGGATGACTCCACTTACAACTCCACCGGCTGCCTCAACATCATTAATCTCTATTGAAGGCGCGCCTGTTCGCTCCACCCACTGCTCAAAAAACCATCCGAGGTCGCTACCATATACCTCAGAAAACACACGCTTCAAATCGCTCCAGGACGCTCTCTTCCAGAGCATTTCAGAGTAGAAGCGCTGAAGCCCCTTAGAAAAAAGCTCATCTCCAAGGAGGCCTCGCAGCATGTGGAATGTCATTAGGGACTTGCCGTAGCCTAGCGCTTCCGATGCAGCGCTATGGCGCGAGACAAATGAAGTGAGGGGGGCGTCCTGCCGCTCCGCTACGTAATCGGCGTATTTTTGCAGTGTAGACTCACGGTAGCCGTGCCCGGTCCCAGACTGCTCGCTCATGAGGTGGTCGGCAAGGTAGGCGGTTAAGCCCTCCGCCCAGTTTCCGCTTTCGTAATCAATATAAACAGAGTTGCCCCACCAGTTATGAAGTATCTCGTGGGGGTAGGATGTCCGCAATATGAAGGGCAGGCGGATGACCCTTGGCCCAAGCAGCGTAAAGGAGGGCATACCAAAGCCCGTCTCCCAGAAATTCTCCACCAGGGCGAACTTGGAGAAGGGGTAATCGCCGACTAGCTTCTCATACATCTTCACATAACGTGCTGTCGAGTCGAGGTATTTGTTAGCGAGCGCTCCGTCGGGCGTCCTGAGATATGCCTCGGCGATAAATCCATCCTCAGCCAATTCGTAGCGGGTAAAGGGAGCGGCTACAAGCCATATATCATCCTGACCCGCTCCGGAGATCCAGCTCACAACATTTTTTCCCCTGTCCTCACGTCTGCCCTGGCTGACACAATCCCACCCTTCGGGGAGGGTCGCCTCAAGTTCAAAGGTTACCAGCTCATCACCGTCAAAAAGCGGAAGCCAGAGGGTTGAAAAGGAGAGCACCGCGCCCTCTTCGGAGATTGTTCCAGGCGTCGACTTAAAGCCCCTTGCATACTCTCTTCCAGCAGAGGTGGGCGGGTGGTGTATCTCGCCACCGTAGTTTACAGTGAAGCTTTCAGTCCCTTCACTCAACTTAACCCTGTATTGGGCGCTCCATGGGGGTGCGTCCTGCCCACCTTGCGCCAACTCTTCGAGCTCTCCTCCCTCGATCTCGGGTGATAGACCCTGGTGAAGGAGGAAGCGCTCCTCACCTTCCGCACCGGCACGCGTTACCCTATCCGACACTTTAAGTGAATGCGCGGCGGGGTCCAGTGTGACCGATATCCGATGGTGTGTCCTGGCGCCGAGAGCATTGGAGGCATTGGCGCCAATCGGAATAAGGAGGGCTGCTGCAATTAGCGTAAAGCACTTCATCTTTTGCCTATCTCACCTCGCCGGGAAAATCCATATGTAAAGGGTTACCGGCTCTTTGTGCATGTGAAATTTAAGGGATGTTTTCTCTCCGCTAAAGTTTAGTGAGACGGGAGTTTCAACAGCTTCCGGCAATAGCCTTACATATTCCCCGTCCCGCTCTTTGACCTCGGCAGCGGAGATGTACCTTAGCAGGTCACCCTCGCCAACCTCCCCCAGCGTCACCCAGCCGTGATTTTCGAGTCTAATTCTCTGCGCAGCCCCCCAGCGCCCCTCATACCACTCAACTGTTCCCTTTGAAACCCGCTTACGCCCAGCCCATTTAACTGCTCTGTGGATGATACGCCCCCTCAATGACTCATCTTCCAAACTTGCCGCAGCCTCCAGCAGAAGGTCTCCAGCTTCGCCGGAAAGGTCCGGGTCGTAGAACACGGTGCTTGACAATAGGGATACGGCAAGCTCTACCCGCCCCTCCCGGAATTTAATTTTCGCCGCAGCCAGATATTTTTGTGCGGCCATGTCATTTAGCTGGGGAGCCCCCTTTATAGCCTGGTCGAAGCGCTCCCCCGCCTCAAGATAACGTCCACTTTCCAGAAGCGCAGCGGCCTCATCGAAGAGGCTATCTCCTCCAAAGGCGGTCGCCGTACTTAAGAGCAGCAAAAATGTAAGGTAAAATAGCTTCCTCAATCCTTCCATCTCCCTTATGCAATGGTCGGTTAGAGTTTACCAGCGGCGGCGGCAAAGGTCAGCGCAAAAGGATTTTAATCAGGAGAGGGCGAGCGCCCAGGAGATCGCTACAATGGCTATCGCGCCAACGCCTGCGAGCAGTTGGCTTATTAAGGCCCAAGCAGCATGTCTTTCCAACAACTTCCCAGTTGGTAGACCTAATAAAAAGCCCGCACCTAAACCCATAATATGGGCCGTGAAATCAACCCTCTCACCCGGCCCGCCCAACATTGCGAGGAGGGCTGCCCCGGCCCCGAGGGGGAGTATCCATCTCCGCCAGGGCATATCTCTTCTTCTTAAGACGGCAAAGGCTGACAGAACGCCGATTGTTCCGAAGAGCGCTGTTGATGAGCCTACCGAGATGTGCGGCATCCCCTCATAAATAACCGTCAGGATGTTGCCTGCCGCTCCGGCCGCAAAGAATAGCAAAAGCCCGAATCCTGCGCCCGCATCCTTGATGAGCCAAGAGAGGAAGAAAACTCCCACCAGCGCGTTGCCGCCAAGGTGTCTGAAATTTGCGTGAAGGGTCAATGCTGTAACAGAGCGCCACCACTGCCCCTCCCAAAGCATCTTGGCGGCGGAGACCCTACCCGCCTCTACGATATAGGAAAAGCTGCCTTGAGAAAGGTCGAGCAAAACGGCTAAAGCGCCAAAGAGAACAACCGAGATTAGGAACTCATCGCCTCTTGGCTTTGTCGTTTCATAAATAGGAGGCCACTCGGAATTTTCATCTTCATAGAGCTTTAGCTCCCGCTCGGCGCGCTCAAGGTCAACCTGCATTACGGATATCACCACTATCCGCCCAATATGCCTCAAACGGTGGGGAACTCCGCGTGCGTTCAACACAAGCGCCCACTCCCTGGCTTTTGGAGCAGGGGGGCGCGCTACCTCGACCCATTCCTTTTCGGTTTCAGGGGATTTAATGTCAGGGAGTTGGCTCAAGCTGTCTTCTTTCCGTGCTTTTGGTGGTCCGGCGAACTCAGCGGGGTCCGGTACAATGTAAGCACAATTAAAGCCCTGTCAAAGAGCCTTCCCCAAATACTCCGATATTCTCTTAACCAACTCCTCTTCTGGCAGAAGTTTCTGGAAGACCTCCCGCACACCGGCCCCTTTGAATCCATCAAGCGCTTCGGGCAATGCTAGAGAGGTAACCGCCAGAACAGGAATGCCGGGGTGTTCATCTGCTAAGCGCTCCACCAGAGCCCTTGCCCCTTCACCCGGGATAATGAGCTCCGTAATGATAGCTGCCGGAGGAAATTCGAGGCCTTTAATATCTTGAATCAAACCGTTACCATCAGAGAGCGCGGTGACCTCCCATCCCTCAAGTTGAAGGGAAGAGGCCAGCTGGGCCCTAAAGAGAGGGTCCGGATCAATGATGATTATCTTTCGAGGTTTTAAGGCAAAGGCAAGGGTAAAGGTCGCGCCTTTGTTTGAGTTGGCTGTCAAAGATATCTTTGCGCTGTTTAGCTCGGCAAGGGTAGCCGCCATCATTAGACCCAGCCCTGAGCCGCCATCCTCCACCCTGGTCGTAAATGCCTCCTCAAATATGCGCTCCTCAAGTCCCGGGGGAACGCCCGGTCCATTGTCGGAGACCGAGATCCTTACCTCCCGGTGGTCGCCCTCAAGGGTGAGAATTATTTGGGGGTCTTTATAACCAGCCAATGCCTCCCTGGCGTTTATTACAAGGTTCATTATTATCTGCTCAAGGTGACCCCTGTTTGCAGGCACCCTCGGCAAACCTCCCGCCACTTCCAGCTCCAGGGCGAAGTTATTTGGAAGTGCCCGGCGCATCAACGCGCCCAAAGAGTGCAGCACCTCGGAGAGGTCCAACATTGATACCCTGTCTGCCCCCGAATCTGGAAAAGCTCCACCTACCGCTGAGGCGCTTAGGAGCTCCTTGGCAAGGTCCCCTCCCCTTAAGGCGGCATTTTTTACGTCGGATAGAACCCCTGTATCCCCTGCGTTGTCGCAGCATGCGACTATTGTCTGGAGGACATTCCCAAGGTCATGGGCGGTCCCGGTCAGGCGGCTGTCATCCCCTGCGCCAGCAAGCTCAATTATCAGAGAATCCCTTCCGCCTACTATACGCCTCTCTGCTCTTACGCTCATTCTCGCCACACCCTTATGAGTTAAAAGGTTGGCGGTAAATGTGCGCGGCCCCTCCAAAAAGGAGTGCTCAACCTCATTTTTGTAGGTCTCAATTCCGCCCGGCGCCGCTATATTCCAGAAGTGTTCTCCAACCTTGGCGAAAGGTGACGCACCTTTATTTACCCCCTTTATAATTCCGCTGACAGGGTCAGCCACCAAGGCTGGAACTCCAATGCGATTAAGCAGCGCATCATAGGGGTCAACTTCCCCGGGCTCTTCACCATTGGGGTGGTCGATGAGAAAGAGCGTTCCGAAATGAGATGGCCCTCTGGAAAATTCCATAGGCTCGTCCGAGCCCCTCAACTTGAATGTGGCACTTGTCTTTGATGAGGTAAGCCACTCATTGAAGCGTTTCCTCTCCTGCTCGGCGACAATGGCTGATGGGTGCTTTCCTATAAACTCTGTAAGCTGCCCAAAGAGGGCGATATTGGATATGTAAACCAGCCTCTGAGCGCTGTCGGCAAGGAGAGCGCCTTGTAAACCCCCAGATATTCTAGAAAGCTCCTCGCGGTCACGCTCCTCAATGAGGAACCGTAGCATTATCGCGAAGAGGAGCACCCAAAATATTGGAGAGTAGCCAAAGGGTGGCAGGGCTGTAGCAAGGTGGGCAAATGATATTGAGACCATAACGAATGATGAGGCCAAAATTAAGATTAGCTCGCGTGATCGCACCCCGCTCCAAACTCTGATGCCCGCAAAAAAAAGGACCCCTACTATAGTCAAGAAAAGCGGTCCAACGCCTGCGATCCGGTTAAGTCCCAGGTACGCAGCTAAAGGGATCCAGGCAAAGAGTGGCGCGAGATAAAGTAGAATGGAAATTTTCAGACGGCGGCCAGTAGCCACGGAAGCGCAGCCAAGCGCTACGAGCAGGATCCCCAGATAACCTAAAGAGAAGGGGTAGGAGGCATAGATGTACCCCTTGTTGCCCAACATGAAGGCGTCAATCCCATGCCTCATGGCGACAACAAGGAGCGATAAGGCCCAGGGCACGCGAGCTGGTGAGCGAACACCAACCGAGATAAGAGCACTCCCCCCGCCCAGAAGCGCGAAAGAGTATGTCCACTGTAGTGCTTCAGCCCAGTTCAAGCGACTCCCCCCGTCTTGCCGGTTGAGCGCACTAGCCCCATGCGCGAAAATCCAGAGGCTACATTCTCGCTCTCTTTTACAGAGGGGTCAAATAGTCGGAGCATACGGCGAAAAAAAAATTAACCCCCGTCCCCGGGTGAGGGACGGAGGTTTTAGGAGGGGAGTCGAAGGCGGAAAAGGGAATTAAACTGCTTCGACAGAACCTAAGATGAGGGACGGATCTATTCGGTTACAAAATTTTGAGAAAAAAAAAGCCCGTTCCGAAGGAGGTGACGGAACGGGCACAGTTTGTGTGAGAGCAGCTACTCTCATTAGCTTAGACGCGGTTTGCGTCAAAAGGGTTACACTTTTGGTCATAATAAAAAGAGGGCGGCGGCCAAAGCCGTCGCCCTCTTCCAAAACGCAAGTTTTATTAACTACTTGGAGGGTGCCACAATACCATCTTCGATAATCAGGTCATAGAAATAACCCATTCCGAAGTCCTTATCGACAACGGGCTTACCTGTGACGACAACTATGTCGCCAACCTGAGCGTCTCCATTTGTGGTGACGGTGAGGTCATTTTCTTTTTCACCGCCGGTACCATCCTGAACGTGAATCCAGGTCTTGCCCATGATTCCGCGGCTAACTTTAACAACCTTGCCACGCAGCTTAACCTCTTTCCCTGCGAGCTCAGCTTTCTTCGCGTAGAGGTCTCCTACGGTAACGCCGCCCTCAAGGGGCTCTACTCCAGAGACATCCTGAGCGGCCACGACATTGCGCCCGGAGGATACGGGCATGGAACCGTCCGCGCCCATCGCTGGTGCTACGGAACCATTGGAGGGAACGATTGCGCCCGCGAAGAAGAGCATCGGGAATGTGCGGTCAAGGGTGGTGGAATAATAACCCGGCATTGGAGAAGCGCCGCTGATGCTAACGACCTCGCCTACACTTACCGCAACTTCGGGTGCGGCAACCCAGAAGGTTTCGCCGGAGCCGTTGTCGATATTCACGTAGGTATAGCCGCCGGAGTTCATAGTCTCGATGATAGTCCCGACGGTGGGGATTTTAATCGCTTCACCGGCCATGGGGGCTGCTTCAGGGGCTGAAGCGGCGGTCTCCTGCGCGGCGGGCGCGGGCTTGTCATCGGAACATCCCGAGATAAAAAGGGCGGCAACAGCAAGCGCCATGACAACTTTCAAAATCTTCATTTTTTATTTCTCCTCGATTAGCCCGCTCGATTTCGGGCAACAGTAATTAGCCGCAAGGGCGTACACTATACAAAATACCAGAGAACATTTCCATATTTGTCGCTTTCAAATAAACGCTTCATTGATTGAAGATGGATTGAATGCGATAATTTATAGTCGACGAGTTGATTACCGTCAGCCGACAAGCGGAGAAAAGATGGGCCCGGTACAAGCGTTGGGAGAGACCTCCCTCTACTATATAAATTTCGCGGGAAAGATGACCCTGCTATTGGGCCAGTGCATCTGGGCCGCTATAACTCCACCCTACGATTGGCGCGCAATTTTAAGGCAGATAAACTTCATCGGCGCACGCTCAATGGGTGTAATTATCCTAACGGGCCTCTTCACCGGGATGATCCTCAGCCTACAGGGGTACCATCTCCTCAGCCAATACGGCTCTGTCAGCGCTCTTGGAGCAGGAGTCGGCAATGGTCTCATTCGCGAGCTGGGGCCAGTATTAACTGCTCTTATGGTTATAGGCCGGGCCGGATCGGCTATATGCGCCGAGATCGGCATCATGAGAAACTCAGAGCAAATCGACGCCTTGAGCTGTATGGCCATCGACCCGGTGCGTTACCTGTTGGCGCCAAAGTTTACCGCCTGCGTTTTCTCCATGCTTCTTTTGAGCTTCATCTTTGACGTTGTGGGCATCTTCGGGGGTTACATAGTTGGCGTCGCCCTCTCCGACGTTAGCTCCGGCAGCTACTTTCAGGGCATGGCAGATGCAATATATTTCAGTGATGTAAAGATGGGGCTATATAAGGCGGCTGTTTTTGGAATCGTGACCGTATGGATAGCCACCAGCAAAGGTTACTTCGTACATCTAGAGCGGCTTGGCGGTTTCGGAGCCGAGGGGGTTAGCCGCGCGACCACCAACGCGGTTGTCCTCTCGTCGGTCTCCATACTGCTTTGGGATTATCTAATCAGCGCACTTATGATTTAAGGAAGACGGCTTGAAGATTATCGAGCTTGAGGGAGTATGCAAATCCTTCGGCAAACAGGAAGTTTTAAAGGACGTCAACCTCAGCCTTGAGGAGGGCAACACGCTAGTAATCGTAGGTGCCTCCGGTCAGGGTAAAAGCGTCCTTTTAAAGCACATGCTAGGGCTCCACCGTCCCGATTCAGGTAAGGTGCGCGTTTTGGGGCATGAGCTTGGCAAGGCTTCAGAGAGAGAGCTAAAGGAGGTTAGAAAGCATTTTGGGGTATTATTTCAGAACGCTGCCCTTTTAGACTCGCTTAATGTATTTGATAACGTGGCTCTGCCCTTAAGGCAGCGCACCTCGCTCTCTTCAAAGCGTATCGCCGAGCGTGTGCATGAGCTACTTGAAATGATGGATCTGCCGGAAGCCCACGACAAATTCCCGGCTCAGCTCTCAGGGGGCATGAGAAAACGCGTCGGGCTTGCGAGGGCGCTATCGCTTGATCCCCAGCTTGTATTCTTTGATGAGCCGACCACCGGCCTTGACGTACACAAATCAAATGAGATCTACCGTCTCTTTCATAAGACCAGGGAGAAGCTCGGCTATACGGGCGTTATAGTAAGCCACGATGTTCCCAAAATATTTAAACTTGCCGACGAAGTAGCGCTCCTTGCCGAGCGGACAATCCAAGTATCATTACCGCCGGAGAAATTTCAAATTTCTGAAAATCCCCTCGTTAGCTCCTTCGTCAATACGACGATGGGGCCCGTATATATAAGCGAGAATGAGGAATCGAGGATATCATGAATAAAATCAGTACCGAGACCCTCGTGGGGCTATTTGTCATAATAGGCTTCGCATGCTTTGCCTTTATAGCGATAAAGCTCGGCGATGTGAGCTTCTTTGAAAAGAATGAATACACCCTCTCGGCACGCTTCACTTCAGCCTCGGGGCTTAAAGTAGGGGCGCCCGTTGAGCTGGCAGGAGTCCGCGTAGGTTTGGTCAAGGGGATATTGGTTGACCCAAAGGAGTACGAAGCGGTCGTCACCTTTACCGTAAAGGAGGGGGTGGAGCTCCCATCCGATTCAATTGCTTCCATTCGTACGGCGGGAATCATTGGGGATAAATACATCAAACTTACCCCCGGGGGCATGTTTGATACGCTGGCGGATGGGGGAGAAGTTTTCGAGACAGAGAGCGCCATCTCCATTGAAGAGCTGGTGAGCAAATATATATTTGAAAAGAATTAGATGACCCGGTCGTCACTACTTATATTTATCTCTTTAGTTTCGCTGCTCTCTTTGGCAGGGTGCGCATCCTCCCCCGAGCGCGCTGACACTTCTGCACCGCCCGAATACAGGAGCACTACCTCTGTGGACTCAGCGGGGGAGGCTTTGCCAGAGAAGGGTTCCGATGATTTTGAAGACCCCATTGAAGATCCTTTCTCGGACCCATTTGCTGATGATGAGAGTGGCCAGACAGATGAGCTCGCCTCAATCAGTGACCCCCTGGAGCCGATAAACAGGGTCTTTTTCTACGTAAACGACAAAGCTTATTTCTACTTTTTCAAACCGATTGCAAGGGGGTGGCGAGCTGTCGCGCCTGAGCCGGTCAGGGTAGGCATAGGCAATGTATTCTCAAACCTTATGGGTCCGCTTAGGATATTAAACTCTATCCTCCAGCTTGACCTTGAGGGCGCAGCCGGCGAATTTGCGCGCTTTGCGCTAAATACGACCATTGGGCTTTTGGGCTGGTTTGACCTCGCTTCGGAGCGGGGCTACCCCAACGACAAGGAAGATTTCGGTCAAACCCTAGGCTATTGGGGCGTCGGCACAGGCCCCTATCTGGTCCTTCCCTTCTTTGGCCCCTCTACCCTCAGGGATGGGGTTGGGCTGGTCGGTGATTTATACCTAGACCCTGTAAATTACACTGATGATGAGTTAAATTGGCATGAGTCAGCAATTAAGGCCGGCGTCGAAGCCGTAAATACTTTAAGCCTCGACAAGGATACTTACGAGGGTGTCATCAAGGAGTCGGTAGACCCCTATCTATTTATGAGAAACGCCTACCTGCAGAGGCGAAAGGCACAGGTGAAAAAGTGACCATCAGGTCCATTAGACCATTAAATTTAATTGCCCTTGGCGTCGCGGTGGTCTTTATGGCTGCTCAGGCGGCCTTTGCCGCTCCGACACCTACGGATGCACTTAAGTCGACAATCGACAAGGTGCTTGTCATTTTAAAGGATGAGACAAAAACCCCACAGCAACGTAAAGCCGTGGTAGTCGAAACTGTCCGGGAAAGATTCGATTTCACATCCATGAGCCAGTTCGTTCTCTCCAAAAACTGGAGAGAGGCTAATGATGAGCAGCGTTCCACCTTCATAGAGAAATTCAGCAAGATACTTGAGAACACTTACGCCGGGCGCCTACAGGAGTATTCCGGTGAAACCGTCAAATATCTGGATGAAAAGATAAGGGGCGACAAGGCCCTCGTCGATACAGCAGTAGCTACCGCCAGCGCCGATATACCTATATCTTACAAGCTAAGGGCTGAGGGAGGTGACTGGTATATCTATGATGTTGTTATTGAGGGGATAAGCCTCGCAAGAAACTACAATGCCACTTACAACGAAGTTATCCACAAGGAGGGCTTTGACGGCCTCTTGAAGTTGATGGAAGAGCGCATCCAGAGCGGGGAGTCAAAAGAATAATGGAGCCTCGCTGCGCCCACCACCCGCTCCTTAACCATCTCTCCGAGCCGGAGCGTCTTGCCCTTGGCGCATGTGTAGCCGAGCGAACGATCAAGGCGGGAGAGGCGCTGTGGGATGAGGGGGATGACGCCAACTTCGCGGCGCTCGTAATATCAGGCAGGATAGAGCTTCTGAAGAAAACGGAGTTCGGCGGGAGGCGCTTTGTGGTCGGCCTCTTCTCTTCTGGGTCAATCGTAGGAGAAGAAGCATTATCTAAAGGCAATGAAAAACGTCCTGAGAGGGCGGAGGTAACAGAAGATTGCACCTTCATGGTTTTGGAGCCTAAGGGCATAAAAAATCTGGCAGACTCAAACCCTGCGGCTGCTATAACGGTCCTTTCTCTATTGCTTCAGGTTTCTACTCGCAGGCTCTCGCATGCGTATGAGCGGCTTGCGTCCATATTTTAAAAGCGACCAAGCCTGCCCCCTATTCCCCCTCCCGGCTCCTCCACTCCTCAATCAATGTTTCCCTATGGAACTCTTTGCCAACATCCCACCAAATTTGATGATATTTATTAAAATGGTTAATCAGATCATCTTTATGGCAATCCGCGCAGACGCTGTAATCAAGACCCCTTAGGTCCGATAGCTTCAAAAAACTGAACCGATTAGGCAAAATCGCTCCATACACGAACTCCCTTGAGGGGTTGAAAACATGGGGTTCGTGACAGCTGACACATTGCAGAGAACCATTTGGGACAAGCTCTCCATCCCTATCATAGAGGGGTATGACAGGGTCCTCACCGGTCCTGATGAACCAGGAGTCAACCATAAGCATCGGCCATTGCAGATAGATGGTATCTCGGTTCGTGTACGCTATCTCGCCATCTTGTATATGGTATTGCATTAGGAATGGTTTATCTGCGGAGCGCTTCTCGGCCGTGTGGCATGAACGGCATCTTCTGTTCGGCTCAAATTCCGCGGGCCCAGGCGTTATGCCCCAGAGGAAATCATCCATAGTCGCTCTATGCGCTGTGTGGCATGGGCCACAGGGGTATGGCAGATCGCCCTCCCCGGACCCAGGCAAATTATGTGGAGTGCCTGCTACTACGAGCTTATCCGTATGGCAGGCGCCGCATAAGCCGCCCCCCTCAAGCGGCAATCTTAAAAAGTCCTCAACAATCCCGCCTTTCCCACCTCCCTGTCCATCCGTTTGACCATGAACATTGTGGCAGGTCGAGCAAGTAACCAATTTGCCGTCGGAGTTTCCAAGTGAGTCGTAATGTGGAAGCGTCGAAAAGCCCTCCTCAATGCCATCCACATTTACCGAATGAGAGCGGGCCCCATGAAAGGGTGAGTCATCCAATGACTCCTCTATATGGCAACCAGCCGACATACACTTCCTATCGTTCCAGGTTCCTATTCCCTGCACCATCAGCTCCCACACCCTCGGCCGCTCGCCACCATTTGCATGCAGCTTATGGCAGTAAGTACAAACCTCTCCCTTACCCATGGATAAGGGAGAGTGGTTTGATGATAGGATGCTAACCTTCTCTATGTGGCAGGAAACGCAGAGAATTGGTGGGTTTTTGGTCTCCCTGCGCATGGAGCCAGGCACATGCATGGTATGGCAGGTAGGACAGCTGATGAACCCTTTTGGCTCTCGGTTACCATCTATCCCGAAAAGAGGCAGCTCACCCGTTTCCCGCTGCCAGGGAGGGGCGCCGCCCATTGAGTGCTGTACCGATGAATTCATACCGTTACCATGACACTTGCGGCAGAACTGCTCAATAACGTCGCCATTGGAGTAATCCTTTATCCTGCTGACTTCGCGGTGCGGCCTGTGGCATGGCAGGCAGCTGTCGCGCGTCTCTTCTGGTTTTGCTGATATCTTTGAGATATCGGTTTTAGTGCCATCATGGCTACCGCTCAGCACGCCAACCTTATCCCCGTGGCATTTGAGACATAGCGTCGATGGCTCTTGCTCTCGCAACATCTTTCGATTGTTTGAGTGGGGGTCGTGGCAGGTGGGGCAGTACACCTCCCCCTCTATGCCGCTTCTCAGAACTTTATCGAATAAAGGATATTCACCCGGAGATACCGTCTTAGCGCCGGTGTGGTCTGTTCTCTTGACGTCGCCATGACACTCACGGCAAACGCTCGCCGGGGGCGCATCGCCGTGTGTCTTGTGGCAAACTGTGCACCCGCGTTCATCGCCACCATGAAGCGGCACATTTTTTCTCTCTTCATGGCAATCTACACAATTTGATACCGGCGATTGCAAGGGGTTATGTACGGAGTGGCAGCTACCGCATGAGAGCACCTTGCGAGTCTCATTAAAGGGTGAGCCGCCATCAATAGTCTGCTCCCCTTGGGACGCGTTGAGCTCAACGCCAACGGGGTGCGCGCCTCCCATCTTCCCCGAAACGGTATAAGGATTTTGGGCAAGGTGACAATAAAGGCAAGAGGTATCTTCGTTTTTATTGAGCAGTTTACCGAAAGGAGCGTCATGCATCACGTGGCAGGTAACGCACTCCAAGGTCCCGTCATCGTTGATTTTGTAGCCCTTTTCACCTACGAACTGAAGCACCCCCTCCTCCATCTTTGATGATGGCCCGTGTCTTCCCATTTGGGCGGCATGGCATTCGGCGCAGAGCATGGCGCCTTTGTTCAGAGTCTTAAGGTAGGCTACAGGTTTCCCTCCGGGCTTAACTGGGTTGTGTATTGAATGACATCCCAAACAGCCCGTATTCCCATCTGCCGTGTGGCTGCCAGTGCTTGTCGCATTTTCGTGGCAGGAGGTGCATTGGCGGTCACCAACGCCTTTATTCGGCTCAGCGCCGTGGACCTGATGGCAGTCATAGCAGGATTCGTAGGGCGGGGTCACCTTTTGCGTTACAGCTGAGTTTGGGTGACAAATCAGGCATAGAGTTTCACTATCTCCCTCACCCGGCAGAAGTGGCATCAATAAAAGCGATTCTCCCCTCGCCCCATGAGGATTGTGACAACTTCTACAGCCCATCTCCCCGCCGCCACCTAAAAGACCCCCTTTTGACAAAACTCTGCCTTTGGCGGCCTCGTCACTTAGGACCATGCCATTATGGTAGTGATTCATCTTTTCGTGACAGGAGGTACAAACACCATTAAGGGGTTCGTCGCCGCGAAGCCATCTCTTTGTCAGCGCACTCTTTCCATGTGCTGTGTGGCAGCTACCGCATTGAAGTTTGCCGCTAAAAACGGGAAATGCTTTAGAGGATGCTTTAAATGATACGCCGGTTGGGTGCTGCCCTCCAAAAGTGAGCCTGTGCCGGCTATCCACAACCGAGCCGTTGTGACAGGACCAGCAATTGTACTCCATAGCCCCCTCGTACCCCTCCTCCAGCCCTGGGGAACCGTAGAGGAGTTCATAAGCCTTTACGTCTCGACCAGGGTGGCAGAGGACGCAGGGGCGCCCCTCGGCCGGGCCACCTGAAGCAACCGCCAATGCAAACTGAGGCGAGAAAATGAGCGCCAGAAGCGCCAAATATATCAGGCGGATTCTGGTTTCTCCCTTTTGAAGAGGAAAAATGCGCCTCGGACCTCACCTTCGGCGTTAGTGTACGGAATTGAGTTCACGAGCTCCCAACCCTCCCCGCCCGCGCGCTGCGCCTTGTCGAGATTAAGCCCCTCCTTGGGCAACCCTCCAAATGGTTCGGGGTTGGGGATGAAAATTTGTCCATACTCCCATTTTTTGCTCATTTCACATACTCCTCCAGCCACCTCACGCTCCCTCTACGCCCCTCTACGAGGAGAATCCCCTTACCGAAAGCGGCATCGTAGTGAAGATGAAGCGGGTCATTGTACTTCCTGTTACCGGGCCAGAAGAGATCCCAGCCGCTGCCATAATAGTTGAGTCTTGCGACGCGCCCTGAAATGCCGTCGGCAACCCAGACATAGCCCCACTCGTCAACCGCAACACCCGTCGGCCGGGTAATCCCGGTATCGCCGAGGTCATAGGCAGCTTCGAGCTCTCCATTGTTACTTATTCGCAACAACGAAGGGCCCATCGGGTCGGTTACATACCCTGTACCATCACCTCCGAGGGCCACTGCGTAGGGGCTCTTTAAAAGCTCGTTACCCTTTTTAACGCCACCGAGATATTCGCCATCATAGGCAAAGAGGAGTATAGCGGCGGGGTCCTTGAAAGTTACCCAGACGATGCCGCTGCCTGCCGCGACTCCCGCGACCTGACGGTAGGTGCCAGGAGTGTCCAGATGAAGCGCATCACCATCCGGTATCCCTGCTCGATACTCCTTCAGCCAAAGCTCCCCCTCAAGGTGAAGCACTAAAAATAGCAGACCCGTTTCATCGCTTGCTATCCCCACTGCCCCATCGGATCCCTGAAGGATCTTCCAGCTTTTGACGGAGTCATTTTCAAGAAAGCCCACCTTCACGCGAGTGCGGCTCTCAAGGAGCGCAACGCCATCGCGTCCACCCTCAAGGGTCGCCGTCACCGCAGCACGCGGCAAAAGGTTCCCGTCAGAGACAATACCAGCTGCTGATACAACACCCCCCAGGCATAAAGCCATGCAAAGTGCCGCGGTGAGATAAATAAATCGGCTCGGCATCAACGCCTCCCCAAATATCTGAGCACACTGAGGTCTTCCAGCACTCTAAGGCGTGGGCCTGAGTAGAGACCGCCTAGGATCTGAGAGCGTCTTCGGTGGCATGTCTTGCAGTCAAGAGGAACTTTCCGCTTCGCTACGTCATCATCACTTTCAAGAACCTCTACCCATAATCCCTCTCGCACCTTTCTGGAGAGCGCCAACTTCCCACTCTCCAAGCGCTTTACGTATGAGCTCCTCCCCTTCATGTGACAAGGGGAACACTCCATAGCTCTTAGATGGAGGTTCAGGAAGGCTGCATTTTCAACTTCCGGCCCATGTGGGTAATCACCTGAGTAGCTTGTCCCGGCCCTATCCTTTGTATGGTACTCGCCAATTAGGGGACCGCTGCTAGCTACAGCAGCAACCTCTGGAACAAAAATGTCCAGATTACCGAATAAGGCTATTAGACCCATTAAACTGGCAAGAAAAAGAATGGAGGCAAGTGTGCGTGTTAATTTACCGGCCATCACTCACCCCCCTCTTCTTCAATACGCCTTATCAATTCTCGCGCTTTTGGTGCGGGAGCACCGAACTCATCCTGAGCAAGATATTTTTTAAGGACAATTGCCGCCCTCTTCTTGTCGCCTGACTTATAAAGAGATACGCCAAGGTTATAGAGCGCCTGGGAATACCCTGGGTAAAGTTCCAATGCTTTTATGAAATGCAGCGCCGCCTCCCTGTAGCGACCCTCAAGCGCTGCGCTATTGCCCCGTTCAAGCAGTTCCTCCACAGAAACGCTCTCGTCAACGGGCTCATCACCGGGTTCGAGGCCCTGATTAAGGTCGCTTACTATCTCCTCCGCCCAACCCCGGCGCATCATCCAAACCCTGTTAAAGGGCGAACGGCCGGTAATCCAGGAGTGGTTGAACCAAAGCGCTCCGGGTTGAAGTAGTGAAAAGTAAATGTGCCAAGCAAGGCAGATGACAAATAAGAGGCCCAGGGCCAAGTGAATTGAAGCTGCCTCCATAAGGCCATTTGGCCCCAGGAGAGTGGAGAGTCTGCCTGGATTGGACATTGCAAAGCCGGTGAAAGCCATTGTTGGAACAAGGAGGAAAAATAGCCCGTAGGAGAAGCGCTCCTTATAGCCAAATCGCCCGTAAGGGGTGACATTTTTCATGACTCCCAAGTGCCAGAGGAGGCTCTTAAAAAATTGCCCTATATCTCCAGGTCTGGGCAGCAAACCTACTGGGGTCAACCCCTCAAGCCAGTCCACACAAAGTTTGGCAAGGTGTAGCAGCCATGCTCCCAGGAGAGAAAAGCCGAAGAGCCCATGGAAAGTTGAGAGTAGTCCCGTCTCCAACCCCAAACTCTTTGCTAATGATGGGAAGTGCAGCAGCGGCCCAGTGGCAAGAGCAAAAACGCCACCTGCTAAAGCTAAAATATGTATCCACTTGTTAATTGGGTCGAAAATCTCCACAGAAGATGGCGTGGTCAGACCATCTTCAGCCCTTACCCTCTCACCCCTGAAGGAGTGCAATAACAATATCCCTGCAATAAAAAGAGCGATAAACCCCATTGCTGACCTTGAACCAGCCCAGGGTTTCAGGCTTGCCCCTTTGCCATGGTCGAAGACCGCGCCAAAGGAAATCGGTTTGTCAGGGTGGCAGCCGGAGGTCGAGCATGCCCCCCTCGCAGCTTCAGCTGAGCCTATCCCGTGATGCCCGTGGCATGTCTTGCAAGTTGGCGCACGCCCGTCGGCCCTTGCGCGCGCATGCCCGCGCTCGGCGATAGCGCCTATAGAGGAAGGGTAAAGTCCATTAGGAGAGTCGAGAGAGGAGTGGCAGCCAGTGCAGAGTATCTCTCCTCGACTACCGCGTGCAGCCGAGCCGGCGTCATGACAGTTGAGGCAAGGCACCTTCCCGCTCCGGGCATGGGCTGAGCCCCTTTCATTATCCCACTGGGCTTTGTGGCTTGCATCCCGTACATGACAGGGTAAGTCACACCTGACCTCCATCTCATCGCGGTGGGGGTAGCCACCAACCTGTTTATGGCAATCAGCGCAGGGAAGCCTGCCATGAACAGAGGTGTCAAAGAAATCCACCTCAAGCCATAGCGCCTTCTCACCATCGTGAAGGCCCGTGGCCCCGTGGCACTCAAGGCATGCATCAGCGCCAAGCGATCCCCCAGGCGCCAATAAAATAGCCGTTAGGAGGATTGAGAGAGTTGCTCCCGCCCTAATCCAATTCAATCGTGAAATAGACATCAACATGTATGTCCGCCTTGACCGCAGGGAAGGGCCAATTATCGACCTCTTCCACTACCCGGTTAACAAAGAGCGCAAAGCGCTCCTGAGCTTCTTTGGTGGCTGGTGTTTTGAGTTCCCGCTTGACTATATTGCCCTTTTCATCGGTCTTCAGCCGGTAGTAGACGCGGCATATGTTCTCCTTAAACTTGCTCTTCTTCACCTTTACGATGTCCGGGTAGGGTATTCTTGGTGGGTGTAGCTGCAAATCGGTAACCGGATATGTATTGACCACAACCCGTATTAGCGAATCCAGCTCAACCTCCTCGTCCGCATACCCATCGCCATCACCGCTGCCGCCGCTTTGTGAGCCCCCGACATCAGCCTCGCCAAGCGCAACTGAGTCCCACTTTGACTCCTCGCCCGAGAGCTCATCCTGATACTCTGCAAGCTCTTCCATCAACTTCTGGAGTTCCCTCTCCTGCTCGGAAGAATCCTCGGCATCCTTGGAACGGAGCCCGGTAACGTGCTCCAGCGCTTCAGTTGATTTAGGCGCCACCCTCTCAGGCTCTACGGCCTTGGCGGGCTCGGGAGCTTTACGCTCTCGGGTTCGATTAGCCTTCTCCCCTTGCGCCAAAGCCTTTTTCTTGCCGGGGAGCCTCTTTACCTCCTCGCGAGGCGGCGGAGGAGAGTAGCTCCTAGCTACCATGACCCTTCTGGCACGCTCCATGACAGGGCTGTAACCAATTTTGGGGCCCCAAAAAATCAGTATGTGGAGGATAAGCGCAAGGACCAGACCGACGATGAAACCAAAGCGCCTTCGCCTCTTCTCGCGCTTTCGCTCAAGGTCGCCCTCCCACATTATTCCTTCTCTTTCGCCACCGTGGGCAGCGCAACGTCTCTAACACCTGCCTTTAATAGCTCATCCATAACGTCGGCTACGATCCCATAATTGACATTTCTGTCGCTCTTAACCACAACCGGTCGGGAAGGGTTCGCGGTGCGCTTTGACGTTATATAGGGGCCAATCTTCTCAAGCCCCATCTTCTGCCCGTCGGCAAAGACCTCCCCCTCCTTCGTCACGGAGATAACCACCTCTCTGGTCGGAACGGACTCCCTTACTTCCGTGTCTGGAAGCTCAATCACTATTCCGCTGTCCACTGCAAATACTGTAGTAAGCATAAAAAAGATGATGAGCAGGAAGGCGATATCAGCCATCGATGACATCGGCACAGCCTCATCGTCTTCAGTTAACCTGCGCTTAAATTTCAAGGTAGGTTCCTCCAATCTCCTCCCGAGAGAGTTGGAGCGCCTGCTTCTCCTCAGCATTTTCAAGGGCATCCAGGAATCGCATCGACGCCTCCTCCATCTCCATGACGAAGCTGTTTACCTTGCCCATGAGGAGGGAGTGGACAAAAAATACGGGGATAGCAACGGCCAGGCCGCCAGCGGTGGTGATAAGCGCCTCGGAGATGCCAACGGCAACGGCGGCGGGGTCTCCGGCCCCGGCTTTGCCCATTGCCTCAAAGGCGTTGATCATACCGGCTACGGTCCCAAAGAAGCCTATGAGCGGGGCGGTCTTTGCGACCGCCTGCAACAGTGAGAGCCCCTTTTCGAGTCTCCCCACCTCTACGTTGCCACGAGTCTCAATGGCCCGCTCTACCTCACCCCTGCCTCGCTTTACTTTCTCCAGTCCGGCGGCAAGGATTCGCGCCATCGCCCCGTGACCCGAGCGAGCGCTCTGAAGGGCGTCATCGTAGCGCTGCACCTCAAGCGCCGCTGCTATGCGTGCAAGAAAGGTTTCAGTATCCGTGCGGGCTCGATAAAGCGTTATCGCTCTTTCCGCCATTACGGCAATTGCTACTACTGAGAGAGCAAGCAACGGCCACATTGCCGGGCCGCCCTTTTGAAAGAGTTCAATCATGGCTATCCACCTTTAATCGTAACGTGCATGGCATGGCGTACAGAGCTCTGCAAAGGATGGGACCCTCCAGCGGAGTTCCTCCTCGGCGCCGAGAGCTTCGCTTCCACTCGTAACACCCTTATCATGGGGGTTGTGGCAAGTGGTGCAAGAGATCATGCCCTTGGAATCTATGGGCATGAAGACCCTGTGGCGCTCCTCATAATCCTCAAGTTTCGCCTTCTTCTCAGGGCTGATTTCAACTATGTGATTTATCCCGCTTGGGTGGGGGCTTGAGTTGTGGCATTTGACGCAAAGCTCAAGGGGGGAAAATTTGTAGGCCAATATTCCCGGGTCCTCCAGCTCAAAGTCTTCGGTGCGGATGTGGCAGAAAACACAGGCGGAGGTTACGATATTCCCCTTCTCGTCGACCTGCCTATGCGGGCTCAGCCCCCCATCCCCTGCCTTTGGGTGGCAGTTATAGCAAAAGTCTGTAAAAGCAGAATATGGACCACCCCTTAAAAAGGCCCTGTTTCTCTCTGAAACCGGCTCATTGCAGGGCTCGTCATGGCAAGTTGAGCAGGTGGTCTTACCATCTTCAGCAAGTGGAAAATTCAAAAAATCCATTGGATATGTTTTTTCGGAGGAGAAGACCTCCGTCGCGTGAACCGCTTCATGCCTTACGGCATGGCACCTAACGCAACGTTGGACCGGATCGTCATCGAAGAAGACCGGCGTACCGAAGGGCTTCATATCCTCGGTATGGCATGCCAAACACCCACCCTTTGATGCGTGGGGATATATATGGATGGAATTTTTCGCGAAATCTTTGAAGCCTAGCTTTAGAGATGAGGATGAAACCTGCTTTGAATGCATATCATGGCAGGTTGAGCAGGTAAGGGATTGCCCCTCCTCGGCAAGCCCGGCCACAACCAAATCTCCGATTGCACTTTCAGGGTCATCAATCACCCTTGTGTGCTCCCTTCCGGCATCTTGGTGACACATCCTGCATAGGTCAGCCACATTCTCTCTATCGGTAGCTTTGCCGTCCAGCGTTCTGAAGGTCATAGCTGTGGGCTCGGCTTTCTCATCCGGCGGGGTGAGGTGGCAGAAAAGGCACATCGTCGCGGAGTGGGGGTTCACCACTACCCTTGAGGTGGGCGCTTCAAGCTTTCCCGAGAGCGTTTCATGGGCCATTGCAAGGGAGTCCTCGTCATCCGCCGTGACAAGGAAGAAGAACATCTCACCCTCCCGGTGGCAGACCTTGCATGTTTTTTTAAGGAGTTTGTGCTCTTTTTCATCGGAGCGGATGATAAGAAAGGACCCCTCACCCGCCAGCTCCCCACCATCGGGAGGGTCAGCTGCAAACAGCGAAGATGCCATTGGGAGAAGAAGCGCCGCCAATAGAAGAAAACGAAACAATATGGACATCATCCACCCTCGGGAAACCCAAAATTTCAATACCCTTTATACTTAAGAACCCGGCGTTTTGGCAAACACGCCTTATGATTCATAGGCACAACACAGGGCGTCTATCAAAAAAAATGATAGCGTTTTTATCAATTTTACACTGATTTTATAAAACTATCTGGGTAATCTTAAAACTTTAGCTTATCCTGAGCACAATAAGTGGCGATAATATCCCTACTTGTGGCGAACCTTTTTTATTCTTCCCGCTGGAAGGACGGAACAAAGTGAAACGTAACCTGCTAAAAAATCTTGCCACCCTGGCTATCGCGGGGGTTCTCGCGGCTGCCCCTGCTTGGGCAGACTCATTCAAGAGAACCCATGAGGGGGAGACATACAAGGACTTTACCCTCTCAACCCTTGAGGGGGAAGCTAAAGCCCTTTCTGAGAACCTTGGGAGCGAAGGAACTATCCTTGCCTTCTTCGCAACGTGGAATTCACGCTCGGAAGAGGTCTTGTCAGATATTCAAAAGCTCCACGAGAAGTATGGCGCTAAAGGTTTAAGCGTTATAGGGGTAAACGTAGAGCATGCCGAATGGTCACCCGAAGAGGAGCCTCTGATACGAAAAGCGATATCCGACGCGGGCGTTACCTTCCCTGTGCTGGTGGACAAAGACTTCACCGTCTATAACGACTACGGCGTAATCGCGGTGCCCTCTATCGCCCTCATCGACGGAAGCGGAAAGATACTCAGGCTCACCACCGGTTACTCATCCACCGGTAAATATGAGTTCAAGGATTCAGTAGAGTCCGTCATGGGCGTTGAGAAAAAACCGGTGGTCGCCGAGACAAAGGGCTACCACCCGGATACTATGGCGCTTAGGAATGGTAAAATGGCGGAGCGCTTCTTTGATAAGCGCATGTACGCCCGGGCAGAGAAATATGCATTAAAAGCAATTGAGATAGATGAAAACTATGTTGACCCATACCGCCTCCTGGCAAAAATTTACAAGGAGGCTGGAATGAATGATGATGCGATGGCCGCCTCAAAAGCGGCTGACGATATTGAGCGGGCATTGAAGGCCAATGAGCAGGGCATCGAAAAACAGCCTGCTGAAAAACCCGATGATAAAAATGATGGCGGCGGGACCTCGACAAAGCCGGAAAAGATAGAGAAGCCCCACGCTTAATATCTTATAAAAAACTAATGAGGCCGCTTTTAGGAGCGGCCTTTTTTTATATCTTGATACCCATATCAGTGAGCTCGCGTTCGACAAGCTCAGCCCACCCCCTGTTTGCCGCTGGGTTTGCCGGGCTTGGGTGGGATATGCGCTCAATCCTCACACCCTTCTGCTCAAGAGCGGCCAGAGCCCTCTCCGCTGCGAAACGGCCAACTCCAATCACGAGCTCAGCGCCGAGGTACTCAATGTAACTACGCAAAGCTTCATCGCAGGGCTTAAAGAGCGCCTCACGCTCCATGGACTTCAGTTTATCAGGGGTTCGATTCCTACCGCTCTCTTCAAGAAAGATAAGAGGACAGTAGTTGACAACGAAAAAGCGCTTAAAGAAGTTATCCGGCTCGCCAAATCGATCTTTCGCCCAACCCCAAAGCCTGCTGCCGCTGACTTCACTGCGGGTGCAATCAAAACCAGTAACGGGCCTCTTTGGATGTTCATTCTCGGGCTTTTCTACATCCTCATCAATCTTCATCCACCCCTTGACCAACCGCACCTCCCCAAAGGGCACCCCAGTCTGCGCCATCCCCCATGGCCCCGGATTCATTCCGAGAAAGACGGCCTCCTTTTTTGGCCGCCCATAACGGCTCCAAAACGCCATGTGTGGCCGCTCGGCATACTTTAGGGGGTTGTAAACGGTATGCACCGGCTCCGCGAAGGATAACTCTTCCACCTCGCTGGAAAGTTTAGCCAAAATACTTTCTATATCCATTAGTACCTCAAGAACGTTTTCGGGGCTCTCCTTCACCCAGATATTAAAGTCAGCGAACATTAAAATAAAGGGCTTGAAAATTTTATATATGCTTCGGTAATCCGCTGCCTTTAAGGATACGTCGAATAAACTATAGGAGACGATATGAATTCAACGGCGAGTTCAGTTCACGCCGCGAGTCCTTTAGGGTATGATTCTACGACAACTCTTAGGGACAGCGGCAAGATGACCGATACCGAATTTGAAAAATTCGTCATGGAAAATGAGGATGCGGCTTTGCGCCTTGCTTTCTCCTATCTAAAGGATTGGGAGGAAGCTCGTGACGCAGTCCAGGACGGGTTTGTCAAAGCTTACCGCAAGATGGGGAGCTTTCGGGGAGATTCATCCAGGCGCACTTGGTTCTACCGGCTAATGGTGAACCTCCTGAAGGATAAATTGAGGCGCAAGAAAGTTCGTAGGATAGTCAGCTTCATGCCCTTCGGCTTTTCAGGGGAGGGCGACGAGCCTCCCCCTATGGATCCTGCCGATTCAGCGCAGGGTCCCGCCGAAGAGACAGAAGCGCAGGCAATCAGGGAGGCCTTTGAGCGAGCGCTTGAGGCCCTTCCCGAACGTCAGGGGCAAGTCGCGGCGCTTCACCTGGCTTCTGGGTTGACACTTAAACAGGCTGCGGAGACCCTGGGCATTAGCGAGGGGGCAGCAAAGGCACATTACTTCAGGGCGGTAAGAGGACTCAGGAAGGAGATGGCCCTCTGGAAGGACGAGACAACATGATTGAAAAATATTGCGATGCCAAATGGGAGGAAGAACTCCTCCAAGCCGCATGGACTGGAGAGTCCAGCGTTGAAATTGTCGAACACCTTGCCGGCTGCGAAAAATGTCGCGCGTTCCTCAAAGCCGAGCAAAGACTCTCCGACGTAGCGCGTGATGCGGCTTTTTCCGTCAAACCGGGAGTAAAGCGGGGACTGCGTGAGGGTATATTCTCGCGGACTACCAGAAGGCCCTCATTTACCCACCGTTGGCAAGTGTGGGGAAAGGCGCTGGTTGCGGCTACGGGCATGGTCGCGGTGCTCTTCGTAATCCGCATGAACACAAACGTCCAGACACCAAAACCCACGGTACCCGTTGGAATAGACATGGAGCTGCTTCAAAATATGGACGTTATTGAAAACATGGAGCTGCTAGAGATGCTCGACGCGCTGGAGGAGCTTAGCGATGGCTGATAAGAGCCCTTGCACCCTCTCAGAAGCGGAGCTACGAGAGCTTATGACGAATCTGGATTTCTTTCTGGAGCTCTCCGACGCTGAACGCTTCGCGACGGACTGCGATAACGATGAACCGGAAATCCCCGCTGGAGCCGTGAATGAAGTTCCAAAAGCCCCTTGATCGGATGACGAGGCGTGAAGCGCTGGCAACGCTTATGGTCTGCGCGGCAGCGGTGATAATGCCTGAGATCTCTTTAGCCGACTCAAAGGATGAATCCGTAAAGAGATGGGAAACTCTTACCCCGGAGGAGCGTGAAAAGGCACTGGAGAGCTTTAAGAAGTGGCAGAAGTTGGATGGTAAAAGCAGGAAGCTGCTAGAGCGCCGTTATAGACGATGGATGGATATGAGCAAGGAACAACGGGAGTTCCTAAAGAGAAACGCTGAACGTTGGAGGCGCATGGACAGGGAGGAGCGTAAATGGCTCATGCGAAACTTTAAAAAGTGGCGCACCCTCTCTGAAAAGAGGCAAACCCGCCTATCGGAGATGCTAGACCGCCTCCACAAAATGAACCAGGAGAACAGAAGCCGCACCATAAACATGTTAAAAAAGTGGAGAAAATTGAATCAGCGCGAGAGGCTTGAGCTTAAGCGCTGCCTTAACGATGATTGCAAGTAGCTAATCATCAAGGAAGTAATTGTAGTCCTGTCTGGCCCCACTCTCGAGAATCTCGTAAATTTCAGCCGAACTCCTAGCCGTAAGTAAGTGGGCCCGCACCTCCGGGTCACTCATAAGACCGGCCACCGCAGACATAATCTCAAGGTGGCGCTCTTCATACCCCTCAGGGGTCGCAATCAGGATTACCACCCTTACAGGCTCCCCGTCCGGGGCGTCGAAATCAACCCCTTTGGGGCATAAACCCATGGCGCCAAGTATCTCCGGCCCTGACTCTATATGCGCATGCGGCAGCGCAACCCCCGAGCCGATGGCAGTAGAGAAGCTTCTTTCGCGCGCCTCCACAGACTCCACCAGATCATCCAGCGTTACATCGCTGACGCCATGGGTCTTTATCATGAATTCACCCATCTTGCGGATAGCGTCCCACTTATCCTCCGCTTTCAGAGGGTATAGGATATGCTCCTCCTGTAAAAACTCAACCAAGCGGCGTCTATCCTTACCCGCCTCCTCCGCTGCCCGCACGCTCCTCCTTACGAGTGGAGGGCCAAAAATCTCATTTAAAACCACCGTAGCCAAAACAACGTTGGTTATGGCGCCGACTAATTCGGAGGGGAAGCGGCCATCACCCTGTAGGACTACAAGTAGGCCAATTGCTAAACCGGCCTGCGGCAAAAGGGTTGGCCCGATGGCTTTTGATACCCTGGGAGGAGCGCCCCCTATATAGGCTCCTATGGATGCGCCAAAGACCTTTCCGATGCCACGCGTCACAAGGTAGGCACCACCAGCAACACCCATCGCCGGCAGTGAAGATAGGTGGAGGTCAATTCCTGCAAGGGTAAAAAATGATGTTAGGACCATCGGCTGGAAGTCCTCCAGCGCGCTTACCAGGTCCTCCCCCTCACGCCCGGAGTTTCCAAGGACAACTCCCATGGATAGATTCGTAAGGAGTGGATTCAGCCCTATGGATTGAGCGCCGCCCGTAGTCATCAAGACTCCGAAGAGGAGGCCCGTAAAGGGGGTTATGTCTCGCCTGCGGACTGCGGTGAGGATCAGCTTGCCCGCGACAGCTCCTATCATCACCGAAAATAGAAGGTCTCTCCCCGCCAAGGCAAGCTTCGTCCCCAGAGAGCCCGCTCCAGGCCCTACGAACTGCGCCGCCGTAACCATAGTGGCGGAAAAGAGGATGAGACAGAGCACATTGTCAAGCGCAACAGAGGCAAGGGTGGTTTTAACCATCAACCCCTTTGCCCTCTCCTCCCTGAATACCGCAAGCACTGTCGCCGGAGCTGTTGCTGTGGCTATAGCGCCAAGGATCAAGGACATCGCCATATCTTCCGTCAGAAAATATATGGCGAACACAACCAGTGAATAGGTAAAGATGACCTCTACCAGCGTTACGGAGAGTATTCTCCTGACAGAGTTATGGAGCCGCCGCCAGCTCAGGTGACCGCCAATTACTGCTGTTATAAGCCCCATGGCGAACATGGTCGCGGGCTCTAGCAGCTGCGCTGTGCCTTCGGAGAAAAACCCGAATATCGATGGCCCAAGCGCAACGCCAACGATGATGTTGCCTGTCACCGAGGGCATGTGTAGCCTTTTGGCCAAAAGCCCCCCCGCATAGCCACTGGCGAAGATAAGGGCAATTGTAAAGAGTGGATTTAAAGCATTTATATCCAAAGGGTCTCCAATGGTTAATTAACGACTCTTACTAAAAGATAGGGGATGATGCGCTATGATTAAAGTAAAAATAATGCCGGCGCATATATCAAAGGGGCCACCACTCTTTACTCAATTTTATCTATAACTTTTATAAGACCCGTACCTAGGTCATATACCCAGCCGTGGCAGGAAAGCTTTTTTTGCTCAACCCCCTCCTTGACCTCATCAATTAAGAGCAGGTTTTTTAGCTGTAGCCTCACGTTCTCCTCCACAAGGACCTTGAGTCGCTCCTCCTCATTTACATCACCGCCAAGCTTGTCGCTTACCTCTTTGGCGGGCGCCGCCTTTTCAAGCCATGAGTTGACAGCCTCATTCTTAACAAGGCCATTGTCGAGCGCTATCAGCCCGCCACAACCATAGTGCCCGCACAACACAATGTCTCTAACCGCCAGGACCTTAACCGCATATGAGATTACTGCGGCGAGGCTTGGGTCATCCGGGCGGATTATGTTGGCTATGTTCCTGTGAACGAAGAGCTCTCCAGGTGGGGCGGAGGTAATTATATTCGGAACGACACGCGAATCAGAGCACCCTATCCAAAGGGCCCTGGGAGACTGCCCCCGCTCCAGCTCGTTGTAAAAATCAGCGGCTGGAGAGAATATCTCCTCTACATATTTCAGGTTGCCCTCCAGGAAGCGCTCGCTCACGGTATCCTCCTTTACGGTATCAATATTTATGAAGTATCTCTTCCAATTGGACACTTTGCAAAAAGATTACTTATAAGCGCCATATTTGCTCCTCAAAAAATTTGGAAATACGAGGGCAAAGAGGCATAATACCTTGCCTTGACCGCCACAACAAAACGGAGCAGAAAATGAAATCCCTGTACGACGTCCTTGAAGAGAGAGGCCTCATCTCACAGTGCACAGATGAGGAGCTTCGCGATAAGTTAATCAAGGAGAAGTGTACCGTTTATATAGGATTCGACCCCACCGCCGACTCCCTGCACCTCGGCTCTATGGTGCCGATAATGGTCCTTGCCCACTACCAGAGGTCGGGACACACAGCCATAGCGCTGGTAGGAGGCGCCACAGGCATGGTGGGCGACCCCAGCGGCAAAAGCGAGGAGCGGAACCTCCTCACGGCGGAGCAGGTAAAGGAGAACGTGGCGGGGATCAGGAAGCAGCTGTCGCACTTTTTGGACTTTGACGGCGACAATCCGGCGCTGTTGCTTGATAACCACGATTGGATAGGCCCGATGTCCTTTATCGACTGGCTTAGGGATGTGGGCAAATATTTCAACCTCAACGTAATGCTTGGAAAAGAGTCGGTAAAGGCACGGCTCGCCTCAGACGCTGGGCTCTCCTACACGGAGTTCAGCTACCAGACGATGCAGGCATACGACTTCCTGCACCTCTTCGACCACCACGGCTGCACCATCCAGGGCGGCGGAAGCGACCAGTGGGGCAACATAACAGCCGGTATCGACCTTATTAGAAAAGCACGCGGAAAATCCGCTTATGGTCTTACCTCACCGCTGATAACAACAGCGAAGGGTGAAAAGTTCGGCAAATCAGCGGGCAACGCAATCTGGCTCGACCCCAACCGCACAAGCCCATACAAATATTACCAGTACTGGATCAACACCGATGACCGAGACGTAGAGCGTTATCTGAAGTTCTTCACCTTCCTTCCCATTGAGGAGATAGAGGAAATTATGAGGGCGCACGAAGAAGCCCCCGGTAGGCGCGAGGCCCAGAGAAGATTGGCTATAGAGTCAACGACATTGGTGCATGGTCAGGAAGGTCTTGATAAAGCCCTAAGGGCAAGTCAGGTTCTCTTCGGTGGTGAAATCGACGGCATGAGCGATGGAGAGTTAAGCGAGATTTTCGCTGATGTACCCTCCATAGAGATTGGACGAGAACGCCTTAACGATGGCATCGGGCTTATCGATCTGCTACACGAAGCCGGTGCATGCAAATCTAAGGGGGAGGCGCGCCGCGACATAACAGGCGGCGGCATCTACATAAACAACGAGCGGCAAGGGGATATTGAGCGGGTGGTTACTGAAGATGACCTTGCCACTGAGACCATTCTGGTTCTTAGGAAGGGCAAGAAAAATTACAGGATGGTGCGCTTCACTTAAAGGCAGCGCTTATCACCTGAAGATTACGTAGCATTTGAGGGTACTTCCAAACTCCTTCGTCCCGAGGCGCGTGTACTGTAGTGAAACGAGCGCTACTTCATCGCCGGAGAGGGTAGACCAAGGCGCCATGTATTGCCTGACGTAGGTCTCCTCATCCTTTGAAGTGTCCAGGTGCTCGACCCAGCTCCAATAGCCCTTCTCACCAAGTTTATCGGGGAAGTAGCCGTCGTCGCGCATCTTGCTCCTCAAAAACTCAAGGAGCTTCATTGGAGGATACGGCGCGTCTACATCATATACTACCTGCCAAGTTCCCGTATAAGAGAGCTCCTTGGCTGAAACGTTATAAGCCTCCGGGTAGACAAGCGCCAACACCTCAGCAGGTGGGGCCTTCTCCTTCTTTTTCGAATCCTCGGCTGCCTTTTCGGAGCAGCCCAGTAGGGCTACTGTAATTAACAGTATAAAGATCGAAAATCTTCTCACGTCTCAACTCCGTCCAAGCCGCTGTGAAACATAAACTCATTAAGAATTATATCACAATTACCTGAGGAGAAGCCAAAGAAGGTAGAGCAGCTCTTTTGGGCTACTCCCGGGTTGATTTTTTCAATCACTTGCTTTAATCTTGTGCTTTAATCTATTGATTGACCCATTCCCCGAGGAAAATATGAGTGAAGAGAAGACAACTCAGGAGCGGCTTCTGGAGGCGGGAGCGGAGCTTTTCTCCAAAAAGCACTACTCAGAGACCTCTACAAGGGAGATTGCAGAGGCGGCAGATGCAAATGTCGCGGCGATAAATTACCACTTCGGCTCAAAAGAGAACCTTTATAAAGAGGTTATCCGCAAGGTAATTAGAGACCAAAAAGAGAAGCGAAAAAATCTGGTTGACCCCCTATGCTCCGCTGAAGCTCCTCCCCTTAAAGAACTCATAGCCAACTTCATAGAGGGCCACTTCGAGCTGAAAGACAGCGAAGAGATTTGCGCCGTCGACCTGCCCTTGGTCTTCAGAGAGATTTCCAGCCCTGGTCCGGGCTTTGAGATAATTGTGGAGGAGATGATCAGGCCCAACCACGACCTTCTTTTCAAGCATATACGAAGGGAGTACCCGACCATCTCACCTGAAAGGGCCTCAATGTGCATAGCATCACTGATAGGCCAGATAATTCACTTCATAAGGGCGCGCAAAGTTCTTGAGTCGCTCTTCGACAGGGAGTACGACCCAGAGTTTGCCAGCAGGATAAGCAAGCACATAGTAGAGTTCTCCATAGCTGGTATGGAGGCTGCCGCATGCGAAGAGTAACCATACTTACCACCTTGTTTATCGCGCTTATCCTGACTGGCTGTGCGGCTACCGGTAAAAGGGCAGAGGAGCCTGCGCCCGAGCTGCCCTTGACCTTGACCCTGCCCGACCACTTTGGCACCGATAGCGCGGCCGATGAGGTTTTGCATGAGGGCTGGTGGCTGAGGTGGAACGACCCTGTGCTAAACGCCCTTATAGAGGAAGCGGTCGAGTCCAATCTGGATTTAAAGCTCGCCGCCGCGAGAATAAGGGACGCGCGGATATCGCTTGAGTTGGCGCATGCCGACCTTTTACCATCCGTAAGCGCATCGGCATCTGCGGGAAGAAGCAGGAACAACAACCTCGACAAAATCGTCAACTCATACTCCGCCTCACTTAACTTATCTTGGCAGGTAGACCTTTGGGAGAGCATCGCCTCAAGGGAGCGCGCCGCTCTCTACGACCTTGAAAAGCTCCGCGAAGAGAATGTACGCGCCTACCGCTCAATTGTCGCCTCAGTGGTGAAAAGCTACGTTGCGATGCGAAGCGCCGCTGAGCAGGTAACCCTCGCCGAGGAGATGATCTCCAACGACGAAGAGCGCCTAGAAGTGGTAAGGGCGCGCTTTGAAGCGGGTCTTGCGCCATCCTCTGATGTCTACATGGAGGAGCAGACACTATCGGAAACCCGGGCAAGGCTCCACATCTACAAGGCCGAGAAGCGCATAGCTCGCCACGCCATCAACACCTTGGTCGGCAGATACCCGACAACCTCCATAGGGGAGAGCATTGAGCTGTCCCTGCCCTCCCCCGTATCGGTCGGGCTGCCCTCCTCTCTTCTTAGCGAACGCGCTGATGTCCGGGCGGCATTGAATGCCGTTAAGGCCCAGGCATGGCGTGTGTCAGCATCTGAAGCGGACCTTATGCCCTCCTTCACCATTTCAGCCTCGGCAGGGGTGAATGGGGAGAATCTTAGCGACCTTTTTGATTGGGAGCGCCGCTTCTGGAACATTCTCGGGAACCTTCTCTACCCAATCTTCAATGGCGACAAACTTAATAAGGCGGTGACTAAGGCGCAGGTGCTGGAGGAGCAAGCGGTGATCTCTTACGGTAAAACGATCCTCTCAGCCATGAAGGAAGTTGAGGACGCCCTTATTACTGAGAGCGAACAATTTAACCGCCTCAATGCCCTAACTGAATCGGCGGAGTTGGCAAAGCTCTCACTGGAAATAACGCAGGACAGGTACTCCCGGGGGCTCACAACCATCATACCCTCATTAAATGCGAGGAGGGCTCTTTACTCCGTAGAGTCATCCAAACTTGACGCAAAAAAGACAATTCTGATTAACCGCGCCTCGCTCCACCTGGCCCTCGGCGGCGATTTCGGCCATGAGGTTAAGCGCGCAGGTGATGCACCGGAGAATAACAATGAATAAATTTTTTAAAATTGCTCTTCAGATACTCCTACCGGTTATCGCTATTGGCATTGCGGTATATGGCGCGCAAAAGATAATTTCCTCTAAAAAAGCCCCGCCCAAAGTTGAACGTTCCTTCAAGGGCCCATTGGTGAGGTACAAAACCGTTTCGCCAGAGGATCTACAGGTAACCATCGAGGCTTACGGCACCGTCGCGCCCACCGAAACCCTTGAGGTTACGATGCAAGTGCCGGGAAGGGTGACAGAACTCTCCAAAAATCTTGTGAGCGGCGGGTTCATCGAGGAGGGCGAGCTGCTCCTAAGGGTGGATGCGCGAGATTACGAGCTCGCCGTGGAGAAAGCCCGCGCGGAGGTTGCAAAGACAACATATGAACTCTCCAAAGCTGAGGAAGAACGGGCGTTAGCCATAAAAGAGTGGGAGCTAATGGCCTCCAGATCGAAGCTGAAGATGGAGCGGCCGGCTGATGATTCCCTTGTATTCCACGGCCCTCAGTTAAATCTTGCAAAAGCCAACCTTGCTTCGGCGGAGGCCAAGCTAGCAGAGGCGGAGTTGAATCTCTCACGCACATGGGTGGTGGCGCCATTCAACGCAAGGGTGCTATCTGAATCGCTCTCCCTAGGGCAGTATGTAACAGTTGGCAAGACACTTGCGACACTCTACTCAACTGCGGCGGCGGAGGTTGTCTTGCCGGTGCTCGATTCTGAGATGAAGTGGCTTGGACGCTTCGGGTTAACCCACGAAGCCGGTGACGGGCCTCCAGTCCGCCTAACCTCCATATCCAACGACACCCTAAGCTGGGGAGGGCGCATAGTCCGAACCGAAGGAATGATCGATGAAAAGGACAGGACCGTTAACCTCGTCGTTGAGGTGAAGAACCCCTACGAGCGAGGTAAGGCTCCCCTTGTAGCAGGGACTTTCGTAAAGGGCGAGATAAGTGGCATGAAGCTTAAGGATATTTATGAAGTACCACGAAGCGTTCTACACGAAAACAACTACCTATGGGTAATCGAAGACACCAACCTCACCTTCAGAAAGGTTGATATCGTAAGGCTGACACCCGAAAGCGCCTGGATTTCAGGCGGCCTCAAAGATGGGTACAAAGTTATTACGACGCGCCTTGCCGCCGCAACAGACGGCATGGTGGTTCGCGCGGAAGCTGAAGAGGGGGTCGAAAAATAATGAAAGGCAACCTGTCAAACGGCATCATCGCCTGGTTCGCCAAAAACCACGTAGCCGCCAACCTACTCATGTTGATGTTTTTGGTAATGGGGGCGATAAGCCTCATGAACATCAAACAGGAGGTATTTCCTGAGGTTGACCTCGACATGGTCACCATCACAGTGCCATACCCGGGGGCAACTCCAGACGAGGTGGAGGAAGCAATATGTACCAGAATTGAGGAGAGCATCGTCTCCGTTGACGGCATAAAGACCATCACCTCACGTGCCTCTGAGGGTGTGGGCACTGTCATCGTGGAGCTTGAGACCGGGACGGATGTTCAAAGGGCTGCTGACGATATCCAGGCGGAGGTCGACCTCATCGACACCTTCCCGGAAAACGCTGAAGACCCTCGCGTTTCCCAGCCAAACAACAGACGGCAGGTAATAAACCTCGTCATATACGGGGATGTGCCTGAGCGAACTTTGAAAGTGCTCGCTGAAAAAGCGCGGGACGAGCTTACGGAGACCCCAGGCATAACGCAGGCTGACGTATCTGGCGTTAGGAATTATGAGATCGCCATAGAGGTCAGCGAGGAGACCTTAAGGCGTTTTGGAATAACCTTCGATCAGATAGTCGCGGCGGTTAAAAGATCATCGCTTGACCTCCCCGGCGGCTCTGTCAAAACCGATGGCGGTGAGATACTGATTAGGACGAAGGGGCAGCGTTATGAGGGCGCCGAATTCGAGGATATAAACCTTATCACCAGGCTTGACGGCACGACGGTAAAGCTGGGCGATGTTGCGTCCGTAATAGATGGCTTTGACGAGGATACAACCCTCATAACCCGCTACGACGGGAAACCCGCCACGCTGGTCCAAGTTTTCAGAGTCGGAGAGCAAGACGCCATTGACGTCGCTGATAAAGTAAAAAGCTACATAACCTCAGCCGGAGCGTATCTTCCGGCGGGGGTGCAGATGGGGCTTTGGAATGATTCGACCGACATATTAAAGTCCAGGCGGGACCTCCTCCTTAGGAATGGCGCAAGCGGTCTGATACTGGTATTCGGCTCGCTGTTACTCTTCCTGAGCCTCCGCCTTGCATTCTGGGTGACGATGGGTATCCCGATCTCATTTTTGGGGGGTCTTTGGCTGATGCCCTACTTCGACACCTCCCTAAATATGGTCTCACTCTTTGCCTTCATTGTAGCCCTTGGCATAGTCGTCGACGACGCGATAGTTGTTGGAGAAAACATCTATGCCCATTGGGAGGAGGGTAAATCACCCTACAGAGCCGCTGTCGATGGCGCCATAGAGATGGCGGTGCCGGTGGTCTTTGCAGTGTTGACAACCGTGGTGGCTTTCATGCCACTCCTATATGTAGAGGGAACTATGGGTAAGTTCATGAAAAACATACCCATAGTTGTCATAGCGGTATTTGTGATCTCTCTAATCGAGTCACTCCTGATTCTGCCCGCCCATCTGGCAGCCGGCAGGATGAAGCACCATAAGCACAATGGTGAAAAGCGCGTCAACCTCCTAGAGCGCTTCCGCCGCCTCTTCGGCCGCTCCCTTGACTGGTTCATACGAGTCCCCTATGGGAGCACCCTCAGATTGGCGGTTAATTGGAGGTATTTTACCGTGGCGGTGTTCTTCGGCTTTATGGTCGTAACCCTATCCATCGTCGGGTCAGGTAAAGTGCGCTTCACCTTCTTCCCAAAGGTTGAGTCGGATGTCGTCACCGCCACCCTCCAAATGCCCCTTGGCACATCCATCGAAGAGACGGGACGATACTCCAAAATACTGGAAGAGAGCGCCCAAAAGCTGCGTGGGGAGATGGTGGAGAATGGCAAATCCGTCATATCTCACATCTTCAGCCTCTCCGGCGGGCAGACCGCCAGCAGAGGTCCTTTCGGCGGTTCCTCAAGCGGGGACCACCTCGCCCAAACTATAATTCAATTGACGCCATCGGAAGAGCGCAACATCACGAGCGAGAACATTTCAAAGAGGTGGCGCGAGCTCGTAGGCGATATACCGGATGCCGAAAGTCTTACCTTTGCGGGCAGCCTCTTCTCCTCAGGCAACCCAATAGATATCCAGCTTAGAGGCAATGATATGGACACCCTCCTCGAGGGTGCCGAGAAGCTGAAGGTGGAACTGGCGAAATACCCCGGCGTCTTCGACATAGAGGACTCTTTTAGAGAGGGCAAGATGGAGCTCAAGATGAAGCTAAAAGAGTCCGCCGCCAACCTTGGCCTCACCCTCGCCGACCTTGCCCACCAGGTCAGGCAGGGATATTACGGTGAGGACGCGCTGACGATACAACGAGGCAAAGATGATATCGACGTAGTAGTGCGCTACCCCAAGGAGGAGAGGCGATCGCTTGGCGATGTTGAAAAGATGCGTATCCGCACAGCCTCCGGCGCGGAGGTGCCCTTCTCAACCGTGGCCGAGGTGACCCTTGGGCGCGGCTACGCAAATATAAACAGGCAGGAACGGAAGAGGGTTATAAGCGTTACCGCTGATATCGACGAAAAGAACGCCAACGCAGCTGAGGTGGTGGGCGACCTAAAAGCGGGCTTTCTGCCTCGCCTGGCAGATGATTACCCAGGTCTCTCATACGCCTTTGAGGGGCATGACAAGAGGCGCGCTGAATCAATGAATAGCTTAAAGAGAGGCTTCATAATAGCACTCTTCGGCATATATCTGCTACTCGCCATACCCTTCAAAACATACACACAGCCCTTAATAGTTATGACCGCTATCCCCTTTGGCATAGTCGGTGCTGTCTGGGGGCACATTTTCATGGGGATGGATTTAACAATCCTCTCGATGTTTGGAATAGTCGCCCTCTCGGGTGTGGTTGTAAATGACTCCCTTATCCTCATAGATTACATAAACAGGGCAAGGGAGAAGGGGACAGCTCTACACACGGCGGTTATGGAGTCGGGAATAAAGCGCTTCAGGCCGATACTATTGACTACCCTTACCACATTCTTCGGGCTATTACCCATGCTGCTTGAGAAATCAGTGCAGGCTAAGTTCCTAATCCCGATGGCCGTGAGCCTTGGCTTTGGCATAGTGACGGCAACAACCATAACGCTGATTCTTATTCCCTGCCTATACACGATCCTAGAGGACTTCATGAACCTCTACGGCATCAAAGGCCGCAGGTGGGAAGAGGTTGAGTAGTGTTTAGTAAGCCGGGTCAAATTTAAGAGGAGGCCGCCCTGATGGGCGGCCTCTTTTTATTTACAAGTTGATAAAATTTAGTGAAACCGCGGCAGGGTATTTGCAATAATCATATATGATTCAAGTCACACGCCTTTTCCTTTTTAACTTAAATCAGAGCGGCGGATACTAGATTGACCCCAATGAACCACGGAAGAGAGATTAAGGCACTCGCGATTTTAAGCTGCGGCGTGCTCCTCTATGAGCTTTTACTGATGCGGATATTCTCCGTGCTCATGTGGTACCACTTTGCAAGTCTTGCAATTGGCCTCGCCATGCTCGGGCTAGGCGCGGGTGGCCTTGCAGTTGGGCTTAAAAGCTCTCTTGGAGAGGAAAAAAAACGCGGGTTGATGGCAGCAATCTTTGCTGCTGGTTCACTACTTGTGCTCATATTTCTTATGGGGGTACACGCTTATCCGGCACTTGCAAAGGCGACCCTCGCTCCATTTCACCAACCCTTTTACAAACCCTTTGCCAGGCCGGAGACAACCGAACTGGGATGGCCCCTCGCCTCTCGCCTGCTCCTTCTCGCCATTGGAACTGGGTGGCCATTCTTCTTTGCAGGCGTCGCCACGGCAGGTGCCTTACGTGAAAAGGCCCCGGCGATACACGGAGCGTACGGCGCGACATTCCTCGGCTCGGCTTTTGGCTGTATAGCCTTCCCGCTGGTCTTGAATTTCATCTCCGCACCGGCGGCGATAGGCCTTTGCGCCGCCCTCTCTTCATTGGCGGCGTTCCTCTTTAGCCGCCGCTTAATTTGGCGAAAAATATCAGCAGCCCTTCTCCTCCTCTCTATGATTTTTGGCTGTATAGCTCAATTTACGGGACTTGCAGAGATACCCTTCGCCAGAGGGCGCTATGAGCCGGGCATCCTTGCCGTTGAGTGGAATGCAATGAGCCGCGTCGCGGCTTTTCCGCTCCCACCGGGCGACACACTAAAACCATACGGCCTCTCCAACACCTACAGGGGGGAGTTGCCCAGGCAGATTGGGCTCGTTGTGGATGACTCCGGCTATACCAACCTTTACGATGGGCTGGCAGCAGCGGAGAATCCGGAATACTTCCGCGCCAACCTTGTCGCCCTCCCCTATCACCTAAGAGAGAACGCAAAAGCCCTCCTCTTCGGACCCGGCGGCGGCAAAGATATCTGGATAGCACTCTCCTTCCCCAACACCAGGGTGCGCGCTGTGGAGATAAATCCGCAGGTCGTTGAGATGGTGGAGGATCGATTCGCCCCCTTCACGGGTAAGCCATACAGCGACTCCAGGGTTTCTTTGACAATAAACGACGGACGGCGCTTTGCACTTTTGACCGATGAAAAGTATGACGTCATAAGCGCCTCGGCAGTTTTCGGCAGGATGCCTCCGGCGGCGGGGGCCTTCACGCTCTCGGAGGACCTCCTCCACACTCTTGAAGGCTTTGAGGATTATTGGGAAAAACTCTCGGAGCGTGGCATTATCTCAATTACACGCTTCGCCTATGAGCAACGAGCGCTTAGGTTGACCGCTCTTTCTCGTGAGCTTTTGGACTCAGTGGGCGTCAAAGACCCCGGCGCGCACATCCGAGTTATAAGCGACCGTGGCCTCTCAAACGTCATGATATCCAAGCGTCCCTTTTCAGAGGAAGATGACGAGAAGCTGTCCACGTTGGTGGATGATTACAACTTTTCGTTCCTCTACCCGCCTCCCGACGAGGCTGGCGTCAACTCCCTCACCCGACTGGTGGATGAAGCCGAGATGGATGGGGTGCTCTCTTCTCTTGCCTTTGATGTTTCGCCCCCGACTGACGATAGGCCCTTCTTCTACTACACTGTAAGGCCGGGCGATTTCCTAAGAGGGCACCTCCCTGGAAAAGCGGGGTTCGATGACAGGGGCGCGGAAATTCTCCGCACGGCATTTCTGCTCCTTGCGCTGCTCTCAGTTGCAGCGTTGATCCTACCGGCGGCCCTGATAAAGGGGGTACCGCGAGGAGCCGCCAGTTTAGGGCCGCTTGCATACTTTGGGATAATAGCGCTTGGATATATGGCGCTTGAGATTGGAACGATGAAGCGCCTTCTCCTGCTGCTTGGGCACCCGGTATACGCTGTAAGCGCAACCTTGTTTGCCTTTCTTCTCGGCTCCGGCCTTGGCGCGCTCCTCTCGGCCAGGCTCGCCCCAACAAGGAGAGCATTGGCGGGATGGTTGGCTATAGCGGTGCTTTTAGGCGCGGCGCAGGCTTACCTTACCCCCGCTATTACCGAGAGGGCGATGCTCTACAGCGCGCAAATGCGTTTCTTTGTCGCGGCGCTAGTGACCCTACCGCTTGCTTTCACACTGGGTATCCCTTTCCCAACCGGGGTGGCTTTATTAAGAGAGGATGCAGGGAACCTCCTGCCCTGGGCGTGGGCGGTCAACGGCACAGCCTCGGTATTGGCTTCGCTGGGAGCTGTCCTTCTGGCAATGAACTTTGGGTACGCAGTGACTATAAGCACCGGCGCGCTTCTCTACCTGCTGGCCCTTCTCCTGTCATTCACTCTGGAAAAGAGCCGTAGGATAGTTCCATGAAAAACTTTTCAGCTACAAATAAACTTTTTATTGCGTTGGTCTTGCTGCTCACATCGGCTGCGTTACCAAGCTGCACCCGGCAGGACAATCCAGACAAACCATCCACCGTAGAGGGCCGAGTACTTTGGCGGGGGGCAGGCGTACCGATGGCGCTTGTCCAGCTCTACGAAAAAGCTGAACAGGATCGCTCAACCCCGCCCGTCGCAGAAGGCCCAAGCGGAGAAGATGGTTCTTTTTCCATTACCGCACCTGCCGGGCTTTATTACGTCTGGGCCAAGGCTACTATGTTGTCGGAGGGGCGCGAGTACAGGCTGGTGGGTGAGGCTGTTCCAAACCCTGTGGCCCCCGCCGCAGGAGGCAGCGCCACTGTGGAGATTGAGCTAACCGACCCAAGCGGTTTCTCCGCGTCCACGGCCCCAGAGGGTAGCGGGGTTATGGGCAATGTGACGGCAACGGGCAAAGGTAAAGAGCGACTGACCCTCTACATTTACAGAGGCGCGCACGAAAGGCCTATTGGTCCCGACTTTATAACCGCAACAGACCCTGAAGAGGGAGCCTTTAAGGTTAACCTTTTGCCGGGTGAATACACTTTGGCGATTCGCTCAAGAAAATCAGGTAATGATTTCGGTCCGCCCGCCCCCGAAGATAGAGTTTTCTCACGTATCTTCACAGTGAAAAGCGGCGAGTATATGGACCTTGGCCCCATAAGTTTAAATGAGATCGATAGTGACCTCTGGCGCTCCGTCACCGCATCTCTTGGAGATGGAAGCACAAAAGTCAAAGGCGTAATAGTAAACGACCGTGAGCAACCTGAAGCGGGAGTGCGGGTTCTGGCATTTGAAGATGGACGAATGGCGGGCAAGCCCGTCGCGGTAAGCCCGGCCACCGGTATCGACGGGAGCTTCACTCTGCTCCTGCCGCGCGGAGGCTCATTCTTTCTCGGCGCACGTTCTAGAATAGGCGGCCCGGCAGCGCCCGGAGAGAGGGTCGGGCAGGAGCGCGGAGAGGATGGCGGCGGCCTCAAAGTCAAGGAGGGCGAGACGGTCAAAGGTGTAAAGATTGTGGTTGAGGAGGTCTGGTGATGTACCCGCGAATTATAATATCCCTTGCGCTCGCCCTTTCCCTCTCCACTTTAGCCTTAGCTGGTGGAGGTATTAAAGGGCGCGCTTCCCTCGGCGGAGTGCTTGTGGAAGATATATCCGTACGCGCCTACGAATACACGCCGCTAACCTTTGGCCCACTCACTGGGGGTGCGCCTGTTGCAGAGACGGTTACGGAAACGGACGGCAGCTATTCCCTTGAGCTGAAACCGGGGCGTTATGTCGTAGAGGCAATTAAAAAGGGTAATGGAAACAACAGTGTCAAAGTAGAGGGCGGAGACCTCTACTGTCTTTATTCTGGCTCCCCGGTTACCGTCGCTGCGGAGCGCTGGACCGCCGTTGGACTCTACTTGGTAGAAGCCAAAACCGAGGAGGAGACCCCCTCACCGAGCGCAAAGCTCTCAGGTGAGCTGACATTCAAAGGCGACCCCGTGGAGAGGGCTTACCTATACGCATACAATTCAGCTGAGGGGGGGTTTCGCGGCCCCGCCTACATGCTTCAGCCCGTGGGCAAGGGCTCCTTCTCTTTGAGATTACCCCCCGGAGAATATTTTCTCGTAGCTAGAAAGCGTGCACGGGGAGGAGCTTATGGGCCTATGGATACGGGGGATCTATTCAACTTTTATCCTCTAAATCCGGTTGAGATAAAGGCAGGTGCGGAGCTTAAGGTTAAGATTCTTCTGGTGGAACGTCTAAGCCAGCTAGAAGTGGAGGAAAACTCCTACAGAGGTCTTAAGGTAAAGGTGCTTAGCAGCGGAGGCAAACCCCTTAGCGACCACTATGTTCTGGCGTACACATCCTCGGCGCGCTCCGGCCCCCCGGCGGCGACGGGAGGCCCTACCGATGAGCGTGGAGAGGCGTTCATAAACGTCCCACCCAACGCCATTTATTTGAGGGCGAGAGGAACATTAGGCGGCCCTCTGGCTGAGGAGGAGCCGTTTGCGGATGCCATACGAGGCGAAAGTGAAGATATGGTGACCTTCAAGGTGTATAAGTGAAACGTTTACTTTTCATAGCCATCTCGATAGCGCTGCTCTTAGGTTGCGCCGCCCGGCAGGGGGCCATCAAAGGGCGGGTACTCTTCGGTGAAAAGCCGGTTCAAGGTGCCATCGTCACTGCCCAGGCGGAGGGCGCGGAAACCTTTACAGCAACTACTGATGCTAATGGCGAATATTCCTTCACCGCCCTGCCTCCAGGCGATTTTTCAGTGTCCGCGAAGATAGCTGAAAGAGAGCAAATGGTTACCGTTTGGGGCGAGACACATCTATTTCTCCCCCCAGGCGCCGAGGAGTGGGTTGGCCTTAAACTTGCCCCCCGCGAGGGAGTCATATACAGCCCATACGAACCCTCCACGCCCAGCTTTGGCGCGATATCTGGTGTGGCGCTATTTGATAAGAAGCCGGTAACCGGGGCGGTTGCAAGCATCTATCTGGATGAGGGAGAGGAGCTAAAGGGACGCGGCTTTCGCCATTCCTTCCCTACCGGTGAAGATGGACGCTTTTACATTGATGATATTCCTGACGGGGTCTACTTCCTGGCGGTTAGAAAACGCGTGGGAAGAGATATCGGCCCCATAGCCGAGGGCGACCTTTTTGGCGTCGCTTCAGCCAACCCAATCACGGTAAAGCCGGATACAGAGACCTCCACCACCCTCCATTTGGCAAAAAAAGAGAAGACCCGCGCGCCACACGCGCTTGATCTAAGCCGCACCGGCACCGCCATCCGGGGCCGAGTCTTAGATGCTGATGGCGCGCCGCTGGCGGGGCTCTATGTCTTCGCTTACAGGTCGAGGATAATCGGACACCAGATGCCCGACTTCATAACCGAGCCAACGGGAGATGACGGAGAATTTATCCTGCCCCTGGGAGAGGGTGGAATCTTCTATCTCGGAGCGCGTCAGAAGCTTGGATACTCGCCGACCCCAGGCGAGCTCTTCGGCCTCTATGACGGCACCGCCGACCATGGCATTAAAGTAGGCAGGGGAGAGGTTATTAAAGGCATAGAGATAAGAGCGGTTGAGGTGCTCCCCTGATGTTCCGCTTACTATCTGGCCTCCTCTTCCTATCGCTTGCGGCATGTTCGGCGCCTGAGACAACGGGCGACCTTCACTATATGCCCTCTGAGCTAATCTCAAGCGAGGTTACATGGGAGGGGCGCGTCGTTGTGGATAGAATTGTAATCGTTGGGAGGAGCGGGACCCTCAGGATCGCTCCGGGCACAAAAATCCTCTTTGAGAAGGTCGACTGGGACGGAGATGGAATAGGTGATGCCGAGATCACCGTTGAAGGTAAACTAATCGCAGATGGCACCCCGCAGGAGCCGATACTAATGGCCTCCGCCGAGGTTGACCCCTCGCCTGGTGATTGGAAATACCTCCACATCAACTTTGCCAGGGGGGCGCGCCTCTCAAATGTCCGCATAAGCGATGCGTTCAGCGGTATTCAGGTACATTACTCAAAGGTTGAGATCGACCGCTGCGACTTTCGCCACAACATAGACGGCATAAGATTTTCAACTGCGGATTTGACGGTTAAGGGTAGCCTGAGCATGCAGAACAGGCATGGCATAAGGTTCGAGGAGAGGGGGCACCCTGCTCTTATATCGGGAAACCGGGTAACCGATAACGAGGTCGGCATCTTTGCCGTTACAGAGTGTAAGGGCACCTCAACTTTTAAAGATAATGACTTTTCAGCCAATGAGACCCCTGTGAAGATGGGCTGGGAGCAGCACAGCGACATCGACCTGACCGGCAACTGGTGGGGCGCGCCCGCTGACAAGGTCAAAGAGAGTATACTTGATGGTAAAAGGGATAGCACCCTGGGCGTGGCGGTAATAGCGCCGGTTATGGGGCTTGCGCCCGATATATCGGAGCCATTCTATCTTCCCTACAAAGACCCTGACTGGGAGCGGGCAACAAAAAGAGATCTAAGATGAAGCGACGCGATTTTTTGAAGAAACTTGCCAGGACGGGCTTTGTGGTATCAACCGCAGGCGCGTTGCCCCTTTTCGACCTCTCAAAAGCCTCGGCCGCGCCTAAGCCATATCCACTGGCGGTGGCAGCCGATGGCAGCCCCGCGGAGCTTGCCCGTGAGGCGGTTGGGAAGTTGGGGGGGATTACAAACTTCGTCAAGAGCGGGGATGTGGTTGTGGTAAAGCCCAATATAGGTTGGGACCGTACTCCCGAGGAGGGCGCTAACACCCACCCCGATGTGGTTCGCGAGCTTGTGTTGATGGCACTGGAGGCTGGCGCAAAGGAGGTTCGCGTCTTTGACCGCACCTGCAACGATCCGAGGCGCTGCTATAAGCGGAGCGGAATAGAGGACGCCGTTAACTCCATTGAGGATTCGAGGGCAAAGATTACGCACGTAGATGAGCTACGCTATGAAGTCGTAGAGATTAAGGATGGCGTCTCACTTACCAAGTGGCCCCTCTACCGCCCCGCGCTTGAGGCTGATGTGCTTATAAACGCCCCCGTCGTCAAACACCACGGCATGAGCGAGGTAACCATCGGCATGAAAAACCTCATGGGAATAATGGGGGGTAACCGTGGGCGACTGCACCGGGATTTGACCAACGGGCTGGTTGACCTCAGCCTTGCTGTAAAGTCTCATCTGACTGTGGTTGACGCTACGCGGGTTCTCCTCGCGGGCGGCCCCCAGGGAGGTGGAACAAATAACGTAAAAGCCATCGGCAAGGTGGCAGCATCCCGAGACGTTGTAACCGCTGATGCTTGGGGGGCTACAATTTTTGGTGTCGATCCATTTTCCATACCCCACATAAAGCGAGCACATGAGCGAGGTCTGGGTATCGCAGACCTCTCAAAGGTAGAGTTGCTTTGAGGATGCATATAAGTAGCAGAAGAGCGGTCCAGTTTCTTACGTTGGCGGGGTTTTTAGCCCTCTACGCGAGGACCGCCTATTATGGGCAGGATGAGATCACTTGGCCCGTCCACCTTGCTTTCAAGCTGGACCCGCTTGCGCTTTTAAATACCCTGATTGCAGGGGGCTCACCCTCAGCAGCTCTTCTCTTGGGGGGGCTTTCGATGGTCGTCGCTACGGTCATCCTGGGGCGTTTTTTTTGCGGATGGCTCTGCCCAATGGGTACCACATTAGATATATTCGGAACCCTCCTGAGGAGGGGGGCAAAAAAGCGGCGGGGCTACCAAAATGTAAAGCCGCCAAAATATAGTCAGACGGCTCTATTCATCACCCTCCTCTTTGCCACGGCGGCGGGATTGCCCCTTTTGGCATTTCTCGACCCGCTCTCAATTTTACTGCGGTCATTGACTGTTTCGGTCTTCCCAGCCTTCGACTATTTGAGCAAAACAATTCTTTCGGCGGGGATGGATGCTTCGGTACCTCTTTCTGAGCCTATTTTCGAGTTGATGAGCGAGCATATCCTCTTGCTTAAAACCCCAGTCTTTCTTCTGGCCGAGGTGACCGCCGCCATTTTCATAGCAATCATTCTGCTTGAACTTATCTCACCCAGATTCTGGTGCACATATCTCTGTCCGCTAGGCGGCCTTTTGGGAGTAATTTCCAAGTTCTCACCCTTAACCAGGGCGCGACTGGAGGAGTGTAAAGGGTGCAAGGGGTGCGCCGCCCGCTGCCCAAATGGGGCAGCTGATACAAACCCCGCCGACAAGGCGCTCTGCATCCAGTGCATGGAGTGCGGCGAGCTTTGCAATAAGAATATCTTCGGCATGAGGGCAAGATTCTCGGCACCCTCCCCTTCATTACCAGACCGGAGGATGAGGCGCGGGGTCGTCGCTTCCATAATAATCGGCGGAGGAGCAGCCCTTTTCACTGGAACCAGCGCAATTGCTAAGAGGCGCGGCACACGCTTTTTGAGGCCTCCGGGAGCTGTAGATGAGGAGCGCTTCAATAAGCTCTGCATAAGGTGCGGCGCGTGTATGCGCGTTTGCCCTAGAAACGGTATACACCCGTCTCTCGGCGAAGCCGGGCTGGACGGGCTCTGGTCGCCGAGGCTCGTTCCGCGGCTCGGCTATTGTGAATACCATTGCCGGCTCTGCGGACAGGTCTGCCCTACTGGTGCAATCAGGTATCTGGCTGAGGGGAAGAAGGAATCGTGGGTTATCGGCATCGCGGTGTTGGATAAAAACAGATGCCTCCCGTTGCGTGATGGAACCCCCTGCATTGTATGCGAGGAGCACTGCCCGACCTCGCCCAAAGCTATAGAGTTTGAGGTAAGGGAGGTCACCCGAAAAGAAGGCGACGTGGTGATGGTAAAACAGCCGAGGATAGTCGCTGAAAGGTGTAACGGCTGCGGGATATGCGAAAATAAGTGCCCCCTTGAGGGCGAGTCCGCGATCAGGGTCGAGCGTGTACAGCAGGAGATTTCCTCCCCCTACGGCTAGCGCTAAGCCCCTGCCTCAATTATCTCCTTAATTGCTGCCATATCGAGAACCTGGCGCAGGTATGCCGCGAGCTTTTGATAACCCTCCTCCTTTTTTGCTTTGAAGGAGACAGCGCTGACTGCCTCTCCCCGGTGAAGTGCCAGGAGCGAGGAACGAAAGTCATCGTTGTCGAAGATCCCATGTAAGTATGTCCCGAGGACTCTGCCATCGGCGGATACGGCGCCATCCTTGTGCCACTCGCCGCTTCCCTTTCTGCGAAGCTCCAAAAGGGGCGCTACCCCTTCGCCAAGGGTTGTGCGGCCCATGTGAATCTCGTACCCATCGAGTATTCCCCTGTCGCCATACCACCCGAGGGCGCCCTCACGTACTACCGCCTCTGATTGTGAGGTCACCTTCTCTCTCTCCATCACGGTGACGGCGTCTATGAGGCCTAGGCCTTCAGCTTCGGGAACGGTACCCTCGACACCGTCGGGGTCCAGAAGTTTGCTACCCAGCATCTGATAACCGCCGCAAATCCCAACAATAGTCGCCCCAGCGCGGTAGTTTTCGAGAACCTCTGCAGCAAGGCCGGCATCCCGTAGGGTCAGCATATCGTCTATGGTGTTTTTTGAACCGGGGATAATTACTATATCGGCTTTGCCAAGGCTCTCCCCCGGCCTGACAAAGTCCAGCCTCACACCCGGCTCCGATAAAAAGGGGTCAAAATCAGTAAAGTTGGACATCCTCTTTGCAACAACTACCGCGACGCGCACGCTGGAAGCGCCGCCTACGCTCCTCATAGCATCGAGGTGCAGACCATCCTCCTCCTGGATAAAGATGTCATTTAGCCACCCCACCGTTCCGAGGAAGGGCTTGCCGGTGCGGGACGTTATCTCCCGGTAGGCTGGCTCCAGAAGAGTCGCGTCGCCACGGAACTTGTTTATGATAAAGCCTTTGATTAGCTCGGCCTCTTCACGCGCTATCAACTCCATGGTGCCTACCAGTGAAGCAAATACCCCACCCTTGTTTATATCCCCAACGAGAATAACCGGCACCTCGGCTTCGAGAGCGAATCCCATGTTAGCGACATCGCCCTCCCTTAAATTTATCTCTGCAGGGCTACCTGCTCCCTCCACCAAGATTACATCAAAGCGCTCATTCAACTTCTTCCAGCTATCGAATACCGTTTCGCGCGCGATCTTCTTGAAGGCGTGATATTCGGCCGCCTTCATATTTGAATGCACTTTGCCTTGCAATATTACCTGGGCGCCTATGTCGGTTGTGGGTTTTAGGAGCACCGGGTTCATATCCACATGAGGTGGTATTCCTGCCGCCTCCGCTTGGACAACCTGCGCCCTACCCATCTCACAGCCCTCGGCAGTTATGAAGGAGTTAAGGGCCATGTTTTGCGGCTTGAAGGGGGCGACCCTGACACCATCCTGGCTCAATATCCTGCAAAGCCCGGCTACTATGATAGATTTACCCACATCAGAGCCGGTACCCTGTATCATTACGCTTTTAGCCATCTATTAATAACCCTAGGAAATGTTTCAGCATCTAAATGCCTCAGGAAACCCCCAGCTTTTCAAGGCGGTACCTGAAGGAGCGGAAGGAGAGGCCAAGCAACTTTGCCGCCTCTGTTTTATTACCCCCTGTCTTTTTTAGCGCCTGCCTGATAAATGATAACTCTTTTCCGGTTAGGTATGCCTCTATGTCCAACCCTTCATCTGGCAGTGACTCATCCTTTAGCCCGACCCCGTCTCGCTTCTCTGAGAGATACTCGGGAAAGCTATTCGGAGAGAGGTACTCCCCTGTTTCTAGGGCAACGGCCCTCTCGACGAGATTTTCCAGCTCCCTAACGTTTCCGGGGAAGTAGTATCCCTCAAGGAGTGTAAATACCTCAGGCTCTATCCCAGCCAGGTTTCTTCCAAAAGCCTTCTTGTACTTCTCGAAAAAGTGTTGTGTGAGTAGGGGAATGTCGTTTTTTCGTTCACGTAGCGAAGGGAGCTTAATGGTTACAACGTTGAGGCGGTAGTATAGGTCCTCCCGGAAGCTGCCAGCCATTACCTCTTCCGCCAAGTCTCTATTTGTAGCGGAGACAATCCTTACATCGACATCGATCTCTTTATTTCCGCCTACACGTTTGATCTTCCCTGATTGGAGCACCCTAAGTAGCTTTGGCTGCAAAAGCAGGGGCAACTCTCCAATTTCGTCAAGAAACAATGTACCTCCGGCAGCCTCCTCAAATAGCCCCGGCTTGTCGGAAGTCGCACCGGTAAAGCTACCTTTTATGTGGCCGAAAAGCTCACTTTCAAGGAGGCCCTCTGGGATTGCTGAGCAGTTGAGGACGACAAAATTACCCTCTCTACCCGAGAGATCATGTATCCGCTTTGCTACAAGCTCCTTGCCGGTGCCGCTGTCGCCAAGGATGAGAACAGTTACACCTGTCGGCGCGATCCTCTCCGCTAGCTGCAACATCTCAATGGCGCTTTGGGAACGAGCTATAAAATCGCCCTTTCCTACGACCTCGGCAATCTTCCTCCTGAGCTCACGGTTCTCACGGGTAAGGGCTCCGCGCTCCAGCGCCTTTCTTATCGTTATCCTTATCTGATCTACCTGAAAGGGTTTTGTTATGTAATCGTAAGCGCCAAGTTTCATCGCTTCGACGGCTGTCTCCGGTGTAGCAAAAGCGGTAATTACGATGACCTGGGTATCGGGCTGTTTGGCCTTTACCCTTTCGACAATCTCCATCCCATTGCCGTCAGGCAGATTTAGATCGGTTATAAGGACGTCGTATATCTCCGAATCAATTTTCTCAAAGGCTGAGGCTACATTGCCGCAAGTGGTTGCCTCGTATCCCTCACCCTCCAGAAGAATTTCGAGAAATTCGCACATCGACGTTTCGTCATCTACGACAAGTATTCGTTCAATCATCCCCGCACTCCAGGGTAATACGAAAGAGCGCCCCGCCTCCGGGGGCATCTTCAAGCGCTACGCTACCTCCGTGATTTTGAGCTATCCTATGGACAAGCGCAAGGCCCAACCCAGAGCCTGAAGAGGAGCCGCTTACAAATGGCTCGAAGATATTATTTTTAAGGCCTACTTCAACGCCAGGTCCATTGTCGGCAAAGGTGAACTCAAAATTAGAGCCGTCAAAGCCCCCATTGATTACTACCTCGACCCCTCCAGGTGATGCCGTTAGTGAATTTTTGAAGAGATTTATTAGCACTTGCTCCATCTTCTCACGGTCACACTTTATAACAGTCCCCTTGGGGAGATTGTTTACCATGGTAAGCACTCCACGCCCCTCACCCTGTTCTAGAAAAAGGGCAACCTCATCTACCAAAAGCGAGAAGTCAAAGGAGGATTTATTGACACTTCCGGGTCTTGCATATAGCAAAAATCCGCTAACCAGGTTGTTGAGCCTTTCGGTCTCACGCTTGACAATGTTTAAGAGCCGCAGCTCTTTTTCGCTGTCTGGGCTCATGGTGCCGCATATGAGCTCAACGGAGCCTGATAAACTTGCCAGTGGATTCCGAACTTCATGGGCGAGTCCCGCAGCGAGCCTACCAATAGCCGCTAGCCGATCCGCCTGTTTCAGCCTTTCCGAAAGCTTTCTAAGCTCCGTTAAATCCTGAAAGTTTATGATCTTGCCTGCGGCAGCGCCCTCATCATTGAGCAGCGGGACTACATTATACCCGAAAGTGACATCACCCCTCTCTGTCTCCGCCTCCCCTCTGCCCTCCAGATTCAAGTCGAAAATGCCAGTTATAGCAACAGCATCTTCCGCTTTAACAGATGCGGTCTCAAGGAGCCTCTTACCGTTGTCATTGATAAACATTATATTGCCGGAGAGGTCAAAGGTTATAAGTCCACTGGCTAATGATTTTAAAATTCCTGTCTGGAGCCTTTCCAGATCGACAATTTCGCCCCTTGCCTCTTTTAGCGCAGAGGTCGTACGCCTTAGCTCCTCCGCCAGATATCCAGCCAACATCGCGGTGCTGTAGAATGCGGCAATATTCAAAGCAATTTTAAATGGCAGTGAAATTCCCGAGACAGTTCCGACCTCAAAGGGGGCAATGGGATTCACATAGCCATTAAATTGTAAGAGGACGACTAACAGATAAGCAAAAGTGGCCCATGTAGCAGTTACGAAAGCGCCCTTCCTGAAGAAGAGCATTGCAGCGCCGATTATTGTGAAGAGGTAGATGAGTATCAGGGGGGAAGAGTAGCCACCAGTCAAAAAAATCAACACTGTGGCACAGAACACGTCCCAGACGGGCTGTGCTTTTAATAACCAATCACCGGCTCTTTTTCTTAGAACAAGTGTCGACGTAACCAAAGTTACGCCAAAGGAGAGGATCGCCATTACCACAAAACCGAAAATGGAGGGGTGAAGAGCGCCCCCTCCAAAATCACTACCAAGTGACGCGGCTACCGGGATGAGAGCTATAAGAACCGCTGCCCGCCCGAGGAGATATCCCCCTATCCTCTCAGCATTGCTCCCGCCACTTTTTCGGCCTAGGGTCATGAATTAGCCGGCTACTGCACCCGCCATCGTGAAGACAGGTAGATACATTGCGATTATAAGTCCGCCGATTGTTCCACCTAGAAAAACCATCAAAAGCGGCTCGATAGCTGACGTAAGCGCAGCTACCGCCTCATCAACCTCGGTATCATAAAAATCTGCGATCTTTGCCAACATCTGGTCGAGTGCGCCGGTTGCCTCACCGACAGATATCATCTGTACAACCATAGGCGGGAAAACCTTTGTCTCCTCAAGCGGCTCGGCGATGGTGCGCCCCTCGGAGATAGATTCTCTGGTCATCATAATAGCCCGCTCGACAACTACGTTCCCAGCTGTTTTGGCAACGACATCCAAGCCCTCGAGAATGGGAACACCTGATGATAAAAGTGTGCCAAGGGTTCTCGTGAATTTTGCAACGGCAACTTTGCGAATAAGTGGTCCAACAATGGGCATCTTTATGAAGGCCTTGTCAAAGGCAGCCCGTCCCTTCTCTGTTTTATATACCTTTTTGACGACAATGATGAAGATGACCAAAACACCCAATATCATCAAGAAGTAACTCTGCACAAATTCGCTCAAATTTATTACGAATTGAGTGGGGGCGGGCAGCGCCTTGCCACCTGCAGAAAACAACTGCTGGAACACCGGTATAACCCATATCAGGATAACGGCAACTACTATAACTGCTACGCCAAGGACAGATGCCGGGTAGACCATGGCCCCCTTGACTTTCTTCCTCAGGTTCATCGCTTTTTCTATGTAAGCTGCAAGCCTGTTCATAATTGTGTCGAGGATGCCGCCCACCTCTCCTGCGGCCACCAGGTTCACAAAGAGCCTGTCAAATACATTTGGGTGTTTGCCCAAGGCTTCGGCAAACGTGGAGCCAGACTCGACATCCTCCTTTACCTTCACAAGAACCTTTTTGAAGGTCAGGTTGGGTTGCTGTGACGAGAGGATATCAAGGCACTGAACCAGCGGGAGGCCTGCATCGATCATCGTAGCAAATTGCTTTGTGAATATGACCAGGTCAGCGGTTTTTATCTTCTGCTTAAGACCCGGGATATTTATCTCAATGTCGCCTATGGATTTTGAGATTTTATTAACCTTTATCCCCTGCGCGCTCAGGCTGGCCCTCGCTACACTCTCATTTTTGGCCTCTAAAACACCGGATTGAGCAGTGCCTTGCTTGTTTCTACCTTCCCATTTAAATTTAGGCATCTGATTCTCCTGCGTCTGCCTTGTGGCTCAAGTTCATATCAATTTCTATTACCAGTACCGACGATGCGCTGCTGAATAACATCAGGGGTGCCTGCATTGAACATCTGGCGGAGCTCCTCGGGGTCTTGACTCCTAAGCATCGCCAATTCAAGGTCAATCTCTTTTCTATTCACCAGATGATAGAGGTGCTGGTTCATCGTCTGCATCTTGAACTTATCTTGCCCCATCTGCATCTGAGAATAAATCTGGTGAACCTTATCCTCGCGTATGAGGTTTCTTACAGCGGAGTTTGGCACCATGACCTCGCAGGCCAATACTCGGCCTTTACCGCTGGCTCGAGGCAATAGTATCTGGCTTAAGATACCCTCTAGGACGAAGGATAACTGAGCCCTTATCTGTGCCTGCTGGTGCGCGGGAAAGACATCGACTATACGGTTTATAGTCTGGACAGCTCCGTTGGTGTGGAGGGTGGCTAGGCAGAGATGGCCCGTCTCCGCAACAGTTAGCGCGGCCTCGATAGTCTCAAGGTCACGCATCTCGCCTATGAGCACGATATCTGGGTCCTGCCTTAGAATATAGCGTAAAGCTGTATGAAAGCTCTCCGTATCGGCGCGCACCTCCCGCTGATTTATCAAGCACTTCTTGTGGGGGTGCAGATACTCTATCGGGTCCTCTATGGTAATTATGTGCTCATGCCTCGTGGAGTTTATCTTATCTATCATTGAGGCGAGGGTCGTTGATTTACCCGATCCGGTAGGGCCTGTTACAAGGATGAGTCCTCTTGGACGCTTTGAGATGTCATCTACGACAGATGGTAGGCCAAGCTCGTCGAAGGTTAAGATTTTAAAGGGAATTGTTCTGAAGGCACCGGCTACCGCGCCTCGCTGAACAAAAATGTTAGCACGAAAACGGGAGAGGTTCTTGACTCCGAAGCTGAGGTCGAGCTCACTCTCCTCCTCAAAACGGTGCTTTTGGGCATCGGTTAGAACCGAATAGCAGAGAACCTTAGTCTCCGGGGGCGTAAGCGGAGCCATCCCCTCAAGTGGCACCAAAACGCCGTCGATTCTAACCTGGGGCGGTGTCCCGGCGGTGATGTGGAGGTCGGAAGCTCCCTTATCGACCATCGTCTTCAGTAGCTGGTGCAGGTTCGCCACTTTCACACTCCTTTATGCGCTTGGCCGCTTATCAATCAGGCGCGGTGGTGCGCACAATCTCTTCGATCGTCGTAACGCCCTCTTCGATCTTGTTTATGCCGCTCATTCTAAGTGAGTTCATGCCGCCGCGGATAGCTGCTTCCTTGATCTCCATAGCGGAGCCGCCATTTAAGATAAGCTCTCGCACCTCATCATTTATCGGCATTACCTCGTAAAGCGCGACACGGCCTTTGTAGCCAGTGCCGTTGCAGGTACCGCAGCCATCCCCCTTGTAACACTTCATCTCTGCGGCGCGCTCAGGGTCTACGCCGATATCCACCAAGGCTTGCAGAGGCACCTCAACCTGCACCCTGCACTCGCTACAGATACGGCGCGCAAGGCGCTGCGCAAGAACAAGGTTGGTCGCCGACGCTACAAGAAATGGCTCCACGCCCATATTCAAGAGTCGGTTTATAGTTGAGGGGGCATCGTTCGTGTGTAGAGTCGAGAGTACAAGGTGACCAGTAAGCGCTGCCTTGATGCCAATCTCCGCTGTCTCGAAGTCTCGAATTTCGCCAACCATTATGATGTCGGGGTCCTGTCTGAGAAAGCTCCTCAGCGCAGCGGCGAAGTTCAGCCCGATTTCATCATGCATCTGCACCTGATTTATACCCATCAGGTTGAACTCAACAGGGTCCTCCGCCGTAGATATATTGGTCTCCAGGGTATTTAGCTCGGAGAGGGCAGAGTAAAGAGTTGTCGTTTTACCGGACCCCGTCGGGCCTGTTACGAGCACCATGCCGTAAGGTTTATAGATGGCATCCTTGAAATTTTTTAGCGCGTCCTCTTCAAAGCCCAGCTTGGTCATATCCAGCTGGAGGTTTGACTTGTCAAGGAGGCGCAGAACAATCTTTTCTCCAAAGAGGGTAGGCAGAACAGAGACGCGGTAGTCCATGTCCTGATCGCGGCCCAACTTGAGCTTTATTCGGCCATCCTGTGGCAGCCTACGTTCGGCGATATCGAGCTGGCTCATAATTTTAATGCGGCTTGTAATTGCGTTTTTGAGCCGCATGGGGGGGCGCATCTCCTCATAGAGGACACCGTCAACCCTGTACCTTACCCGGAAGTTTTTCTCGTAGGGCTCGATATGTATATCACTCGCGCCCTTTTTAATAGCGCTGGTGAGAATCAAATTGACCAGCTTTACGACGGGAGCGTCATCGACGGCTTTTTCAAGGTCCCTGACATCGAAATCTTCCACATCCTCGACGACCTCGAAGTCTTCGACCTCAAAATCGCTCATTACATCCATCAAGGTTGCGGACTGGTCGTAATACTTGTCTATAGCGCCCTTTATGGCGGGGGGGGAAGCGAGGACAACTTCAACGTTGTAGCCGGTGAGAAATTTTATATCGTCAATTGCAAACATATCGGAGGGGTCTTCAACCGCTACTATGAGGGTGGACCCGACCCTGTTAATCGGTATCAGATGATATTTCTGTACAAGCTCCTCCGATACCAGGCGGATTACATCGGGGTCTATGTCATAGCTTTGCAGGTCAACAGGGGGGATACCATACTGTTTGCTCAGGAGCTTGACGAAATCATCCTCTTTGACGAAGTTTAATTTGATAAGCGCCTCGCCGAAGCGACTTCCGCCCCTATCAACCTCTTCGCGGACCTTTTTGAGCTGGTCCTGCGTGATTATATTGTCTCTAACGAGAAATTCGCCAAGTTTTTTTGACATATCGCACCCTTCGAAACTGCCCCTATAAGGAACAGATTACTTACTGAGCCCCCTCGTAAAGCGCTTGCTCCATAACTTTTACCGGTGGCTCTAGCCCCGTCCAAAGCCACAGCGCCGCAGCTCCCTGCAATAATAACATGGAGAGCCCTGAAGTGACCTTTAAACCGGCAAGCTTAGCTTCTTTTTCCAGTGAACTCCCGCCTGGCATATACGCCATATCATAGAGGAGCACACCTTTATCAAGCTTTTCAAGCTCCCAGGGCCATCTTCCATCGGGTGAGAGCCCCAATGGGGTAGCGCTGGCAACAAGGTCCCCCGGCTTTGCCTTGGCGGGCAGCTCCGCGAGGGGCAAAAAAGAGAGGCTGCTCTTACCCGCTGCGCCGGAAAGCTCCGAAACCACCTCCTCAATACGAGAAGGGTTTCTTCCGGTGATATATATCTCTTCAACGCCTAACGAAGCATAGCCAAGAACAGCTGCGCGGGCAGCGCCTCCGCCACCCACTACAAAACCTTTCGAGGAGGGCTTAAAACCCAGCTCACGCACTATAGCACCGGAGAAGCCCTCTACGTCAGTATTATGCGCCCGCCAGCCACCGGCGCATCTTACCAGTGTGTTGGCAGCGCCAGTTGCAGAGGCGGTTATGTCGGCTTCGGTGGATAAAGCCAATGCCGATACCTTATGGGGCACTGTTATATTGAGCCCCCTAACACCTAAAGCATATGCGCCTTTTAGCGCATCCGCCAGCGCTTCGCCTCCCACATCAAACGCCAGATAGCAGGCGTCAATACCAAGAGCCTTGAGCGCGCTAGTTTGCATGACCGGTGAGAGGCTATGGCTGACTGGTGAGCCTATAACCCCGTATAGCCCGGTGGCGGCTGTAATCTTTAAATCACCGCCCATCATCACATCTCCGCGCTCGAAGAGAGGTCGCCCCTGACCCGCTCCACGTCCCTCGCTATCTGCTTAACAAGGGCCTCTGGAGAACTGAATGCCACCTCTCCCCTAACGGGCGAGTTGAAAGCTAACTTTAGTTCATCGCCATAAATATCGGCATCAAAATCCAACAAAAACGCCTCCACCGAAAGAGAAACTCCATCGAAGGTGGGGTTGGGGCCAATATTCACCGCCGCCATGTAACGGCAATTGCCTATGTGCGCCCAAGCTGAATATACACCGTTGGGCGGCAGGCACTCCTGGCGCGGCAAAATATTTGCTGTGGGGAAGCCCAAACCTTTACCAACAGCTCGTCCGTGAACCACCGGGCCGCTAATTTCATAGGGCCTGCCAAGCAATTCTCCCGCACGCCTGAAATCACACCTCTCAACAGCGGCCCTTACCGCGGTCGAACTTACGCGCTCACCATCAAGGATAAATGGCTCAAGGGAATGAACCGTGTACCCTTTTAGCTTGCCTACTTCAGCCAGAAGCTTTGTATTACCCGAGCGCCCCCTGCCGAAAGCGAAGTCCGGTCCAATCCACACCTCGCTGGCGCCAAGCTCGCCACCGATGATGTTGTCGGCGAACTTCTCGGGCTCCATCTCCGCATACTGGCGGTCAAAGCGCACTCTTATGAGATAGTCGATGCCCTCTTCGGCTATGAGGTGCACCTTGCCCTCGAAATCAAGCAGCATCTTAGGGCAAAAAGAGGGGTTAAGGACTCTCAGAGGGTGAGGGTCAAAAGTGTATACGACCGATGGTCCCCCTAGCTTTTTGGCCCTTTCGCTTATGTGTCGGAGCAGCGCTTTGTGTCCCAGGTGGACACCGTCAAAATTCCCCATCGTGACGACAGAGCGTGAAAAGAGGCCCCGGCGCAGATCCGTGTCATTCAATACCTGCATAATCGTATAATCGCCCTCCCCGGGCGACGTGTAATTGGCACAACACAACAACTTTAAAGTATAGGAAAATCAACAGCTTGTCAATATTCGCGGCCTTTACCGGGTTGCTATCGGAACCACAAGTGACTTAAAGTTCCAGAGAGTTCTTCCTGGCGCGTAGAAAGGTTTTTCAGGGCGCCCCAGGGGCACCTTTCCTCGTAAAACCTCTCTCTTCAAGCCTTCCGATAACGCGCTTCTCCCACTTTGTCGTTCCCTTTTCAAGAGGCCCCAGCCCCGCTGGAGGTTCTTTTAACCAGGGTGCGTATATGACCTTATCCAGCTTGAACTCACCATCCCAGCCGGGATAGCTTTTTACTGGCGTATCATAGCCATCCTCAATAAGGGGATTCTGGGCTGAAGCGCCAAGGTCATTAAGAATTGCCGTAGCAGCCTCTCCCCACCAGTTGCCGCCTGCCGCTACGGATGACTGCTCAGGGGTGTCGTCATCGAACTCCTGCGGAATCTCCCGCCCCTTACTTACAAGGCCCTGGTTTCGCGCCTGTCTTGAGCGTCGCGGCTTCGAGGAGGCTCTCTTTTCCCAATCTGAGCTCATCATATCGCCCAGCTTAATTACCAGGGAGTTCTCGCTGAGGTCATTACCGCTGATACGCGCATAGGATGACGCTTCAAGGAAGATAGCCAATTTATTTTTATTAAACCTGTTATTTACAACTTCCGGTTCACAAAGTTGATTACATTGAAGCGCGGTTTGGTTATTTTCCAAGCGATTATGGGATATTAAGGGGCTGGAGGACTGATAACATTCTATCCCCACCTTATTTTCTTTTATAATGTTTGACTCAATGAGGGGCGAGGAGAATTGGGTGCAGAGGATTGCCTTGCCTGCACCTTTTATTACGTTGTGGGCGACGACCATATCGCCAGTCGCCTGGGAAATGCCGATGCCTATATCTCCCCCGCTTATTATGTTGTCAAAAACGGGCGCTGTGTCACCCACGAGGAATATCCCCCTTTTTGTACCAGTTATCAGGTTGCCCTGTATAAGGGGGAAGGCATTCTGGCCCTTGTAAATAGCTGCTTCGCCACAATTTTTGAAAGTATTAGATTGAATAAGAGGTGACGCGCCCAGGGAGACTTCAACCCCCGACCGCTCCATATTCTCAACAATATTTCCTGAGAACAGTGAGAGCCCCTTCATCATGAAGCGAACCCCAATTACACCCCCTTCAAATCTTGAATCAACAATCTCGCCATTAATGCCTGTGATTGTAAAATCTTCATAGCCAGAAGCAGTCACTCCTTTAAAGCTCAAGAACGCCTTTTCTCCAGAGACTTTTATACCCTTCCAGCGAACGCCCTCCTCAGCTGGGAAAAGCAAGATGGGTGAATCATCCTCGCCCTTAGCCGATAGACCGCCGATTATCTCCAGCCTACCATCTCCGCCAAAGGAGATCTTGCTTCCCGGCGCGATAGTGAGCGTTGCACCCTCCTCTACAGTTAACGGGCCATCAACGGCAACCTCTCCACTCCACACAGTATCCTCGGATATTTTTCCCGGGGCTATCGAAGTAGCCGCATAGGAGGAGAGCGGGAGGGCCTGCGCGATGAGGATAAATAAGAGTAGCGCGGTTCTTTTCAACTTAAATCCCTAAATTTTTTCCAAAACATCAACAACCTCCTGAATCAACCATAGAGGAGTTGAGGCTCCGGCAGTAACACCAACTGAGGACAGGCTGCCAATTTCATCCAGTGGGAGCTCTTCAGGTTTTTCCACATACCAAGCCTTAATACCCCCTTCAACGGCAATTTCGTATAGCCTTCTGGTGTTGGCCGAATTTTTTCCTCCGATTACTACAATACCCTCCAGCTCACCCGCCAAGCGCCGCACTTCCTCCTGGCGACGGTGAGTCGCCTTGCAGATGGTGGAAAGCGCCTCTCCTTTTGGGAAACGTTTAAGAAAGCGCTTTCGGATAGCTTCATAGTTCTCCTCATCCTGTGTCGTCTGTGCGACCAGAATAACCTTCTCCATAGGAGGCAGTTTATCAATATCTTCAGGGGCACTTATTAAATATGCGTTACCGCTAGCGTAGCCGAGAAGACCCACAACCTCAGGATGCCCCTCATCACCGGCAATGACTACCGCATACCCGGCCGAGCTGAATTCTTTAATGCGGTTTTGGATTTTCTGTACTTTGGGGCATGTTGCATCCAAAACCACCGTGGCCTCGCGCTTAAGGCGCTCGTGGGTTCCCGGGGTTACGCCATGCGCGCGGATCACCACTGGGCCGGAGGGTATCTTCTCGCTCTCCCCAAGGGAGATGACCCCCTCGCTCTCAAGCCGTTCGAGCTCCTGGGGGTTATGTATAAGAGGTCCGCAGGTGTAAACCGGGCGCCCCTCGTCAGCGACTGTTTTAAGCGCCATATCAACAGCCATCCTTACACCCATGCAAAAACCCGCTGCATTAGCGAGGACAATCTTCATATATACTCCTCATTGAATATCTTATAGCCCATTTTACCATGACAAAACCGCCAGCGGCGTAAAAACCACTGGCGGTTCGGTGTTGCAAAAAGTTTCCTGCTACTCGTCTAAATGATAATCAAGAGCTCTTTACGAAAGCCAACTTGGCATTCTTCTCTTCGACCAGCTCTGCAAGCGATTTTTCAGAGAAAGCCTCCTCCATGGATATCTTTACCTGGTTCCAAATCACATGAATGGGACAAAAGGAGCTCCGCTCGCACTCATCTTCCTGAGCCATGCAAACATTCAGGACCAATGACTCATCAACGGCACGCATAACATCTAGGATGGTAATCCTGGATGGTTCGCGCGCCAACGCAAAACCGCCGGATACGCCCCGCTTTGAAAGCACCAGACCGCTTTTTATCAGCGGCTGTAGTATTTTCGTAAGAAAAGCGGGGGTAATTTTTTCAGCTTCGCATATCTCCCGCTTTGATATAACAGGCGTGGGATACTTCTCCGCAAGGTGAAGCATCGCCCTAATCGAATACTCCGTGGCTCTTGTTATAATCACTTATTAAATCTCCGCATTTATTCAGCCGTTCCCCTCAAGAACCTTAAGCTCTGGAGCGGTCGGCCTGACTATAAGTACCGAACATGAAGCAGTTCTCACAACTTTCTCGGCAACGCTCCCCAGTAAAAACCTTGAAAACCCCCTGCGGCCATGTGTGGTCATAACAATCAGGTCTACACCTTCGCTCTCAACGGTAGCGTCGATCTCCTCAATGGGGAGGCCCTCTTTAACTATAACCGCAACGCTAAGCCCTTTTGCCCTCAACTTATCCGCTTCCTCATTCAGAGAGCGCGAGAGCTTTTTCTTTAGCTCCTCATTTGCTTCGATATTAACCGCGAACTCTGTATACCCTTCAAATGCAGCGGGTGGTATCTCCACAACGCCCAGAAGAATGATGCTGGCATGGTCGGTTTTCGCAACTTTTATCGCCCCATCTACCGCTCTTTTCGAGAATGAGGAGCCATCCAGCGGAACCAATATCTTTTTGTAGGCCATAGCACTCTCCTAGAATATACCTGCAATTTTAGCATCACAGTTGGCGCAGGTCGAATTATTACCTATTTTGTTAGAAAATACAAAAAAACCTTTCCTGCCGATGAGAACCTCCCCACACTCGGGGCACACAGTAGACTCTCCACCCCGCCCGTGGCGATTGCCCGCGTAGACATATTTCAGCCCTGCCTTATACCCCAAATTCATTGCCATCTCCAATGTTTCAAATGGTGTAGGGCTTGCATCCAAAAGCTTGTAGGTTGGGAAAAAGGCGCTCAGATGCCAGGGAATGTCAGGGCTGACGGAGGATATAAATTCAGCGGCCCTCAAAAGCTCACTCTCAGAGTCGTTATACCCAGGAATCACTAGAGTGGTGACCTCGACCCAAACACCTAGCCTATGAAGCTCGCGTATATTGGAGAGAACAGGCTCCAGCCTACCCCCGCAAACCCCCTTGTAAAATTCATCGCTGAAACCTTTAAGGTCGACATTTACCGCGTCGAGGTTGGGTGCGGCCAGTTCGAGCGCCGCCTCACTCATAAAGCCATTGGTTACAAATACGTTTTTTATCCCCGCCCCTCTCGCAAGCGCCATCACGTCCAGCGCATACTCCATAAAAACCGTGGGCTCAGTGTAGGTGTAGCTTATGGATTGAGATTGGGAGGCTAAAGCATTTTTTACAGCGCCCTCAGGTGAAAGGTACTCCCCTGGGGGGATACTCCTCCTGCCGAGTTGGCTTATTGAGTAATTTTGACAGTGGTCACAACGAAGATTACATCCGGCGGTAGCTATTGAATATGTCTTGGAGGCTGGAAGAAAATGGAAGAGGGGCTTTTTCTCTATAGGATCGACTGCGCTTGCAATAACCTTCCCATACACTAGGGTTTTAAGGGTTCCCTCATCATTTTCACGTACACCGCATAAGCCGCGCCCACCATTTGCTATTTTGCAATTTTGAGCGCATAGGCCGCATCGGACAAAGCCCTCTCCTGCCGCCTCCCATAAGATAGCGTCCCTTACACTCACAGCCATTCAGCGTCACCTCTCATAGTAGAAAAGATAGCGCCGGGAGAACTCGAGTCAAGGGTTTGCTGTTACCTCCTCAATCGAAGAGGTTTTTATGCATAACCGGTTTTACCTTCTTGCGTATTTTGATTAAGACCTCATCAAGGGGTCTTTTGGGAACGTGGTGGACATCATTTTCATCACGCCAATATCTGATTGAGCCATCTGCGGACTCAAGCTTGACTACCTCTGCGGGCTTACCCAATGCGAGGACAAGTCGTATCTCGTATTTTTCAGGGAAGTTCAGCAGCGAGTGGAGCTCCTTGTGCTTAATCGCCCCTATCATGCAGCCCCCAAAGCCCTTTTCGGCAGCGCCAAGGAGCATCGTCTGCGCAACTATGCCATCATCACACCACCAGTTTTTGGTAATTGACGTGTCCGCGCAGATGACTATATAGCCCGTGGGGCGTTCGCCCTCTGCCGGGCCGGGCCAATCCCTCAGATAGCTTGCCCACGCCAGCGTCTCAAAAATCTTTGCGTTAAGCTCTGCATCATCAGAGATGAAATATTTCATCGGCTGCTGGTTCGCGGCGCTGGGACAGATCCTCGCCAGCTTAACCAAATCAACCATATCCATCTTGGTTATCGGCACGTTCTCATCAAAGCGTCTATAGCTTCTTGAGGTTTCAACCAATTTAAAAAAGTCCATAACGTCCTCCTTTAAATATCGAATTCGGCCCATACAACCGTATGGTCGGAGGGCCGCTTCCAGCGTCGCGGGCTCTCGTCAATATCGCTGGCTGCGCAGAGCTTCGCCAGCGGGCGTGTGGCGAAGAGATAATCTATGCGCATCCCCTTACCCTTCCAGTACATGCCTCCCCTGTAATCCCACCAGGAGTAGCGCCCCTGCTCCTTATTGTGAAGGCGGAAGGCGTCGGTTAAGCCAAAGTCCAATACCTCTTCCAGAGCTCTTCGCTCCTTCGATGATACGAGAATCGATTCACCCCGCTCCTCGGGGTTATAAAGGTCAATCGCTTCCCGGGCGACATTGAAGTCCCCACAGATGCATAGTCCCTCATCTGGCTCGTGATTCTTATCCAGATAGTTTCTAAACTCCCTGAAGAACTCCATCTTGAAAGGGAACTTCTCAGACTCCAGGGATTCCCCATTTGGCATATATGCGCTTAGGATTCTAACCCCGCCAATGGTCGCCGCTACTATTCGGCGCTGCTCGTTAAGGGGGTGATCTGAGGGGAGATGGGAGAGCCCCCGGGATATATCCTTAGGCTCCTCTTTGGAGAGGATTGCGACGCCATTGTAAGTGCGCTGCCCCGCTACGGCGGCGAAATAGCCCGCCTCCCCGAAGAGGTCGTAGGGGAACTCTTCATCAGGGGTCTTAAGCTCTTGAAGGCATAGCACATCGGCATCCGAGCGCTCTAGCCATTTCAGAACTTGCTCAGCGCGGACCCTTATTGAGTTTACATTCCAAGTTGCGATCTTCATCACTCCCCCCAAGGAGGATAATGCTGGCAATAAACAGTGAATTTCTGGATATAATATCACCCATGAAAGCAAGATGCTCATACAAAGCCGTGGAGCTGCCGGTAAATAGGGATGAGGCCCACGCTGCGCTTATAAAGTGGATGGCTAAGGGGGCGCTAGGCGGTGTCACCACCTGGGGTTCCGGCATAGCCCACAGAGAGGGGCTGCGGCTATACTGGTTGGGGGATGAGGTACCAGATGAGCTTGCGGGTATAGCTGAGACCCTCGTGGAGGAGGACTGGACCCACCACTGGCAAGGGGCGCTAAATCGGGTGCGTATTTCCGAGCGAATTACCCTTACCCCATCCTGGCTGGCGGAGCCAGCTAAGCCGGACGGGATTGACATTCTTTTGGACCCCGGCATGGCTTTCGGCGCAGGAGACCACCCTACTACAAGGATGTGCTCCAGATTTTTGGATAAAATGGCATCCGGAGGGTTCCCGGAGGGCAGGGTGCTTGACGTGGGGGCCGGCACTGGGGTCCTATCCATACTTGCCGCAAAAGTCGGGGCAAATATGGTTGACGCGCTGGACATTGACCCGTTTTGCCATGCGAGCTGCGAAAGGAACATTATCCTTAATGGTGTGGAGGGTAAAGTTACCCCGCTGTTACTCTCCCTGGACCTCCTTAGCGGCGAATACGACCTCATAATTGCAAACATTGTCGCGGGCCAGCTTGCGCACCTCGCCGCCGATATCCTTAACCTCATAAAGCCCGGCGGCAAAGTCCTGCTCTCCGGCTTCAAAGAGGAAAAAGCAGCGGAGATTGGAGCCTGCTTTAAGCCGCTCGTAGAGGGCGAGCGCCTAACCGAGGAGGGTTGGTGCGCGCTTATGATGGTGAGCGCGACACCTTAGAAAATGGAAAATATATGACCAACTTAAAAATACGCGCTGATTTTTTCGAGGTTGTCTCAATCAAGTGGGAGCTTGCGCTTTGCAAGTACATTGAGGATGCCGTTGAGAGGGGAGAGCGTATTTATATATGGGCGGAGTCAAGCCAGCTTGCCGAATACCTCGACGACCTTCTCTGGACCTACAATGAAAGCTCCTTTATACCCCATGCCCGTTGGAATGATTGTGATATTTCAGAGCCCGTTGCAATTGGCACCACTCCTGGGAACCCAAATGATGCGATGCGCCTTGTAGTGGCCGGCAGAGTCGACCCCGAGCAGCTCTGCACGGGGATTGAAGATTACTCATACTTGGTGGATTTCGTCCAGAAACGTGACGAGAGTCTTACTATGCATGCGCGTGCCAGGTGGAGCGCTTTGTCTAAAGCGGGGGTCTCAGTTGAGTTTAACGCAGAGGCTGATGGTTAAGGCATTAACCCTTCATGGTAAAGGGGTTGGGCATCATAACCCCCTTTAACTCGGCGGCAGCTATAACATACTCATAATGGGCATTACGCAGAGTATCCTCCTCGTCGCCCATATCTTCCCACTCATCCTCACTTGGCTCCATATAGATTGGAACAAGTATCGCGCCGGCTACGGTGATAACCAGAATGAGGAAGGCAAGCGCCCACAGGTATCCCAACTTGTCGGAAAGCTCCATCTTGGACCAGCGGCCTTTAAACAACTTAAAATCACTCCCCGCTACCAGGTTTCGTAGCGCTCTGCGGACTTTCTGTACTCCTTGTGGTCACCCCCCAAGGTGCGAACAAGGTACAATATACGAGATGAAAATTCCAGTGAAGAGGTCACCATAAAAGCCTCTTCAAGCAACTCTCCCACGGCGAAGGACCCATGTCCGCGGAGCATCGCCACCTTATGGTCTCTAAGCGCGGGAGGTATCACCTCCGCAACCTCCGAGGAGCCAATTGTCTTAGCCGCCTCCACAACAGGCACCTTGTGGAGGAGGTAGGATCCCTCGGAGTCCACAGGGACAATGGCATCCTGCGACAGTGATAATGCTGTCGCGTGCGGGGGGTGTGTGTGCACTATAGCAAGGGCGCTTGTCGCTTTGTAGATGGCCCGGTGCACAATAAGCTCAGAGGAGGCAAGCGTCACCATCGCGTCGTCAGCGTCAAGCCCGGTCTCAATGAGATCGTCAGGTTTAAGGCGGCCAACCATCGAGCCCCGGCGGGTTATCAAGATACGATCGCCCATGCGTACGCTCATGTTTCCCGCGTGGGAGCTTACGAGCCCGCCCAGGTAGAGGTCGCGGCCTATATCCCGAAACTGCTCATACATATATCCTTACCCCTTTCCCAAACCTAGCGACTCCAGCTTTACCCCTGTCGGAGTTCCCTCTGAGTCCCACCCTCTAAAGCGGTAATATTCATCCAGCATCTCTTCAAGGGAAACGACACGCCCCTTTAAAGCGCCTACCTGATGTGGCTCTTCTAGGAGCCTTTTGGGCAGGGTATCATCTTTTCGTGTGAAGCCTCTCTCAATATTGGCGAGCCGCTCTACATTGTATATGCGCTCGCCAACGGACATAAGCCCCTGCCCATCTATCTCCTGGCCTGTAGCCGCCCTCAAGAGCCTGGCATAATAGTCATCCTTTAAGGCAAAGGAGGTGAAGCGGCACATCCCAAGGCTATCAACGGCGGCATTAAGGTTCTGCGACACAATGACCAGCCCCGCTTTTCCAGAGGATGAGAAGCGGTCCACTAATTTTGGGGCGGCCAAAATCTCTGGGGCGATCATATACGCCCTCAGATGGCAACCGCCGCGAGTCGAAGTTGCGTAGGCAAGCCCCTGCCCCTGGCAGCCGCGGGGGTCGTAAGCGGGTAATTCCATTCCCTTGACTGTCATGGATACCCCCCCATACCCTTTCTTCTTGGAGAAAACACTGCTCCCGTCACCAAGCTCAGCGCCGCGTCCCTTCCCTAAGGCCATCTCCTCGACAAGAGTTAGGAGGCCATCAAGGCCGCCATCCAGCGGATTCCAGTCGAGCTTGCCCAAATCGAAAAGCTCACGAGCGGCCGCAATGGTCGAGCCGGCGGAGATAGTGTCAATCCCCAAATCGTTGGCCTTTGCATTCAGTCTGACAACTCCGGTAAGGTCGCTCAACCCAAGCGCCGCGCCAAAGGCCCAGAGGGTCTCGAACTCAGGGCCCTCCATCTCCACCCCATCAACTTTGACCGTACGCCCGCAGGCAATGGAGCAGCCGAAGCAGCTATGGCGGCCGGAGAGGATATTGTCCCTCACCGCCTCGCCGCTTATCCTTGAGGCACCCTCGAAGGAGGAATCCCTGAAGTTCCTCACCGGCAGGGCTTCTTTACAATTCATAACATTCATTAGGACTGCGGTGCCAAATTGAGGAAGCCCTTTGGAGGTAATCGGATGCGCCGAGATAAGCTTCTTCGCCTCTCCCACCACAAAGTCGAAGGCATCTTTATTTGCGAGAGGAACCACACCCTCTCCGTGAAATGCAATTGCTTTTAGATTCTTGGCGCCGAAGAGCGCTCCAACCCCGCCGCGCCCAAAGAAACGTCCATCATGACAGACATTGGCTATGAGGGAAGAGCGCTCCCCAGCCGGACCGATAGAGAGAACAGAGTGCTTGGGGCCGACCTCGGACAACAACCTGCTCCGGGTCTCCTTATTGCCCAGCCCGGACAAAGGAGCTGCATCAAAGAAACGAACTCCACCTTCATCGATGACGAGAGAGAGCGGCTCTTCGCTCAGCCCCTCAATCCATAGGGCAGCGAAGCCGGCGCGCCTGAGCATTATGCCTGCGCGGCCCCCTGAATTAGACTCGAAGATTGTTCCTGTTAAGGGAGATATAGAGGTCAGCGAGGTCCGTGACGAGCTGGGTGCGCCGGTCCCGGCAAGGGCGCCGGGGGTTATTATCACTGGGGTATCAGGAGAGAGAGGCTCTCCAAGGTGTCTTCCGGCGGCGTAGAGGAGATGAGCGCCAAGGCCCCGTCCGCCGATATAATCTCTTATGCTTTCTAAGGCCAGCGGGGAAATTTCAATGGAGCGTTTCCCAAGGTCTACCTTGAGGAGTTTTAAATCAGCGCACAAAGGCTACCCCTTGCGGCCCTTGGACTTGTACTCTTCAATGCACTCCTTGGAACAGAAATACTTCCCGTCAGGGCCCTTTATTGCAGATGAAATGGGAACATAGGTTTCGCAGTTGGGGTCTTTTACCAGCTCCTCACTCCCATCTTTTTTAGAGACCCTCGCTTTGGGCTCTTTGGAGGATGACCCCATAACTGATTTTACGAGCTTATATACCAGGTAGATGAGGAGGATATTAATAATCCACTTCATTAAGCCTTGCCTTTCTCAGCTGCTGGGATTGGGGTGAAACTGCCCTCGTGCCGCTCGACCCCTCCGGGATCGCCCAGCTCCAAGAGGAGTGTTGAGACGCTCTTTTTAAGGATCGGATGGACCACATCCCCGGCCAACTCCTCCAGCGGGACAAGCACAAAGCCTCGCTGGTGCATCCTGGGATGCGGGATCTTCAAATCAGGCTCGTCCACAACCTCAGCATCCCAGAGGATTATATCCAGGTCCACCGTTCTCGGCCCATCCACCACCTCGCGTACACGCCCCAATGAGCTCTCTATCTCGTGTAGCGCGGTAATAAGCTCGCGGGGAGTCAGCGCTGTCTCAACTTCAATCGCGCCGTTAAAAAAAACAGGCTGCCCGGCAGGGCCCCCGACAGGCGCGGTTTCATAGAGATTGCTGACCCGCGTAACCCTAGTTGCGTAAAGGCTGTCCACCGTAACTACGGCGCGGGCCAGGTTCTTCTTGACGTCGCCGACGTTGCCGCCTATTGCGACGTAGACCTTAGGCATTTAACCGCTAGACCAGCTTTGCGTTCTTAATGCGGGCCACCGCTTCTTGCAAACGCTCCTCTGGGAGGCAGAGGGTCATCCTGACGTAGCCTTCACCGGTTGGGCCAAAGCCATTGCCGGGGGTGGCTACAATACCCACAGTCTCCAGCAGCTCCTTTGCGAAGCCCGCCGAAGTGCGCCCCTCGGGTACGGGGAACCAAACATAGAGGGCCGCTTTAGGCGCCGTGGCTTTTAGCCCTGCCTCTTTTAGGCCTTTAACAAGTATGTCCCTGCGGCGCTGGTAGACCTTCCTTAGCTCCTCCTGCGGAGCCTGGTCGCCCTCAAGGGCCTCAATACCCGCTATCTGAATAGCTTCAAACAAGCCGGAGTCGACATTTGTCTTAATCTTGCCGAGGCCCGCTATAACCTCTTTGTTGCCCACCGCGAAGCCGACGCGCCAACCAGTCATATTGTAGGTCTTGGAGAGGCTGTGAAACTCAATGCCTACATCTTTGGCCCCTTCGACCTCAAGGAAGGAGATCGGCTTCTCATCTCCGTAGTAGATCTCTGTATAAGCCGCGTCATGGCAGACGATGATGTTGTGCTTTTTCGCAAAAGCAACAACCCTCTCGAAGAAAGGTACGTCGGCAAGGGCACTCGTCGGATTGTTGGGGTAGTTGAGAAAGAGGAGCTTGGCTTTCTCGCAGACATCCTCGGGAATTGCGTCGAGGTCCGGCAGGTAACCGTTCTCTTCAAGGAGCGGCATGTAGTAGGAGCGCCCTCCGGCGAAGAGGGTGCCAATGTTGTATACGGGGTAGGCCGGATCGGGGACCAGGCTAATATCCTCCGGATCTATGAAGGCAAGGCTGATGTGCGCGATGCCCTCTTTAGAGCCGATGAGGGATACAACTTCCGTGTTGGAGTCAAGGGTGACGTTGAAGCGGCGCTTGTACCAATCCGCGACCGATTTGCGGAACACCTTTAGCCCCTGGTAGGAGGGGTAGCGGTGGTAGGCGGGGTTTTCAACTGTCTCCTGAAGTTTTTTTACGATGTTGTCAAAGGTAGGCATATCGGGATCGCCGATACCCAAATCTATGATATCAACGCCGCGCTCTTTCGCTTCATTTTTCGCGCGGTCAATCTCTGCGAACAGGTATGGGGGCAGCTCCGCCACCCTCTTTGCTAGGCTGATCTTCATCTTGATGACCTCTTAATATTTATTTTAAATTCAACAAATCCATCATTTCATATACACCCGTAGGCTGGGCAACGATCCACTCAGCGGCCTTCACGGCGCCCCTGGCAAAAGTTTCGCGAGAGCTAGCCTTGTGGGTCAACTCCAACCTTTCGCCTAGTGTACCGAAAATTACGGTGTGGTCGCCGACCACATCTCCAGCCCTTACCGCATGCATTCCAATCTCTTTAGTAGTTCTTTCGCCCACAATTCCCCCGCGACCATCTATGCAGTCGGTAGCGGCATTACGGCCTAGGGCGCTCGCCACCTCCTCGGCAAGGCGTTTTGCCGAGCCTGAGGGTGCGTCCTTTTTAAAGCGGTGGTGTGTCTCTACTATCTCCACATCGTAATCATCGCCAAGGAGCGTTGCCGCTTCACGGACCAACTTGAAAAGGATATTCATCCCCACGCTCATGTTGGGGGTGAAAAATATACGACAGTCTTTTCGCGCCCTTATGGAGTCCTTCTCCTCGGGGGTAAAACCAGTGGAGCCTATGACTATTGCTTTGCCTGCTTTAGCGACAATCTCGATGTTGCTTATGGACACCTCTGCATTGGTGAAATCCACGAGTACGTCGCAATGCTCCATAGCCGCCGCCACATCATCCGTAAGGGGGATATCGGCTTTCCCGTAACCGGCAATCAGCCCTACATCCTCACCTAGGGAGGGGTGTCCGGGGCGCTCCAAACCAGCAGCGACAACCATCCCCTCAGCTTCATTGACAAGGCGTGCGATGAGCCCGCCCATCCTGCCGGCAGCGCCGGTAATAGCAACTTTTACCATCATAGCTCCGCTAGATCAGACCATAACGGTTAAGCTCAGCCCTAAGCTCAGCCTCGCTCGCTTCGGTAAGCGGGCAAAGAGGCATTCGAACTGAGAAATCCAAGCGGCCCATCATCCCGAGCGCCATCTTGACCGGCACAGGGTTGACCTCAAGGAACATGGCGCGGGCCAGCGGCGCGAGCTTGAAGTGAAGCGCCTTGGCCTTCAACATGTCACCGGCATTCGCAGAAGCGCAGAGCGCGGACATATCGGCTGGGGCGACATTTGAGACCACTGAGATAACCCCTTTTCCACCAACGGAGATAAGGGGGAGCACGGTGGCGTCATCACCGGAGATTACATCAAAATCCTCGCCGCAAAGCTCCACTATCTGCGAAACCTGGCAAAGGTCGCCGCTGGCCTCTTTGATACCCACTACCTCCGGTATCTTTGAGAGCTCCTTGACAACTGAAGGCACAAGGTTAACCGCCGTGCGGCTCGGAACGTTGTAGACGACGATCGGCATCGAAGCCTCAGCCGCGATTCGCTTATAATGTGCGTAAAGGCCTTCTAGGGTAGGTTTGTTGTAGTATGGGGTTATGATCAGCGCCCCATCCGCTCCGGCATCCTTCGCGTATTGTGTCAAATCCACCGCTTCGGCGGTATTATTGGAGCCGGTGCCCGCTATAACAGGGACCCTGCCCTTCGCCTCATCAATCGCGATGTCGATTACCCTGCGATGCTCTTCGTGGCTCAGGGTTGCGGATTCGCCTGTAGTGCCGCAAGGGACGATCCCGTCTATACCCTCCTCGATTTGCCAATTTATGTGTCTACGAAAGGACTCCTCATCTATGGTCCCCCCTGAAAAGGGGGTCACAAGGGCAGTCATTGCTCCGCTGAACATCGGATTCTCCCAGGTATATTTTCTGGACTGTAGGGGCCTTTAGGGCCTAATCTATCGGTTGTATTTTAGTTGAGTGGCAGGATGCCGCGCTCTTTAGCCGAAGTCTATATCTATTCTGCGGAGGGGCAACCCGAACAAGCTGGTTTTGAGCCGCTTGCTGCACAACTTGCGCCGCTATCCTTTTTGCCGTAATCAGTCTGGTACCAGCCTGAACCTTTGAGGGCGAAAGAGGACCTTGAAATCAACTTTTCAACTGGGCCTGAGGCGCACTTGGGGCACTCCTCAACAGGGCCTTCGGAAAACTTTCTCTGTAACTCAAACTCGGCGCCGCAACTTTGGCACCGGTATTCATAGACAGGCATAAAAAAACCTCCTCGAAACAGTATCTTTTCTTCTTCGTTCAAAGGAACGTGGAACTATAACACCGGTCTTGGCATGAAGCAACTCAATGAAAGCTCAAACAATTGGTGGGCAACGGGCGAGGGGGTAACCCTCGGAGGCGGCGTAATCAACGTTGTCATCGGTTTCATAAAATTTTTTGCCGGGTCTGTCGGAGGCAGCCCCGCGCTTCTCGCCGACGCGCTCCATTCATTCTCCGATTTGGCTACCGATATCGTAGTCCTTCTTGGTTATCGTATTGGCAGAGCGCCGGAAGACGATAAGCACCCATGGGGTCACGGCAAAATTGAGACCCTCGCCACCCTAATAATGGGGGTGGTCATATCGGTGCTGGGCGTGGGCATGGCGATTGACGCAGTGATCAACCTCACAGGTGAACCCTCACCAACACCTCCCGGGATAATCGCTTTGGGAGCTGCGCTGCTTTCAATAGTCGGCAAAGAGGGGCTTTTTCGCTGGACCGCCTGGGTCGCCAGGGGCACCGACAGCCGCCTTATCCTATCAAACGCATGGCACCACAGGACGGACTCACTCTCCTCAATCGCCGCGTTGCTTGGCGTCTGGGCTGCCAGGAATGGTTTTTGGTGGGGAGACCCTCTTGCAGTGATAGTTGTATCTCTCTTCATCGTCAAGGTTGGCGCAGACCTTCTCCTGCCCGCCTACCAAGACCTTACCGACGCCTCTGTTGAGGATGAAACGCTCATCATCATTGAGGAAACCCTTGGCAATATACAAGGAGTGAAAGGCTACCACAACGTACGCGCCCGCAGAGCTGGGGCCGAACTCTTCATCGATATTGATATAGAGGTCGACGGCGGCTTAAACGTCATACAGGGTCATGACGTAGCGCGTGCGGTAAAGACGGCGCTTCTCACCGGTGTCAAGGGAACCCGCGACGTTATGGTCCATATTGAACCGATAGAGGCGAGAGTTGAGGTCGAACGTAGGGAATTACTGCAAAAACGTGCCGCCGAAATAGCGTTGGAGACTCAGGGGGTGCTTGGCGTTCATGGAGTCAGGCTAATCCCGGATGCAAGCGGGTGCCTGATAAACATAGATATCGAGGTTTCACCGGATTTAATAATTAAAGAGGCACACGAGATCGCCCACAACCTAAAGTACAAGTTAAAGGAACTTGAGGGCGTCGGCGATGCTGTCATCCACGTAGACCTCCACGGCGACGTCTAGAGAGCACCCTCTACGTCCAAGGGCATCGGGGTAAAATCCTTCTCTATGAGGCCGAGCTTAGCCGCCTCCTTCGTAAAGCGGGAGAGCCCGGCCAGATGCCAGTTGGTCAAATCGTAGGATATGGTCTTCCAATATTCCGCAAGCCCTTCACTCCCAATCCACTTTGACTCAGGTGAGTCAAGCGCGTAGCGCTCATAGGAGCGGTAAGCCCGCTGACGCGCAGCGATTAGAAGGTGATAAAGCTCTTTGAAGCGGGCGGGCGCGGCCTCAAACCTGTCGCGGCGGGTTATCCAAAGTGCGAAGACGAAGGGCTGCCCAGTCTCCTCAAACCATAGCTCCCCAAGGTCATATACATACTCCCATCCACCCTCCAGGCTGCCCTTGAGGGCTTGGTCTCCGATTAGAAGAAGCGCGTCCGGGTCGTCAACCAGCTCCTCTGTATACTCAGGCTTCACACCCTTAAAACCCTCCAAGATTACTTTGAGGAGGCTGACCGAGGTGGCTGATGCGGGCGTAAGGGCTACCCTGCCGCCATCAAGTTCATTTAATGGGCGGTGGCTAAAGAGCAACACTGAGGCGACCTCGCCGATTGCCGATATGGAGAGGTCGGGCAGAAAACCGTACAGCTCCGGGTGGCGCAGGTATTCAACCGAGGAGGATGGTGATATGTCTATGGAGCCCGCACGCAGCAGGGCGTTGAGCTCTGTTGGCACGCCCCCTACGAAGGCAACATCGCCAAGTGAGCCCCCCTCTTCGAGCGCCCGAAAAATAGGTGTACAGTTGGCGAAGCCGATACGGCCAACCTTTAATCCGCTCATGACGGAGCTACTCCTTAAAAAGTGTTTGACGCAGCGTATTTAACCCTGCTGGTTCTTTACACTTCACTCTGGTAAATTGTTGTCCTTTAAGCGTTAACGATACGACCCGTAAGACTGCGGGTCAAGCGAGGAAGATACAGTGCCCCCTTTCAGTTCCTTGAGGGAATTCATCACCGCACTTGATGCAGCGGGCGAACTGGTCAGGATCAAAAGTGAAGTCTCTCCTGACCTAGAGATAGCCGCGATTGCAGATCAGGAGATGAAATCTCCCGGCGGCGGCAAAGCTCTTTTATTCGAGAAGGTCAGAGGCTCAAGCATGCCGGTGCTCGTAAATGCCTACGGCTCTAAAAAACGCCTCATAATGGCTCTTGGAGGCCATCCGGAGAATCACGGGAAGCGGATAGAGGAGTTGATGAAGCTCTCTCCCCCCGCCTCGCCCAGAGACTTTCTACGTCTTTTACCTACGCTGGGAGAGATACGCGCCCTATTCCCTAAGCGCAAGAAATCATCTTACCCCCCCTGTCAGGAGGTAATCCACTCAGGCGAGGCGGTGGACCTCAGCAAGATACCAGTCCTAACCTGCTGGCCCGATGATGGCGGCCCCTTTGTAACCCTCCCCTGCGTTTTCACCAAAGATCCCGAGACGGGAAGGCAAAACGTGGGCATGTACCGGCTGCAAATTTACGACAAGAAGACCACGGGCATGCACTGGCACATCCACAAGGACGGCTCCGTCAGCCACGCCGAACATAAAAGGCGCGGTGAGAGGATGGAGGTAGCGGTTGCTATAGGCACGGACCCATCGATTACATATGCGGCTACCGCACCCCTCCCCCACGGCATCGACGAAGTTATGTTTGCCGGATTTCTAAGGGGGAAAGCCGTTGAGCTAAGTAAATGCGTGACGGTGGACCTTTGGGTACCATCAACCGCAGAGATAATAATTGAAGGATATGTCGAACCCGGCGAGAGCCGCATTGAGGGGCCCTTCGGTGACCACACCGGCTACTACTCACCCGCCGACCCCTACCCTGTATTTCATGTAACGGCAATCACCCACCGCCGCGACCCAATCTACTTCTCCACGGTAGTTGGCATCCCCCCGATGGAGGATGAGTGGCTTGGGTGGGCTACTGAGCGAATATTCCTGCCGCTCCTTCGGACCAACTGGCCGGAGGTAACCCAGATGCATCTGCCCGTCGAGGGTGTCTTTCATAACCTCTGCCTTGCCGCTATAAGAAAGATTTACCCCCTACAGGCGCGGCGTTTGATGTCGGGCTTTTGGGGCGCGGGCCAAATGAGCTTCACCAAGATCATCTCCGTATTTGACGAAGAGGATATGGTCACCGACCCGAGCGCAGCCGCCAAAACCGCACTAAACCGCATCCGCATCCCTGAAGATCTAATCTTTACCGAGGGGGTAATGGATGCCTTGGACCACTCCTCACCTCACCCTCTCTGGGGGGGCAAATTAGGCATTGATGCAACTACCAAGTTGGAAGGTGAGCCGGGATATGGTGAACCGCTGCCCGAATGCGCCTCTGCTCCCGGCGAAGAGGAGGTATACTCTAAACTAGAGGCAGACGTTGGCGGGCTTTTGAAATGTATAATTCCATTTACCGATACGCGGTTAACTCTGCTAATCATGGTAATAGAAAAAGTCGGCGCCGGTGATAGGGTCAAAGCTGCCAGCAAAGCCATCGAGCTTGACGGCATAGATATCGCGGTTGCAGTAGAGGGGCAAAAGAACGAGTCCCTGCGACTGCTCATATGGCGGGCATTATCTTCAATTGACCCCAAACGGGATATAACCGTCAAAGGTGCCAAGGCAGCGGTATACGCTACGAAAAAACATGGCGAAGAGGAGGGCCACTTCAGAGAATGGCCTGAAGAGGTCTCACACCCCGCAGAGGTTCTGAAAAAAGCTGTAGAGATAGCCCGCGAGGCGGGCCTTAGAAGAGGTTAATATGTCGGCGTCAAAAACAATACCGGGCAATCTAATGTCATCAGGGGAGGCAAGCGCGTGCATCGAGTCAATCGAGAACACCCAAAGCTGCCGGGAAAAACTCCCAGAGATAGTTGACTCCATCCTCGAATCCTGCAAACGCGAGGAGGAGACCCTGACACATGTGAACTCAGAGCTACTGCCCTCCAAGGAGGAGGTCACCGGCCTCGTCAGGTTAATGATGGAGCTGGTCTTCCCCGGCTACTTTGGGGACAAGCAGGTTGATGCCTCCACTCTCCCCTACTACATAGGGGATAAGGCTTCGGAGCTGCTCGACCGCCTATCTCTACAGTGCGAGCACGCTATTCGACATGAGTGCCGCCGCACCAACCGCAGCTGCGTTCACTGCGTCGAAATGGGAAAGGAGCTCGCCATATCCTTTCTGAAGGAGATACCAGAGGTCAGACGCCTCGCGGCAAGCGATGTCCGCGCTGCATACAAGGGCGACCCCGCTGCTAAGTCCTTTGACGAGGTGGTTTTCTGTTACCCCGGCCTATTGGCTATTACAGTGTATCGCCTATCCCACGTTCTCTATACCTTAGGCGCGCCGCTGCTCCCCAGGATAATGACGGAGTACGCCCACAGCGAAACCGCCATAGACATCCACCCCGGCGCGAAGATCGATGAAGAGTTCTTCATTGACCACGGCTCAGGTGTCGTAATCGGCGAGACCTGCGAAATCGGAAAAGGAGTCACCCTATATCAGGGAGTGACCCTTGGCGCGCTTAGCTTCGCAAGGGAGGAGGACGGCTCCATAGTGCGCGGCACGAAGCGCCATCCGACCATCGAAGATGGGGTGGTGATCTACTCGGGCGCGACGATTCTCGGTGGCAACACAGTCATTGGCAAAAACTGCGTAATAGGCGGCAACGTCTGGATGACTAAGTCCCTGCCGGAGGGGACTACAGTTACAATTTCAAGCCCCGACCTCGTTTACAGACAGCGGAGATAAATTTCTTTATGAAGAGGAGCGCAACGCTTATCGGCCTCATCTTTTTGGCGGCGACTGCCCACGCTGGGTGGAATCCGAGCGGGTGGGAGGTACCCACAAAGGGTGAGCCACACTACACAATTTCGCCGGGTGAGGTGATAACCGACTCGCTGCTCGGCATCTACCGCGCCACTCAGGGTAGCGTAGGAGGCTCAAGTTGCCCGAGTTACCCCAGTTGCTCCGCTTACTCACTCCATGCGATAGACCTCTACGGCCCCCTTGTGGGGACGGTTCTTACTGCGGCGCGCCTAGTCTCTGAGGGCGACGAAGGCAACTTCGCCCCCGTTATCAATAAGGGGCGCACACTTGTCTACTCCCCCCCTGAATGGGACATGGCCTATCTTAAGGGTGAACGATGAGGCTACTCTTTGCGGCTTTATTGGCATTAGCTTTAGCAGCGCCAGCAAATTCCGCTCCGCTACCTCCGGATGATGCTGCGGGAATCAACTCCTTTGGCGAAGCGCTCCTCGGCCTCGGCGAAAGTTACCGGGCAGCGACAGAGTTCATGAGGGTATTGCACCACTTCCCGGAAGATAGGGAGAATTCACAGCGCGCGCTCACAGGGCTTGGGCGAGCGTACACCATGGCAGGAAGGTGGGAGGAGGCCGCAGGGGTATACTCCAATTTGCTTAAAAGCGAGCCCTCGGAGACAAACCGCCACCGCTTGGGGGCCACGCTCTACAGGGCTGGAAGATATAACCCCGCGATCTCGATACTCTCTTCAGATAAATCTGACGCAATGCGTACCCTCGCCACCCTGGCATGGCTAAAAGAGGGCAATTTCTCTGAGCAGCCGCCAAATCTCGATACACGGCTAATTGATGAATTTAAGAACCTCCCGCAAAAATCAAAGACCACGGCCGGGGTCCTCTCGGCGGTGCTCCCCGGCGCGGGCCACTACTATGTCGACCGTCCGCTGGATGGAACAATTGCTCTCGTGGTTAACGGCCTTTTCATCTGGGGCACAGTCAACGCTGCACAAAACGGGAGAGAGGAATTGGCCGTCACCCTGGGGGCTATAGAACTTATATGGTACTCAGGCACTATAACAGGGGCGGTTGCTGGGGCGGCAAAGTGGAACCACCGCGAGAAAGAGCGTTTTTTCTCCCGCCACGAACAAGGCGCTTTCCCCTCCTGGTCCATCATCCCCATACGCGGAGGCGGCGCTCTCGCCTGGACCGGCCGGTGGTGACCTTCGCGCATTGACCTGACGTTGGGGGGCCGCTAGAATGGTGACCCGCTTTAACAATGATAGAGATTGGAGTAATTCATGGCGAGAGGCGTCAATAAAGTCATTTTAATTGGAAACCTGGGCAAGGACCCTGAAGTCAGGTACACCCAGTCCGGCACCGCCGTGGCGAACTTCTCCCTTGCGACTACCGAGCGCCAGAAGCGCGGTGACGAGTGGGGAGACCATACCGAATGGCATAACATAGTCGTATTTGGAAAGACCGCTGAAAACTGTCAGCAATACCTCTCAAAAGGATCACAGATTTTCATTGAGGGGCGTATACAGACACGAAAATGGCAGGACCGCGACGGTAATGACCGCTACACGACGGAGATAGTAGCTAACAATGTCCAGTTCCTCAGCGGCAGCCGTCAAGGTGGAGGCAGCGGCGGGAGCTACGGCGGCGGTGGTGGTGGCTACGGCGGCGGCAGCGACTCCTCTGGAGGAAGCTTTCCCGAGCCATCTGGCGGGGGCGGCTTCGACCCCAACGACGACATACCCTTCTAGCGCAAAAGAAAGGGCCTCATCCGAGGCCCTTTTTTAATGCCGTTTTTTTATTAACCCCTTATCTTCGCAACTTCTTTTAAGAAACGCGCTGAGAACTCCATGCCGTGCCTGAAATCCTCAAGATGAAAATGCTCATCAGGGCCGTGAATTCTGTCAGAAATCCTACCGAAGGCCATCAGCAATACCGGCTTTTCAAGGGTTGCCGCAAGAGTGTGGACAACAGGTATCGAGGCTCCCTCCCTTATAAGGTAGGGCTCCACGCCATATGCGCCCCTCACCGCCTCGGCGGCTGCATCCATCGCCCACCCTTTTGAGGGGAGGAGGACGGGGTAGGCGCTTGGCATCCGCGTAACTGAGAGCGTAACGCCCTCCGGCATAACTGCGCGGAGTTTAGCTTCGACTGCCTCGGCAATCTTGTCGGGGTCCTGATCCGGGACCAGTCTGCATGATATCTTCGCGGATGCCTTTGAGGGAATTATCGTTTTGGAGCCCTCCCCAGTATAGCCTGACCAGATTCCATTGATATCCAAAGAGGGCCTGCCCCACAGGCGCTCCAGCGGTGTAAAGCCCTCTTCGCCGGCGAGGGTTGAAACGCCTATCCCCTTGGCTACGGCGGCCTCATCGTAGGGGAGCTTTGCCCATTCCTCACGCTCCCACCTGTCAAGGGGGCGCACATCATCATAAAAACGGGGCACCGCAATTGAGCCGCGATCGTCGAATAAATCACCCAGCATTGAGGAGAGCGCCTGGGCAGGGTTCATGACTATCCCCCCCATTACGCCTGAATGAAGGTCCCTGTCGGGTCCGGTAACGGTAACCTCCATATACATGAGCCCACGGAGGCTGTAGATAAGCGCTGGGTGCCCCTCACCATACATAGGGCCATCGGAGACCACTATGCAATCACAGGCGAGAAGCTCGCCGCTCTCACGGACGAATTTATCGAAGTGTCCGCTAGCTGCCTCCTCCTCACCCTCTATTAGGAAAGTCACGTTGACCGGAAGAGTGCCGGTAGCCCTCAGGTGGGCGCGAACCCCAGCGACATGGCAATAAAGCTGCCCCTTATCATCACTTGACCCTCGCCCATATATCTTTTCATCCTTAACGTATGGGGCAAAGGGGTCGGCAGACCACCCATCGGCGCGCTCTGCGGGCTGGACATCGTAGTGCCCGTATATGAGAACCGTGGGGAGATCCTCTGAGACTCTGTATTTTGCCACCACGGCAGGATGCCCACCCGTCTCGTATATCCGGGCGTCAAAGCCATCACCTTCTAGGGTATCCGCTATCCATTTAGCGCACCGCGCAGTTTCGCCGTTGAAGGCGGGGTCTGCGCTTACCGAGGGTATGCGCAGAAAGTCCAAGAGCTCGGCAAGAGCTTTTTCTTCGCCGCCTTTAACCTCTTCAACCACTTTGTCCATGACTTATTCCTACGCTGCAATGTCTGCGACGGTAGCGTTTAAAACCATCTTCACATCACTTGGGGAGATCAGAAACATCAACCCCCTCCTACCGCCATTAATTCCTATAGTCTCAAAGTCCATTATAGTCTCGTGGAGATATACCTCCATCCTCTTTTTGGTGCCGAAGGGGCTTATGCCACCAACCAGATAGCCGCTCTGCTTCTGTGCCTCCTCCGGTGTGGACATCCTGGCCGATTTGGCCCCCGTGATACGGGCCAGCTTTTTTAGGGACAACTCCCTATCCCCCGGCATAACGCAGACAACAAAGCTCTTATCTGGAAGAGCTACTATGAGGGTTTTGAAGGTCGCTTCAAGGGGTCTACCCAGCGCCTCAGCGGCGTACTCGGCTCCTTTGACGCGGCAGTCATACTCCAGAGCCTTGAATGGCACTTTATGTTTTTTAAGTTGGCGCTCTCCCTGCGTGACGCTCATCGGCCTTTCCTAATTCCTCAACCCCTGTAGCGGCGCCGGTATACGCCCGCCGCGCCCAATAAAGCCCTTTGCGCTCACCCTGTTCACAGGCATCACCGGAGCTTCACCCAAAAGACCGCCGAAGCTGACCCTGTCACCCTCCTTCTTTCCTGGCGCGGGTATTATCCTAACCGCCGTGGTCTTGTTGTTGGCAACGCCGATAGCCATCTCGTCAGCTATTATCGCTGCTATTGTCTCCTCCGGCACATCGCCTGGAACCGCGACCATATCAAGCCCCACAGAGCAGACAGCAGTCATCGCCTCCAACTTCTCAATAGTTATCGCGCCCTCCTCAGCTGCCCGGATCATGGCAGCGTCCTCGGAGACCGGTATAAAAGCGCCGGAGAGGCCGCCCACTGAGGAGGAAGCGAAGGCGCCGCCCTTTTTCACAGCATCATTTAACATCATCAGCGCTGCGGTTGAGCCTGGCGCGCCAGCCCTGGCTAGGCCAAGCTCCTCAAGTATCTGCGCCACCGAATCGCCCTCCGCAGGGGTCGGGGCGAGGGATAAGTCCAGGATGCCGAACTCCACCCCAAGGCGCTTTGCCATCTCCTTACCCACAAGCTCACCCGCGCGGGTTATCTTAAATGCGGTCTTCTTAATAGTCTCCGCGACCTCGCCCATGCAACCGCCCGGACCCAACTTCTCAAGCGCCCTGAGCACTGTCCCTGGGCCGGATACGCCAACCAGGACCGCCCGCTCAGGCTCGCCGGGGCCGTAGAAGGCCCCCGCCATGAAGGGGTTATCCTCAACCGCGTTGGCGAAGACGACCAGCTTGGCGCAACCTATACCGTCGGCGTCGGCGGTTCGCCTGGCTGTCTCAAGGATTATGCGGCCCATCTTGCTGCACCCGTCTATATTGATCCCTGTACGCGTTGAGGCGAGGGAGACGGAGGAGCATAGACGCTCGGTGGTCGAAAGGACCTCCGGGATAGAAGAGATGAGCGCCTCATCGACTTTGGTCTGCCCTTTGTGAATGAGAGAGGAAAACCCACCCACAAAGTTAACCCCGACCTCACCGGCAGCCTCGTCTACAACCTTGGCGACCTCGACAAACGCCTCCTGCTCAGTTGAAGGGAGCACAAGCGATAGGGGTGTGATTGAGAGACGTGTATTTACTATCGGCAGCCCGTAAATACCCTCAATCTCCTTCGCCACCGGCCCTAGCCTCTTGGCGGAAAGAAGTAGCTTCTCTCTTATTTTGGCTGCGCATCTAATGGGGTCAGGGTCTGAACAATCCCAGAGGGATACGCCCAGGGTTACCGTTCGTATATCCAGCTTCTGGCTGGCAATCATCCCGACGGTTTCAATGATCTCATCGCTTGTAAAGTTTGCCATCGGCTCAGACCCTGTGCATGTACTGGAAGAGTTCCGCGTCGTGCAGTGCGACCTTGAGGCCCATGCCATCGAGTGCGGAATCGAGCCTCTGGGTCAGCGTGGGCAGGTCAAGCGTGGAGGCGCCGATATCAGCCATTAGAGTCATTGCGAAGATGTCGCCGCTGAAGACCTTTTGGCTTATATCCTCTATATTGACTTGATTTTCAGCTAAAGCTGTCGCTACCTTGGCGACAATTCCCACCTGGTCACGGCCTATAACGGCGATTACTATCTTTTTCGATTTGTCAGTTTCCATTTTGTTTCCTATCAGCCCACCGGGTAGCCGCGCGGGGTAACCATATGGGCACCTAAAAAACGGGTAGCGCTGTTGCCCACGATGACTATGCTCATCATATCGACCTCCTCGGCGGCGGCCTTTCCAAGGGTCGTCAAAGTTATTGACTGCCCCTCTCGAAGGGCGTTACGCACTATGCCGACGGGGGTCTTCTCATCTCTATACTTCAAAAGGATATCGCAAGCACGGTTTAGGTGCTTGACCCTCTTCTTTGAGCGGGGGTTATAAATTGCGACTACAAAGTCTCCCGCGCCCGCACCTTCAAGCCGGCGTTCTATTACCTCCCAAGGTGTCAGGAGATCGGAGAGGGAGACAACGGCATAGTCTGTCATTAATGGCGCGCCTAAAAGTGACGCAGCCCCATTTGCGGCTGATACGCCCGGCACTACCTCAACTTCAACGCTGCCCTCCGGGTCCATCTCCCCGAGCAGCTCAAGTATAAGACCTGCCATCCCATAAACGCCTGGGTCCCCTGTGGAGACTACCGCGACATTTTTTCCTGCAAAGGCGTGCTCGACAGCAGCTCTGCAACGATCAATCTCCCGGGTCATCCCCGTCGAAACGACCTCTTTGCCCTCGACCAGATCGCCCAACAGCTCAATATAAAAGGTATAGCCTACCACCGTATCGGCTTCACTAATTGCAGTGATCGCACGCCCGGTCATCTGTTCTCGCCCGCCGGGCCCGATGCCAATGACAAATATCATCCCTTAACTCTCCGAAATATCAATTAGAGCGGCGGCCGCTGTCCAGACACCTCCGCTTCGCTTTTCCATAATCAATTCCCCCCCCGAAGCTGCCGCGAGCGCCGCAGCCTCGCATACGGAGGGAGTACCCACCGCCTCCTTAACCCTCTCTGAGGGGTTGGGGGTTTTGTATCTGGCGAGCTCATCCGCCGTAAAGGTCGCATACTCGACATCCAGCTTCTCAGCTAATTTTATTATCGCCGCTTCATTACGCTTAGCGTCAACGCTAGCCACCATACCAACAGCAAGGGACGAAAGGCCTCCCTCTTTAAGGGCTAAGAGAACCCCCTCCTCAACCTTTTTTGGGTCCGCGTCCTTACGGCAGCCGACACCTAGCGCCAGCATCGGAGGCCTTATGATGAGGTCAGGTCCTCCTTTAATCTCCCTGTGGGAGAGGGCGACGACCACGTCGCCTGAAGAGAGCGCCTTATCCAAATCCGAGGTAACAAAGCAAAGGTGCGAATTAATGTCTCTGAAGAGGTCTTTTGGCAAAGCCGGGTCTATGTAGCCTGCCACACGCTCATCATTGGCCCAAGCGGAGTTGACCTTCACAACCCCGGACCTATCCTCCAGCTTGAAGCCGCGAGAGAGCGCCCAGCTCTCGATCGCCGGTTTATTAAGCGCGTCAGTTGCCGTGGTTATGACGGGAATAGCGCCCATGGCTTCATGAAGCTCGCGGGCAAGGTCGTTTGCGCCACCAACATGTCCGGAGAGAATCGGCACCGCGTAGAACCCTTCAGGGTCCATGACAACCACCGCCGGGTCAGAGTATTTATCTTTGATTAGAGGGGCAATTGAACGAACGGCAATTCCAGCCGCCATCACCAATATTAACCCCCCCGCGAGGGGCCAAAGTTTTCGTATAAGGTCGGCTACCGGACCATCGAATGGCTCTACATCAAGCCCGGCGGCAAATTTCTTTGGCGCTAGCGCAACGGCACCCAGACTTTTTGAGGTAACCTCAGCCGACCTGGCGCCGTTTCGGGTGAGGGCGATAACATAAATCCCTCTTGGCCCCTGAGCAGCCATCCGGCTATCCGCTCCCCTTGCGATACCCATGGGTAAATGTTGCGGCATAGAGTTTGGAGGGCTCGAAGTCACTGCCGAGAATTCTGGGCCCAAGGGGGTCGCCGACAATGATCATTGACTGCTTTACGAAACCTGCCTCCTTCACCTTTGCGGCGATATCCTCAAGGGTCCCGGAAACCGAGGACTCGTCAGGCCACCCGGCACGGGATACCACCGCAGCAGGGGTCTTTGGTGAACGTCCACCCTCAAGGCAGCGCTCAACGACTTCTCCTATTCGGTCCACCGAAAGAAATACGCAGAGAGTCGCGCCTGAGGCGGCAAGTTTCTCCAGCGACTCACCCTCAGGAACAGGTGTCCTACCGGAGAGCCGGGTGAAGATAACTGTCTGGCTCACCCCCGGCAGCGTCAGCTGAGTTTTAAGAGCTGCCGCCGATGCAAAAGCGCTTGAAACCCCAGGAATGACCCTATAGGGTATTTGCGCTTCATCGAGTGGGACCATCTGCTCCTGTATAGCTCCGTATAGGGAGGGGTCTCCTGTGTGGAGTCTTACCACCCGCTCTCCTCGGGATGCGTGCTCGATGCAGACCTTAGTCGTCTCCTCAAGGTTCATAGAAGCAGTATTGTGTATTGGGATACCAGCCGGGGCATACTCAAGCAGCGCCGGGTTGACAAGGCTTCCCGCATAGAGGACAACATCTGCGGACTCGATGGCACGGAGCCCGGCTACTGTTATCAGGTCAGGCGCGCCTGGTCCCGCACCTACGAAAATGACTTCTCCCTTCAACTCTATTTACCTTTCGGTCGCGTGATGCGAAAGAGGGTTACCGGGTTTTCGGCGGATCGCATTGATCCTTCGCCAACCTTTTTGGAGCGGCTGAAGGAGAGGTCGACCCACTCAACCTCCATCTCGTTTTCCCGACACCATTTAAGCGCTGCGGAGAAGGTCTCGGCTAAAACCGTGGAGACGACCACCACCCCGCCTTCCCGTAGCCGGGCGAAGGCTTTGTCTAGCACCTCTGCGAGGAACCCGCCCGACCCTCCGATGAAGACTCTGTCCGGGGCGGGCAGTCCATCCAGCGCCGAGGGAGCCAGGCCATCGGCTATATATAGCCCTGCGGTGCGGAATCTATTTCTATTCTCACGGATGTGCTCGACCGCTTCATGGTCGCGCTCAACCGCCCAGACCTGTATGGCCGGGTTTAAAAGCGCTGCCTCTATACCAACCGACCCAGAGCCTGCCCCTACATCCCAAAGCACCGCTTTACCCCTAGGAAGTGTAAGAAGACCCATAGCAACCGCTCTGACCGAGGCTTTTGTTATTCTTCCCCGTGGGTATGTGAAAAGCTCTTCGGGTATTCCCGGGCCAAGGGGGCGCGGGTCATTTTTTGTGTGGACGAGGATGACTACGTTCAAATCCGAACCATCCCATTTGACGAAGTCATGGGTGAGCCCTCGCTCAATCCGCTCCTCGGGCTGTCCTAGGTCAGAGCAGACGACCATCTCAAGGTCCTCCCACCCTGTCTCAATAAGAAAACGGGCGATGCGCGAAGGAGAGTTTATTGAGTCGGTGAAGAGCCCTATCTTAGGTGCGCCGAGCACCTCGACCAGCTCCTGAAGGTCTCTACCATGGAGGCTGGCAATCCTCGCATCGGACCAGCTCAGACCCGCTCTCGCAAAGGCAACCTGCATCGACGATACGGCTGGGCGGATTATAACCTCGCCCCTGTCGAATTTTGTAAGAAGCAGGGCGGCTATTCCAAAGAAGGTTGGGTCACCGGAGGCCAGAAAGACAACCTTCAGCTTGTCGTTGCTGCTTAAGCGTTCCGCAATTTCCGAAATTTTCCCCTCGACCAGCTCCACCTTCGAGGCAAAACTATCAACAAGGAAACGGTGCCTGTCGGCTGTAACTACCATATCGGCGCGCTCGACAATCTTTCTGCTCTCGGCATCAAGCTTGTCCAAGCCTGGTTGTACACCGATAACCCAGATTCTGTAGTTACTCATACCGAAGCACCTCTTTCAAAAGAGCAGCGGGCAAGCTCCTCACCCTTATACCCAAAGAGCACAGTTTCGATAGCTATAGCCCCTTCGACACGCTCCTGAGCGCGCCTCGCAACCCTACAAGTCAATAGCTCAAAGAGTCCTCTATCGCCTGTTTCTCGAAGGTTTTCATATATCTGCCGCGCAGTATTCGCTTTAAGGGCCTCTTTTGCCTCGGCAGGGGGGAAGCCCGCCTCCTCCATCAACTCCTTCAGAACCGTCAGGTCGAGTGAGGAGTCCTTCACATGGGTTCTGTAGTGACCCCCTGCGACTTTGCAAAACTTTGCGAACTGCCCCACTATTACCGCGTCGAGGTCACGCTTGACAGTCTGATCCAACGAATAGCCAACGTGGTCACCCATCAGCACAGCTGCATTCTCGGCAAGCTCCGGGTAGAGCTTATGCCCGGCCAGTTCGCTGGTCCGCCCGAAGGCAAGGAGCATACGCTTTGCGCCGGCGGCCTTTGCGACATCTAAACAGGAGTCTATTGTAGCCTCCCATGCCGCCGCGGACATGGGTATTACGATGCCAGTTGTCCCAAGGATGGAGAGACCGCCGACAATGCCAAGCCTGTGATTCAAGGTTTTTTTAGCCCTCTCAGCACCCTCCGGAGCGCTGATAACAACCCTCACACCACTTATTCCATCTACTTTTTGGAGGCTGACCGCCTCACGCACGGACTCCTCAATCATCTCAAGTGGTACAGGGTTTATCGCGGGACTTCCGACCTCAGCCGCAAGGCCCTTTCGCGTCACCCTGCCAACCCCCTCGCCGCCCTCAATCTCCACCGTAAAGCCGCCACTGGATGATGCTTTTACTCCTGAGATAAGGGATACCGCGGCGCGAATCTCCATGCCGTTGGTTACATCAGGATCATCGCCGCCATCCTTTATCACACCACAGGAGGATACCTCTGTATCTTTAGTAAGGCCAACCAACTTGAAGCTACGAAAGGTTGCTGTTTCACGCTTCCAGGGCAGCTTTAGCGAAACCTCATCAACAGGTGCGCCAAGGAGCGCCATGGTTGCGCCTTTGGCGGCAGCGGCGGCGCAGGCTCCAGTTGAGTATCCGTGACGGAGTCTCTTCTTAGCCATCGCTTATGAGCCTATACCTCGCCCGCAGCGGCTTTCATCAGGGCATTTACGCACGCAGCAGCAACATTTGAGCCCCCCTTGTTGCCCTTGACGGATATCCACTCAAGGTCGCTGCGCTCCATGAGCGCATCCTTGGACTCAGCAGCCCCGACAAAGCCAACCACCGTGCCAACTATCACCGCCGGTTTGGCTTTACCCTCATCTACAAGCTCCAAAAGGCGAAAGAGGGCGGTCGGCGCGTTACCGAAGACATATATGGCCCCGGTATGCATACGCGCGGCTTTCTCGACGGCCGCTATGGAGCGGGTAACCCCGCGCTCTCTGGCATCTTCGACGACCCCTGAGTCGCTTATGTAGCAGAAGGTCTCCGAGCCGAACTTTGCCGCTCTGACCTTGGATACGCCAGAACGCGCCATCTCAACATCGGTAACAATCGGCGCGCCGCCACTTAAGGCGGAAACAGCAGCGTCAAAGGCCCCGCCGCTCCACTTTACCAAGGGCAAAAACGAGGGATCTCCCGTGGCATGGATAACGCGGCCAACCAGCGCTTTCTCCCTGGGAGAAAGGTGCGAGAGGTCCACAAGTGTATCTATTATCTCAAAGCTTCTCTTCTCTATCTCATCGGGGCGTATATCGTACCCCCATCTTCCTTTAAGCTCACTCAACTCAAGCTCTCCTTTATCCTCTCAAGCGCAATCTCTGCCAACTTTGGATGTGCGCCAATGTGCGAGCTCATTATAAGCTCGAAATCCGGATGTTTTTGTCGCGCCTTCTCAAGCTCCTCCGGTATATCCTCCAGTACGTGGGCCCCGGGGAAGAGGAAGAAGGGCATGATGGATACCTTGCGGGCACCACCTTCGTAAAGCTCCTCCAGCGCCGCGCCTAGGGAGGGCTCTGCCAACTGCAAGAACGCCGGCATTACCCTAACACCGCCCATGGCAGCAGAGAGCATCCCCGCCACCTCGCCAAGAGGTAAATTAGCCGCGCTAACGCGGCTGCCATGGCCCAATAGTAGGACCGCGTCCAGCTTGCCTTCCATAATAAACTCTCCTGGAGAAAATATCAGGTTTTTCCATTTGAAGTGACGAGCGGTGCGATGCTTGCACAAGGGGGCACTCATGTCAAGAAATGGGGGGTATGTATTTGCCCTCTTTTATCAACCAGCCAAGGGTACGGTAAAGGTGAATGTCGCGCCCTTACCCGGAGGCGATTCCACCCAGATATATCCGCCAAGCCGCTCAACTATATCACGGCAGATCGAGAGACCAAGACCCGTACCTAAAGACTGGTGTTTTTGAGGGTCCCTAAGCTGCTTGAAACGGTCGAATATCTCCCTTAACTTCGATTGATCTATACCGGGTCCCTCATCCGTTACGGAGATTACGGCAAACCCACCGCGCCGCCTCGCCCTTATAAGTACTTTTGAGCCGAAGGGCGAAAACTTGGAGGCGTTCCCAAGGAGGTTCGTCATCACCTGCATCAACCGGTCGAAGTCCGCAAGGGCCGGCGGGAGGCTGCGCTCCACATTCACGACAAGTTTCACGCTGTTTTTATCAAAAAGTGCCCGTGTGGCCTGGGTCGCCTTCTCTACAACTTCCTCAAGGGGTACAGGCACCAACTCTACATCAAGTTTACCAGCTTCTATCTTGGAGTAGTCGAGAAGGTCATTGATCATTCTCGTTAGGCGGTCCGCCTCGTCATGGATGATCTCCGCAAACTTCCGCCGCTTATCCCTGTCATCGACATCGTAGCGGAGAAAAATCTCCGAAAAAGATTTTATCGAAGTGAGGGGGGTTCTAAGCTCGTGGCTCACATTTGAGAGGAATTCACTCTTTACCCTATCCAGCTCAAGAAGCCTTTTATTGGCTGCCTCAAGCTCCGCGGTGCGCTGCCTTACACGTTCTTCCATAACTACGCTGGCGTTATGCACCTGACTATAAAGCCTCGCGTTGACCACTGAGAGGGCCATCTGATTTGCGAGCGCCTGGAGGAGGGAGACGAATTGCTCACCGAACTTCTCAGGGCCGCGCGTTGAATAAAACATCAAAACCCCAATCGGCTTGCCCTCATGGATCATCGGCACATGCACCATGGCTTTTACCGGGAGGGCCATGGAGAGCATTTCAAAGTATGGGGAATGGGGCATTTTGGTAGTGTCGCGCACGACCACCGGCTTGGCATCGAGAAAAGCCCTGCCGAACATCGTATAACGGGTCGGCACCAGCTTGGTGGCTTCAGCATAGTCGGTATCGAGCCCTATGGCTGCCCTCACCTCAAGCTGGCCCCTTTCATTTAAAAGCCGGACTCCCATGTGCTGGAAGCCGAAGTTCCTGCGCATGATATCGAGTATTGAGTCAAGCACCTCCGTTAAATCGAAGGATGCGGAGAGCGTGGATGAGGCTTCATGGAGTACAGAGAGGTCCCTAAGACGCCTTTCAAGCTCTGTGCGCCCCGCCGCAAGCCTTCCAAGGAGCACCCCCGTGAAGAGAGCGCCCATCGCAAGGCCTATAAAGAGAGCGGCGAGATATATTGAGGCCATAGACTCTCCTCAGCGAACTTTACGCATTAATAACGGGAGTTCTGCCAGCGCAAGATCAACATCCTGTCGCAGAACGCCTTTGCCTGTGCAAGGGTCCTCACCCCCCTCGCGGCTAGGAGCGGGATGAGTTTTACTAATATCTCAGCGGTTGCGCGCGCATCCCCCAGGGAGGTATGGCGGCCCTCAATGGTCACCCCCAGCCTGTCGGAGATTGCGTCAAGGCTGTGCCCCTGCAAGTCTCCATGAACCCCAAAGGAGAGGAAGAGGGTATCAATAACCGGGTTATCCATAGACACCAGATTATTTTCACGCGCCGCCAATTCGAGAAACTTCATATCGAAGGCGGCATTGTGGGCTACAAGCACCGCTTCGCCAACGTACTCTTTGAAGTCCTCAAAAGCTTCACCCATCTTGGGTGCCCCGGCTACCATCTCATCTGTTACGCCGTGAAATTTTATAGACTCGGGGGGGATTACCATGCCTGGGTCGACGAGGGTATGAAAAACCCCTGAGGAAAGCACTTTGCCCCGCCTGACCCTTACACCGCTAAGCGAGACGACTCTGTCGCCCTTGGCTGGGCTGAGCCCCGTGGTCTCCGTATCGAAGACGACAAACTCAAGCTCTGAGAGGTCGCGGGAGAGCAGGTCACCCGTCTCAAATCCAGGGCGTGCCTGAAATAGGTCGAAATCATAGAACTCGGGCTGGTCGTCCACGATCCTCGCGCCGCCATCCTCCTCTGGCAACAGTGAGGCCTTCACCATGCCCAAGCGTACCTCGAAGTCATCCCCATGGGAGCGGGTCCAAATCTCGCCCCTGTTACGCCTGACTGCTTCAGTTAAGGAAATCGGCTCCTCTCCCTCCACCTCTACTGAAAGGTTTTTAAGTTCATCTGGAGAGATATCCTTCGTTCCATTCAGGCTAAAGGTCGTAACAACCATATCTCCCTCCGCTTCAATAGATGCAAGCAGCGGGCTCCAGCCGTTGGAGTGTGAATCCAGCCAACCTATAACGGTGGACATTGCCGCTACCCAACCAAAGGGTTCAGCAGCTACCGGCGGCAGGTGTTCGGGCGGATTTGAAAGCTCTGCAAAGACCCCTTTTCTCGCGGCCAGGGCTTCGACAAGTATGGATTGGGCGTCAGCTGGTTGTCCGGGCCAATAGGCGCTGGGCATTGAGTTAGCTACCTCTTCGCCCTCACCAAGCATTTTCAGGCAGGCGGTAGCCTCTCCATGGAGGGCGGCAGCAAAAGCAGTGCGTTTCTCTTCGGGAATGTCTTTACGGGTTGCCAGAATCTCCGCGAGAGAGTGCATAGACGATAAAGGCGAACGCAGCATGGAGGGTAGTTTTCGCAGATGCAGATCAACCCGTTTATCCCGTTCAGCCTCTTCGGTCAAGTCCCTAAAGGCAAGCAGGAACCCGGCTAGCCCATAATTATGCTCGGGCATTACCGCCATAACGCCTTTTAGAAGGCGCCCACCTGCGAGGGGAAAGATCACCGGCTCGACCATATCGCGCCTACCCTCATCCCATCCTAGGCGCAGCTGCTTAAGATGGTACTCAACCCGCTGCGCTGGAAGCACCTGAGTTAATTTTCGTCCAAGCGCAGGGTTGCTCCCGGTGCATAGAGCAGCCCGAGCGCGCGGGTTCATCAAGAGGACTTCACCATGCTCATTCAGGACTACTAGCCCCTCTACCATTGTTCTCAAAACCGAGGCAAGGCGGCTCTTCTCCCCCTGTAATGAGACGGTGACCTCTCTGACCCTATCCTCAAGTTCGCTGTATGCTCCTTCAAGCGCTTCAGCCATAGCGTTGAAATCCGCCGCAAGCGATTCAAGCTCATCCCCGGTGGAGACGTCTATACGGTGAGAGAGATTGATCCTTGATACTATCTCGGCGCCATGTCTTATTTTGAGGAGCGGCGAGAGCAGCTTGTCAGCAAATCTCCAAGCAAGGGCTATGCAGACAACGGTAAGTATGCTGCCGAGGACGTAGACTCTTAGCATGAAGTGGGGAGTGGACCCCACAGATTCGGGCAAGGAGGTGAGGAGCGCCATAACGGCCAGCGCGAAGGGGCAAACCGCCAATAACACTATCGCCGAGACGAGGCGAACGCGAATTCGTTGGGTAAAGGGTATCTGGCGGTCCTGGGCAGGTGTCATTTTTCCAACAAGGCGTTAATCTCCGCCACCAACTCACCGGCATGAAAGGGTTTAGTTATGTAGGCGTCCGCTCCAACCTCAAGACCTTTTTTGCGCTCAAGGGGCTGGCCCTTAGCCGTAAGCATAATCACTTTGGGGGGTGCATCCTGGGATTTTAGTAAACGGCAGACCTCATAGCCGTCGCGGCGGGGCATCGCAACGTCGAGCAGCACTATGCCCGGCTCAAAGCTTTTTGCTGCCTCCAAAGCCTCTTCACCATCTCCTGCGGTCTTTACCTCGAACCCCTCCTCCTCAAGGATGAACTCTAAAGACAAGAGAATATTTGGTTCATCGTCAACGACGAGGACCTTCTTCATGGACATCCGAGACCTCCCGAATCGCCTTGCGAGCACGGCTGAAATGAAAATATTTCAACTGTAAAACCTTATTTTATTTTGGCTTATCAGTCAATCCGCTTTATCCATTCTAACCTCTGCGGTGCGGCAATCGCGTTGACAGGCGCACTGGTTGCCCGCTAGGATCAGCCAATGTCCAACAACCCTCATAGACGATTCAAAAGTTCGCCGAAAAGGCGATACCTCCCCCTAGCCATAGCCGTCTTACTCGGTCTGGGCATTGGTTTATGGACCTCGCACCTCCTGGAAGTTCGCGCCAAGGAGCAGGGTGAGGAGCTATCCCAAACCGTGATCTCCCTTGTCGGTCAGGCGGCGAAGTTAAAAGAGACAAGGGAGCTTGATGAAGCGCGAAACCTTCTCAAAGCAGCGCTAAAGATGATGGAGCCGGCACCGGAGCTCCACCAGTCAGAGCCCTATATTAATGTCCTGACAAGCCTCGCGGCCCTTGAGTTGTCAGAAAGTTCGCCGGAGGAAGAGGGGGTGGCGCAAGCTATACAGTACCTCGAAGATGCCTGGAAGTACTCTTCCGGCGCAAAAGATAAAATTCGCGCAACCATAGCCAAAGAGAGAGCTTTTGCCGAGCTGCTCAGCGCCAATATGGATGATGCGATTCTCTGGCTCAACCGAGCTGCTGACCTTGACCCCGATGAGGAGGAGGTGGTTAAGCAGGTTGAGGTTGTCGAGCGCTATAAAAGCTGGAGAGAGAGGATCAAGAGGTAGGGGGCGCTCCCCTTTTGGATGGCCGACGACGACGGCGTCCACTTCTTTTGCGAGGCTTTTTTTTCTGGTCTAGAGGAGTATTCCGCTCTTCTAAATATGACCCCCAATACCCAGCCGCACTGCTTTGACTATCGTCAAAAGCGGCCCAAAGAGAATAAAACTCCCAAGCCTCCGCAAAATCTTTACGTCTGGCGAACTTGCCCTTTGCCCTGTAGTGTTTGCCCTTAGCGAACCGGTAGCAGGAGAGAATTATCTCCTTTGCCTGATGGCGGATATGCGCTGATATCTGGTAACGGGCGCATAGAGGGGTTACGACTTCCGTAATAGCAGGGGCAGCTTCATCCAGTCTAGCCTCGCCGGTGAGGGGGTAATGGTTAACCACTGTTGGCAGGGCAAGCGCCGCTATATATCGGTACTCCTGTTGGGAGCGGCCTTTTTTGCTCTCATCGTCCAGGGGTTTTAGCAGGTGATATATACCATCCGAAACCTCAACTTCGGGGTATAGATGTTCGAAAAGACCCAGGCGGGAGGCCTCGCGGAAAACCTCCCCGACTATACCCAGATGCTGCATCTGCCGCACCTCATCCCTCAGCCTGGCAGGAGATGACTCCGAGATAAGGTGCGCGTTTGCCTTTATACCCGATGCAGTTTTGCGCTCAATTGTGAACCCCAGCCTTGCAGCAAATTCAATAGCTCTTAACATTCTTACGGGGTCTTCAGAGAACCTCTCATCAGGCTCACCGATCAACCGTATTTTTTTGCTCTCAAGGTCGGAGAGTCCCCCGGCATAGTCGATAATGGAAAAATCATCGAAATTGTAAAGCAGCGCGTTGATTGTGAAGTCGCGTCGCATTGCGTCATCTTCAGGAGAGCCGAATACCGCCCCGGTTTTATCTCTGTCCTCTGAGGTAAGGTGGCTATCATCCTCCATCTTCTCCAGACCCCTGAAAGTTGTCACCTCAACAATCTTGTCAGGTGCACCTTTTCGGCGGAAGAACACGTGGGCAAGCCTGAAACGTCTGCCAATGAGCCTACAGTTTCTAAAGAGAGCTTTGACCTCGCTTGGGCGGGCATTGGTGCCGATGTCAAAATCTTTAGGTTCTCGCCCAAGAAGTATGTCTCTAACCGCGCCTCCTACTATATAAGCGAGATAACCCGAGCGGCGTAGCCGCCTCAACACCCAGAGCGCATCGTCATCGACCAGCGAGCGGCTAAGAGTATGCTCAGGCCGGGCTAAAGTAATGGGAAGTTTCTTTTTTGGCGTCATGGCTCTTTCTGTAATGCATTTAACAGCTGAAATGGTCTTTTGCTGGCGCGCATTGTAACAAAATCGACACCTTGGAGCGAGGATTGTTGCCGATGCCACAAATTTAAACCATTGGCTCAATGCATCCGTCAAAGATGTGGTTATGTTTAAGGGGGCAATTTCTTCGTCACTTAAGTTTGAAAACTTCCACACAAGTTGTAAAATGCCGTTGTTACTAATTTTTTAGCGGAGGGTTTGGATTGAATTACAAGGCTTTTAAAATACTTCTTTTCGTGAGCATGCTAACTCTTATTGCCTCAGCGGCTTTTGCCTTCGGCGGATGCAGCGAAGGTGAATGCAAGGACTGTCACAGTTTATCGATTGAGCAAGCGCAGGAGGCGATTGAGCCCCTTGGAGTAAAATCAGAGGTCACTGATGTAAGGTTTTCAAGCGTGCCGGGGCTTTGGGAGGTTGACGTCACCGACAAAAAAGGTGGCAAGATACCCGTTTACCTGGACTTTTCCCTAAATTACCTGATACAGGGCGACATAATTGAGATAGCGACCCGCCAGTCTCTGACGAGGATGCGCCACGCCGAGCTTAACCGCATAAACCCCTCAGTAATTCCTCTCGAAGACGCTGTGGTACTTGGCGACCCCGAGGCAAAGCACAGGGTCATCGTATTCGATGACCCCGAATGCCCGTTCTGCAAAAAAATGCAGGCGGAGATGCATAAGGTTGTGGAGGAGCGAAAGGATATAGCCTTCTTCATCAAGATGCTTCCCCTTAAGATCCATCCCAATGCGCGCGATAAGGCGAAGACGATAATCTGCGAAAAATCAATTGAACTTCTGGATAAAAGCCTTGCCGGAGAGGAACTGCCGCCCCCGACATGCGAGACCGACGTCATAGAGAAGAATGAAGATTTGGCTGCCGGCCTTGGAATAAAATCTACACCCACGATAATACTCCCAGATGGGCGCATATTTCCGGGTGCCAAGAGAGCCGAGGATATAATCTCATTCGTAGACAACCCGATTGATGATTAAAGCACATTGGTGTTGACCCATGACCCGAAAAAAAGCCTTCGCGATCCACCTGGGGTTCAGCTTCCTAATTCTCTCTGCGGTGGTGACGGTTTTTTCACTTTGGTGGTTTCCACCGCCCTACTTTTTCACTGAGGGCGGCTGGAAACTTCTGCGGTTGATACTAATTGTGGATGTATCAATCGGGCCGCTTCTCACACTTATCGTCTTCAATACCAGCAAACCAAAAAAGGAGCTTAAAAGGGACGTCTCGATTATCGTCCTTATTCAAATCGTAGCACTCGCAAGCGGTTTATTCACCGTCTATCTACAGCGCACATCTGCCGTGGTATATGCAGATGGATATCTCTACACAATGGATTATCAGAGCGCATCTGAGATTCCCGGGCTCCTTGATCTGCCCGCAGCGGATAGCGGCCCAATTTATGCTGTCATTGACCTCCCAAAAGACTTGGACGGTCGCCAACGGCTAAGGTACGAATCACTCCGCAAGGGCGTTCCTTTATATAGCCATTCGGAACTTTTAATTCCGCTAGCTGAAAAGGGGCGTGAGGAAATTGAGTATTCGATGCTATCCCTTAAAGAAATTCTTGGGAAATATGAGAAAGGCCGCGACAATATATTGACAAAAATTTCAGAGACAGGTCTGAATGATGAGGAGCTCTTCATACTCCCCGCTTATGGCCGCATAACGACCTTTATACTCCTTATGGAACGGAGCACCTTGAAGGTTGTGGGCTACGTACCCGATGTTAAAGGTGAAAATACCTGACACCCCTACCCTTTGCCGCCCTCCCTGTTATGCTTAGATGAGGAGGGATGCCGATGGCACAATATCAATACGACATTGGAATATTAGGAGGAGGCTCCGCTGGCCTAACCGTCGCTGCTGGAGGGGCACGTTTTGGGGCAAAGACCATTCTCATTGAAAAGAGCGGTAAACTCGGCGGTGACTGTCTACATTACGGCTGCGTACCCTCAAAAACCCTTATCAGAAGTGCCGAGGTGTGGGCAGCGGCCAGGCGCTCAGTTGAATTCGGTTTGCCATCGCTAACGCTTCCCCCTGTTGACTTGAAAAATGTGATGGACCGTGTACGGGATGTTATATCCAAAATACAGCCCCATGACTCCCCGGAGAGGTTCTGTTCGCTTGGCGTTGAGACACACTTTGGCGATGCCTCATTCAGTGGGCCTCACACACTCTTGCTTGATGGTGAAGAGATAAGCGCTAAGAACTGGGTGATAGCCACAGGCTCAAGGCCAGCCACACCACCGGTTAAGGGTCTGGATGACCTTGACTATCTAACCAACGAGACGATCTTCAACTTAAAGACACTTCCTAAAAAACTTTTGATACTTGGCGGGGGCCCAATAGGCATTGAGTTCGCACAGGCCTTTTCCAGCCTTGGCTCTGAAGTAACCATCATAGAGTTCATGGATACGCTTATGCCCAGGGAGGACGAATCAATATCCAAAGCGTTGATAGGGCTATTGAAGGCAAGCGGCATCGAGCTTATGACATCAACTGCGGCAAAGGAGGTGCGCCGTGAGGGAGGTAAGGTCATCCTCTCGGTAGCGCCCAGCGATGGAGGAGCGGCAAGGGATATCTTCGGCGACGAGCTTTTAATAGCGACTGGAAGAAGACCAAATGTTGAGGGCCTTGGCCTTGAGAAAGCGGGAGTTGAGTATACCCGAAGGGGCATAACAATAGATGCCAGAACCCGTACCAGCGCCAAACATATATACGCCTGCGGCGACGTTACGGGGGAGATGAACTTTACACACGTTGCTGGGTATCACGGTTCGACCGCTTTGACAAATATGGTTCTCCATTTACCCAAGAAGCTCGATTACTCGAAGGTCCCCTGGTGCATCTACACTTCACCGGAAATTGCCGGCGTGGGGATAAGCGAACGTGAAGCAATTGAGCAGGGGATAAAATACAGGGTGCTGGAGGAGCGGTTCTCGCAAAATGACCGCGCCATTGCAGAGGGCGCGGAAGGCGGTTTCCTGCGGATAATTGCTTCACCAAAAGGAAAGGTGCTGGGGGCAAGGGTCGTGGGAGCCAATGCCGGGGAGTTGATTCACGAGTGGGTTGTCGCCATGAACGGGAAGCTGAAACTTTCGACGGTCGCAGGGGCGGTTCACGCATACCCAACCTTGTCGGAGATATCCAAGCGCGCTTCGGGTAGCTTCTATGAAGAAGCCCTCTTTGGGAAACGCACAACCTGGCTCCTTCGCCTCCTCTTCGGTCTCAAAGGAAGCGCATGCGTTAGCCCCGAGGAAGATTAATCACGCTTAACCGCATGCCCTCCGAAAGCCCCGCGCATAGCGGAGAGGAGCTTGTCCGCATAGCTAGAATCGTCCTGGGATTTGAAGCGGTTAAAGAGCGCGGTTGAGATTACCGGAAGGGAAACGCCCTGCTCAACCCCCTCAAGCACTGTCCAGCGCCCCTCGCCAGAGTCGGGCACGAAGGGGGCAAGCCCCTCCAATCGAGGATTATCTACCAAAGTTCCCGCCACAAGGTCCAGCAGCCAGGAGCGTACTACGCTGCCATGCCTCCATATCTCTGATATCTGCGCAAGATTGAGGCCAAATTCCTCCTTGGACTCCATAAGCTCAAAGCCTTCCGCGTAAGCCTGCATAATCCCATACTCAATGCCGTTATGAACCATCTTTACGAAGTGTCCGGCGCCCGATGGGCCTACCCTGCCCCATCCCAGCTCCGGACCGGGAGCGAGGGTTTCAAATATTGGCTTTATGCTTTCAACTACTGCCTCACCCCCCCCAACCATCATTGAATAACCCTCTTCAAGGCCCCATATTCCACCGCTGGTTCCCACATCTACGAGATGTATCCCGCTTGAAGCTAATGCTTCGGCGTGTTTCAACGTCTCCTTGTAATGGGAGTTCCCGCCGTCAATGACGATATCATCCGGCGAGAGAAGGTATCCAAGTTTTAAAAGGGTCGTCTCGGTAGGCGCTCCAGCGGGGAGCATGACCCATACAACCTTTGGCGAACTTAGTTTTCCCAACGCATCTTCAATTGAGTCAGCCCCTTCGGCGCCCTCATTGACCAGCTCCGCAACAGCTTTGGAGTCAAGGTCGAAAACCACAACCTCGTGCCCGCCACGAATAAGCCGACGGGCCATATTCCCGCCCATCTTTCCGATGCCGAATATTGCAAGCCTCATCGCAACCTCCCAATAAGGGAACTTAATCCATCCATTACATCCCCGCTGATATGGACCCTAAGCACCCTTCGCCCTGCCCTTTCCAGGGCTGCCGCATCACCCAAAGCCTGTGCGTCCTTTAAAACACCGAAGGTCATCTCTTCTGCGGGTATCTTGATGTCCATTTCATCATCGCCGGTAAGCTGTAGATATCTACCACCTGGTGCGCCGCCTTTGTGCAGTTGCCCGGTGGAATGTAGAAAACGGGGGCCGACTCCCAGAGTCACAGCTTTTCCGCTTTCCCTAACTGCCTCCATCTTTAGCTTATTCAAGACCTCAAGTATAGAGGGGGCGCGACCAAGGTAAGACTGTATTGCCACATATCCCCCCTCCCCGGTTGATTGAAAGAAATTATCGATGGCTTCTCTGGCGCTGTTGCTCACAGTTTCCCCATAAAGCGCTATGGGCCCATCGGTCAGGTCAGGGTTTGGGGTGTTAAAGGAACCCTTCAGGGCGTACTCGGCCAGCGCCTGCCTCGCGGACTCCTTTGCGGCTTCAACGTCAGGCTGGTTGAAGGGCTGTATCCCCATGCGCCACCCGGCAACCGCCGTCGCAAATTCAAAGATGAAGAAGAGACCGCCTATGTCATACCTCTCATCCAGCTCAATCCTGATAACGGGATAGCCCTCATTTGAAAACTTCTCCAGAGGACCGGAAAGAAAATCGTCACCCATCATGGACAATGAGATGAAGACCCTATCGTCGTCATAATCTTCAGGGTCGCCTAAACCTTCCTGTATAACAGGGAGAAGGCCACGTCCATCCTTTCCCGTAGATTCGGCGATAAGCTGCTCAACCCAGTCGGAAAAAGGTCGCAGCGCCTTTGGAGCCAGGAGGGTCAGCTTGTCGAGCCCAACTCGTCCGCACTCCCCAAGGAAAACGCCCAAAGAGGCAGCTAGGTTTAACGCCAATACTCCTTTGGCCCTCTTCACCTCTGATTCCGCGCTATCGAGAAGCCTGGAATTATCGACACCTGCGAGCGCCGCCGGCACCAGCCCAACAAGGGATAAGGCTGAGTAACGCCCTCCAATTTCAGGGTCATTGAGATAATTTGCCCTAAAGCCTGATTTATCGGCATGCTCCGCAAGCTTGGTGCCCGGAGTAGTTATGGCAACGAAATGGGAGGGGGCTTCACGCTCGCCAACACACTCTACCGTCAGGTTAAAAAAGTGCTTCATGAGGGAGATAGGCTCGACGGTCGTGCCCGATTTTGAGGAGACTATGAAGAGGGTCTTTTGGGGGTCGATACGGCCGCTTACTTCGATTATGTCTGCGGGCACCGTAGTATCCAGCACCTCTAGTGAGAGCCCTCCGCAATCATTGAAAACCTTCGCAAAAAGCTCGGGAGCCAGACTAGAGCCACCCATGCCGAGCAGGAGCACACGCTCGTAACCCTCAGCTATCAGGGTATCTTTCAACGCTAGTATACCCTTAATCTCTCCTCGCATGCGCTCATGGGCGTCCAACCAGCCGAGCCTGTCCACAATTTCATCCGGCGAGGTGCTCCATAAGGTGAAATCACGTTTCCATACTCTCTCAACCAAATCGGCCTTTTCAGCGTCATTTAGGGCGTTCCTATAACCCTCTTCAACCTTGCCGGGGTTTATAGAAAGGTTAATCACCTTTGATGCTCCTAACCTTCTCCTCAACGGCAGCAATAAGCGCGTCGAAAGCATCTTCAAAGGCCTTTACACCCTCGGTAAGGAGTTTATCAGTTATATCATCAAGATTTATTCCAAGTGTTTTTAATGCCTGCCTGCGCTCCAGAGCTCCATCAAGGTCCTCGGTAATACGTTTTTCAACTACCCCGTGGTCCAAAAAGCTATCTAGGGTTGCGGGGGGCATAGTGTTAACTGTGTCGGGACCAATGAGAGTGTCCACATATAAAGTATCAGGATAATCGGGGTTTTTCGTCCCAGTAGAAGCCCAAAGTGGGCGCTGCACGCGAGCTCCTGCTGCGGCAAGCTCAAACCACCTGATAGAGGAGAAGGTTGAACGAAAAGCTTTATAAATAATCCGCGAATTATCAACGGCTATTTTACCCTGCATTGTGGTATCGCCCTTTTCGCCAAGGGCTTTGTCTACCGACGAATCAATTCGACTGACAAATACGGAGGCTACGGAAGCAACCTTGGCCGGGTTCCCCCCACCACTCAAGAGCCTTTCTAGACCCTTGACATATGCCTCCGCCACAGCCCGATATTGGTCGAGGCTGAAAATCAGGGTGACGTTTATGTTTATCCCCTTCGCAATTAGCTCCTCGATAGCCGGGATCCCAGCTGGAGTGGCTGGGACCTTTATCATTACATTTTCTTTGCCTAGCTCGGCGAAGAGCCTCTCAGCCTCTAAAATTGTCTTGTCCGTGTCAGCCGCGAGGTGTGGGCTGACCTCAAGACTTACGTAACCGTCTGCACCCCCGGTACTCTGATATACCGGCTTTAGGATATCGGCTGCCCTCCCTATATCTTCAAGTGCCAGCGCCTCATAAATAGCCTCAGCATCCGTTACCCCGCTATCGACAAGCGCCCTGACCGCTTGGTCGTAATCATCCGACCCCGCGATTGCCTTCTCAAAGATTGAGGGGTTCGATGTCACCCCCCTGACGCCCATATCGACCAGCTCGCCCAGCTTTCCACTCTCGGTGAATGAGCGCTTTATATAATCAAACCAGACGGCTTGCCCTGCAGCTGAAAGTTTCTCGAGAATTTCCATCTTTACACACCCTTCCTTCGCGTATTCGTTTTTCAGACTCTTATTTATACTAACAGATTAGCGAATCTTTGGAGAGCGCCTGAGACTGCGAAAAGATAATTTGGTACAATTAAATCATCTAAAAACCAGCCACGTTATCACAGGAGACTTCATGGAGCTCTTCACCACCAGGGTATCAATGCAAGAGCACCTATGCATCGAGCAAAAGCCGGACCCAGCGTCAGTAGTGATCTTTGGTGGCTGGGGAGATCTCACCAAGAAGAAACTCCTCCCTTCGCTCTTCAACCTCTACAAGAAAAAACTCCTGCCAGAAAAGTTTTACGCTATTGGCGTACTTTCTTATCTCGACAGCCCTGCAACAGATGAAGATTACCGCTATAGGGCCTTTGAAGTTCTTGGCGAGGGTGGAGATGAAGAAGCTTTTTCAGAGAAATTACATTATGTGCCGGGCCGATATGATGACCCTGCAACCTATAAAGCATTGGCGGATAAATTATCGGCATTGGATAAAGCAAATGGGGAAAAGCCTAGGCATATTTTCTACCTGGCGGTTCCCCCGGCTTTTTTCCCGAAAATCATCAAGGGACTTTCCGCTGTGGGCCTTACGGCTAAATGCCCTGAGGGCAAAACGCACTGCCCCATCGTTGTAGTTGAAAAACCCTTCGGTCAAGACCTTGCCTCTGCCAAAGCGCTCGCCTCAGAGCTGAGGGGTTTGCTCGACGAGGACCAGATTTACAGAATCGACCACTACCTTGGCAAGGAGACGGTGCAGAATATTTTGATGTTGCGCTTCGCCAACGCCATCTTCGAGCCTCTCTGGAATAATAAATATATCGAACATATCCAGATAACCGTATCGGAGGATATTGGTGTGGGGAGCCGTGCAGGATACTACGACAAGGCCGGTTGCCTGAGGGATATGTTTCAAAACCACATGCTGCAAATCCTCTCTCTTATAACCATGGAGCCCCCGGCTGTCTTTGAAGCGGAGCGCTATCGTCAGGAGAAGTTCCAGCTGCTCAAGGCCATACGCCCCTTCGACGCAAGAGGGATTGAGAAGTGGATCGTGCGCGGTCAATATGAGGCAGGGGAGATTTCAGGGGCCGATGTCGCAGGTTACCTAGAAGAGGAGGGCATTGATACAAGGTCGAATACCGAGACCTTTGTCGCTATGAAGGTGATGGTCGACAATTGGCGCTGGGCAGGGGTTCCCTTTTACTTGAGAAGCGGCAAGAGGATGAAAGAGCGAGTGAGCGAGGTGGCTGTTTATTTTAAGCGTGTACCTCATTCGATTTTTCCTATGGTGCCGCCTGAAATGCTTACTCAGAACCTTCTTGTCCTAAACATTCAGCCCCTTGAGGGTATATCTCTCACCCTTGAAGCAAAACGCCCTGGGCCCAAGGCATGCCTCGGGGCATTGACGCTTGACTTTGATTACCGGACCATCTTTGGAGTCACTCCCCCTGAGCCCTATGAAAGGCTGCTCCTGGACGCGATGCTGGGCGATCAATCACTTTTCATTAGCACTGATGGGCTGGAAGCTGCTTGGATGCTCCTTGACCCCGTCCTTAAAAACTGGGTTGATGGAGATGGTGCTGATTTACATCGATATGAGGCCGGCAGCTGGGGGCCTGATGCTGCAAATGAGCTCATCAAGCGTGACGGCTTCTTCTGGCGGACATCATAAGAGATGAAACCCAAGATCCTTGAATTTGCTGATTTGGATGAGCTCGCCAGGGAGGGCTCCAAGTTATTCGCTGAAGCGGGGCTTAAAGCAATCTCAGCGCGTGGTGAGTTCGTTTTAGCCCTGGCTGGCGGCAAAACTCCTCGCCCCCTTTATGAGATGATAGCTCGAAAATCAACTCTCCCCAAAAAACAAATTTACCTCATTCCAGGTGATGAGCGCTGCTTACCTTTAGGCGATAATGCTCGTAACCAGACTCTTCTGGAGCAGTCCTTATCAACCGTGGGCAATTTACTCTCAGTGCCTGCGGGGCTGGACCCCAAATTAGTTTCATTGGCATGGGAATCGGAGCTTTCAATCTTCTTTGAAAAGAGGCCCAGAAAGAATGGTTTACCAGTTCTGGATTTGGCTATCCTGGGGATGGGTGAGGACGGTCACACGGCAAGCCTCTTTCCAGGTATGCTTTACAGCGAAGAGAGCAAAGCAATGACCCATGCGGTTGAAAATATTGGGGTTCCCAGAGTTCCAAGGGTTACCCTATCTATGGAGTTTTTAAGAAACGCCAAAGAGAGGTGGCTCGTAATCTCCGGAGAAAAGAAGATTGGGTTGATTGAAAAGATTTTATCGGGTGATCGGCTTGCCAATGAATTGCCGGCGGCGAAGGTCCGACCCACCGCCATTCTATTAGCGAATGAGTAGCAGAGGCTACCAATTGAGAGTTTTGCGTGTATTCTTAAAATAGATTGTCAACTTTCATTGAGAGGGAAACAAATGTCTAAGAATTTATCCAAAAAACTTACAGGTTCCCTTCTGGCGCTGGGGGTAGCTGCACTTTCTACCGTGACCATTTACGGATGCTCTGGCGGAAGTTCCTCAAGCAAAAGCACCATAACGGGTCAGCCCGTAGACATCAACGGAGTAACGGCTTTTCGGCAAGAGGTTCCTCCGCAAAACGAGTTGGATAGAATATTCTTCCCAGGGCACACCAATATTTGGGATATAAATCCGGACTTTACTCTTTGCACCGGTGGAGATACACAAATCCAACGTGATACTATGTATCTGTTAGTTAATGGGTACCCGTTTCCATATGATCAAAAGTACAGTGAATTAACTTTTCTTACTCCAGTTTTTGACACTGAGGACGGCGTAGTAACTGCATCGGCATGGGATAATGACCCGATAGATGGAAATTATTCTGCATATTTGAACATTTACAACGATGCGAGACTTTACCAGGTAGTTGATTTATCTGCCGCCGCTGCACCAATGACACTAACATGGTCAGATCGGGTATTCAATTTCTCCTCTGAATTAAATTCTTCTGCTGTATACAAAGTAACAATTCGGGACCCGAAGGACCTCTCCCTGCTTGAAATTATCTATCCACATGAGGTTGAATCGGAAACTTCCCCTACACTTTCTAACCATAGTGTTGATTTATCAAGCTATGCAGGGAGTTCTATCGCGATATCCTTTGAGCAGCGCACGTCTCACCACACTTACTATTCAACTGCAATCGATAACGTTTCGCTGCTGGACACCCAAAGTCAACAATATATATTAAATGGTGGGTTTGAAAGCGGTGACCTTGCCGCTTGGAATACCTATACGTCCGGTGAACCGATGAATTATCTATCTGGGGAAAGAATTATTGATGGTATAGCTGTTACACGTACTTTTTACACATATCCCGGAAGCTACTGGGCTAGGTGGGCTGATACTTTTAAAAATATGTCGGCATCCAGTCGCACCATAAACATCAGTTACGAAAACATCTTAGTGCTTAACAACAGAGGAATAATCCACAAGGTAACCGGTACCGCTCTGGATGCCCTGGCAATTTGGGACAGCTATGGCAGCAGGGGCGATGGCGGTTTCGCTTTTGGCCACACCGATACACTGGACTTCACCTCTGATGATGCGCTGGGCGCTGGAAATGGGGACAACAATATCAACGTCTCTTA
>PKTT01000060.1 GCA_002869015.1 Deltaproteobacteria bacterium
AGCCGAAAGCGCATCCCGGTCACCTTCCTCTCCCACCAGGCTGAATTTAATGGTGCGTAGGGCAGGTTCAAGGTGGCGGCATGCCTGCCTGACCTTCTGTCGCGTAATTCGCACAAAAATTCTCGAGCCTGATGCCTCACGCCGGCGCCATTGACCCTGAACCGCGGGGGAGTACTCTCCGAGGGTATTATAGTAGGCCTCCTCCCACCGCTTTTCATGCGGTGCGCGGCCCTCACCGTATCTTCGGAATCGATCCTTAACGAACTCTACAAGCCCCATATTCTCATTTGACATCAGTATCCGAGCTCCCTATCGAAAGGTTTGTGAAATTCCCGCCCAGCCTCAATGCGCGGCAACGCTGATACCGGTGATGCGAAGGTCATCATCAAGGCGTCGCCCCTGTCCGGTGATTTGAGGCCGCGCTTTTTTCTCTCCTGTTTTGACTCAACCCGCACCCTCCCATTGGAGGTGAGGGAGTATTTAATAGTGGTTAGCTGCGCCGCTAGCTCTTCATCGGGAGGGAGCGAAGGCGCCCCTGACTCAAGCCATTCGCGCGTGCGCCACCAGAGCTCTGAACGTAGATCATCAAAGCGCTCCGGCTCTGCTGCGCGCCTGGCTACGTTGACCTGATATATTGGCAGCCCAAGCTCAAGGAGCCTGTCGGCGACTCCTGCGCCAACCCCTATCACGTCTATAAATATTAGGGAGGGTTTTTCCGCTCGGGCGCTGGCAGCGATGAGCCCCGCTACGGCCATGGTATCCAGATCGCGGAGCGCTTCGATGGAGAGGACATGGTCGCCGCGCCGCTTCAAGATGACTGTTTCATCATCGCCAAAGCGGGCTACGTCAACTCCGTAAACCAGGGGGGGCACCTCTTTCTTGTGCGGCGCTCGCTCAATGGCAGCCTCTACCAGAGGCAGGGCGATTAGGGTGTCGGCTTCGCAGAGGGGAAACTCCCCTTCGACCCGTACGCGGTAGATATCTGAAGACTCGCCATATCTTGCAGCCATGTGCTTGGCGTATTCGGTGGAGACCAATGGGGATTTGTGGGAGGGGAAGTGGAAGGTCGCCCAATGTTCCCGCTCGCCATGGAAGGCGCGGTAAAAGGTGCCGTCAAGGCGAGTCGGATTTCCGGCTAGTATTACAAGCGCGCCGGGTGTTGAGAGGGCTCCTTCGGCGACCTCGAAAACCTCCTCGGCGACACCGGAGGCTTCATCTATTAGAAAAGCCAGATGCTCACCATGAAAACCCTGTAGCGCCTCGGGGTTGTCCCGGCGCGATGTGCGGGCAGCGGCGAACCACCCTTGAGGGGCGCTTTTATGCCTTACGCTGTTTTTTGTCACCGTAAGGAGGGAACGTAGCGGCTCACCCATGGCTTTATGCCACCTTACAACCTCACCCCAGAGTATATCCTCCAGCTGGTGGGCGGTCGGTGCGGTGCAAGGGATCACCGCTCCAGGACGGGTTGATATCCACCAAAGTAGAACCCATGCGAGAAGGGTGGATTTCCCGACGCCGTGGCCGGACCGTATAGCTATGCGCCTTTCACCATCCTCCAAAGCTTTGAGTACGCTAGATTGCTGCTTGGATGGCTTTGCGCCCAGCACTAGCTCGACGAAGCGCAAGGGTGTGCGCACCATCCCCACAAGCTCTTTTAGGCACACTTCGTCAGTTCGACACTTCACGCTCTGACTCCGCGAGCTCTCTCAGAGCCCGGAGGAAGTCCTCCTCGCCCCCTCGCTCCTCCCGATCTTTGGAGAGAAGTTGGAAAAATATTTTGAAGAACTCCTTCGCGTTCTCCTCCGCCCAGCAAAGGAGCGCCTTCCTCCCGCCAAGGTTTTCGTATACCCACCAGAAGTCCTCCCTTACGCCTCGCTTTTCACCCTTTGCCGCCAGTTGAAATCGCGGCACTTTTTCATCAGCCACCTGGTTGCTCCATTAGTTGTGAGTGGACCACACGCCCGACGGCATCTCCCCCCGTTTATTTAAGAGGCCGCCGGGCGGTGGCGCACCTTTTTCACGTGGAAGTGGCGGAACTCCCGGGCGCCCTCTTCGATTCCGCCTGTTGCGGACTTTTCTCCCTTGGAGCTTGGCGCCGGAGCTTGCCGTCCCCTTCCACATCACAAGTCTCACTGCGGAATAGGGCCATGGGGACTAAAAAAAAGCGCGCAAAAACGATTACATTTCATTCTTTTACGTGAAATGAGGGTCAGCTGAGTTTTTTGGGTGTCAGATTCAGAGGTGGGTCTTTGGCGTTTTTATCTCTAAATAGGGAGGGAGCATGGGGCTCCCTCCCGAGGGGTCAGCTTAAGTTGTCTTGGCAAATTCAGCCATTAGGGTCGCCTGCATCCTTTCGGTGACAGCGCGTCGGTCGTGGTTGTCCATAAGGCGTGCAGCCAGCGCTACTCCGGCGTTTTTGGCCTCCTCCATGAGCGCAGGATTCTTGGCGACGGAGGGGGTGTTCTCCGCAGTTATCTTTACCCCTTCGCCCAAAAGCATGCGCACCGCGCCCACACCGCATGTTTCACCATAGCCGCAGATAAAGCAGGAGGCAGCATGCTGCCCGTCGACTTTAGCTACGGTTTCAATAAAGTTGTACATAAAGAAGCGCTCGATCTCAGTGGTACAGACGGCACCCGAGGAACCCCCCACCCCAACCGCAACCCCCAGCTTTCCCCAAAGAGTATCTCCTTCGCGATGGCGAAACTGGTAGAAGCGCTCAAGGAGGGCATGGGTTATAGCGTTCATCGTCGAGTAGTAGTTGGGGGCGCCGATGACGTATGCATCCGCCTCAACTATCTTCTCCCGGAGTTCTGCCATATCGTCTTTAAGCACGCAAACGTTGTCCTCTACGCAGCCTAAGCATGCTATGCATCCGCCAATCTTTTTTCCACGAAGGTGTACAAGCTCGTAATCCATATTGGTCGCCTTGAGGGTTGCCTCAACCAGCTTGTATACACCTGATTGGTCCTCTTTTCTCGTGCTCCCCGCGATGCCTAAAATCTTCATATTTTTCTCCTGTAAAAAATATCTCTTACTCCGCATTAAGCCCCCTATGAGTTTAACACAGAGGTGGGCGGTTTGTTGGCGTATCTGGGAAAGAACACTTATTTTGCTATGGGAGCAAATGTCTTTAATTAAAAGACTTTTTTCTGTTTTCGGGGTTATTGCTTCATTAAAGCGCTTAACATATCTTTTTCTTGCGATAATATAGAATCCTTCAAGAACCTCTCTCCGTTAGAAGAAGATATGAAGAACCAGTCACCCCGCATAGCAGTTTCCGCATGCCTTCTCGGTGAGGAGGTCCGCTACGACGGCTCCGGCAAATTGGACCCATATCTGGTACACACCCTTGGGCGGTGGCTCTCATTCATCCCTGTATGCCCGGAGTGTGAAGCGGGCTTGAGCGTACCAAGAGAGCCGGTCAACCTATGGGATGACCCATCCGCGCCCCGCGCCATTGGGCTTGAAACGGGTATTGACTATTCACATGGTTGGCGTGATTTTGCGCTGAAACGTCTTAATGAGTTGGCCGCAGAAGAGCCTTGGGGAATGGTCCTCAAGAGCCGCTCTCCATCCTGCGGAATAAGGGTAGATGTTCATACCGGATGCGGGGCGAGAAAGCGTGCGGGGATGGGGATATTTGCAGCCGCTGCCAAGGAACGCCTTCCGCTTATACCTGTGGAGAGCGAAGCCGGGCTTTACAACCCATCACGCAGAGAGAATTTCATAGTCCGGCTATTTGCATTCAAGCGGCTGAGAGATCTACTCGAAGATGAACCGACTCGCAGCAATTTAACACTATTTCATAACCGCGAACGGCTCCTTATGATGGCCCATTCCCCCGAGTTAGCGCGAAGTGCCGGTAGAGTAGTAGCGGACCCCACCATTCGGGATGTAAAACTGCGCTTTAGCAGATACTCTGAACTTTATCTAAAATGCCTCGGGATGAGGGCTACGCGCGCCAAAAACTTAAGAGCCATAGCTTCAGGAGCGGCGCAGCTCAGGGAGGGGCTTAGGGGCGGTGAGCGGGCTGAGCTTGCCGGGGCGATGGAGCGTTACAGGCTTGGTGAGCTTCCCAGGCTGGCAGTCCTTACCCTTCTCTATCACTGGGCCAGGCGTGAAAAGCACCACGAGCTTCTATCCCAGAGCTATCTTTGCCCCCATCCAGTTGAATCCCGCCTTCTCTCGCTCGGTTGAACCCTCACGGGAGCATTGAGCGCACCTCGGAGATTATCCCCTGAAAAACACCCCTGTGATTTTTCTTGTCGAGGATGTAGAGGGATGAATCCTCCCGGTCCTTCAACGCCTCTATAAATCCGCCACCACTTTTGGCGATTGAGGCTAACAACACGCTCTCGCTTGAGAGTATTGATGTGATTACGGTTTTCAGTTTGCGTGAGGTTGACTCAAGTTTTCCAATCTCGTCGATGATTACCAATGGTGCTTTGGCAAGCTCAAGGTTATCTATGAAATCATCTAAAATTTTGTTTTCGATGTCATATCGGCCAGTTTTGTTTTGAAAGCTTGTGTCCTGACGGCTCAAAGAGATACTGGAGTCGTCTATGGCTGAAAGCTCAAAGCCAACCCGGCGTGTACCTGTAACCCTCTCTTTTATGAAAAATCCCCTTGGCCCTAGGTCCGAAAATTCAACCGCAAGACGCTTTATCAGCGCACTCTTCCCCGAGCCAGGTGGGCCGGTTAGGAGAATGTTCTCGCGGCTTAATCCCATGATGGAGAGCCCGTATTATCCTAGCCCGTCACTTTCGCTTTAAGCTTCTTGTATGATAGCGGCGACAGCTTCTCCGGTTCATCATCGATCTTCGCCGCCAGCACCGGCAGTATCATGTGGTCCCATGTCAGTTCGATATTGGGCTCGTTAAGATCAGCCCTCATAAAGGCAGCGGGGCCAAGCTGGTCTTCGGGTTGCAGCAAGTCGTTGACCTCTTCAAGCATCGGCGCGAGGTGGACGAACTCAGGGGCGTTCTCTTCAAGCCACTTTTCCAGCAGCCCCTTTACAGGCGGGTAGGAGGGGAGCAGCCTCATAACAGGGAATATGGAGAAAAGCTCTGGGTCCGTATCGAGTCCACCTGTAACAATAACTTTGAGGTTAGGCGGCAGTGAAATGACATCCCCGGAGCGTTCCAGCTTGAATGACTCGCCTCGGTTTCGGAGCATAAAGTACCCCTCTCCCAGACCAACAAGCCCGCAATGCTCTATACCCTCTATTATTAGAAAGTAAGTCTTCCCCGGCTCCGCCGCCGCGCTTTTGGCGACGGCTTTAAGGGGCCCATCGGGTATCTCAACTTGACCTTCCTTGTTGAAGCGCTCGAACTCCATAAGGGCATTGTCGCCTCCGGGGTGAAGCGGGTGTTTCTTCACCCTCGCTATTTCTCCTGCGAGGACAAGGGCCAGGCCTCTGGCTATCTCACTCTTCATGCAGCCCTTGGGGCCTAGCAGCGCCAACTGTCCATGGATAGATAGGAGACTTGCCGCCCGCTCCAGGTAATTGGAGTCGATACAAAGGTTTTCAGCCAGCTTATCAAGCGGCCCATCGCGCTCCTCCAGCTCATCGAAGAGCTCGTTGACATCGGTTATTACTTTGCCGCCCTCCTCTTCGCTGGTGCTCTTTGAGCTGCGGCCGGATGCAGCAACGTGGGCTTCTTCCGCCATCTCCCCATAATCGCGGGCTAGGTCGAGCATTAAAATAAGGTCCTGGATCATCTCCTGCTCATCGGGAAGTGAGGGGAGGCTGTAGACCTTGTTTACCACCGTTGCCACGCGTCTTAGGTCTCTATCTTCAAGTGGTAGGAGGCCCTCTGAGGGTTCGCCCAGGTCGAAATTTCGCTCAGCGGCCATCTCCTGACAGAGGAGGCGAATGCGCTCTACTCCTTGGGAGATAGAGGCCAACGCTTCATCTCGTATCTCCGGCGCTGTCACATCGTCAAAGTCCATCTCGACAGACAGCACAAGCTTCTCGCGCTCGGGAAATAGGGCCCATACACAGCGCATGGGCGCAGTTTGTCCGTCATCGCGCTTTAGGGAGACTGTGAGCAGGGCGCAGTCTTTCCACCTATCTCCCTCGCCGGCTGAAAAACCAAGCTCGGTCTGGTAGATAGTGAAGACACCACCTTCTTGCAATGTTCTCTCAATACCCGAGACTATTCTGGTAAGGGTAGCGTCCCCTGGGAAAGCGCCGCTATCTTTCAGCGCCGTTATTCCTTCCGAAAGGGCTACGAAGCTCTTTGGAAGGTTGGCGGGCCGGTCGAGGGTGGCGCTTTTCTCAAGGTGGGTTACGGTAAAACCCATAGAGTTAAGTTTGCGCGCCATGTCTTCGTCATTTCTGAAAACACCGGGCACGCGTGTAGCTATATAGAGGAATATCTGGTGAAGTGGGTAGAGAACCCTGTTGTGCTCAATAGCGTAAATATACTCCGGGTTCTTCTCCCAGCCCTCGAATTTTGGTGAAATCCTGTGGACTTCGTCGAAGTACCTGAGCGCCTGCTCTATGTCGGACCTGCCTATCTGTGGCATTGCGTCCCTCCAGGGTTTTGTAGGCGTAAGCTGTGACTTCGATATGAATTTTACACCCACTACCGCAATACATACAAATTACAGGTCGCGACGTTACCTTTGCTAAACTGAATATTTAGAAAAATTCGGCTGCAATTACAGCATAGACAAGAGCCGGCAGCAGGTTCCCAGTCTTTATCTTGGTGATGCCAAGGAGGTTGAGGCCTATGGAGAGAATCATGAGCCCGCCCGTACCATTGATCGCTGATAGTATGTGCGGCTCCTGAAGGAAGGCGAGCTGCCCCGCGAGTAAGGTGACAGCGCCTTGTAATATGAGCACGGTGAGAGCGGAAAAGGCTACACCTACCCCCATGGTGGAAGCCATTACTACTGAGCAAACCCCGTCGAGTATGGATTTGATGTAGAGGACCGCCGGATCCCCGACGGTTCCATCCTTTATTGAGCCGACGACCATCATGGCCCCCGTGACGTAGATTACAGATGCCGCAACGAAGCCGGCCACAAAGGTTGATGACTCGCCCGAAAAGCGCTCTTTCAGGCGCTCGCCGATGAACGTCATCCCATCCTCTATGCGCAACAGCTCGCCGGTAACAGCGCCGAGTATCAGGGAGCCCACGGGCAGGAGGTCGTTCTCCGCTTCAAAGGCCATTCTAAGGCCAATGAATATGACAGAGAGCCCCAAAGCGTTCATGAGTATAGTTTTAAAACGCTCGGGTATACGTGACCCGGCGGCGACACCGATGAGGCTCCCCGCTATTATAGCCCCTGTATTTACAAAAGTGCCGGTCATTATCTCTCTCCATTGATACGACGAAAGCGCGGAATTCTACGCTAGAAGGTGTCGCTTAGCAACAACTCAGTGTCCGTTGGTTTAGTGCTTTGCCTGTGGTAGTGTTAGTAAGCGGGATGGTTGAAGGCAAAAAAATAGCCGGAAACCAGCCCAAAGGAGGAGCAACCACTGGTCTCCGGCGAATTGGCAGGCCATGTTGTCAGATTTTGCGTGGTATACGCGCATGGCCTGTTTGTACTAATCGGCACAATCTTTAAAGCCTTTAGGGGAAAAGTGAAAAAAAATACATCTAAAATCCCTGTTAGGACGTCAAAATGCAGGAAAAGCTGAGGCGCTCCTTTGAGGAGACATTGAAATTCGCTCTAAGCTCCGGTGCGTGGGTAGTGCCTGGCGGTCTGGAAGAGGCGGAAGATTATGCCGGCCCACCCTCTGACCTGCCGATATTGGCGGGGCCGGGTGGGGGAAAGCTTGCCGTGATCCGTGAGCAGATGGGTGATTGCAAACGCTGCGGCTTAAGCGCCGGTCGAACGCACATAGTCTTCGGGGTGGGCTCACAAAACGCTAAAATACTATTTGTCGGTGAGGGGCCCGGCGAGGAGGAGGATAGGAGAGGTGAGCCATTTGTCGGCCGCGCCGGAGGCCTCCTCAATAAGATGATAAGCGCCATCGGATATAAACGTGAAGAGGTTTACATCGCCAATGTCGTAAAATGCCGGCCTCCGAGAAACCGAGATCCTAAGCTAGAGGAGATCGCCGCTTGCATAAACTTCTTAAAGGAGCAGATCGAGGCGATAAACCCAGCAGTAATCTGTGCTCTTGGAAGGCACGCGGCCACCAGCCTATTAGGTATTGATGCGCCGCTGGGGAGGCTGCGAGGTCAGCGGCACTTTTTTGAAGATGTGCCACTTGTGGCGACCTATCACCCGGCCTACCTCCTCAGAAACCCCTCGGGCAAGCGGGAGGCCTGGATCGATTTACAGCTGGTTCGTGACCTGGCGGCAGGGTAAGTGGCAAATGGATGTTGACTATGCCGGTGGGCGTGGCTAAGTTCCAATGAAAATAAGTAAAAATCCAAAGGAGATTTTTTATGGCCTTCGATGATGGCGGACCAAATGGCTGGGGCGGTGGCTCCGGCGGCGGAAACTCTTCGGGTCTACCCCCTGATTTTCCAAACCCTTTTGATAAGATAAAAGACCTCTTCGGCTCCTTCGGCGGGGGCTTCTTCGCCCTTATTGCCGCCATTGCGGTGCTTTTATGGCTTGGCAGCGGCTTTTATGTAGTCAATACCGATGAGGTGGGCGTAGTTAAGCGTTTCGGCGAATACTCCTATACCACGGATCCAGGACCTCACTGGCACCTCCCTTACCCCATTGAAACGGTGATGAGGCCCAAAGTTACTCAGGTCCACCGCATGGAGGTGGGCTTTGAAACTATCGATCCGGGCCCGCCCGCGCGTTATCGGCAGGTGCCCCGCGAATCCACGATGCTGACGGGAGATGAAAACATCGTAACCTGTGAGTTCATTGTTCAATACCGTATCAAAGACCCCCTCGATTTCCTCTTCAAGGTCAGAGACCCGGTCGGCTCATTTGGGAATGGTGGCTTTGTAAAGGACGCGGCGGAGGCGGCGATGCGTGAGATCGTAGGCAGAAACAAGATCGACGACGTCCTTACCGAGGAAAAAGAGAAGATACAGGCTGAGGCCCAAACTCTTCTCCAGTCGATACTGGACCAAAGCAGTGTGGGCATCTCCGTTGTGCAGGTGAAGCTTCAGGATGTATACCCGCCGAAGCAGGTAATCGACGCCTTCCGGGACGTCGCATCCGCCCGTGAGGACCGCGAGACCCTTAAAAATCAGGCCGAGGCTTACAGCAACGACCTAATCCCCAAGGCTAGAGGTGACGCGGAGCAGCGGATAAACGTCGCTCAGGCTTACAGAGAGACTAAAATCAAGACAGCGGAAGGCGACGCAGCCCGCTTTGAGAAGTTGTGGACTGAGTATAGGCAGGCCAAAGAGGTCACCAGAAAACGCCTCTATCTGGACTCCATAAAAGAGGTCCTCTCCAACGCGAAGGTCGTAATAGCCGATGGCGGCGGAAAGTCGGTATTGCCGCTCTTGCCGCTTGGGGCACTTGACGGCACAAAGGGAGGGGATAAGTAAGATGAAAAAGGCTCTTCAGATAATAGGTATACTTGCTGTCCTGCTCGTCATCTTTTGGCGCTCCTTCCTCTTTATAGTGGATGAGACCCAGGTAGGAATAATTCTGCAACTTGGTAAGCCGGTTGGCGGCGTAAAGGCTCCTGGGCTCCATATGAAGTTGCCGCTAGTGCAAAATGTAGTCCTCTATGATAATCGGCTCCTGCTTTATGATGCGGCGCCCCGCGAGGTTATAACCAAAGACAAGAAGAACCTCGTCATGGACAACTTCGCTAGGTGGCGTATCTCCGACCCGCTTCTTTTTTATCAAACGGTAAGGGATGAGCGGCGCGCGCAGGCCAGGCTGGACGATATAGTCTATTCACTTTTGAGGGAAAATATCGGCAGATATGACCTTATCGAGATAGTCTCAAGCGAGCGCTCCGAGATCATGGCGAAAGTTACGGTCGCTGCCAACGAGGGCGCCGCCGAGTATGGCATCTCAATTGTTGATGTGCGCCTTAAGCGGGCGGACCTCCCCGATGAAAACGCTAAACACGTATATGATCGTATGAGGGCGGAGCGTGAGAGGCAGGCAACCAAGTACAGGGCTGAGGGTGAGGAGGAGTCGAAAAAGCTCCGCTCAGCCGCCGACAAGGAGCGCGCGATTATCCTTGCCGAGGCATACAAAACCGCAGAGGACCTAAGAGGCCAGGGTGACGCGGAGGCTACACGAATCTACGCAGAGGCCTTCGGCAAAGATCCGGAGTTCTACTCCTTTGTGCGTTCTCTCTCCGTATACACAAGCTCCCTTGGGGAGAAGGATGTTGTTATACTCGACCCAGACGACCCCCTCTTTATCTACTTAAAGAGCGACAAGGCACCTAAATAAGAGGCTTCTTAAAGGGGAGGGGCAGGTTTTGGGCCTGTCCCTCCCCTTGCGTTTAGAATATGAGAAAAAGCGATTTCAACTTTACCCTCCCAGAGGAGCTCATCGCGCAGGAGCCCGTCCGCCCCAGAGACTCAAGCCGCCTGCTGGTGGTTGATAGGCAGAGCGGACACCTTAGCGACGAGGTATTTAGCGATCTTCCAAGTTTCCTAAGCGCCGGCGATCTTCTTGTTGTAAATGACACTAGGGTGGTCCCTGCTCGTCTTTGGGGTAAGAAGGAGAGTGGAGGTCGTGTCGAGGTGCTCCTCCTCTCCCGTGAGGGAGAGCGGCGGTGGACAGCGCTATTGAGGGCGGCTAAGAAGTTCCGCGCAGGTATGAGGGTATTGCTCGCCGAAGGCGCATCTTTTCTCGTTGAGGAAGTGCTGGGCGAGGGCAGATATCTCGTATTCCTTGAGTCAATATCCGCTCCGGAGGAGACAATTGAGGCGCTTGGCGAGATGCCGTTGCCGCCCTATATACGCAGAGCCGCTCCTCGCGCAGAAGACCATGAGTGGTACCAAACCCTCTTCGCCCACCCGGAGAAGGGAGGTTCCTCTGCTGCACCGACTGCGGGGCTGCATTTCACCGAGGAGGTGAGGGCCGCGCTCTTGAAAAAGGGTGTCGATACTACCGAGGTTACCCTGCATGTGGGCCTTGGGACCTTTTTGCCCGTGAGGGTCGAGGACCTGTCAGCGCATGAGATGCACTCCGAGCGTTATGAGCTTGGTGAGGAGGCGGCCTTGAAGATAAATCGTGCCCTTGAGGAGGGGCGGCGCGTCATGGCCGTCGGAACGACCGCTACGCGGGTTCTTGAGCATTGCGGAGCGGGCGGGCGTGTGCTCCCCGGCAAGGGTGAGACAAAACTATTCATAACGCCAGGCTACGATTTTAAAGTTGTCTCCGCCATGGTGACCAATTTTCACCTCCCCGAGTCGACCCTCCTTATGCTCGTCTCAGCCCTCGGGGGGCGCGAGTTGATCTTAAGCGCATACCGCCACGCCGTCAGAGAGCGTTATCGTTTTTATTCCTATGGCGACGCGATGTTGATTAAATAGGAAGATGATGGAGCAGCGAAAGAGCAGTGATTTGAAGGCTGGTGGGTCTGATTTTCGCCCATCTTTTACACTTTTGGCCGAGGATGAGGGGAGTAGCGCACGCAGGGGCAAATTATCCCTGCTACATGGCGAAGTTAACACCCCGGCATTCATGCCCGTGGGCACCTACGGTACCGTGAAGGCGATGACCCCCGAGGAGGTTGAGGGCCTCGGCGCGGAGATTATCCTCGGGAACACCTACCATTTATACCTGAGACCGGGCCACGAGCTGATCCGCGAGCTGGGGGGACTTCACAAGTTCATGAATTGGCGGCGGCCAATCCTTACCGACTCCGGGGGATATCAGGTATTTAGCTTAAATGAGCTGCGCAAAATAACGGAGGAGGGCGTCACATTCCAGAGCCATCTGGACGGCTCCCGCCACATGTTGACCCCTGAGCGGGTTGTTGAGATTGAGGAGGCGCTAGGCTCAGATGTTATGATGGTCCTCGACGAATGCCCTCCGCACCCATCAAGCAGGGAGTACCTAGAGCGCTCTCTCGCCTTGACCAACTGCTGGGCGCTCCGCTCGCTAAAGGCGAGAAAAAGACCTGAGTTAGCACTGTTTGCGATACTTCAGGGCGGCATGGAGCCTGAGCTTCGGGAGCGTGCCGCAAGCGAACTGTGCGAGCATCCATTTGACGGCTTCGCCATCGGTGGGCTCTCGGTAGGCGAGGGGCAGGAGCTTATGCTTAAAACCCTCGAAGCCACCACCCCGCATATGCCCGGAGAGCGTCCGCGCTACCTGATGGGGGTGGGTACCCCCTCCGACATCGTGGAAGCCGTGGCGAGGGGTGTCGATATGTTCGATTGCGTGCTGCCCACACGCAACGCCAGAAATGGAATGTTCTTTACTTCAAAGGGTAAAATTGCTATAAAACTCGCTCGTTTCGAGCGGGATGAGCTGCCACCTGACGAGGGGTGCGGGTGCTATACTTGCCGCAATTATTCTCGCGCCTATATACGGCATCTTTTCAGAACTCGTGAGATATTGGCTTCACGCCTTATCACGGGGCACAACCTGTATTATTATCAGTCGCTGATGAAACGGATCAGGGCCTCGCTGGAGTCAGGTAACTTTTCAAAATTTTTGAAAGAGTTCCGCTCGGGCCAAGAGGCTTCTCAATGACTGGACACAAATTTATAAATCTCCCCAAGGAGGAATAGATATGCTCTCCATATTCGTGGACAACGCTTACGCAATGGCCGGTGGCGGCGCCGGCGCCGAGGGTGGCGGCGGAATCGCCGCATTCATGCCCCTTATCCTGATGTTCGTCATCTTCTACTTTCTGCTCATTCGTCCTCAGCAAAAGCGCGCCAAGGAACATCAGGCGATGCTGGCGGCAATCGACCGCGGCGATGAAGTTGTCACCAGCGGTGGAATCATAGGGCGCGTAACGGGCGTTACCGACGACGTCCTCACCATCGAGATAGCAAAGGACGTAAGGGTTAGAGTCCAGAGAAGCGGAATCGCAGGCAAGGTGGTCGCGGGCGAGCCCAAGAAATAATAATCCCTAACTCGCGCTTTGACGTTAAATCGATTAATAGGGCTTCCGTTTTTTTAAGGCAGCCATGAAGTCTTTGAGAGGAGTTTAAATGTCCCAGGGTTGGAAATGGCGACTGGGTCTTGTCTCAGGGGTGGCTTTTCTGGGGTTGATTTTCCTATTCCCCAGCATGCTCCCCCCCGGCTCCGTACCTCCGGCGTTTATGCCGCAGGCGCGCTTGTCAAAGGGCCTTGACCTACAGGGTGGCTTGCACCTGGAGCTTGCGGTGCAGACCGATAAGGCTGTGGAAAATTCTCTTTCACGCTTAGGCGAAGATGTTGACAAGGCGCTGAAGGAAGAACGGGCCAAGGTTCGTGACGTCGAGACAACGCCTAAAAACGTCAAGGTGGTCGTTCGCGGTGAAGAGAGCGCCTCTACGCTCCGCAGCATCCTCGAAGAGCAGTTCAAAAACGTCACTATTGAAAATGAGTATGATGACGGCGATAAGAGGGTCTTTGTCCTCACCTTCACCAAAGACTGGGAGGAGGAGATCAGGCAGTACGCCATCGATCAGGGGATTGAGACAATAAGGAATCGAGTCGACCAATTTGGCGTCGCAGAGCCTGTCATCGTCCCAAGAGGTAACGGCGAGATATTGATTCAGCTTCCCGGCCTTGGCACTCTCTCTGCCGATGACGTCTCAACATGGTTTGAAAAGACCATGAATGATGAGGGCGTTGCCGGATCGGTTGAGGCCGCCGGTACAGAGGTCACAGTGACCTTCCCCGATGAGAGCTCAGCTGAAACAGTAGTGGATGAAGCTACGCGCAGGTTTACCGGCCTTGTAAAAGAGCAGCAGTCACTTCAGGAAGACGGCTCCATGAAGGTTACCTTCGCGCTAGCTACCTCAAAGCGCGCTAAAGCGCTTATCGGACAGACTGCGCAGCTTGAATTCAGGCTTGTGGATGATTCTGTCTCTGTTAGCGATGCGTTGGCCAATGGGCCGCCGCGCGGGAGTGAAATTCTCTACGGTAAGAAGAAAATTGACCGCGCTACAGGCAAGGAGATCGGCCAGCCTGTTCCATATGTAATATCCAAGCGCGTAATGCTCACAGGTGAGGTCGTAACAAACGCACTTATGAGCGTAGATACAAACCGCGCCGAATATTATGTACTCATGGAGTTTGACAGTAGGGGCAAGAATATTTTCGCCGAACTCACCGCTGACTCTGTAGGCAAGCGGCTGGCAATAATACTTGACGGCGTTGTTCAGTCAGCGCCGGTGATACGTGAGGCTATCCCAGGCGGGCGCGCATCCATCAGCGGCACCTTCACAAGGAATGAAGCTCGCGACTTAGCCATCGCATTGCGTTCAGGCTCTCTCCCCGCACCGGTTGAGGTTATGCACGAGATTGAGGTCGGGGCAACTCTAGGCGAAGATTCGGTAGAGGCAGGACGCCTCTCAATCATCGTGGGCTTTATAATAGTCGTAATTTTCATGGCGTTCTATTATAAGCTCTCTGGGCTGATCGCCGATATGGCGCTGCTTTTGAATGTCGTGATTGTGCTTGGCGCTTTAGCCGCCCTTGGGGCAACCCTTACCCTGCCTGGTATTGCGGGTATAGTCCTAACTGTGGGTATGGCGGTTGACGCGAACGTCCTTATCTTTGAGCGTGTGCGAGAGGAGCTGAGGCTTGGGCGCTCGCCATATTCGGCGATTGAGGCCGGGTATGCCAAAGCGTTCTCAACCATTATGGACGCAAATATAACGACCCTTATAGCCGCCGCCGTACTTTACAGCCTTGGCACGGGCCCCATAAGGGGCTTCGCAGTAACCCTCGGCATAGGCATACTTTCGAGTATGTTCACCGCGATAGTCGGTACCCGCGGCGTTTTTGAATACATCCTGTCCAAGCCGGGCGTACGCCGGCTGTCCATATAGCGGGAGGGAGATTAAAATGGAAATTATCCGTCCCGGAACTACAATTGACTTTATCGGCAAGAGAAAGATAGCAGCCGTTATCTCCATTGCCGTCATCCTAATCGGTATAGTCTCGCTGGTGATGAAGGGTGGGCCGCGTTACGGCATCGACTTCGCCGGCGGCACGATGATACAGGTCGCCTTCAAGACCGACGTGACCACCGAGGGGATTCGCGACGCGTTGGCTGGCGTCATAGAGGGTACTCCTGTTATTCAGTCCTTCGTAGGCAAGGACAATGAGTACATTATCCAGATGGAGGAGGTGGTAACCACCGACCTCAACGGCGTTGAAGAGCTCGTGAAAGGCTCCCTTGGCAAGGCCTTCGGTCAGGAGAACGTCTCGGTGAGCCAGGCTCAGATGGTTGGCCCCAAAGTGGGCAAAGACCTCCGGGAGAAAGGCATCCTTGCAATCATCGCCTCGATGGGGATGGTGCTCCTCTACATATGGTGGCGCTTCGAGCTCCACTTCGGCGTGGGCGCCATTGCAGCTCTTGTGCATGACGTGTTGGTTACAGTCGGGCTCTTCTCCCTCCTCGACAAGCAGTTCGACCTCACGATAATCGCTGCTCTTTTGACCATCGTCGGCTACTCTCTCAACGACACCATTGTTGTCTATGACAGGGCACGAGAAAATCTAAAGAAAGTAGGCGGCAGGGGTGATATCGCAGCTATTTTCAATAAATCAATAAATGAGACGTTGGGCCGTACAATCCTGACATCAATAACCACCCTTTTGGTTGTCGTTGCCCTCTTTGTGCTTGGCGGCGGCGTCATCCATGACTTTGCCTTCGCATTATTGGTAGGTGTAGTGGTTGGTACATACTCTTCGGTTTACGTGGCTAGCCCCGTCGTCCTTCTCTTCAACAAGAGGGTTGCAAGGGAGGCAAAGGCGCAGGCAAAGAGCTGATAGCCTGTGGCTGACTGGATAATAAGAGACGCAAACCCCGAGGCCGCCGATGAGATTGGGCGCGGTCTCGGGGTTTCTTCACTTCTGGCGAAGATTCTCGCCGCGCGTGGTTTTACCTCCACCATGGAGTCGCGCAACTTTCTAACGCCAAGGTTGAAAAATCTTCCCGATCCGCTCCTCATACCAGGAATGGCGGAGGGGTCGGCGCGCGTGGCAAGGGCGGTCATATCAGGTGAGCGCCTTTGGATTTACTCCGATTTCGATGTTGATGGAGTTACCTGCGCCGCGCTCCTTAAAATATTCTTCGACAACATAGGCGCTGACGCTGAAACCTGGCTCCCAAGACGAGACCGTGAGGGGTACGGGCTCCACGTTGACCCCCTAAGGCACTTTGCCGCTGAGGGCGGCGGTCTGGTGCTTACCGCCGATTGCGGTATCTCCTCATTCGATGAAGCGGCCGAGGCCAAATTGTTGGGCCTTGACCTTGTAATAACGGACCACCATACGCCAGGAGATTCGCTCCCCGCGTGCGAGGCGGTGGTCAACCCACGCATTGAGGGCTCGAAATACCCTGATCCGATGATTGCCGGTGTAGGAGTTGCCTGGAACCTGGCGGTGGCCGTAAAAAATGAGCTTAAGCGTTTGGGCTGGTTCAATGGTGAGGTTAAGGAGCCGGATATGCGGGAGTACCTGGATCTCGTCGCTATGGGCACCGTGGCCGACCTTGTGCCGTTAACTGGAGTTAATAGGATATTGGTTTCCGCCGGTCTTGGCATCATCAACCGCTCGCCGCGCCCAGCTGTCTCAGCCCTTGCAGAGATTGCTATGCTACGTTCCGAGATACGGGCGGGGCATCTTGCATTTCAGTTCGGCCCCAGAATCAACGCAGCGGGCAGGATGGATTCTCCCGACCACGCTTTACACCTCCTTTTAGCCGACACCATGGAGGAGAGCCGCCCCCTTGCGCAGCTGCTTGATGATTTCAACCGCGCCAGAAGAGCGGAGGAGAATGAGACCTACCACAAGGCTCTGAACGCCGCCCGCCAGATGAACCTTATTCCGGCCAAGAGCGCTATTGTGGTTGAGGGGGAGGGGTTTCACCCCGGGGTCATAGGGATAGTCGCTTCTCGTTTGGTGGAGCGCTTCAACAGGCCATCGGTAGTGATCTCCATAAATGGCAATGAAGCAAAAGGGAGCGCACGCAGCGCAGCGGGGTTGGACCTCTATGAGCTGCTAACGGAATGCAGCGAAACGCTAATTCAATTCGGTGGGCATAAAGGCGCTGCTGGAGTGACACTGGAGACGCGGAGAGTTGGCGAGTTCCGTCAAGCTTTTGAGGCGGCGGTGAATAATGCTTTAGCCGGGGGGGTGCCCGAGAAGAAGATCATCGTGGATACATCGGCGACGGTGAGAGAGCTTACCTTGCCCTTCATGGCTGAATTGGCGCGGATGGAGCCCTTTGGCGCTGAGAATCCCACGCCATTATTGCTGCTTAAGGGGGTCGTCAGCGGCGATTTGCGCTATCTTGGAGACAAAAGTCAACATCTAAAGCTCCGCCTCGAGTCCGAGGGAAGGTCGATTGAGGCAATTTTGTGGGAGCGGGCCAAAGAGATTGACCCTTTTAGCCCAGGCACACCTTTGGATGTTGTAGGTTCCCCCAGGACACGCCACTATGGTGGCAGAACCTACGTGCAGTTTCAGATAAAGGACCTGCGCTCTAGTGAGAGTTAAGCTCCCTAAGGCGTATTTTTATATTTTGCTAATAAAAAAAGCCCCCTCGAGAAAGAGGGGGCTTTTTATTAATCCAGCGTTATCTCGAAATTCGGAGGGTCAAGCACAGTCTTTTTCACTGAACACTGGTCCATGGCACGGAGGATGGGCTTGTGATACTTCTCTGGGAACCCCTTAGGCAGGGTCAGAACGAGTTTTGCATCTTCAAGCTTATGGCTCTCGGGGTTGCGCTCAAAGGAGGCATTTAGCTCCATGCCCTCGGTGGAGATATCTCTTTTTTTGCAAAAAGCCAGCGCGAAATAACCTGCGCAGGTTGCTATTGACGATAGAAAAAGAATGAAAGGCGATGGTGCGCTTCCGTCACCCCCGCTATTTTTTGGCTGATCCGTGCTGATTGTGAACTCCCCGCTTGAGGCGGAAACTTTCAACCCACCAGGGAAAGTTGTTTTGATATTCATCCTCATCTCCCTTTAATGTTTATGAAATAGATTGATTTCGATGTTTTTAATGTATCAATGGTTACAAATTTAGAGAGAACACAAAGCGAGACCTCCCCCTCGCACTTTGTTATACTATTAACAACTAATTATTTTCACCGGGAAGTATAGTCGAGATGAATGAAAAGCCCAAGCCAGAGCAGTATGGTTGTAGTGATTATAGGGAAGAGATGAGACTTATGGGGCTCAAGCGTAGACTTGAGAAAGATGGGTTGAGCGATAATGAGCGCCATAAGCTAAGGGCCGAGGTCGAAGCGCTGGAAGCCAAGATGGGTATGGATTGAGCGCGCCCAAAGGCTATGACATAGTAGGCGAAGGCGAAGCGCTCCTAGCATTTCCTGCGCTAGGGTGCGACTGGCGGATGTGGGCTCCTCTACAAGATGAGCTGGCGGGCGATTACAGATTTATAGTTCCTCGCCTCTGGGAGTATGACTCCCTCGTTGAGGGGGCTTCTGCCGCGCGCACAGCCCTGGATGAGCTTGGAATAGAGAAGGTGCTCCTGGCAGGGCTATCTATGGGAGGCTATGCGGCGCTTGAGTTTATTCGTTTATTCGCCGATAGGGTAAGTGGCGTTATCCTTTGCGACACTACAGCCTTTCCTGACTCTGAGGAGAGAAGGATACACCGGGAGGATACCCTCTCGGTGATAGCGGATGGCGGCTACGAGCGAGTCTTGTCTCTCTTTTTAGATAGCGTCGTTTGGGCCGGTGGGGAGAGCGTCGTTAAGGTGCGTAAACTAATGGCGAAGATGGCCTTTGATATTGGTAAAGAGGGCTATGTTCGTTCATTAAAAGCGATCAAAGATAGGGGTGACCAGTCGGAAATTCTAAAGGGTTTTACCCTCCCCCTGCTCTTCATCGTTGGCAGCGAGGATGCCTTTACACCTCCATCGGTAGCTGAGGAGATGGCTGAAAAGTTCGGCGGGTCTGGATTGTCGGTGATTCCGGGAGCTGGACATATGAGCGTTCTTGAAAACGCGGTCGCGGCAGCTGATGCCGCTCAAAACTTTATCGACAGCATTACCTGAAAGAGTTTTTCATTGGAGATGGCGGACGTCCGGGTTAAATCAATCTGGTTGCGCTAAATCCCCCGCACATTTAAAATTGCCGGGTTTGAAGATTTACTCACATTCAGTTTAAGTTAAGGGAGCGGCATGGAGCACCGGACGGGGCTTATCAAATTTTTTGCTATAAAGGGCAGGGTCAACAGGGTTCAATACCTCATCTCGACCATAAGCCTCTTTGTCTTGATCGCTGTGGGGGTGTCCTTTTGGGTCACCGTGTGGGACTTCTTCGAGCACCCAATCTACATAGCAGCTTCTAGGGTGTTGTCAGTGCTATTTGAGGCTATATTGATTATGGGCCTGATATCGCTCACGGTCCGCCGCTTTCAGGACATCGGCAAGCGGTGGTTTTATGTGCCGCTTCTCATTATTCCGCTTTATAACATTTACCTTTTGGTTATCTTGTACTTTAAAGCAGGCGAGCAGAGAACCAATGAGTTCGGTCCGCCTATTGTTTGACCGGCGTTTTAAATTAATTTGAAAAGCGCAGGCTTTTTTAAGCAAACCAAATAAACAGAGGTGTAAAAGTGCTCTCACGTCTTATATCGCTTACCTTGGCAATCTCTTTGGGCTTTGCGCTGCCCGCCTTTGCCGATAGCCCTATGCGCTGGATAGGGAGAGCTGAGGGTGCCGGTGAACTTACCCGGGAGCAGGCGCAATTAATGCGCATGCGAACTATATTTGCGCCGGAGAGGATCGTAGGCAAAAAGAGGGACGCCGACGTATATTCCTCTCGCTTTTGCGCAACCATGATGGTGCGTGAAGCCAGAGCTATGCTTGACTCTTTCAGCGATGCCGACCGTGAAGAGGTGCTCAGCTATATTGGTGACCGGAGCGCCCCCAGGAGCGCGGCCGCCCTCGCCAATCTCTATCAGACAGAGCACTTTACTTTTGAGTGGGGCACTTATGGCCTGACGGAGATCGACGGCACTGAAGCGCAGGATATTGATGGAGATGATATCCCTGACGTAATTGAGCGCTGGGCCAGCTACTTTGAGCACTCATACAAGATATTTACGGATTATGTGGGTTTCAGCGACGCCAAGCTCACCTCAAAAATTCGAATTGTAATAGCCAATACGACACCTGAATATACACTTGGCGACGGGACATTCGGCGTTACCTACGGCACTCAGCCACCAATGATTGCGGTCAATAACCATTTTAATTTTGAAAACTATAACGCAATAAACGACGACCCTGAGGGTGAGCTCATAGGTCTTATGAAGGTTACAGCCGCCCATGAGTTCTTCCACGTCTTTCACTTCCTATGGATGCCCGAGGGGTGGAGCCAGGAAAGCGATGATTGGTGGATTGAGGCCTCCTCTGTCTGGTTTGAGGAGCAGCCTTTCGACTACGTCAACGACTATATTAACTTCTGGTTTAACTCCGATGATGCATGGATTGCTACCGGAGAATATAAGGGCCTTCCCGTTAGCCGTGATTCTTCGGAATATTTCTCTGGTGTCTATGAACGTGGAATATTCCCTATGTACATAGATGAACATCTTGGAGGCCCTGCGCAAGTACGGGCGATATGGGAGATAATAGAGAGCGGCACTCCGACAATCCTGGGCGCGCTCGGCGAGCATGCGTTGACACTCGGCTTTGACGATATCAAGGAGTTGATCCTCGGCTTCTTCTCGGCTAACGCGACTATGGATTATGAAGAGGGGGGACGCTTCCCCGTGGCCGTGCCTGATTCTACCCTTGATATCTCCACTGGAACCGTCGCCCAGTCCGGCCCGGAATATCTGGGCGCCCGCTTCAGGAGTGAGAGCGGCGATACAGGACCATATAGAGTCAAGCTGTCGGCTCAAACCTCTGCAAGCTGGGGAATGGGCCTTGTTGTAAAGCGTGATAACTACTCGATAGTGCTTGGTGGTGTCGAGCCTGACGGCATCATCCCGGTTGACATGGATGATGTCAGGCAAAGTGACATTTTGTATGGTGTGCCTGTATTCCTGGACCCTGATGGAAGCAGCAATAACTTCACCCTTCAAGAGACAGCGCCCTGGGACACTAAAACCCCTCCTGGTGGAGTCACCGGCGCAACCGCTACGCCCATTGTGGAGGGTGTTCAGGTCGGTTGGACATACCCGGCTAATGCAGTGGGGGCGGTTATCCTCTATAACAGGGAAGGGAGCCCTTTCTGGAAGAGCAGGACCATTCTAAAGCCAATAGTTTCTGCGGCTATCCTTGGCCTCCTGCCGGAGAGCCTCTACAACTTTGAGATTATTGCCTATGATGACCATGGCAACGAGGCTACGCCCTATGCTTTTCAGGCAACCTCCGGCGTATCGAAGCCAGCTTTTGACCCCTCGCCTCCAGCCTCGACAGGGGGCGGTGGAGGAGGCAGCAGCAGTGGAGGAAGCTCTAGCAGCTCAAGCGACTTCCTGGGCCTTGGGGGATGTTTTATTGAATCGTTGATGTAATATTTTTGAAATGTAAATAAGCTGGAGGGTGGCCGGATTCAACCGGGCACCCTCTTTTATTTTTTGGGAAGAAATCGGACGTAACCTTTCAGATGGCCCTATGTAGATTTAACTATCTGTAATCATTGATTAATACACTTGTTTATTTTAAAGCGTATGGCCCTCTCCTCTCCTTAAAATATCTAGAACCCCCCACTACCCCATAAGGAGAGAAAAATGTTCTTAGAGCCAGCCTTTCTTAGGTTTGATTCACCGCAAGATAGACCTGTTCCAATGTCCGGGGGTAATGATGCACCCGTGTCAGCGGCACCTGGAGCGCCATCTCCTGACCCTGCATCACCTGATTTCGTCGGCCCTCCGGCACCTCCCGTTGCTTCATCCGGCAATGTTGTCGGTAGCACCGGCCCTTACGCACCCTCTCAGGAGGCGCCTGCGCCTGCTCCTCATCCGGGTGAAGATCCGGGCAATCCCCCTGTTTCAGCGGTGCCTCCATTTGCCCCCATCCTTCCCGGCGACCTTGCCCCACACACAGGAGAGGGCGAAGCCGTAGCGCCGAGGGATGGTGGGATTCTTGGCAGCGTAAAAGAGGCGATCACAGGAATTTTCAGGGGGCGCATCGAAGATTCAAGGATTTTCGATGAGAATGCAGAGCCGGGAAAGTTGGAGCCGGGTGAGATGGGCCCGCCCCTTCCCCCACACCTGGCAAATGCCTCACGCTCCGAATGGAGCTGGATTGGGGAGGCCCGAGAAAAGGCAAGGGCCGATGCAAAGAGGAGTCAGAATGAGGAGCGCGCGCTTGAAAAGGCTGAAATAGCTGCAAGGCGTGCTTTTGCCGGTGGCGCTGCCCTGGCGGCCGCGGCGGGTGAAGCAGAGGCGGCGATAAAATCAATCTTCGATAATGACTACGATGATGGAAGCAGCAATATGGATATCTGGAATAACGCAGTGGGGGCAGCAATCGGAGAGACTGTTACCAAGGTTGAGGATATACCCGCTCTGATTGAGAGCACCAAGCAAAGCGGTGGTTTCATCTACGAAGATGACCTTACAAGGCAGCCGAAGTCAGCGGGAGGGATGATTCCCGACCCTCCGGGGCTTATCGTTCCACCATCACTAGGCGGGAAGCCTGTCTACCTCGGACCCGACAGGCATATTGGCGCAATAGAGGATATCTTCATGAATCCTTAGACAAATCTTAATAGGCGGGCCCTTTCGGCCCGCCTATCTTTTATCTTCTGCTTCGCCAGTTGTAGGAGAGTAGTTTTTGGAGGATCTTCGCTGCTGAAAATTCGCTAAGCACCTGCCCCTGGATTGGACTCAACTCAACTATGTCCATACCTTTGACATTTACCTCTTCATTGAAGAGCAGGGCTCTTAGGATTTTAAGTAATGCGTGCCACTCAATTCCTCCGGGTACAGGCGTACCTACTCCAGGCATGTAGGAGGTTGAAAGGCCATCCAGGTCGATGGTTAGGTAGACGCCACCTTTTAGTGCTTTAATCCGGCCAATCGCCGACTCCAATCCCTCCGCCGTAGCCAAGTCTATCGCTGGAAAGTGCTCTACCGGCGCACCTGATTCAATATATTCAAGCTCTCCTGCGCTGATGCACCCCACCCCCAATTGTATTGTAGAAAATCCAGCTTCACAGAGCCTCCTTGTAACGCAAGCGTGTGAGTATGGCGACCCCTCATAGCTCTCTCTTAAATCTGGATGAGCGTCTATGGCGATTAATGTATCGCCCGGGGCTAGCACCCTGAGCGCCAGGGGCACTGTCACCGTGTGCTCCCCCCCTAGTCCAATGATCACCTTGTCAGCCGGGATTTTATCTATGAACTCCTTAACCTTGGCAATATAACTCTCCGGCGTCTCGCCCCTATCCGGCGCTATTGGATTGGCTGTGTGGAGCCTTAGAGTGTTTGAAGGTTCCCACCGGAGCTCCTCTTCAACCTCCTCGAGTTGTAGAGAAGCCTCAAGAATTGCGCCTGGGCCGTCGGTAGTCCCCTTTAAATAGGAGACGGTTCCCTCGTAGGGTAGCGGCAGGATAACCACGTCAGCGTCACTGACCTCATGCTGAACGTGGTCTAAAAATCTTTCCATAAATATCTCCATACCTGGGGGAGGATAAACACAGCGCATTATATAACATCGCCACTGTCAGCGCGAGAAGCCCCCTTTTTGCACCGTTCTATAAAAACGCCACTCTTATCAGCTAGATATATAAACAACAGTTAAATATGTATAAACAAGCTAAAGAAAAAAATGTGTATTTATACAAAAAGAGGTTGCATAGGTCATAATTAGAAATTACAGTAAAAGCGTAAAGAGCGATGGGCGCATAAAGCGCAGATGTCCAAGATGGGGAGATGAGCAGATGGCTACCAGCGCGGAAAGATCAAAGAAGAAGGCTAATAAAGAGGATGGTTCGGCAACCCTCGTGGCCGCCTATCTTAAAGATATCAAAAAGACTCCGCTGCTAACTGCCGATGAGGAGAAGGCTCTGGCTAAGCGAATCGCCAAAGGCGACTTAGAAGCTAGAGACCATATGATCAAGGCAAACCTCAGGCTGGTTGTAAAGATTGCTAAAAGCTATACAAACAGAGGCCTATCCTTTCTGGACTTAATAGAGGAGGGGAACATCGGCCTTATGAGAGGGGTGGAGCGCTTTAAGGCTGAGAAGGATTGCCGCTTCTCGACATATGGAGCATGGTGGATAAGGCAGGGCATTGAGCGCGCAATCCACAAGCAGCGTTCCACAATTCGAGTGCCGGTGCATGTGCTTGAACATCTGGAAAAGATGACCAAGGTCGCAAGGAATTTGGAGATCGAGCTTGGGAGAGAGCCAACGGATGAGGAAGTTGCTGTAGACTGCGGAATGAAGCCCGGCTATGTCGGGAAGCTAAAATGGGTTAAGCAGTCCATCTGCTCCCTTGACTCAGCGATAGATGTGGATGGCGACCTCTCCGTCAAGGAGACGCTACCGGACCCCGGCTCCCCTGACCCATTTAAAGAGCTCTCCACCCTTGAGGAGGAGGATATTCTGATAAGCTCCTTTTGCGCCCTTGAAAAACGTGAAGCCGAGGTGCTTAAGATGCGTTATGGTATTGGAAGAGAGACTGTTATGACTTTGAAGCAGATTGGTGATGAGATGGGGATCACGAGGGAAAGAGTCAGGCAAATTGAAAAGCGCGCCCTCAATAAGTTGGGCGAAGAGGTCAAAAGTCACAATATTGAATACTAAATAGGGTGGAAATTTTATCCCGCCGCGGTCAAAATAAACGAGACACTGTAATTTAATCAGAGTCTCGTTTATTTGTTTGTTGTGAAAGGAACCTCATGGCTAAGGCCGACGTTAAACGCAAAGTTGTAATCTACCGGGACTGGTGTAAACAGTGCGGCATATGTTCGACATTCTGCCCTACAGGCTGCATAGTGAAGGAAGAGGATGGCTATCCATTCCCTAGGTATATCGAAAAGTGCATAGGCTGCCGTCTATGTGAGCTTAGATGCCCGGAATTCGCCATCACCGTAGAAGAGGAGGCGAAGTCCAAATGAAGAAAAAAAACGGGCAGCTCCTACAGGGCAACGAGGCGGTGGTCGAGGGCGCGCTCTACGCCGGGTGCTCATTTTACGCAGGCTATCCGATAACTCCATCCACGGAGATCGCGGAGGTGCTCTCCATTAAATTGCCGGAGCGGGGAGGGACCTTCATACAGATGGAGGATGAAATCGCCTCCATTGGCGCATGTCTTGGAGCGAGCCTTGCCGGCGCAAAGTCGATGACGGCAACATCCGGTCCGGGCTTCAGCCTTATGCAGGAGCTTATCGGGTACGGGGTTATCAGCGAAATTCCGATGGTTTTGGTTAACGTAATGCGCTTCGGGCCATCTACAGGACTCCCCACCTCCCCAAGCCAGGGCGATGTTATGCAGGCCAGGTGGGGCACTCACGGTGACCATCCTATCATTGTCCTCACGGCTGACTCTGTGCCGGAGACCTTTGAGATGACCGTCAAGGCCTTTAACTTTTCAGAGAAGTACCGGATCCCGGTTATTCTTCTGCTCGACGAGGTCGTCGGGCACATGCGGGAGAAGATAGTCCTTCCTGCTGAGGGTGAGGTCAAGGTTGTGGACCGCTTGAAGCCCGAGATGCCCCCCGAGTGGTATGCGCCTTACGCTGATACCAACACGGGTGTTCCTCCGATGGCGGCGTTCGGCGATGGCTACAGGCACCATGTAACAGGCCTCGTTCACGATGCCCAGGGTTTCCCAACGGCAAAGCCTGAAGAAGTAATTAGCGGTATGGACCGGCTCTTCTCAAAGATTAGCAGAGGCTTTAGCGAGGTGTGCCTCACCGAGGAGCTTTACTGCGAGGATGCAAAGACGATAATTCTCTCTTACGGTTCCGCCGCTCGCTCTGCGAGGGATGCCGTCGAAACTTTGCGCGCGGATGGAGAGAAGGTTGGGCTTTTAAAACTGAAAACACTCTGGCCCTTCCCCAAGGCAGCCTTGGAGAAGTACGCAAATAGCGTTGAAACCATAATCGTCGCAGAGATGAACAGGGGGCAGATTTACCGCGAGGTTTGGCGAGTCGCCAGGGGCCGATGGCAGGTAGGAAAGGCCCTTGCTCCATATGGTAATATGCTTACACCGGAGATGATCCTCGACGTCGCGAGGAAGGTGACCAAATGACCACTCCAAATCGCATCATCCTCGACAAGTACCTCAGGCATAATAAAAAATTCCCACACATCTGGTGCCCCGGCTGTGGGATTGGGATTGTTTTGGCGGCGTTATTACGCGCTATCGATCGCACCGGCTGGACGAAGGATGAGATTGTCCTGGTTTCTGGGATAGGGTGTTCCAGCCGCGCTCCGGTTTACGTGGATTTCAATACCCTTCACACCGCCCATGGGCGGGCCCTGCCATTCGCTACAGGCATCAAGGCAGCGCGTCCTCCGCTAAAGGTGATAGTCTTCACCGGCGATGGCGATTGCGCGGCAATTGGGGGTAATCATCTTATCCACGCGTGCAGAAGAAACATCGACGTGACAACGGTTGTGGTCAACAACTACATATATGGCATGACGGGCGGACAACAGTCACCAACGACGCCAGAGGGTATGAAAGCTACCACCGCTACCCGAGGAGTGATCGACCAGCCCTTCCATATAGCTGAATTGGCAGCGTCCGCCGGGGCTACCTTCGCGGCGCGCTCAACTACCTACCACGCAAAGGAGCTTGAGAGCTTTATCCTTAAGGCCCTCGAACACAAAGGCTTCTCTTTGGTTGAGGCGATTTCCCAGGCGCCGGTCTGCTTCGGCAGGAGAAATGGTATGGGTGACCCTGTTGAAATGGTCAAGCGGGAGAAGGAACTCGCAATTCCCATCTCCAAAACAGCTGATATGACCTTTGAAGAAAAGCGTGACAAGATCGTTACAGGGATTATCGAGGAGCGCGAAGCCAAAGAGTGGACAGACCTCTACGCAGGGGTCAAAAAGACTGCCGGGGAGGAGTAGCGGTGTATAAAGAGATAAGACTAGCAGGCTCTGGCGGTCAGGGGCTTATCACGGCAGGGGTTATCCTCGCCGAGGCCGCTATCGCAGGGGGCCATGAAGCTGTGCAAACCCAGTCATATGGCCCTGAAGCCAGGGGTGGGGCGAGCCGCGCTGATGTCATAATTTCCGATGAGGATATTCTCTATCCTAAAGCCAGAAAATTTGACATTTTCCTCGCACTTACTCAGGAGGCCTACGATAAATTCAGAGCTGATTTAGCTCCCGGAGGTTTGCTCATTATTGATGGTGATTTGGTAGACCCGGCGGGAGATCTTGACGCCAAGTCAGTACACATTACCGCAACGGTCAGGAAAAATTTCGGCGATAGGATGCCACCAAATGTGATGGCCCTGGGCGTCCTCCAAGGCCTTATGCCGTTGGTGTCGGAGCGAAAACTCCTAGAGACTATTAAGGGCAGGGTGCCACCGAAAACAGTTGATAAAAACGTCAAGGCATTCAAGTTGGGTGTCAAGCTGGGTAAGGCCCTTATTGACCAACCGGCAGCACCCTCAAATGAGGCGGACCTTTAAAGGGTCGCTGGGAATTTTTAAAAAGATTGATTGAAAAGAGCCCGCCAAATGGCGGGCTCTTTAAATTTAGATATGGCCAAAGCCGCTTATTTATTTCATATCTCGAGTTCTAACCCAGATTACTCCCCCTATCTCAACCGGGTACATCTTGCCTTCATGCTCCAGCTTCTTGTCTCCTTCAACTAGCGCGGCAAAACCCCACCAGCCTTCACGCGGCATCGCGTAGCTGAACACGCCACCTTCATCCGCTTTTACCACCTGAGTTATGTATGAGTCGGAGGGCGGCGTAATACCATCTTCATTTAAATATTCAACCTCGACTTCCGCCGAAGGTAGCGGTTTGCCATCTTTCATGACAACGCCGGTAAATATATTGCCTGTCCAAAGCCCGTATGGCCTTGTCAGGGGGAGTATCTCTACCTTCGCGCCGGCAGGTTCATCCCAGCCCACCTCAAGCCCCAGCGCGCCTACGACTACCTTTGTAAGGTGAATTATGAAAGCTTCCTCAGCAGGCTCCCAGTATGGCGCGGGTTCGACTATGAATATCTGGTCACCTGG
>PKTT01000022.1 GCA_002869015.1 Deltaproteobacteria bacterium
CGACCCTATCCAAGCCAAGCGAATGAGCACGTATTTTGAGGTGACCTCACTCGGGCGGCGCACTCCGGGGGATATTCGCCTCCTTTTAACCGGGCGGCCCTTCCGCTTCCCAGGCGGCTCGATACTGACTTTGGGCAGAAATGAGGGGGAGAATAAGTTTCTCCTGGGGCTGAAGGGTGAGGGAGATGAATTTGTCCGGGTCATGGGCGCTCCTGGGCCCCTTGGCGTTTTCCGGGCAGCGGACGGCATGGATGAGCGCGCCCTAGCCGCCGCAGTGCTCCTTAGGTATTGCCCTAAGGCGCCGGATGTTGCGAAGGTGTCTTTCGGCGATTCACCCGATGAAGAGGCCGTGGTTGTTGAGGTCTCACGCCCCTCAGCGGAGGAGCTGGAGATGTGGAGGGCATAACCGTTGGCGATTACCGACCTTGACCGATACCGTCAGATGGTATCCGTAATGGATACCCCGCTGACAGCGTTAAAGGGGGTCGGCCCAAAGGTATTCGCCCGCTTTGAAAAGAAGGGCCTGCGCACGATTGGAGACGCCCTTGCCTACCTGCCATACCGTTATGAAGATCGCACCACGATAAAACCTTTGAATGAGCTAATCCCCGGCGAAGCGGCAACATTCAAGGGCGTTTTAAAGCGCCTTGAAGTTAGGGGGTACCGAAAAAGGCGCGTCCTTGAGGGGCTCCTTGTCGATGAGCGCGGTTCACTCCAGCTAAAGTGGTTTCGCGGCAACTTTGAGTGGCTCCTTAAAAAATACAAAGAAGGCGAGGAGCTTATCGGCTATGGGGCGGTTGGCGTCTTCGCTGGACGTAAGGAGGTAGTGCACCCTGAGCTTGAGCTGGTAGAGGAGGATTACTCAGCCAGCGAGACCGACCCGGTCATCCCGGTATACTCGGAGGTAGAGGGTGTACACCAAAGGCAGCTAAGGCGGATAATGAAGCAGGCGGTTGAGAGCGGCGCCAAGGCCCGCGCTGCCCTTGTGCCGCCAAAAGCGCAGGCGCTATCAGGGCTGGACCCCCGTTGGTGGGACTCGCCTGGGCGGATCTGGCGTGAGCTTCATTTCCCCTCCAAGGGCGGCGAGGACCTACAGAAGATAGTGACAGGTTGCCGCCATGTAGCCGTTTTGGAGGAGTTCTTCCTGCTCCAGGTGGCGCTTTTACTAAAGAAAAGCGGCGATGAATCTGTTGGGGGAGTTCGCCACTCTCCAACTTATACGCTGGTTAAAAAGCTCCTGGCATCACTTGATTATGAGCTTACCGGCGCCCAGCGAAGAGTTTTGAGCGAAATCCGCTCAGATATGGAGAAACCCTCCCCGATGCACCGCCTCCTTCAGGGCGACGTAGGCAGCGGAAAAACTCTGGTAGCTCTAAACTCAGCCCTTTTAGCAGTTGAAGGTGGGTACCAAGCCGCACTAATGGCGCCCACCGAGGTTTTGGCTGAGCAGCATTTCAAAAATATCTCCGCGCTTCTCTCGGGTCTACCTGTCAATGTCAAGCTGTTGACCGGCTCTACCTCCGCCAGCGAACGGGAGTCGATCCTTGGAGATCTGGCAACAGGAGATATCGACCTCCTTGTCGGTACCCATGCGCTAATTGTAGAAGATGTTTCTTTCAGCCGTCTTGGGCTGATTGTCGTAGATGAACAGCACCGTTTTGGAGTCATGCAGCGGGTAAAGTTGGCTGAGAAGGGTAGAACCGGAGAGCTGCCTGATACCCTCGTGATGACCGCCACACCGATTCCCCGCTCCCTTTCCATGACCGTTTACGGAGATTTAGACCTCTCCGTAATAGATGAGATGCCCCCCGGCAGAAGGCCGGTTGCGACTAAGATTATTAAAGAGCGCGGTCGCAAGGCGGTTTTCGAATTCGTGCGCGAAGAGGCTAAAAAGGGTCGGCAGGCATACGTAGTTTGCCCCCTCGTCGAGGAGAGCGAGAAGGTTGAGCTGAAAGCGGCCGTTGAGACTGCGGAGTACTTTGCCAGAGAGGTCTTCCTGGACCTTAACGTTGGCCTTTTACATGGACGGATGAGAGGTGCCGAGAAGGCGGAAGCGCTTGAAGCTTTTGCTTCAGGGAAGACCCAGGTGCTTGTATCGACAACAGTCATTGAGGTCGGTATAGACGTACCCAACGCCACGGTGATGCTGGTAGAGCATGCGGAACGCTTCGGCCTCTCCCAGCTCCACCAGCTTCGTGGTCGAGTTGGGCGCGGGGGTAATGAATCCTGGTGCTTTCTCCTCGCAGGGGCCAATGTTTCGGAGGATGGGTGGCAGCGCCTCCGGGTGATGGAGGATACCAACGACGGCTTTAGAATTTCAGAGGAGGATCTGCGCATCCGTGGCCCCGGTGATATGTTGGGCACGCGCCAATCGGGCCTTCCTGATTTTCAGATAGGCAACATACTTCGTGACGGCCCCCTCCTTGAGGTAGCCAGGAGGATGGCGCACGCTGTCCTTGATGATGACCCCTCTCTCGGTAGCCAGCCCAATTTAGTCATCAAATGGGTGGTTGAGAGGCGCTGGTCCTCCAAACTCTCGCTCCTATACTCAGGATGATTGCCTACAGTTTTTGCCCCTTTTTATAAAGCGCGCCTTTAGTTGAAAAAAACCCCTCAAAGCTGTGGCCTTAATGGTTGACAAAGGTGTTATGTGTTGTTGTACTAGCGGGGTTTGTCAGCCAGCTTATTAATTGATTTTTTACCTTTGAAAACGGAGGAAACCATGTCCGCAAAAGTGATCAAGGGAGCCCCCATCGCCGAAGAGATCCGCGCAGAGCTCAAGGCTGAGATTGATGGGCTCAAAGAGAAGGGTTTTACCCCCAAGCTTTCTGTCGTCCTAGTTGGCGATGACCCGGGCAGTGTCTGGTATGCGCGTAACAAGGTCACTACCGGTGAGAAGATGGGTGCATTAGTTGAGGTTCACGAGCTAGCAACCGATACCCCGGAAGCCGATGTCGTCGCCCTCGTCAAGAAGCTTAACGCCGACGACGATGTGCACGGTATCCTTGTAGAGTTGCCGCTACCCGGTCACATTAATAAAGCAAACGTAATGAACGCAATCCTTCCTGCGAAGGACGTTGACGGCGTCACCGCAGAGCAGCGCGGCTATGTCCTAGGCGACATGGAGTCGATGGCCCTCGTCCCCGCGACGCCCCTTGCCTGCATAGAGCTCATTCAGCGCGCCGGTGTCGACATCAAGGGCAAAAAGGTAACCGTCATAGGGCGTGGCGATACGGTTGGCCGCCCCCTAGCGATGCTGCTGCTCTCCCGCGGCCGTGACGCGACCGTCACCGTCTGCCACTCCCGCACCGCAGACCTTGCAGCCGAGTGCCGCGCAGCTGAGATTCTCATCGCCGCCGCCGGCGCAGGCGCTGACCACCTGGTCAAGAAGGACGACGTTAAGCCAGGTGCCATAGTCATCGACGCGGCCATCAATGAAAAGCCCGATGGCTCCATCACCGGTGACGTCGACCCCGCCGCAGAAGAGGTCGCAGGTGTAATCACTCCGGTTCCGGGTGGCGTCGGTTCCCTCACCACCACAATTATCGTAGGTAACACGGTCAAAGCCCTCAAACTCCAGAAGGGCCTCTAGGAGGAATCGCCATGAGCATCTATGACAAGACTCTGAACGAGTACCTGGACGTCGCGGCCTCCGATGCGCCCACTCCCGGAGGCGGATCCGTCTCTGCTATCGTTGCGACCAACGCAGCCGCCATGGTCTGCATGGTTGCAAATCTTACCATCGGCAAGAAGAAATACGAGGAGTATGAGGAGCAGGCCAAATCCATCGCCGCAAAGGGCTATGAGCTTATCGACCAGCTTAAAGACCTAACCGCGCGCGACATGGCCGCCTTCGACGCCTTTGTCGCCGCTTGGCGTATGCCCTCCGAGACCGACGCCGAAAAGGCAGCTAAGGCCGAAGCCAACGAGAAGGCCGCGCAGAACGCTACCACCGTGCCTATGGAGATTTGCAAGGTCTGCCTTGAGATTATGAAGCTCGCCAAAGAGCTTGCCCCCTTCGGCAACCTCTCCGCTATCTCTGACTGCGGCGTTGCCTCTCTCATCGCAGAGGGCGCGATGAAGGCATGCATGCTCTCCGTCGACATCAACCTTCCCGGCCTTAAGACCGCCGAGTTCGCCGATGCAATGACAAAGGAGCGAGCAAGGCTCTTCGCAGAGGCAGAGGACCTCAAGATTTATGCCCTCGCCGATGTTAAAGCGCGTATGTCCGGGCATTAGAATTTAAGTGAGCTGATATCGAGGGCCGTCCTCTTGGGCGGCCCTTTTCTTTGAATAGGGAACTCTGGTAACCCGCCGCCTTGACAAAGCGTCTAAAGAGATAGATATTTACGCCACATCCAACCGAACCGGGGGCGACCTGGTTTCGACGGGGATGCGGAAGCAAGAGGAGCGTGCCGAGGACACCGGTTGGCCTCGTAAATCATCCGGTAAAAACTATAAGAGCCGACAACTACGAAGTCGCACTCGCTGCTTAACTGACAGCGACGCTCTCTCCGTGGATTCCCGCTAAGCGGACTTGAGAGTGTCAACCCCCAGTGGGA
>PKTT01000041.1 GCA_002869015.1 Deltaproteobacteria bacterium
TATGGTGGCGGTGCAGGGACTTGAACCCCGGACTCTGCGGATATGAGCCGCATGCTCTGACCAGCTGAGCTACACCGCCGGAAGGGGCGCTATTATACTGTGGATGAACCGCGTGTCAAGGTTGAAAGGCGCCATCCTATAAATCAAATAAAAGTATGCTTGCCTTGTACTCCTTGTTGAGAAATCCCTCCGACTTAACCAGCAGCGCGTAAAGGCCCTTTTGGGACTTTGCGGGAGCTGTCGCCGCGAAAAAACCCTGAAAAGTCGGGCTCATCCAAACGGGACGCATTGCAAGGCCATCCCAGGAGTAAGCCCTTAATACGCCATTGTCGTAGCTGCCCATGTTTCTGGTGAGCTGAAAGCCCTCCTGATTATCATGGATAACCAGAAGCCCGTTTATCTCTGAAGCGGGAGAGTTGACCTCATACCTGTCCCCCTCAAGGAGGGTCTGCTGGTTTCGCATCTCTCCCTCGAAGAAGGAGCGCCCGCCCATCACAACCTCTTCTGTTTCGTAGAGCTTTGAATTGTCGGGCCCGTAGATTCGCACGTGGTCAAACTCGTCAATCATCAAGGTATCTACGCGCCCGGAGCCGTTAGCGGTAATCCAGCTGACGTTAACGGGCATCTGATTGCCCTTGGTTACTATCTTATCGCCCTCTTTGATCTCATTGCCCGCGAGGGAGTAACTATACAATTGCTTTTTAAAAACCTCAGGCCCACCCTTTGAGGGCAACCCTACCAACTTGAATCCCTGAGCGGGATGCTTTACAAGCCGCACAAAAGCTTTCGCCTCCTCGCTCGCCGGCGTCAACGTATTAGCGCCGAGGCGGTATGCCTTCGTGTAAACAATATGGTTCCTGCTCCAGGAGATGAAGACCTCGGCATTCCCGTCGCCGTCAATATCTCCAGCTGAGGCATAAAGAGGCCGTGAAGGAAGGTCGAGGGGGTACCTTGCAAGTTCCGCCAAACTCCCTCCCCGCGTTGTGTATATCAACAGCTCCTCTTCCACCAACATTATTAGGTCGTCCGCCCCATCGCCGTTGGTGTCCATCACATCCAGAGAACGCGGCTCACCTTTAAAGGTTCCCAGCAAAGTATAGTTTCCGGTTAACCCGCCTGTTACATTCGCGGGTAGGTTCGGCTGAATGGGAGCGCTTTCCACCTTTGCCGCTATAACTGGCGCGGCGGTCATACTCTGCGGCATAGCTGAAGCAGGCGCTGAAGATGCCAGATGATTCTTCAGCCGCTGGGCAACCTTTGTAAGGCCATCCATCAGCTTATCCTTGTCGGAAACCGTTTCATAGGTGCGCTCACCCGCCTTGGTCCCAGCCACATGAATGAGTGAACCGTCGATTGAGTAGACGCCGCCCAAAAGGGTTATGGTCGTCATAAGTTTCCAATCGACCGAGCTTCCAGCCTCTGCGCCCGTAACCACTTCAACACCTGGGCCCGCGACCCTGCTTGCCAGTACCGACTGTATCCCGGCACCCATTGCCGAAAGTTCCGGTGCGTTAAATATCTCGACGGGCTCAACCGACACAACAAGCGCCTGGCTGGCAGTAACCGCAGCGAAGAGAACTATCGCAAACGTCGTCAACAATCTCTTTGTCATAACCTCTTCCTCATCTAAGCTGCCCCCTATCAGGAGCGGACTCGAAAAAACTGTAAAAACCTGAGCGCGCTATTATAACGTGATCCACAACTTTTATACCCAGAAGTTTTCCCGCCTCAAAAAGTCGGCGGGTCAGCTCTACATCGCTGGCGCCGGGGGCGGGGTCACCGCTAGGGTGATTATGTACAAAAACCACCGACGCAGCGCCCTCCCTTACAGCAGTGCGAAAGGCCTCCCTGGGGTGAACAAGGCTCTCCGTAAGTGAGCCTTCGCTAATGAGCTCTTCACGGAGGAGCCTTGAGCGAGAGTCCAATAAAAGGGCGTAAAACCGCTCCCTCTCAAGGTGCTGTAGCCGCGCCTTAAAGTGTTCAAATACAGAACGACCGCCAGTCACGGGGCTCCGCTCGCCAAGCGGCGAAGCTCCTACACGTCTGCCGATCTCAAGGGCGGCGCCTATCGTAGCGGCCTTAGCCGGACCCATACCGCTCACTGCGCCGATCTCGGCTGCGCCAAGCCTTGTAAGTCCCTCCCAAGACTCTCCCCCGACTATCCAGAGGGACCTCGCTACATCCAGCGCCGTCCTCCCACCAGTGGTGCCTGTCCTAATCAATATGGCGATTAGCTCCGTCGGGCCAAGGGCCTCAGGCCCCAAAGCCAGAAGCTTTTCACGCGGACGTTCTTCGTCGGGCCATGTCGGAATGGTCCTGGCGCTTCTATTCATAATCCCCCCCCTCAAAGCTCAGATCTTAAGGCGACCTTTTATCACTTTATGCCCCCGAAGCTGCCTTGTGCGCAAACTCCATCACCTTTCTTAAGGGAACGCCGCTCTTAGTTGCAATATCTCGGCACTCCTCAAATTCGGGGGCAATATTTATCAACTCACCATTTAATATTCCAACCTTAACTGAAACCTCCCCCCAGGGGGTCTCGACCCTTATAACCTTTCTTAATGCCTCGCTACGCGAAACGGAATATTCCCGGACCCCTAGGGTTGAGGAAGCCTTGAAGAGCGCCACTTTTATCGCATTGGCTCTCCCTTCCTCACAGAGCGCGGAGATTTTGCTTGCAGGGCGGCCCTTCTTCATAAGTATCGGGGTAAGCCAACTGTCAAGCGCGCCAGCTCTCAAGCACACTTCTATGAGGGTCGCAAGAAGTTCAGGAGTAAGGTCGTCCAGATTCGCCTCAATCACTCTTAGCTCTCGAACGACATTGCTATCGGGATATCCCAGAGTAAGCCTTGGCGCCTCCCCAGAGGATTTTTCATATATCAGCTCTCCCCCAACATCCAGCGAGGCTATTCCCTTTATAAGCATAGCCGCCTCAAGCTCTACGTTTGCACTGCTCTTTAGCACACGTTCCCCGCGGAGGAGTTCCTCGATTTCCCGTGATAAAGTATTAGGCATCGGCAGGGAGGTTCTGGTTACCTTCCCGACATTCAAAAGGACCAGCCCCGCTATTATAAGGGATGCTTCATCGCTTATCCAACCTGCCACCGGCCTCATGGACCCCGCCTCAAGGAGTGCCATGTAGTCGCAGTAAGGGGTTGACCCTCTGGCCTCACTTGCGACAAAGCGCTCCCGCTCCTCGCGGGATATGCCAAGCCCTTCAAGGGCATCCGAAAGCCCTTTGATGGTTGCTCCCAAAGAAAGGTCTATGTGCAATGTTTTTTTCATCTACAGCTCCCTCACGCCCATATTTATATCCATGAGCCTAACAGAGGGCAATCATGGTGTCACCGTGAATTTTAAGTGTAGCTCCAAATGGGTTTATCCTCCTCACCCTTTCGGGTAATATTTACTCCTCGTCAAAGCTTGGGCAATGTCATAGAGGAGATCGCCAAGGTGTCAACCCCCTCCGAAAAAGAGATAAAAAGAGCCAATGAGCTTGGCAAGCTTATCAGTTACCACAATGATCGCTACCACCTCCTAGACTCACCGGAGATATCCGATGCCGAATATGACGCCCTTTTCAGAGAGCTGGTTGACCTTGAGGAGCGCTACCCGGAGCTCAGGGCTCCAGACTCCCCCACCTTAAGGGTTGGCGCAGCGCCCCTCTCAGAGTTTCCAGTAGCACCACACTCCGAGCCCATGCTTGGCCTTGAAAACGCCACCGATGAAGCCGAGCTCCTCGACTTTGAACGGCGGACACGCAAATTCCTGGGGGAAGCGGGCGAGATACGCTATGAATGCGAGCCAAAATTCGATGGCCTCGCAGTCGAGCTTACCTATGAAGATGGCGTGCTCACACGCGCCGCTACCAGAGGCGACGGTCTAGTTGGAGAGGACGTAACCACCAACCTCCGCACGCTTCCCACCATACCCCTTATGTTGAGAGCTCCCTACCCCTCCCTAGTAGATGTAAGGGGTGAGGTGGTAATGCTCCTTAAGGATTTTAAAGAGCTAAACGATGAGCAAGACGAGCGGGGGCTCCCCCCCTTCGCCAACCCACGTAACGCAGCCGCCGGCTCGGTAAGGCAGCTTGATTCCAAAGTCACCGCCAAGCGAAAACTAACCTTTATAGGCTACGGTATTGGAAGGCTGGTAGGGTTTGAGTTTTCCTCCCAGCTGGAGTCGATGGAGGCAATGGTTGAATGGGGATTTTTGCCTAACGATTACAGGGTTGTGCTCTCCTCAATAGTAGAGGTGGCGGGGTACTGCGCTGATATAGAGCGCCAAAGAGAGGATTTCGCCTACGAGATAGACGGCTGCGTAATAAAGGTCGATGACCGCACTCTTCAAGAGCGGCTGGGTAATAAAGCCCGCTCTCCCAGATGGGCGATCGCCTACAAGTTCCCCCCCATGCAGGCGAGGACAAGGGTGGAGAATATCCTCCCCAGCGTAGGGCGCACCGGCGCGGTGACCCCGGTCGCGGAGCTTACCCCCGTCAATGTCGGGGGGGTAACCGTAAGCCGCGCTACCCTGCACAATATGGATGAGGTCCTGCGAAAAGATATCCGCATCGGAGATAAGGTTATAGTCCAGCGGGCCGGGGACGTGATCCCCGAGGTGGTGCGCGCCATAAAGGAGGAACGCACCGGAGAAGAGATTGAGTTTAGGATGGTTGACCATTGCCCTGTTTGCGGCGCAAAGGTTACGAGACCTGAGGGGGAAGTTGTCTACCGCTGTGAGGGGCTCGCTTGCCCCGCGCAGCTTAGAGGGCGCTTAAGGCACTTCGTATCCCGCAGAGCCATGGATGTTGAGGGGGTGGGCGAGAAGCTCATTGACCAACTGGTCGAGCAAGGGATGGTAAAAGATATTGCAGACCTCTTTACCCTTACGGAAGAGGAGCTCTCCGGCATGGAGAGGATGGGGCAAAAGAGTGCCAAGAACGTCGTCACCGCCCTTGAAGAAGCCAAAACCAGGGAACTCGGCCACTTTATAAATGCTCTCGGGATACGCCACGTAGGCGAGGCAACGGCAGCGAACCTCGCCGCGACATTTAAGACACTTGAGGTGCTCATGGGGGCTTCCGAGGAGGCTCTCTTGTCCATAGAAGATATAGGGCCGCAGGTAGCCTCCTCTATAATTTCCTTTTTTACCGACGAAAAGAATATAGAGACAATTGAAAAGCTTATCTCATTGGGACTTTCGCCCTCCTCACCCGTGGCGCACGCAGGAGGCCAATCACTAGGCGGCGCGACCTTTGTCCTCACCGGGACCCTCTCGGCAATGACCCGTGAAGAAGCTAAAGAGACCATAAAGCGCCTTGGAGGCAAGGTTTCCTCCTCCGTATCCTCAAAAACATCCTATCTCGTCGCTGGCGATAGTCCAGGCTCTAAGGTAAAGAAGGCAGAAGAAGCCGGGGTTGAGATCATCTCGGAGGAGCAATTCCTTCAGCTTGTTAATTCATCACCTTCCAATACGGAACCCCAAACCGCTGAAAATGTGAAAAAACCCCCTTCACAACAAAAACTTTTCTAGCAATCACCCCAATTCACTAGGGTACATGACCCGAAACGCCTATTACTTAAGTGTTTTTGCTCATCCATAAGCGCTGCCTATGGAGGCCATTGATATTATGCGCCTTGTTCATGGGTATCCATTAACATATTCTCCGGTGAGATTTTGGTTTATATATTCCATTTTTTTATATGTAAATTTCATCGGTCAAGTTGATGGGCGTTTTGCGTTTAATTCGCCTATCGCTTTTGAGGCGTTGATTTAATTGCATCTCTCAACACCGGTATTCAGGGAGGAAAAGATGCGCAAAATATTGTTTGCAGGGGTTGCCGTTTCGCTAATTCTTGCGCCGGCGGCAGCCTTATGCGCGGTGGAGGGGTTGGACCTCTCGCTGTCAACCGAACTTAGATATCGGACGATGGACACCGACGGTGGTGACGAAAACGACCTTGATTGGATGACCCGCCTGTCAGCAGATTATAAGTGGCGGGGTGAGTTGGATGTGGATTTCTCCACACTCCTCTGGTACGGAGCGGACCTCGACGGCGGCTCCGGCGACGAACCTACAGTTGATATGCTGGACACCTACAGCTCCTCCGACACACTGCGCGTATACCGTGCGTCTGCCAATATGCAGCTCTCCGAAATTGTGGGCGCAACAGTTGGACGTCAAGATGTATGGTCAGCGGAGCGAGCCACCCTTGATGGCGTCAGCCTCACCTTCAAATCGCCCTGCGGATACATGGAGGGCGAAATCTTTGGGGGGAGTCGAGTCTCCTTTTACTCCGACCCCGATGAAGATGATATCTACGGCATTAACTTTGAGCTCCGTCCCTCCGCATCCACACGATTCACCTTTGAAGACATCTACTACCTGGAGAACACCTTCGAAGCTGCGGTTGTGCAAAAATTCGGCTCTTTAGCAACAGGCCGCATCGCCTACAGGCATTTCGACGAATCCCCTGTCGAGCTCTCCGCTGAGGCTGTGGTCAACGGCTGGGAAAATGGCCAGGCCATCTTCACCTATAAAAGGAAGCTCTCCGACGCCGATGACTCCTATGGCTTCGATTACACCGCCTTCGGCGACGAAGACGTAGATGCCCTCAACTTCGGCACTTTCGCTCCCTATGCGGATTACTCAGTTGAGCTTCGGCAAATCTTTGGAGAGTTCTTCGCATACGGCAAGTTACGCCGTCACAACCTCATAGATGAGGATGACGAGGACGAGTACAACACTGATTTTAATGAGGCTACGGCAGGTATCGGCTACAAAAAAGGTACTTTGCGTGTAGACGCCGAGGTCAACCGCTGGGTCGAGTCCCGCTTCCGCAACGACCTCGACGAGGAGAACTCATGGGGCTGGGCGCTCCTGGGTGAGAAGAAGTTTGAGGGGGGCTACAAAGCTGGTGCTTCTGTGGCGCAGCAGACCTACGACGCCCTGGGCAAGAAGCGCGACACTTCCGGCGTAAGTCTCTGGGGAACGGTCCCTGTCATGGACCTGGCCACATTGGACCTTCGCTATCAATATGAAACTGACGAACTGTACGAGGATGACGGTATCGACTCCGTCTCCGAGTTCACTACCCGTCTAAACTTCAACTTCTAAAGGAGAGAACCCATGAGAATCTCAAGAAAACTTCTCATCGGACTCAGCGGGCTGGGGTTTGCGGTGGCTCTCCTCATTACAGGCTGTGTCGACAACGTTAAAAACGATGTTGCCGGAAAGATCTCCGGCAAACCTTTGAGCTATGCCGACGTATCTTTCGACCACTCCCCACATGAGGACATGGACTGCAAAGGCTGCCACGCTTACGGAGCAACCGAAGGTGAAGAGATAAGCGCAAACAACCTGCCTGCCATGGATATATGCGTGACATGCCATAAAGAGGGCGGAGATGCACCCTCTGAGTGTTCGACCTGTCATTCGGAGGTCGACATCGCAAAAGCACCCGCAGACCACACAAACGGGTGGGAGCGAATCCATGGAACGCAGGCCCTCTTTAGCAACAGCTGCAACTGGTGCCATGATGAAACCACTTGCAGTGATTGCCACGCAACCGAGCGCCCAATGAGCCACACGCCCACCTGGGCGAGGTCAGGGCACGGCCGCGAGGCCGACTTTGACCGAAAACAGTGCGATACCTGCCACCAGGCGGATGAGTGCTCAAGGTGCCACCAGGTCAAGCCCTTCAGCCACTACGGAGCCGGCTTTCGTTTCGCGGGAGGTCACGCCGACCTTATCGCCAAGCGCGGCGGCACCCGCTCATGCAGGGTCTGCCATGAACCGGACCTTTGCTCAACCTGTCACTCTAACTAGTCTTGATTTGATTTTCGATAACTGAGGGATACCTCAAGATGCACAACCGTAAAGAGGAGGTGCAAAAAATGAAGAGAAGCACTCTACGAAAACTCGCTGCCTTGGCAGTGGGTACGGCGATGGTCGCCGCAGCCTCTACCGCTATGGCGCACCTATCCGACGTCCAGCTTCTGGACAAGGAAGGCTACCCCCTAGTTGAAGGCAGCACTACTCCTTACAGCCCTAAGATGACATGCGGAAAGTGCCACGACTACGAGAAGATCACGAGCGGTTTCCACTTCATGCAGGGCTTCGATGAGCTCATTGACGACGAAACCAGACTCGCCGGGGAGAAGCCTTTTATCAAGTCCCTCGGCATGTACGGCAAGTGGTGACCCCCTGCAACAGCTAGCAGCCAGTTGGCTGCCAAAAACAATGATGCAGATACAGCAACCATAGCTAAAGCGGGTATGGACCGTACAACCTTTGATTGGATTGGTAAGGGCGCGCTGAATCCGGCAACCCTGCTCAAGGTTCCCCCCTGCGGCGCATGCCACCCCGGCAGCGGCTCCACCGAGTACATCAGAGGCGCTGACGGTACAGCCGCTGTGGACGGTGATGGCAACTACGTAAGGCTTGACACCGATTACGCAGAGTTGGTCGATCTGGGTCTCGTCTCAGAGTCAATGTTTGATGGCGACCTCTTCCCGATGATGGCCGCCAGCTCAACAAATGAGAACAACACCGGCGAGCTCCCAATGAATCCCTTCGAGGTAACCGGTGTTATTGAGGGCGACTGTCTCCTTTGCCACATGCCTTCATACAACTTCGGCGCACGCTTCAAGCAGATTTCCTACCGCAACTACCAGTGGGCGGCTGTTGCCGGCGCCAACCTCGGCTCCATCTCCGGCAAAATCTTCGACTACACCAGCGAAGCCTACAACAACTCCAAGGACTGGGCGTCCGGCGAGTGGCATTGGGACGCAGACCCCACCGTCAGCTACGCCTCCGGTATCGACAACGGCAACATTGTCATCAAGGGCGAGGGCGAGCTTTGGCTTAAGGGCGACATCTTTGTCTCCTCTCCCAACTCCGCTGCATGTCTGCGTTGCCACTCCGGCGCAGACTCCAAGAAGCGCGGTTTCAGTTGGGCTGCCGGTAAGGATGTTCACTTCGACCAGGGTATGGACTGCATAGACTGCCACGGCCTTGCTGGCGAGACTGACTCCGAGCGCATGGCTCACAATATCGGCAAAGGCTACGCGCGCCTCGGCTCCGTAAGAAACGACCTCGACGGCACCAACGCCTTCGACTGCGACGATTGCCACGGCGAATACATTCTCGACCAGCACTCGGATATCTTCGGCGGCCCAATGCACCTCGACAACATTGCTTGTCAGACCTGCCACATCCCCTACAAGGTGGATAACATGGGCTACCTCATTGACATGTCAAGCGGCAATCAGGTCTGGATGCTGAGAGATGGTACGACGCCCCGATGGGCCGGTGACTTCGGCGCGATCAAAGAGGGCTTCGTCTGGTCACCCTTCATCAAGAAATATGATCCGGATGGAGCTGGCCCGATGCCTGAGAAATACTACCCCTACGGCGCCAAGGCCTCCACATGGTTCGGCTATGTGCCCGCAGGTAAGAACACTATACAGCCCTACATTCTTAGAAATGTTAAAGCTGTTTACGATGGCCTGAAGTCAGAGATGAACGCGCGGACCGTTCCAGTCGAGCTAGTAGTCGACGGCGCGGGAGAAAAGCCCAACGTATCAGACACCGAAGATATCGTTGCGATGCTTAATGGCCTAGCGGCTCACGCACAGACTCCCGCAGGAGGCGTGCCGGTATTCGTCTCCAATGAAGCGGCATACAAGCTAGATGGCGATACTCTGGTAGCAGCTCCCTACGAGAATGCGGAGACCGACCACAACTTCTCCATCTTCCACAACATCCGCCCTGCGGCTGAGGCCCTCGGCGCCAACGGCTGCACCGATTGCCACTCGCCCGAAGGCGCACTTGTAAACACCCAGATAACCGACGTCTCCGGCTTCCTCAGCACAAGGGACATTGAGACAAATGGCGTGCTTGACGAGGCGGCTATTGAAGCAAATGGCGAGACAATGCTTGAATTCGCCGGTTTTTCCGAGGAAGACCAGGCAATAATGCTTGATAAAGAGCAGCTTGAGGTCGTTGGCGAGACCGGAAGCACTTCCGAGTGCTTCATAGAAGCTCTTATGTAAGCAATCTACAAAAGCATAATTAAAGGGCCGCTCACATAAGCGGCCCTTTTTTTGTCCTCTTCATTAGCGGCGCTGTTTAAACAAGTGACATTTGGGTGTATCTTAAAGTTTTAAAGCCTAACTCTTCTCAGTGGGGATGTTGATGTTCCAATACACGCTGTATTCACATTACGCGACTATCGCACTCTACGCCTTGGCGCTTCTGGCTTCGCCCCTTATGCGCAAGAGGGCTGCCATAGCAATCTCGGCTGCCTTCGCAGGGTTCACGGTTCAGCTAGCGCTGCTAATAGCCAGATGGGTTTCAGCTGGGTTCCTTCCCGTAACCGGGCTCTTTTCCACCCTCCATTTCCTCACTATATTTGCTGTAGGCATCACACTTTATTTCTCAATCCGCTATAAAGCGACCAATCTAATACCCGCCACCATGCTCGTCACCCTCTTGGCGCTATGGAAAGCCGGGCAGGGTGATATGAACCTCGCGCCGCTAACTCCGGCCCTTGACACACCATTATTTTTTCTCCATGTCTCCACCTCCTTCGCGGCCTACGGACTCTTCGAGGTTGGAGCGATTGTGGCACTTTACAGGCTCATAGGGTTTCCCGCTTCAACCAGCGGCATGGAGAGAAGGATGCTGGATGAGTGCATCTACTTGGGATACATCCTCTTCTCCTGGTGCATGATAGCGGGGAGCCTATGGGCTTATCTTGCGTGGGGCAGCTACTGGACATGGAGGATTAAAGGTCTTTGGTCAACACTCCTTTGGTTTTACTACTCCGGGCTTATACATGTCAGGAACAGACCCAAATGGCAGAATACTCCGCTCAACCTGCTCACCATAGCCGGCTTCGGCCTCGTGCTCTTCACCTTCCTCGGGCTTGGGCTCCTCTTCGAGACCTCGCACCCTCTGAAATAGGGAGGTGGATAAATGATTGATAGAAATATGAAAGAACCGACGACGAACCCCTTAACCAAAATATGGGACCTCTTTGTCAGCCCCTCGGCCTTCGTAATACTTGCAATACTTTGGTGCCTCGACCTTGGCCTTGGGTCAATCCTCGCTTACAAGCGAGATCCCCAGTTCTGGATGAAGATGGACTCTCTTCCCTTCAGCCAGTGGCTTGAGAGGATGGCTCCGGCAGAGTGGCCCGGCTCCCTTTGGGTCTACATACTCGTCGCGCTTACATGGCTGATGGTTGCCAGCCTTCTATTTTGTACGGTCAATTGGTTCTTTAGGAGGAGGAAAAAGATTCGCGGCATGGGTGAATTCCTCGTCCACCTGGGCTTCCTGCTTGTCTTCACCGGGTTCGTTATGGGAAGCGGCTGGGGTAGCCGGGTGCAGAACATATCGCTCTTCCCCGGCGAAAGCACTGATATAGAGGAGCTGGGGCTAACGCTTACTCTTGATGAGCTTAGGGTAGAGCGTGACGCGGCCGGCAATGAGCTGGACGCTGTCAGCGAAATAACCCTTTCGGAACTTGGGGGAACAAAGGTTGATGCGGGAGAAGCAAAGCTAAATAGCCCTCTCATCTACGGCTCTACGGTGGTATACCCCAACAGGTCACGGCCCGCTCCCAGGGATGTGATCATAGATATCGAAGGGAAGGGAGTAGTCAAGATTTCAGCTCCCGACAAGAAAGCCCTAGAAGATGGGCGCACACTGGAGATAATCAACTTCCTCTATCCCGGGCAGAGGATGGGCAAGTGGAATGGCCCCGGGGTCTTTCTCACCCTGGCATCTGTAAAGGGCCAAAGCCTATTCACCTCATACCTGGGCTTTAGCAATGAACTTCGCACAGCCAAATTCGGGGATCTAAAAATGACGCTCATGGGGGTTGATACTGCGGACCAGGCTATATTCAACGTCCACCGGGACCCGGGAGTGCAGCTTGTCCTCTACGGCGCGCTGATCCTCACGCTTGGAACTTTCTGGGCGCTTTTGGGCTACCTTAGGCGGCCTTCTCTGCTGCCAGCAGAGGTAATCGAAGAGGACGGAGAGGATTAATATTTAAAAAAAACTGCCCGACCTGGCTCTATAAATCGGTTGACAGCGTGACCGGCGGTATTAGCCTTTGTAGTAAGGGGTGGCACCAGAGGAGGTGGGCTATGGCGACCGTAGAATTCGAGAACCACGAAGCTTGTCTGCTAAGCGAAGTTATCTCTTCGTACCTCTCAGAACTTCGGATGGAGATCGCCGATACTGATCTGAAGGATTTCCGGGATAAGCTGAAGGAGAGGAAGGTGATGCTAATGGAGATCGCCGCCAAGATTGAGGGAGCGATTGATAGTTGATTGCTAGGTGGCTCAGGCAACCGCCTGAAATCTTCCCTGACGATTTTTTATAGCTAGGCCCTCTATCTCCATTAGGGAGCCGAGCATACGCTGCGCCCTCATTGGAACGCGCGTAAAACGGACGCCTATCTCATAGGCCACCTCGCCCAAGTTGCGCTTCCTCACTATCTCTCCACGCACCTCTACTACCCTGCCGTCAATTGATAGCAATATCTCGATAGACTCACCCTTACCAAGGGGGAGGTCGCTGGAGAAAGCACAGCCGCTAAAGCTCAAATTGCCGCTTTTAGCAAGCCGCTCAACGCCGTCATTACATCTGTGCACGAGCATGGCGTGGGACTCCTGAAGCCTCGGCTCCGCCCTCAACATGCTCACCTGCGTTTTCATAGCATACCTCCAGAGAGCCGCCCTCAGGCGACTGACTCTGATATCTCCGCCCGAAGAACCTTTGCTTCATCCTCCAGGTTTAAGTTGAGCAAGAGAAGATACTGACCCGGCTTTTCAAGCACCGAAATGACCTCCTCCGGGCTCACCATGACGACATCAGAGCCGCTCATTGCCAAAACCCTTTCTGCAAATGGGTTTTCAACCCCCTCCCGCTCTTTCAGATATTGCGCAACTTTCTTTAGCGCTCTTATTGGTACTCCTTCTCCTCGAAGCCTTTTAATGACCCTCAAAGCCACAACATCTGAAAATGAATATTTTCGCCTGTTGCCGGTGCCTTTGCCGCCGGGACTTAGGGAAGGCCTTACGAAAGCATTTCTGTCCCAGACATGCAGGGTAATCCTGCTTATCCCGGTCAGCTTTTCAACCTCACCGACGCCGTAGGCTCTGACTACAGGGTCGGTGCGGCGAGCTCTTCGTGGCCTTTTTTCGTCCAACTCAAAAACTCCGTGAATCAAATCTATTTAGTATTAAATAACTTTTCATTATTTAGTTTATATAGATAAACAAAAAAATAACAAGACACAAAATATGGTGGTTCTAATTGTCGACACATCAACAAGGAGGGTTTTTGCTGTTTGTGTGGAGATATTGATTTAATTTGATTGGTTGAAACTGTTTCAGTTTGAGCAAATAGAGCTGAATAACTGGCAGTTTTCAGTAAAATTCTTGATGGGGCGAACTCTTGCTGGTACTGTATTTATGCTTTCTTCATCACCACTTTTTAACTTGCGTGATGATCTTGTTTTACTTTCATAAAAGGAGAGTCGCATGAAGAAACTATTTGTTCTGTCACTTGCGGTTGGACTATCTGCAATCTTCTCAACGGGAGCACTAGCTGCAACGAAGTACGTCACAATAGGCACCGGTGGCGTCACAGGCGTCTACTACCCCACCGGCGGCGCGATCTCTAAGATGGTAAACAAAAAACGTGATGAGTACGGCATCCGCGCAACTGTTGAATCCACAGGCGGCTCCGTCTTCAACGTCAATGCGATCATGTCCGGCGACCTGGAGTTCGGCGTTGTTCAGTCAGACCGTCAGTACCAGGCCTACAATGGAACCGCGGATTGGGACGGCAAACCCCAGAAGGACCTAAGGGCAGTCTTCTCCATACACCCCGAGTCCGTGACGATCGTTGCCGCTGACGAGTCCGGCATCAAGGAAGTAGCAGACTTTAAGGGCAAAATCATAAATATCGGCAACCCCGGCTCCGGCCAGCGCGGCAACGCTATGGATCTTCTGGAAGCCGCCGGACTTGACCCCGAAAAAGATTTCCAGGCTGAGGGTCTAAAAGCAGCCGAGTCAGCAGGTATGCTTCAGGACGGCCGCATCGACGCATTCTTTTACACCGTAGGTCATCCCAACGGTTCAGTAAAAGAAGCGGTTGCAGGCACAAGAAAAGTACGTTTCGTCGAGATTAAAGATGAAACAGTCAAAAAACTCACCGACAAGTTCTCCTACTACGCCCCCGCCTCTATCCCGGTAAGCATGTACCCCGGCGTAGCAAATGAAGAAGATGCAAAGACCTTCGGCGTCAAGGCCACCTTCGTCACCCGCGCAGATGTACCCGACGATGTAGTCTACGCGATAGTAAAAGAGGTTTTTGACAACTTTGATGAGTTCAAAAAACTCCACCCGGCCTATCAGATCCTAACTAAGGAGTCTATGCTTCAGGGTCTAAGCGCCCCGATTCACCCCGGCGCCATGAAGTATTACAAAGAGGCGGGACTTCTCTAAAAATCAGTTTCCGATCAGAACGGCGGGGCAAGCGCCCCGCCGTTTTACTTTACGGGAGTCAATGTTCCATAAGCGGTTAAAGACATAGCTAGGGCGGGAGTTCATGATGTCCGATATCCAAAATGAGGAAGATCGCGGGCTGGATGTAGCAAGAAAAATGAAGGAGGAGGAGGAGCTTGGGCTCAGGAGGCCAACCGGCTACCTAAAGTGGCTGGTTCCTTTGATAGCGCTGGCATGGTCCATCTTCCAGCTCTCCCTTGCGAGCTGGCTTCTCATTGATTCGACCTACATAAGGGCGATACATCTTGCCTTTGCATTCGCCATCGTATTTCTCTCCTACCCGACGCTCAGGAGGACGGTATCGATTCCGGGGCTCAGGTGGCTAAGCGCCAAGCACACGATCCCATTAGCGGATATGCTTCTAGCCGCCCTCGCAATATGCTCTGGCCTCTATATAGCAGTATTTTACGATGAGCTTATAACCCGCATCGGCCAACCTTCGGTAATGGACCTATTTTTTGGCGTTTCTCTCGTAATCTTCCTCCTTGAAGCCGCGAGAAGGGTGATCGGCCCTGCCCTGCCCGTTATAGCAATTGTTTTCACCCTATACTCGTTTTTAGGGCCATACATGCCCGACGTCATTGCCTTTAAAGGTGTTTCGGTAAACAGGTATGTTACCCAGATATCGCTTACCACAGAGGGCATATTCGGGATACCTCTGGACGTCTCCGCTACCATCGTATTTCTATTCGTGCTTTTCGGGTCTATGCTTGAAAAAGCCGGCGGGGGTATCTTCTTCATCGACCTTGCGATGAGCCTGCTCGGCAAGTACAAGGGTGGCCCAGCAAAGGCCGCGGTAATGGCAAGCGGCCTCACAGGCCTAGTCTCAGGCTCCTCAATAGCTAACGTGGTAACCACCGGTACCTTCACCATACCCCTCATGAAAAAGGTGGGCTACCCACCCAAAAAAGCTGCGGCGATTGAGGTTGCAGCCTCCACGGATGGACAGATAATGCCACCCATAATGGGGGCCGCCGCATTCATCATAGCGGAGTATGTAAACGTACCCTATCTGGATGTTTGTAAAGCCGCAGCCATTCCAGCCTTCGCCTCCTACGCCACCCTCTTTTATCTAACCCACATCGAAGCTTGCAAGCTGGGGCTTGAGGGCCTACCTAAGGCGGACCTGCCATCTTTTTTCAAAACCCTCTTTGGGGGACTTCACTACCTGGTTCCACTATTTGTCCTCTTATATGAGCTAATAGTGCCCCGCCACTCCCCTGACCTCGCAGCCTTCCGCGCTGTCATTACCCTCATCGTCGTTATGCTCCTGCAACACCCGGTTAGGGCATGGCAGAGGGGGGGCTCAATTGGCGACGCTATCAAGTTGAGTATAAGCGAGATTTTGCAGGGGCTAATTTCCGGCGCTAGGAATATGGTAAGCGTAGCGGTTGCTACTGCGGCGGCGGGGATAATCGTTGGCGTGGTGACGATGGGCCTCGGTGGATTGATAACAGAGATTATCGACATACTCTCAGGTGGCAACATCTACATGATGCTCGCCATTACAGCTTTCGCGAGTCTCTTGATAGGCATGGGGCTACCTACTACCGCTACCTACATCGTAATGGCCTCACTTACCGCCCCCGCCATCGTAGCAATTGCAGACTATCAATCCTTCTTCGTGCCCTTGATCGCGGCGCACCTTTTCTGCTTTTACTTCGGGATTCTCGCGGATGACACGCCGCCGGTGGGGCTTGCGGCCTATGCTGCTTCCGCAATCGCCAAATCACCCCCCATCCCGACTGGGATACAAGGCTTTATGTATGACATAAGGACGGCGATTTTGCCCTTCATGTTCATACTTAATCATGACCTCATCCTCTGGAACATCGACAGCTTTTTAGTGGCTTTTTTCATCTTCCTAATGACATGCGCCGGCACCTTTGCCTTTGCTTCGGCTACGCAGGGGTGGTTTGCGACAAGGAACAAGTGGTATGAGATGATTCTCTTGCTTGTCGTTACGATGATGATGCTACGGCCGGACTTCACCGCATTCCTAGCCGGTGTCGACTATGAGATGCGCTTTTGGATGTACTTACCCGGCCTGGCCCTTATGGGGCTCATCTACTTCGTCCAAAAATTCCGCGTTCGCGGCGAAAGCCCGCTTAGCGCCTAAAGGAGGATTGCCTTGATACCGGAATATAAAAAGGTCCTCTACGCTACGGACCTGTCGGAGAACTCCGCGAAGGCTTTCAGCCATGCCGTTTCAATTGCAAAACACTACGATGGCGAGATACAGATAATCCATGTGATTCCACCGCTCGACTACTCCATGGTCAACTACATCTCAACGATGATGGGAGGAGAAAAGCTGGCGGAGCTCGGTCTGGAATTGAAAGACGACACGGCAGAAGAGATTAAACGCAGGGTACATGAATTTTTGCGGGGAAAGCTCCTTGACAGCCCTGAGGAGGAGCGCCGCATAGCCTCAATAATTGTCGAGACAGGCCATGCTCCCGCTATAATTATCGATACCGCGGAGAAGATAGGCGCGGACCTTATTGTCCTCGCCAGCCACGGCAAGGGTCCGCTTGGGCAGGTGTTTCTCGGCTCCGTATCGGAGAAGATATTACGAAAAGCCAAATGCCCGGTGCTTCTCTCTAGGCTCATTGACTGATTAGGTGAAAATTCTTGCATACGCACCGATAATCATTTAAACATCCGGTGTCTTATCTTAGCTGGCGGGATTATAAAAGGGGATTGTCTGTGAAGCCCGGAAGGTTATTCCTATTTACAATTTTGGCGCTGCTGCTATTCATAGCAACGGAGCCCGCCAAAGCGAATGAAGACTGGCTTGAGAGGTTACCAGAGTCTGAAACGCTAACGCCGCAGTTTTTTCGAGACGTCCTCGCCGGAGAGATATTTCTCGTCAAAACCGTCAGGGATAACGCTATAACTCTCTCCTTTGACGGCGGTGAGCGTGGAGGGCTGGCTATTCTTTATCCCGTTCTCGGCACCACTCCGATTGGGGAGAAGGTGATCCTTCAGAGCGGCAAATCTGAAACACTCCTCTTCTCAATCATGGAGGCTGACGGCATTGCCGTGAGAATCTTCACCGGCGCTGGTGAACTTTCAGCCAAGCTCATCCCCATGGAGGAGCAGGTGGTCAAGGAGGGCGAGGAGAAGAGCTTTTCTATTCCCTCCTTCAAAGAGATAACCGGCAGATTCGTAAATTTATCCGACTTCAGATCCATGGCGCGTTATGAATTTTTTCTTGCTGATGAGTCGATAAGCAAATCATCGATGAGAAGCCGAACTTTTTCACTGGACTTCAGGGGTTCAGGCAAGGAGAAAGCATGGAAGTCCGCTGCGGACACATTGAAGGTCCAGGTAATCAAAGGGGAGGTCCTCGTAAAGGTCGGCTACATCCCCCCCTCCCAATGAAATCTAAATAGATGGATACATGGCTACTCACCTCAAGACCAGGCTTTGAGCGGGACCTCTACAAGGAAGCGCAAGGCAAGGTCAACGTAAAGCTAGCGAAGGGTTTCCCCTTAACGGTAAAGCAGGGTTGGCTCATCGTTGAAGGCGATTTCCCCGGCAGGGATAGAAAACCCTGGAGAGCCGTCACAGCTAAAACCTTCACATTTTCAAGGGCGGCAATCTATCTTTTCGCAGAGGTCGAAGTTGAAACCGCCGAGGAGCTGCTTGAAAGCGCTGTCGGCGCCGCGCTGGACTGGCGGAAAAATGAGCGAATGGCGAGAGGATACTCCTCCGTCATAGTACAAAGGCCCGAGACTCCAAAAGGGCAGGCGCTAACAGAGCTGGCAAATAAGGTTGAAGTTACGCTGGAGAAAACTCTCCGAGCGAAGGGCTTGATGCCAGAGCCGTCAAGGGGGCTGCCGCGTCTGCACCTTTACATTGCATCCAACACACTGGCCTTCGTAGGTGTTAGCGACCCTCACCTCGCCGCTCCCTATCCTCTAGATATCTCTAAAAAAACCCCTGGTGGCGAAGCACCCAACACCAGCGCTGTTGAGCTCTCAGAGGCTTTGGATTTTTTTATCCCGCAGGGTGAACACCTCACCCGCCTCAAAGCCGGTATGCGTACAGTAAATCTGGGGGCGTTGCCAGGTGGTTGGTCGTGGGAGCTGACGAGACGAGGACTATTAACCACCGCTGTGGATCGAACAGAGCTTCCAGCTCCTCTTAGGGCCTCCAACCTCCTTACTTCCGTCATTGCTGACAACCTCTCCTACAAGCCGGAGATACCTGTTCACTGGTTATTTTCAGATATATCAGCTCCGGCGAAACTCATATGCGACCTCGTCGCCAGGTGGGTTGTTGAAGGGCTACTCCTCCGCGAGGCGCTATTTAAATTAAGGCTGACGGAGAGGGAGCGAACAAGTGGTATCGGAGAGCTGCTTGACGGGATCAAGCGACGTGTCGAGAAAGCTGGGGCCAAGTGTCAGATTGCGTCAAAGCACCTTTACAGAAATAAAAACGAGGTTACCTGCCACCTCAGGTTGACAACGCCGCTTCCAAAAGCAAAGCAGGCAAAGGGGCGGTCCAAATTAAGACCTCAAAAGGTAAAAGTATCGAAGGGCCGCTCAGGTTCGAGGGGCCGGAAGTAGCTTGCCAACTTGTTTTTGCGGTTTATATTCTTCTTAAGACACACAATATAAGGAGAAATTAGATATGGCTGGACTATCATTTGGCAAGGTGTTGTTGCCCGTAGATGGGTCCGAACATTCAAAGAGGGCCATGGATTGGGCCGCCAAATTCTCAACCGAGGGGAAAGGTTCCATTATCCTCCTCTACGTCAGGCCGAAGATAAGCGAACTGCTTGGTGAGCCATTCTACCAGCGTGCGTTGGACCAACAGCTGGATGAGGCAAGGCACATCCTGGAACCCTTTGAGGAGATGCTAAGAGAGGGAACGGCGGTTTTCGAGACGATAATCCTTGAGGGCGACCCTGCAAGAGCCATAGTCAAGTGCGCCGAGGTTGAGAAGTGCGATCTGGTTGTTATGGGAGGAAGAGGACTAAGCGACCTGGCAGGGTTGGTGCTTGGCAGCGTAACGCACAAAGTCCTCCATTCATCAAAGGTGCCCGTGCTCATTGTCCCTTGATGAGCTCGCCAACCCGCTCCTTAACGTAGCTGCTGAAACGGGAGAAGTTTCTCCTGTAAACCTCGAGCTCATTAACTGAGTCTACATCTAGGGCGCCAAAGGAGTCCTCCATGCAGAACGCATGGAAACGTGTACCGAAAATTCTCGTTATGTTGCGCTCAAAAACGCCAACGTCAGAAAACCTTCCAACCAGCCTCGCAAGCCCCCTCAAGCCCCAATTATCCAACCTGAGCCCCAGCTGCGCCAGGAAGCTCAACTTCATAAGCGCGAATTTGTCCAAATCGCTCTCCAATAGCATTTGAACGAGTTTCACATAGTTTTTAAAGCGCTTTTGGTACCTGAGCTTATAAAGTTTTCGAAGATATTCAAGGTTTGTTGCCGATGAGGGGTCCGCAATTAGCATATTTGCAATTCGCCCTGTAAACTGCCTGAAGTATATACACCCCAGCTTTATGGAATAAGCCTCGAAGGGTACCAGCGAACTCTTGGAGCTAAAACCCACCACACAGCCGAAGTTCCTGTAGCCTGAACGAGATATGAAACGTTCGACCTCGGTCGAGGTCAAGAAGGGCATATCACCCGAGAGGATAATAACGTAGGGGTCGGTATTTTCCTTTAGCTTTGCCGTATAACCAATCGTCACATTCTCAACCAGATTGGAGCCTTGCTCAACGGTAAACACCCCCTCAAGCATATCCTCATCAAGCGTATCGGAGAGCTCGGCTACATGTCCTACCAGGTAGATATTTCCAACCAAAGGAGAAGACTTAATCGCTGCGAGGACATGACTTACCAGCGGTCTCCCCCCAACCTCAAGGAGACACTTATTGCCCCTGTCCTCTCCAACCGGAACATATCCTTCACGTGTACCGGCCAGGACTATGGCATCCACAGGCAATACCCGCCTATCCATAGGAAAATAATACCCCAGCCGGTAAGACTCTAAAAGTGTGATAATGAAATGATTCGGGAAGAAGTAAAAAATCCCCCCCGGCCCTAGACGACAAAAAGGGCACAGGGGGGGCGGCAGGACAAACTGTGAATATATACACACCTTGCCACTATCTGCGGATTTGTCAAATAATGGCGCGGGTTTTTTTGTCTTCTGCTGTCCCCGAATAAAGTTTTCTATCTTTTCTCCAGGGCGATGAGCTTTCTTTACAATATGGCTATCCCATGTTTTACTTACCGTGACTAAAAATATCTCTATGAAGTTGAGGTCGGAACAATGCTAAAAGTGCTTAAGATATGCGCCTTTATCACGATAACTATGACACTCTCAGCCCTTGCGTACGCAGATACAATCTATATAAGGGACCTTGTACTGGTTAATTTGCGGGAAGCACCGCAAGAAAATGCGCCCTCTATCAGGCTCCTAAGGACAGGGGATTCCCTCGAACTTTTGGAGGCGGGGCAAGTTTTTCAGAAGGTGCGCACTGAAAATGGAGAGGTCGGCTGGGTACCGACACAATACACGGTAAGCGAAGCACCAGCAGCGTTCAGGCTTGCAAGGGTCGAGAGGGAGCTTTCCTCCGCCAAAGCAGCGCTCGCCGAGGCGAAGCAGGGTGAGGCAGAGGCAATCGAAGCCTTAAAAAGCGCGCGAGAGCGGATGGAACGCGAACTTTCGGATAGTGACAAGGGCTTTTCCGAGGCGCGCAAAAGAGCAAAGCAGCTTGAGGGCGAGTTGGCCTCCGTTAAGGAGAAGTACAACTCTCTCCTGAAGAAATCGGGCAACGTAGTCGGCATCTCTGATGAACGCGACAGCTTGGCGGAGGAGAACGCCGCCCTAAGTGAGGAGAACGCCACTTTAACCGAACGCACGGATGAGCTAGAGAAGATGGAGAGTATTAAGTGGTTTTTGGCGGGAGCGCTGGTCTTTATAATCGGGTGGATACTTGGTCTCTCCGGCGCTAAAAAACGCAAGAAAAGCCAGCTTTTCTAGAAGACACAGAGAGAATATGAAAAGGCCGACCCGAGAGGGCCGGCCTTTTTTTATGCCGTATTACTCACCCTCGTGGGCGAAGGATATTTCATACTTATCTAAAAGAGAACCAGGCTCTTTTATCTCCTCGATAAAGCGATCCACCGGGACAGGGCCGGAGAAGTTGAACTTCACCGTAAGGTTGTCGACAGCGTCAAAGAATGAGATAAGCGCTCTTAGCGAATCAGCCTCCTCGCCACTTGTGGCAGCTATCTTCTCCTCAACAGCCGCCTTGCCCTCTGCAAGCATCTCACTGCGCTTTTGGTCCCTGCCCCTTGCTATCTGCCTAAGAAGCCGCTTCAAATAGCCGCTACCGTCAGCCGTAAACTCAAGCTCTGTAAGTGAAGCGTCCCTAACACCCTTGACAAAGGGCAGAGCTGGGGAGAAATTCGTCAACGCAATTGTACCGGCAAAATCTGCAAATCCATCTCCCGTTATCGTGAAGTCTCTTATGACAAATGTTCCCTCGCCACCTGAAGTGTCGTAAAAACCGTCAAAATTGAGCTTTGCATAGGGTAGGTCCTCAAGCCCTAAGCCCTCTCCCCACTCGCCGAGGGCGGCCTCCCTTATTCTCACCTCTTCACCATTTACGAGAAAGCCAGTGCCATCCTCGGCCTCATCGAAAGTTAACGATTTTGCGCCAAAAAGTTTGCGCGTCCCAAGCTTTACCTCTATATCGCGCACCATCATCGGGAACTTGCTAAAGGTGCTTACCCGAATCTCCTTGTACGTGGTCGTAGGCTTTTTGCCATAAAAGTCTTCGATGGAGGCGTCAACGGTTGCGATGGAATCTGTCAGGATAGTTTTTGCAGCGCTCTTAACGCTATAGCTATAGCCGACGAAAACCAAAACGATGGCAAGAGTCGCGACTGGCAGCCACATCTCCTTGAAGGCTCTCTCCTTTATCTGGTGGAGCCAAACACCGCTGAGGAGGTAAGCGTAAAAGTAGGTGCCCAGTATTATAACGAAGAATACCTTCGCAATATCACCCGGTGTGCCGTCAAGGCTGAAGGCCGGGACATAACCGAAGAGGAATGGCGCCAGGTAGAGAAATTTGGCGAATTTAAAGGATGTAAACGCTGTCTTCCACATATTCGCCTGCGCAATCGTCGCTCCTGCAAAAGCGGCGATACAAACAGGCGGCGTAATATTGGAGTCCTGGCTAAGCCAGTAGACGATCATGTGCGCTGCAATCTCGTTGACTCCCAGATGGGTAAGGGCGGGCACCGCAACGACTGCGGTTATAAGGTAGGCTGCGGTAACCGGAACACCCATACCAAGAACAAGAGAGGCAAGCGCTATGAGAAGAATAGTCATAAAGAGCGAGCCGTGAGCAAGCTCAATTACAATGTCAGCGAAGGTCAGCACAACGCCGCTGTAAGTCAGGACGCCGATAATTATGCCTATTACGCCGACCGTTGCGCCTATTTTGAGGCTGTTCTCCGTACCCTCGCGCGCCGCCTCCAACAGCTCCAGCGCACCCATCCTCGTATCTTTACGGAACCAGCTTACGACAATACATGTGCCGATACCTATGACCGCCGAGTATGCGGGGGAGTAGTTAAAGAGCATAAGTACGGTAATGGATAGTAGCGGGAGTATGTAAAACCACTCCTGCTTTACTATCTCAAGGGCGGAAACCTCATGTTTCTCCCCCACCACGCCGTGGATTTTGGCCTCGTAGTGAACCATAACGAAGACGCTGAAAAAATACATGAGCGCCGGGAAGAGCGAGACGAGCATGATCCACGAGTAAGGCATGCCGGTCATCTCAGCCATTATGAAGCCGCCGGCACCCATAATCGGAGGCATGAACATACCGCCTATAGAGGCTGCGGGCTCAATTGCGCCCGCTACATGTGGTCTGAAGCCGGCGCGCTTCATCATCGGGATCGTGAATGTCCCGGTGGATACCGTATTGGCTATGGCGGAACCCGATATAGAGCCGAAGAGCCCGCTGGCAATGACCGCGACTTTCGCCGGGCCGCCGACCTTATGACCGACAGCCGCCAGTGGAAAATCTATGAAGAACTTCTGCGCGCCGCATTTTTCCAGGAAGGCGCCGAAGATTACAAACAAAAGTATGTATGTAGCAAGTACGTTCGCCATTATGCCGAATACGCCGTCGCTACGGTAAAATATGGATACGCAGAGGCTTGGGAAGGTATCTCCTGCGTGTGAGATTAGCTCCGGCATATACTCGCCGTAGACACCGTAAAGCAGGAGCAGCACGCCTATGAATACGAATATGTTGCCGACTACGCGACGGGCCAACTCTATGCCCAGTAGGACGCCAACCACGGCCATGGCCATGTCAATATCGGTTTCGGCGCCCATCCGGTAGTTGATATCCTCAAAATTTGCTATCCAATAAATAATCGTGATCGTACTTAGAACGATGAGCAGGTAGTCGATGACCCGCCCGAACTTCATCTTCGTCCTGTAGGTAAGGAAGACTAATACGTAAGTTACCAGGATGTAGATACCCCGGTGATACTGGGTAGCCGCAGGTTCACCTACGGCCGAGTAGGAATAAAATCCCACCAAGATGAGGGAGCAGAGGTCGAAGAGAATCTGTTCAAATCTGCGTAAGTTTTCGTACACTTCTAACCATCCTGGAAAATTGAGAGGCGGACGGCGCCAATTGCTCCGTCCGCCTCTTGTTTCTCATTATTTACTTAAGGACGCCCTGCTCTTTCCAGAACTTGATAGCGCCGGGGTGCATCGGGGTGACAATGCCGTTTACGCCCTTTTCAATTGCCATCTCTTTGAAGGTCTTCTTCTGCTCACGCATGTGGGCAAGGCCCTCATCGGTGAAGACTTTGGAGAGCATATCGTAGACCACATCATCCGGGACATTGGCGTTAGCTACCCAGAGGGTGGAGTCCTGGAAGGAGCCGGTGTCATCCTCTACGCCCCTGTAGGTGTCGCCGGGGATGGTGAGTTTTGCGAAGTAGGGGTACTTCTCGTAAAAGCCGCCGGCCTTTGCATCGGCATCGAGGTCAACGAGGGCGATCTCATTGGTCTGAGCCGCCATGATCACCGCGCCGCTGGGGAAGGCGGTAAAGAGCCAGAAAGCATCAAGCTGATTATTTCCAAAAGCCTGAGCTGCGTCGTTGTAGCCCATCGCGTTGCGCTCAATCTTGTCCCAGATTCCCATATGGGTGAAGAAGAGCTCACAGTTGGCGTATGCGCCGGAACCGGCATTACCGACCCCAACCTTTTTGCCTACAAGGTCCTTAACGGACTTGATGCCGGAGTCGGCTTTCACGACCAGCTGCGCGGGAGCGCCATAGAGATAGGCCACGGCGAGTACGTTCTCATACTTTTTGTCATCGTTTTTCAGCATACCGTTGCGGCCGAGGTAGACGTGACCTGAGTAAACCGTGCCGAAATCAACCTTGCCGGAGTCGACAGTGCGCAGGTTCTCGACGGAGCCGCCGGAAGACTGTGCTTTGACTGAGTAATCGCCATTTTTGATTGGCCCGTAGACCTGAATGGCGTTAGCAACCACCTGGAAAGTGCCGCCTGCGGGACCTCCGCCGAAGACGTACTTGTCCTTGGCTAGGGAGGTGGAGGGGATGAGCGCAAGTGCCGCAAGTGCAGCAATTACAAGATTAAGCCTCTTCATTTCACTTCTCCTGTCATTAGGGTTTACCCGCTAAAAAATAATGTATGCGATAAGAACCTATTCAAGGAGTATATAAGTGAAAAAGAAAGTTACAAATCGGGAGGTTTCTGATTTTTGGGTCAGAGTTTTTCTTACAAAAAAGGGCTTTGGTCTCTAAAGGTCGACAAGGCCCTGCTTTATAGCGAACCGTGAGAGCTCTGCGTTGTTTCTAAGGCCCAACTTTTTTAGTATCCGCTGGCGATAGGTATCTACTGTCTTGATGCTGATGGAGAGCGCCTCCGCTATCTCACGGTTCATCTGCCCCATTGCGAGCCTGCGCAAGACCTGTATCTCCCTATTAGAGAGCTCTTCCAGGGGCGAATCCAGTTTCCCGCCACCCGCAGCGTTTATAGCCAGCGCCTCCGCCGCGAATGAAGTCAAAAAGAGGCCGCCTCCATAGACCTTTCCAATCGCCTCTACCAGTTGCTCCGGGGCGGAGCGTTTAGTGATATAGCCCTTGGCCCCCGAAGAGATGGCGCGCACTACGTATTGAGGCTCCTCATGCATGGTCAACACTATAACGGGAAGTGAGGGGAACTCCGAGGATATCGCGGCAAGCAGCTCAAAGCCATCCATCGCAGGCATGGAGATATCTATGACGGCTACGTCGGGGGATACTTTACGGATAAGGTCCAGCGCCTGTTTGCCATCCTCGGCCTCAGCGACTACCTCAATGTGGCCTGACTCATCAACAAGGCGGCAAAGCCCAGCCCTAACAAGGCTGTGATCCTCCGCCAGCAAGACCTTTATCAATTTTCAATCTCCCTGATGTGGCCCTCGATAGGCAGTGTAAACTTCACCTTCGTACCGCCTGAGGAATCAGACGTTATTTCCACTATGCCACCTATTAGCTCCGCTCTCTCCCTTATCCCGGAAAGGCCATAGCTTTCAAATTGCTTCTCCGGCCCGACCTCGAAGCCCTCACCATCATCGTGAACCGTCAGTATAAGGTTTCCCTCCTCCCGCTTCAATGCAACCTCCGCGCGAGCCGCACCGGAGTGGCGCGCTACGTTTGTCAACGCCTCCTGCGCAATACGGTAAATCGCTGTCTCCGCTGCGCTTCCCAAACGGGGCAGGTCGGAGTGGCGGAAGGTACAGGGTATTCCGGTGCGCCTTTCAACTTCATCGCTGAGCCATTCAAGGGCCGCAATCAAGCCGAGATCGTCAAGGACTCCCGGCCTCAGGCTCATCACCATGCCCCTGACCTCGTCGATAGTTCTATCTATGTTCTCCGACATCTTTAGCGCGTGGGCGGCTGCCTTTTCATCGCCGCCCTTAAGCCTGTCGGACAACCACACCGCATCCATCTTAAGCGCGGTCAGCACCTGCCCTAGCTCGTCGTGCAGCTCCCTCGCCACAGCAGCACGCTCCCGCTCCTGCCCCTCAAGGACTCTGGAAGAGAGCCTTCGCAGCTCCTCTTGAGCCTCCTTAAGGGCAGTGACATCTGTGGAAATAGAGCCAACCCCAGTGACCACCCCCCCCTCATCAAATAGCGGAAACTTGACTGAAAGGTAGACACCCACCGCCCCCTCCCACTCCATGCGCTCCTCTACGCTGAAGGGTTCCTTCTTTTCAAGGACGCGCCCATCGTTTCCGCTGAGCAGGGCGGCAACCTCGGGGGGGAATATCTCCTCGTCGCTACGCCCACGCACCCTATCGGCCGCAATGTTGAACATCTCTGAAAAGCGCGAATTAACGAGGAGGTACCTGCCGTCCCTGTCCTTTAGGGAGACTACGGCGGGGGTGTATTTCAAGATATTAGTTATCTCAAGGGTACGCTCCCGAACCTGTCGCTCTAAATCACGGGAGTAGTTTTCAAGCATTTTGCGGGCCTTCTGGAGACCTCGTTCAGCGCGCTTACGCTCCGTCACATCTATTAGGACCGCAATTGATCGGAATATTTTCCCCTCTTCGTCCCTCTCCGCTATCGCGGAGAGCAGTACGTCGATGGGCTCGCCGCTCTTTTTGATAAAGGTATATTCAACCTCCTTGGCGAAGCCCTCCTTGAGGAACCTGGGCAAAACCACGTTGATTGCGTGCGACCTCGACTCCTCGCTCATGAA